>JAUWNJ010000018.1 GCA_030612725.1 Planctomycetales bacterium
GGGCGCGTTGGCGCGCGCAAATGCGAACACATAGATTTTTCCATGGTGTTGGATGGGGGTCCTGATGTGGGTGCCGTGGGCGCGGTGTTTGCCTGCCCCCAAGGGGCGACCACGTTAACGCCCGCAAGTCCGCGTGGTCGCAAACACCGCGACCACGGCACCCACATCAGGACACCCATCCAAAACCATGGAAAAATCTATGTGTTCGCATTTGCGCGCGCAAACGCGAACGCAAAAATCGGGGAGATGAAAAATTCCAAAAAAACTTTTCCTAAGGCCCCCAAGGACTTATGGCGTCGCTATCCGTTTTGTGTTCGCGTTTGCGCGCGCAAACGCGAACGCAAAAGTTAATACAGAGCGTCCTTGGTACGCTTATGTGTTCTTTGATAAGTGAATATGAGAAGACAGGGACCCGGCTTCGCATAACTACGCCGTGGCAGGCTTGGGACTTGGGACTTGGGAAAAACAGAAAAACAGATGAACCAATCAACCAGTCAACCAGTCAACGGATTAACCGGAATACCGGAATACCGAGGAATCCGCAATCCACAATTCGCAATCCGCAATGGTGCTCTGGGACGTTTAGGTAAAATAGGCAATGGCGGATTTTTTAAAATGGGCGTAAAAACGACCTCAAAAACCGCAACTGCCTGCACGCCAAGGATTTGTGGATTTTGGAAACTTTCCCAATTGTTCCCAATCGTTCCCAATCGTTCCCATTTGTTCCCAATTGTTCCCAATCGTTCCCAATCGTTCCGAATTGTTCCGTTTCGTTCCGTTTCGTTCCGTTTCGTTCCACAACGTGGTCCTACGGACCGCAAAAAGTCCCACCCTTTCATGGGCCTACGCCAATGGGAGGGTGATCACGAATCGCGTTCCTTTTCCCGGCTCGCTGTCGAGGGTGATGTCGCCGTCGTGGCGACGAATGATTCGCCGGGCAGTCGGCAGTCCCAGGCCTGTGCCGCCTTTGGTCGTCGAGTAGTATGGTTCGAATATCTTCTCGCGGAGTTCGGGCTTAATCCCAGGGCCTGTGTCGATAACCTCAAACACAGCCTGACCTGCATCGGCGGAAAGCCGGAGCAGCAGTTCGCCGCCTTCGCTCATTGCCTGGGCGGCATTGATTATAAGGTTCAGAATCGCCTGCTTTATCAGCCCGGCGTCGATGCGACACGAAACGGACGTATCAGGCAATGCCGAACGAAGCACGACGTGTCTGTTTTCGGCTTGGGGGCGATAAAAGTCGGTCAATTCTTCGACAATTAATCGCAGGTCCAGTTCGGATAACTGAAGTTCCCCGCTGCCGACGTATTTGCGAAATTCTTTGAGAAAATCCTGAAGCCGCCGGACCTCGTCCTGAACCCGCTGGAGACGGTTAAGGTTGCGCCGGCAACGATCGTCGTCGATATCGGCGAAATCTTCCGCCAGGAGTTCCAGGTTCAGTTTGATTATCGAGAGCGGATTATTTATCTCATGCGGCAGATTGCCGATGGACCTGACAAGTTCCAGCAGGTCTTCAGTTTGTTGAGGGTGTTGAGACACCGATTTTATCCATATGACGAAAACGGAAAAAGGTTCCGGCTTCGCCCCAAAGGGACACCGGATAGTAGCCGTGGGCGTCAGCCTACGAGCGCCGATTGCCCAAAAATATCAGCCCCAAGGGGGCGTCGGAAAATCTCACTTTCTCCGCCGTCCCTTCGGGACTAATCACTGTTAACCATTCTTCCGGGGGCTTATGCCCCCGGACACCTTCCATCGCCCTAAGGGGCAAAAGAAACCGACCAGTTTGATCAATTATTTTATTTCTCTTCGGCCATTGCTTCTTTGCGGGAGAGTTTTACTCGTCCCTTGTCGTCGATTCCGATGACTTTGACCTTCACTACATCGCCGAGGTTGCAGACGTCTTCGACCTTTTCAACTCGCCTGTCTTCCAGCTGCGAGATGTGGCACAGGCCGTCCTGTCCGGGAAGAACCTCGATGAACGCGCCGAAATCCTTGATTCCGACGACCTTGCCGGTGTAGATTTTTCCGACCTTGATCTCTTCGGTCATCGATTCGATTTCGGCTCTGGCCTGTGCCGCCCCATCGCCCGATACGCCGGCGATGAAGATTGTTCCGTCGTCCTCGATATCGATGGAGACTTCGTACTTGGTTGACAGGCCGTTGATCATCTTTCCGCCCGGTCCGATGACCTTTCCGATTTTTTCCGGATCGATCTTGATACTGATCATCTTCGGGGCGTAGGTGCTGATATCCTCTCGCGGCTTGGCGATTGCCTTTTCAATCTCGTCCAGCAGTTTCATACGAGCGGCCTTGGCCTGCTCGAGCGCCTGGACGATGGTTTCATGGTCGATCCCCTCGACGGGTTTGACGTCCACCTGGATACCGGTGATGCCTTCGCGAGTACCGGCCACTTTGAAATCCATGTCGCCGTGGAAATCTTCTTCGCCGATGATGTCGGTCAGGAGGATTTTCTTATCGCCTTCCTTGACCATGCCGACGCTGATACCGGCGACCGGCGCTGTAATCGGAACGCCGGCGTCCATCAGGCTAAGCGTAGCGCTGCAAACCGACGCCATCGAACTTGAACCGTTGGATTCGAGAATTTCGCTGACGACGCGGACGGTATAGGGAAAATCGTCGGCAGCCGGAAGCACGGGCAGAAGGCTTCTTTCAGCCAGCGCGCCGTGTCCGATTTCTCTGCGTCCGGGTCCGCGAATGGGGCGAATCTCGCCGACACTGAACGGCGGGAAGTTGTAGTGCAGGAGGAAGCGCTTGAAGTATTCCTCGGGCAGGCCGTCGATTTTCTGCTGATCGCGCGGCGTGCCGAGTGTAACTGTGGCCATTGCCTGCGTCTCGCCGCGTGTGAATATCGCCGAGCCGTGAGTTCTCGGCAGGGCCGGTACTTCGATGGTTATGGGACGAATCTCGTCGGCGGCTCGTCCGTCCGGACGGGTTCCCGAAAGAATCAATTCACGCTGAACCTTGCCTTCTGTCTTGTAGAACGCCTTGCGAACCTCGGCGGGGCTGTATTCGGGTTCCTCGACGTCTTCGGGGCAAAGTTCCGCTACCAGTTCGTCGGCCATTTCGGAGATTGCCTGGTTCCGCTCTGCCTTATCTTTAATCTGCTTCGCCTGGCGGAGTTTTTCGCCGTATTTATCAAGCACGGTGGCCATCAGTTCTTCGCTGATTGGTGTGGACTCGTAAGTTTTTTTTGCACCGGCCTTTTCGACCATTTCGTCGATCATTCCGATAATCGTCTGGATATGCTCGAAGCCGAATGCACATGCCTTGGCGACGGTATCCTCATCGACTTCCTTTCCGCCAAGTTCGATCATGTTGATTGCGTCGCGATGTCCCGCGACGATGAGGTCGAAGTCGCTTTCTTCCCGCTGCTTAAACGTCGGGAAGACGACGAATTCGCCGTCCACCCGTCCGACGCGAACGGCGGCAATGGGTCCGAGGAATGGAGCCGGGCTTAAAGCCAAGGATGCGCTTCCACCGATTATCGACAGCATGTCGGCATCGTTATCCTTGTCGGCAGAGACTACTATGCACTGAATCTGCACCTCGTTATTGAAATCATTAGGCCACAGCGGTCTAATTGTCCGGTCGATCATGCGTGAGGTGAGAATTTCCTTGGCGGATGGTCTTCCTTCTCGCTTGAAGAACCCGCCGGGGAACTTTCCGCCGGCATACTGCATCTCTCGATAATCCACGTAAAGCGGGAAATAATCGATTTTTCGCGTCGCCGGAGCCGAAAGCGCCGTCGCCAGGACGACCGTGTCGCCGTATCGAAGCGTCAGGGAACCATGCGACTGCCTGGCAATCTTGCCGGTCTCCATGATTAACTTTTGTGCACCAATTTCCTTCTCAATTTTCGTTGCTTCTTTCATTTTCTTTCCTTTACCTTTTCTTTTCCTTACTGTTCTTACCTTTTTCTTACTTTCACTTTTCCTGTTTAGCATTTAGCCATAAACTTAATAGACTACAGCGATTGAGCGAGAGCCCAAGGTTGATTGTTGATAACTATAAAATGGGAGATGGTTACTTTCGCAGCCCCAAAGAGGCGATAACTTTCTGGTACCGTGTCGAATCGGTCTGCGCCAGATACTTCAGCAGGCTGTTGCGTTGCCCGACCATTTTCAACAACCCTCGCCTTGAGGCGTGATCTTTTTTGTTCGCCTTGAGGTGTTCGGTGAGATGCATGATCCGTCCGGTCAACAGTGCAATCTGCACCTCCGTCGAACCGGTATCATCATCGTGCCGCTGATACTGACTTATAATCTCTTCTTTAACGACTGCTGTTGCAATGCCCATCATATTCCCGTTCTTTCCCCTTTGCCTTCTTTCACGCGTCTATCGGCGCTTCTCTTTCCAGTAACAATAATCGACCCGACTATTCTTCCGGGATGAGTAAATCTTTGACTCCCTGCACCAATTTCTCAATCCTGAAAGGTTTATTCAGATACATGTCAACGCCGAGCGTCTCGGCAAAAACACGATGCCTGGTGCCCGGATTCCCTGTTACCATTATTACCCGTGGCGGTTCGGTTTTCTTTATCTTCTGCCTGATTTTCTCCAGGACGAGAAACCCGCTTCTCTTCGGGAGCATCACGTCCAGCACCATAAGGTCAGGCGGCGATTTCAATACTTTCCGCACAGCCGACTCACCGTCCTCAACCGTCTCAATGTCAGCGCCGGTTTCAGCCAACGCCGTCTTCATCGACAACAAAATATCCCGGTCATCATCGACCAGCAGGATCGTCTTACCTTTTAATTCATCAGCCATTCGGAATACATGCTCCCACCAGTTTCAAGACAAGCAAGTTATGATATCGTTCGACATCGCGTGTGTCAAAACATTTTAGCAAACTTTTATTCCGGTGCGGGCGAAACAAAGCATTAGGCTCTGTCTGAAAACTATTTCAGACAGAGCCTGGCAGGTCCCGCTATTTTTCTCGCAATCGGTACAGCCGCTTGACAACGAGCAAACAAAGGTCTTTCATAATACCGAAAGGAAAAACTAATGAAGAACATGATGGAACGATTAAATGCCGGTGAAATCCTTTTCTGCGACGGGGCTATGGGAACTTTTCTCCAGGACAAGGGACTCAAGCCGGGCGAGTGCCCGGAACTGTGGTGCATCGAACGAGCAGACGACATTAGGGACATCCATCGCCAATACCGCCAAGCCGGCAGCGATATCGTCGAATGTAACTCCTTCGGCGGCTCACGATATAAATTGAAGCATTACGGTCTGGACGATCGCGCCGCTGAAATCAACCAGGCCGCCGCCGCCGTCGCGCGTGAAGTGGCCGGTGAAGACCAGTACGTCCTCGGAAGCGCCGGACCTACCGGCGAATTCATGGCCCCGCTCGGACTGGAAACGGAAGAGAACTTCTACGACGCCTTCCGCGAACAGATAACCGCCTTCGAAGCCGGCGGAGCCGACGCGGTGATTATCGAAACAATGACAGCCTTGGAGGAAGCAGCCGTAGCCGTCAAGGCAGCCAAGGAAAACACCAAACTCGTCGTGATGGCGTCTTTCACGTTCGACCCACAGGTACACGGCGGATACGCCTCGATGATGGGCGTTACGCCCGAAAAATTCGCCGAAACTATTATCGAAGCCGGCGCGGACATCATCGGCGCTAACTGCGGCACGGGGCCTGACCACATGATCAATGTCGTCAAACTCCTGCGAGCAGCAGCGCCGGATATGCCCATCATCGCCATGCCGAACGCCGGTATGCCCGTTATCGAGAACGGGCAAACCGTCTTCAAGGAGACGCCCGAAGCAATGGCCTCCAAAGCGCCCCTGCTGGTCGAAGCCAGCGCTAATATCGTCGGAGGCTGCTGTGGGACAGGACCAGAACACATCGCCGCTATGAAAAAGGCAATACTGGGCAACTGACCTGTTACGTAGCACGGGCGTCTCGCCCGTGAATTAAAGAGGCATGGCCGAGACGGTCATGCTACGTCGGCACATTTTTTCTCTTTGACCAAACGGTAAAGACCGATATAATATGTAATTGAAGGATTTTCGAATGATGGTCCGTCAACGCGACAACTTGAGCCTCCTGTTATTGCTGGGGCTATTGCTACGCCCCCTCGGGGCAGGCTGACGGATCGCGGGAACATCAGATTTTGACGCCCCGTGGTCTAATCCAAGGATCGCGGGGCTTTTTTATTGGGCAAAATGAACTGTAACTGACGAAACTATGGAACAAAGGAAGATATTATGGCTGAACCGAGAAAAATCCTGATCTTCGATACGACGCTGCGGGACGGCGAGCAATCGCCCGGATGCAGTATGAACCTTGCCGAAAAACTCGAAGTGGCGAAGATGCTGGAGGCATTGCGGGTCGATATTATCGAAGCCGGTTTCCCTATAGCCTCACCGGGCGATTTCGATGCCGTTCAGGCTGTGGCTGAAACTATCGAAAACTGCACAATCGCCGCCCTCGCCCGCGCTGTCGATAAGGACATCGAGCGAGCCGCCGAAGCCGTCGCCAAATCCGAACGCCGGCGAATCCACGTCTTCTGCGCAACAAGCGAAATCCATCGCAAACACAAACTCAAACGCGCCAAGGACGAAATTATCAAAATGAGCGTCGAAAGCGTCCGCCAAGCCACCGAATATACCGACGACGTGGAGTTCTCACCCGAAGACGCATCACGCACCGAGCCGGAATTCCTCGCCGAAGTGGTCGAAGCCGTTATCGAAGCAGGCGCAACCACCGTAAATATCCCAGACACCGTCGGTTACGCTATGCCAGCGCAGTTCGGCGACCTGATCCGATACCTGTACAAGCATGTCTCGAACATCGACGATACCGTCATCAGCGTCCATTGCCACAATGACCTCGGTCTGGCCGTCGCCAACTCGCTCGCGGCAATTCGCGCGGGGGCAGGACAGATCGAGTGCACAATCAACGGCTTGGGCGAACGCGCCGGAAACGCCGCGCTCGAAGAAGTCGTCATGGCAATGAAGACCCGCCGCGACTTCCTCGACGCCGACACCAATATCGAAACGGCGAAAATATATCCCGCCTCACGCATGGTCTCGTCCATCACCGGCGTCAACGTCCAGCGGAACAAGGCCATCGTCGGAGAAAACGCCTTCGCGCACGAAGCCGGCGTTCACCAGCACGGAATGCTGGCCGACCGACACACTTACGAAATTATGAAGCCTGAAGACATCGGCGTACCCGCCAGCAGACTGGTATTCGGAAAACACTCAGGCCGGCACGGATTCGAGGAAAAGATTCGGTCGCTCGGTTTTACCCTCACGGACGAACAACTTAACGAGGCCTACGAGAAATTCATCGTCCTTGCCGACAAGAAAAAGAGCGTCTATGACGCCGACATCGAAGCGATTATCGACCAGCAGGTAGGCTTGGCGACGGAAGTTTGGCGACTGGAGGGCCTGCAAACCACAGCCGGGACGAACGCCATACCGACCGCGACGGTAATGCTGTCGAAAGAGGGCGAAACTATCACCGACGCAGCCACCGGTGACGGACCCGTCGATGCGATTTACGAAGCAATTCGACGGATTACCGGCATGAAATTAACGCTGACGGATTATTCGCTGCGGGCATTGACCGGCGGTAAGGACGCACAGGGCGAGGTAACTATCGAGGTCGATAGCGACGGGCGAAAGTTCCGAGCACGGGGTTTGAGCACAGACATTGTAGAGGCCTCGGCCAAGGCCTACCTCGCCGCAGTCAACCGAGTCCTCACAGCCACCAACGGCGGTAAAAAACCACCGCAACCGTAATAAGGTAACCGGGTGCCGTGGCCGCTGTGTTTGCGGCCACGTTAACGTTTGCGCATCCGCGTGGTCGCAAACGCCGCGACCACGGCACCCCCTGTTCAGCCCCATCGGGGTGTTCGTATATCTGCCTCGGCACATTGGCTGTTCACGACCGCCCCGCCGGTCGGAACGAAGCAAAGACTCGCCGTGGCGAGGGCTTGAAAAATCCCAACCACTATACCTCATATGCTTGCTATCAATATTTCCGTTTACCGAGTTCGTCGTCACGAAGACACAAAAAAGGCTTGATAGTACCGGTGTGCTGTTTGGCCTTGTCACCTAACCCGCCGATTGTAAAGAGCCTTGCGAGGGCTCTGGCAAATCTTTCAAGACGGCTCTGGATATCGATATTGATCCTTTTGTGGACCTTATCTAAGCCTGGATTGGCGTGCAATTTATCAGCCCAATCGTCATGGTCTGTCAATATTGTCATCTCTAGTTCTTCCCACATCTCTCTTGTAGAACGAGTTGTTGGGGTTCGTCCGCGGACAATGTCTAAGTTGTGGTATCGCGCGGCCTGCCCAAATTCCGATAATATCTTGACGAGCCTACTCAATCGGATATCCTTCTGTAAGTATGCCAAATCCTCCTTTGCTGCCGGGACCGTTAGATGTGATTGGTCAAAGCAGTCTGTTGTAATCTCCTTCAATAGTTCTACGAGGTCGTGCCCCTGCTTGCCACTGAAAAGGTTATGCTTTCCGCTGTATGACCCATTTAGGCGATAATTCTGAAGACAAATAATAGTTTTCATCAGACGCTCGAAACCACTTGCAAGCGATAGTATTAGAGAATGATAAAAGTCGTTTTCAGCATCAACTCGCTGAAGTTCTCTGATGCCTGTTCTAATCAACTCAATCGCCGTACGTATTTCTTCGCCAAGAGCAAAATCTTGCTCATCCGTTGAGGTCATCGGTGTTCCTCCTGCGACATCGACGCATTAATTAACTCACGCGCTTGGTTGACTAAGCCTATCTCGGCTCGCCCGTATACTCGTCGTTTCTAATCTATTATACATGCGAGCCGCAACAAAAATAAAAAAAGGATGCAATACCACCAACATTCCTAACAAATCCTGCAGGCAAAGCCCCCCTGCCTTACCTACTGCAGGCTTGTCAGAAACAACAGAAAGTGCGATAATGTCGTTAGTTAGATTCGGCTATAACAAGGAGTAACATAAAATGGCAGACCTCAAGTTTGTTAAACCAGAAAAACTTTGGTTGAAAAGTCATGCTGTATTGAACGAAAAATGGGTTCAGGACCATATAGCAAAAGACCCGTCTATTCTCGGTTTGGGTGATGTTGTACTCAAAGATAGGGAACGGCAGCAGCCTCGTGCAGGTCGTCTCGATCTTTTGCTTCAAGATGCAGAATCAAACCGCCGTTACGAGGTGGAAATCCAGCTCGGCAAGACCGACGAAAGCCACATTATCCGTACAATTGAGTATTGGGATATCGAGCGAAAACGGTATCCACAATATGACCACTGTGCGGTTATTGTAGCCGAAGATATAACTGCTCGGTTCCTAAACGTGATTAGCTTGTTCAACGGTAACATTCCGCTAATTGCTATCCAGATGAACGCCCTTAAATTCGGAGATCAGGTTACGCTAATTTTTACGACAGTGCTCGACGAGCTTGCCTTAGGATTGGATAATGAAGGTGATGAAGTACAAGCAGTTACTGATCGGGCCTACTGGGAAAACCGTGGGACTACAAAGACGGTTAGAATGGCTGACGAATTACTTGTAGTTATCAAGAACTTCGCTCCGGGTTTCGAGTTTAAGTACAACAAATTCTACATCGGTTTGGCGAAGGATGGACAGCCCAACAACTTTGTCTCTTTCCGCCCAAAAAAGAAGTATCTCAATATATCAGTACGACTGAAACAATCGGACGAAATCCAAAAAGATCTTGAACAAGCCGGGTTGGATATGATGGACTACGAAAAGCGCTGGGGGCGGTACCGTATCCGCCTAAGCAAATCGGACATCTCCGAACATCAGGAATTATTAACTCGTATTTTTCGGATGGCATACGAGAACAGCATTTCCTGATCGGCAGGCGTGGACTATTTTACCGCTGCGCGGCGTTTTGCCAGGTTGATTGCCAGTTGGATTGCGGCTTTCATTGGGGCGGGGTTGGCGCGGTTTTTTCCGGCTATGTCGAAGGCGGTTCCGTGGCCTGGGCTGGTGCGGATAATCGGCAGGCCTACAGTCAAATTCACCGCATCTTCCCACGCAAGCAGTTTTATCGGAATAAGCGCCTGGTCGTGATACATTGCCACCACGCAATCAAACTCGCCCCGCACCGCCCGGCGAAAAAGCGTATCGGCAGGATATGGCCCTGTAACGTTGATGCCGTTCTCGGAGGCCATGAGAATCGCAGGGGCGATGATGCGATTCTCCTCGTCGCCGATGCTCCCGCCCTCGCCGGCGTGCGGATTAAGCCCGCAAACGGCGATATGCGGATTGTCGAGGCCAAACATTTCGCGCAAGGCCTTGTCTGCAAGGTCGATCGGATTGAATACCCGCCCTATCGTGAGGAGGTTGACGATATTGGACAGCGGCTCATGAATAGTCGCCAGGATAATCTTCATCTGCGGCGCGACGAACATCATACCGAAATTTTTCGTCTTCGTCCGCTTGGCCAGAAGTTCGGTATGTCCGGGGAATTTGAATCCGGCCAGATGCCATGCCTCTTTGGAAATCGGGGCAGTTACCATCGCGTCGATCTCGCCGGCCTGTGCGGCGACGATTGCGTCTTCGAGGAACGCCATACTTGCGGCTCCGCCGTATTGCGTCGGTTCGTGCTTACCTGCGGCCGGTGCGGGAATTTCGTCGTAGTCCAGAACGGTAACGCCCGGGCCAGACCCGAAGGGGTGAGGTTCGTCGTGATGGTCGCGAAGCCAGGCGAAGTCCAGTTCGGAAAGGTCGGCAGCGTAGGAAATTTGCTCGCTGAACCCATAAATGACAAAACGCCCCTGCGAGCGGATCGATTCGTCAGCCAACGCCTTGACCACAATCTCCGGACCAATCCCGCACGGGTCGCCCATCGTAATTCCGATTGTCGGACAGTTATCGTTCATAAGAGAAAAAGTCTACAAATCACTAAAAAGTAGAAGAAGACTTATGCAGCCGCCAATTAATTAATGCACTCGGCGTCAAGCCGCCGATGTGGTTCATAGTAGCGAGGTCAGCCCTTTTGAGCAAGCAAGGAGACTACTATAAACATCGAACCGCATCACACCATCCGAAGCGCACCAAAGGCAATTATTGTTGAGGATGGGCGTCTGCTGGTTCTGAAGATGCAGGACGCCGAGGGCGTCTGGTACATGCTTCCCGGCGACGAGCAGGACCCAGGCCAGGTCGGCGTGGAATGGCTGCCAACCGAGACGTTAGAAGAATATCGTCTGTACCCCAAGGCTCTGCGTCCATTAATCAAACACATGGATACCAAACCGCTGCCGATTTACATGGGCGACGTGAATTGAGATGGGTGGCATGCCCTTCCCAAAAGAGATGGGCATGTCTGTCTTACAACAGTCGGAACGAACTATTTTTCTTCCAGCGACTGCCTGACTTCGCGCGAAAGTCTTATCGCGCACCAGCGTTTCCCGCACATCGCGCAGTAGTCTTCGTCCGCGGGCATATCTCTGCGGTGGATTTCCTTTGCAGCCTCGCCGTCGAAAGCGAGTTCAAACTGCTTCGCCCAGTCGAGTTCCGCCCGTGCGTCGGAAATGGCGTCGTCGCGATCACGCGAGCCGGGTCGGCCGTGAGCGATGTCGGCGGCATGGGCGGCTATTCTGTAAGCGATGCAGCCGGTGCGGACGTCCTCGAACGTCGGGAGCGTAAGGTGCTCCGCCGGCGTTACATAGCACAAAAACGACGCACCGTAATAGGCCGCCATAGTTGCGCCAATTGCAGAGGTGATATGATCGTATCCGGGGAAAATATCGGTAACTATGGGGCCTAGAACGTAGAACGGCGCGCCGTCGCAAAGTTGCTCCTGGCGCTTCATGTTCATCTCAATCTGGTCGAACGGGATATGCCCAGGCCCCTCGACCATGCACTGCACGCCGGAAGCGCGCGCCCGGACCACCAGTTCGCCAAGCGTCGCCAGTTCGGCGAATTGGGCGTCATCCGAAGCATCGGCAAGGCACCCGGGGCGCAGGCCGTCGCCGAGGGAATACGCTACGTCGTACTCGCGGCAGATGGCGGATATCTCGTCGAACATCTCATAAAGCGGGTTCTGACGGTTGTGATGCAGCATCCACTTCGCCAGCAAACTCCCCCCGCGCGAAACGATGCCCATCTTCCGAGGCATGACGAGGTCCAGATGCTCTCGCAGCAGGCCAGCATGAATGGTAAAGAAGTCAACGCCCTGCCTGGCCTGTTTTTCAATCGTCGCCAGCATCTGCTCGCAGGTCAGCTCTTCGATGTCCCTTCCGGCTATCATCGAATATATCGGGACCGTACCGATAGGAACGGACGAATTAGCAATCAGGTGCGTGCGGATTTCGTCCAGGTCTCCGCCGGTGGAGAGGTCCATGACGGCATCGGCTCCGTATCTAACCGCCCATTGCAACTTCGTCAATTCCAACTCCTGGCAGGAACTGATCGGCGAGGCTCCGATATTGGCGTTAATCTTAACTGTAGCCGCCCTGCCGATACCGATCGGGTCGAGTTTGACGCCCGTTTCATTACAGCCGGCGAGGTGAAGTCGATTGGCGGGAACAACAAGCCGGCCTGCGGCGACCTCGGCGCGGATTTCTTCGGTATCGAGTCGCTCTCGCTGGGCGACTCGCTCAATTTCCGGCGTAGTCTCACCGGCGACGGCATGTTCATATTGTGTCGGCATCTTTTTGAAACTCCATTCTCGACCAGCGGCGCAAAAGCAAAGCCGCTCCAGATCATTGAAGCGGCCGGTGAGCATCTTGCTTGGTCAAACACGCGCCGACTCGCTTCCCTACGCAGTTCACGCTCGCCTAGGCGAGCATTCGCCGGTCAGGTTCCAAGGGTCATTCTCAGTCCGTAAGGACGCCCCTAGCGAACATCTTCTTATAAACAACAATTTTATAAACAACAACAAATTTCACCGCAGAGATCGCAGAGAAAAGAAACAAAAAAGTTTTTTCATCTGTTCTCTGCTGTCTCTGCGCACTTTGCGGTGAATTTCTCTTTTTGTATACTCTTATTTTACCATTCCACTTTCCGGTAATTCACTTCCAGCACCGGTTCGTCTCCGACAAGCACGTGCTTGCCTATTTTCATAACCGAAATTCTATCAGGAAACGCCATACCGTTGGGATGCATTTTCCATGAATAGACTGTTACGGTCCCCTCGCCGCCGGCTTCGTCCGCACCGGCGGTTACCAGTTTCAGCGTGTGCGTCTGTGCGTCGAAGTAATACGCGTTCACGCCGGCATCGCCGCCTTTGACCGGAACGCGGATCAAATCCTGTCCGCCGATTCGCACCCGTTCGCTGCCGGTGGTTTTTTCGCCGCCGACGCAAAGATTCATAGGCCCGCGAACACGGTGCAGAATAGTCCGCAAAGATTCAACCAAAGCCGCCTTCCTTTCAGGCGACTCGGCGAAACCCTTTGACTTGAATTTTGATTTTCCATCCCCGTCAACCACCGCCGCCCAACTACCGTCAGCCGTTCGTGCCGAAGCAAGGATGACGTCCCTTTTCAGTTTGATGACCTGATGCTGCTCGTTAATCATGGCCTTGCCGGTATCATCGTAAATGCTGACAACGGCGATCGCTTCAATGGAACCGACCGACCGCCATCTGCCGATGCCGCCCATCGCGTCGATGCTACCGGCCACTGCGTCGTGGGCAGGACCTAATTTATATCTCGCGTACGGGTCGGCACATCCTGAAACCGCCAGAAGCCCCAAAACCGCCAACATAATAACTTTCTTCATTTTCGCCATGCTCCTGCATGCTGGTGGTACAGGTTTTCAACCTGTACGTCTAATTATCGGACAAAGCGAACAGGTTAAAAACCTGTTCCACCACCACTACACTATCCCCGACAGGATTCGAACCTGTAACCTTCGGCTTCGGAAGCCGACGCTCTGTCCAATTGGGCTACGGGGACCCGATTGCTTTGTTGATTTTCGCATCCGCCCGACGGTAAGTCAATAGTGCTCCGGCAGGGCACGAATGGTTTTGTCGATTGGGGCGTTGACGCCGACGATTAAATCGCTTACAGTCCGTCGGATGTAAGGGGTTGCGTGAATCCCTCTGCGAATTGGTAAAAGAGATAAAACTGGAACCGATATTCAAATGACTGAAGAAACCAAAAACGCACCGGAACAGGATACGCCCGCAGACGACAGCGTCGCTGTGGACAATAACACCGAAGCCGTCGAGTCCGAAGAACCCAAACTTCCCGATAACACGGTAACGACCGAAGACGTCGGAACACTGAAGAAGAAGGTTACCATCCAGGTGCCGCGAAAGACAATCGACGCGAAATTCGACGAGATGTTCGGCGAACTCAACAGAACGGCCCAGGTACCGGGCTTCCGCATCGGACACGCCCCGCGACGACTCATCGAAAAACGCTTCGGTAAAGACGTAGCCGACGACGTCCGAAACGCCATCGTCGGCGAATCGCTCGACGACGCATTGAAAAATGCCGATTTCAAGACCATCGGCGAACCGGAAATCAAACTCGACGAGATTGAACTTCCGGAAAAAGACGACATGACCTTCGACTTCGAAGTGGAAGTAGCGCCGGAATTCGACCTGCCGGAATACAAGGAAATCGAAATCAAACGCCCCGCCGTCGAGATTACTGATGAACACGTCGAACAATTCCTGGATAATTACAGGCAGCGATACGGAAAACTTAAACCAACCGATACGCCCGCCCAAGACAGCGACCTGATTATCGCCGACGTGAAAGTTACCGGTGAAGGCATCGACCAGGACCAGCCTGACGCCGAACTCCGCGTAGCCCCCGCCCAAATCGAAGGCATCATCGTCGAAGACCTTCCCAAAGTGCTCGCCGGTAAAAAGATCGGTGACTGCCCATCCGTAAAGACCACCGTCCCCGCCGCCCATCCAAACGAGGACTGGCGGGAAAAGGAAGTTACCATCACGTTCGATATCAAAGAAATCAAGCGTCTGGAACTTCCGGAACTGAACGAGGAATTCGCCAAACAGGAAGGATTCGACTCGCTGGATGAAATGCGCGAGGCATTCCGCGAAAGATTCCAGGCACGCGCCCCATTCGAGCAGCAGCGGGCGATGCAGGACCAGGTTCGAGGCTTCCTGATGGAA
Organism: Planctomycetales bacterium; assembly: GCA_030612725.1. Taxonomy (GTDB): domain Bacteria; phylum Planctomycetota; class Phycisphaerae; order SM23-33; family SM23-33; genus JAUWNJ01. The sequence continues at coordinate 15,113 of JAUWNJ010000018.1, forward strand.
AACACCAGTTTCGACCTGCCCGAAGGACTCTCGCAGCGTTACGCCAGCCGACTGCTGATGAGGCGGTCCGTGGAACTGATGAACTCCGGCATACCGAAGGAACAAATCACCCAAAACCTCCAGGAACTCCAAGCCGCCGCTACCGAACAGGCTGCTGGTGAACTGAAACTCTCATTCATCCTGGGAAAACTGGCTGAAGCCGAGGGAATCGAGGTGGACGAAGGCGAAATTAACGCCCGAGTCGCCCAGATAGCCGCTCAGTATAACCGACGTCCCGAACGCCTGCGGCATGAATTGGAAAGCGAAGGAAAACTCGACCACCTCGTTACCGCGATAATAGAAGAAAAAACTATCGCGAAGGTGCTGGAACAAGCCAAAATCGTGGACGTCGAACCGGAAAAAGATAAAAAGAAAACCGATAAGGACAAGAAAAAGAAATAGATAGCAGGATTACCCGCTATTCTTCTTCAGAATCAGAGGAAATCAAAGAACATGGCATACACCGAATACGCCCGCCAGCGTGAAATGACGCTGGAAGAACGCCTCGCCGAAGAGCGAATCGTCTTTCTCTGGGGTGAGATCGCCCCATCTACCGCAGGTTCGCTGATAATGAGGCTGCTGGAACTGCACTCGAAAGCACAGAACCGCGACATCCACCTGTACATCAATTCGCCCGGCGGGTCAGTCGATGACACGCTGGCGATCTACGATACGATACAATTCCTCGAATGCGACGTAGCCACATATTGCGTCGGCCAGGCAGCCAGCGGAGCCGCAATTATTCTCGCGTCAGGCACAAAAGGAAAACGCTTCGCCCTGCCCCACTCGAAGATAATGATCCACCAGCCATGGGGCGGCGTTACCGGACAGGCGTCCGACATACAGATTCAGGCGGAGGAAATCCTCAAGGCCAAGCGGATGCTCAACGAAATCCTGGCACAACACACCGAAAAAACCGTCGAACAAATCGAAAGCGAAACCGAACGCGACCGATACCTCACGCCCACAGAAGCAAAAGATTACGGAATCGTGGACGAGATCGTAACGGCCACCACGCAAACCACAAAAAAGAAGAAAAAATAATCAGGTGAAACGATGGAAAATCAGCATCTAGTACCGATCGTAGTTGAAAAGACAGGCAGGGGAGAGCGGAGTTACGACATCTTCTCCCGTCTGCTGCGGGACCGTATCGTATTCATCGGCGGGACAATTGACGACGACCTCGCCAATCTCGTCGTAGCGCAACTGCTGTTCCTGTCAAACGAAGACACGAAGTCTGACATCAATATCTACGTCAATTCGCCCGGCGGGAGCATATCGGCAGGAATGGCGATCTACGATACCATGCAGTTCGTCAGATGCGACGTCTCGACCGTTTGCGTAGGTATGGCCGCTTCGATGGGCGCGCTATTAATGGCGGCAGGTGCAAGCGGAAAACGAACCATCCTTCCCAACAGCCGGGTCCTTATCCATCAACCGCTCATTCGCGGCGTCCTTACAGGACCTGCAACCGAACTGGACATCGAAGCCAGGGAAATCATCCGCCTGCGAAAAAGGCTTTACGAAGTCATGTCCAAACACACAGGCCAACCGATTGAGCAGATCGAACGCGACTGCGACCGCAACAAGTGGCTGAACGCAGAAGAGGCTGTCAAGTATGGCTGTGCCGACAGGATTCTCCAACACATGCCTCAAGCGGCATCAGAGAAAAAAGAAAAATGAGACGCACGTCTTCCAGGACGAAGTTGCCGGCGACAATATGTCTTTGTCTCGTCGGCGCTCTTACAGCAGGCTGTGCTCCACCACCGCAAACCGAAACACCCGCAACCCTGCTTAGCCAATGCCGGCGCGAAAACGAAAAACTCAAAACCGGCATCCAGGATATGCAAATGGAACTGCTGGCCAGGCAGAAGCAAATCCAGACCCTCCAGGGCCTCGGCGAGAAGCGGCTGGGGTTGCTGTTTTGCGTTACCGACATAAAACTCGGAAAATACACTGCCGGCGTGGACCTCGACGATAGGCCGGGCCATGACGGTGTCCGCGTCTATCTGACGCCCATCGACGCCGACGGACACGCGATCAAAGCCGCCGGCGCAGTGAAAATCCAACTGTTCGACCTCGCAGCCAAGACCGGCGAAAACCTCGTATCCGCCTGCGATTTCCCCGTCGATAAAATCGCCGAGCGATGGTCAGCCGGCTTTATGACATATCACTACCGCTTCGAATGCCGCTGGAAAACCCCGCCCAAACACGACGAAATAACCGTCCGCGTCGAATTCACCGACTACCTCACCGGAAAAACCTTCACTGCCCAAAAAGTCTGCAAAATCCGCCTCCCAGCCTCATCACCGGCAACATCTACCGCCCCAGCCACTCGGCTGGCGAAGCGGAAAAACTAAAAACGAGTTGTCCTATTCGGGGACAAAGCCGACATGAGCGAAAAGATAAATGCGATACTGACCGACCTTCACCGCCGGTTTGAAAAACTCTACGGCGACCGGCTGGTGAAGATGGTGCTCTACGGCTCACAGGCGCGGGGCGACGCCGAGGAAGGCTCCGATATAGACGTGCTGGTGGTGCTGAAAGGTCCGGTGTCGCCCGGCGTCGAAATCGACAGAACGATAGACGACGTAGCCGAATTATCGCTCGAAAACAATGAGGTAATCTGCTGCGTCTTCATGGACGAGGAGCGGTTCACTTCCCGAAACGGCCCGTTTCTACGAAACATCCGCAGGGAAGGAGTTGCGGTATGACCGAAGACCAGTGGGAATTATTGGAAACTGCGCGAAAGAACCCCGATTATCGGTGGAGCCTCGGAAGATTGCCTGTCTTGCGCAAACGTATAAGCTCCTGAACAAGTTGTTCCCCGGAAACTTTTTTATCGCAGCGCACATCGAAATCGCGTGCCAACTTATCTATCGATGCTGGATCCTTCAATAGTCGGTCAGTTGGAATAGCCATCTCCACATAAATATCGCGAAGAATCGACAGTTCGCTTTTGGATAGCATTGTAAGCCCGCGCTTTATGGACAGCGCGACATTGCCCACTAGAGAAATCGGATAGACTGAGGCCTCGGCAAGGTAACTTGGCAACACGAGATTCTTCCCAGTGTAAACGATGTAAATCGGCTTATGCCAAGCCATGGCCGCGCCTATTTCGGCAGCAGTTGTCGAGCTTGGCGCTTCGTCGGAAGAGATGATTACTACCAATGCCGCACTTTCTGCTAGCGCACGCCATAGCGTGCTTTTGATGTTATTAGTAACATCCATTTCATCTATGCCAAACACGCTTAATTCGGCCTGCTCAAAAGCACACCTAGCTATATCGGCGACGGCGTGTTCCTTCATGGAATATGAAAGGAAAACATCATATATAGGAGTTTGCTTACTCATCATCTTCCCCTGTTAACACGCCGTTTCAGTTCTACAAAATAATCATCAACATCGTTTATCAAAATGGCTTTCTTTGAGCTGATGATGTCGGGGATGTTATCCACCTCCACATGGCACAATACTGCAACAATCCTGGCTTTTTGCCTCCTGCCCCATGCAGCACCAACCTCCAGAAGCACCCAAGGGCGATTGAGTGATTTGGGGCTAAAAATTACTAACATCTCGTCCGACTTTACGATCTGCCGTCGAATCTCATCGGGTATATCATCACCTCCATTGATGTCCCGATCGTCACGAAATGCTTTCGCGCCCGTTTCTTCGATCTTCTCACACAACATTCTTGCAATCCATTTATCCGCCGTTGCATGACTCACAAACACGAGATAATTGTTCGCAGCATACTTCTTCGATTTAGATTGGATTGTTTTGGGCATTCTCGCTATCCGATAGGCAAGTATATCATCGCAAACAGAGGGGCACTAGGAAACACTATTGGGATACCCTAATAAATGTGACCAAAAGTATCCCACAAGTTAGCCCCAGAATCGACGTGCTGTTTACACAAGATTCTAAAAAAGTTCTGATTATAGTGGTCGGACCGCCTTTTTAGCCGGTTCATCGGCAAGTGTCCTGACCTTAGGCAATTTAGCTGCCTTCCTCAAACGCTCAAGCCGATTCCATACCTCTTCAACAGAATAGGCGTATGCGTATCCTGTTTCCTCAATCCGCCAATTGAATTTACGGACAAAAATTTCCAACAGCGAAATGTTTTTGTGCAACACGTCTGTCGGCACTCTAGTTTCGGCGTATAAGACCTGCAATTCGCAAATATGCTCACTAGGCCAACGTTTACGCTCCCCTTCGACGTCACCCAGCGGGCGTACACCGGCGAGTCGCTTTCGGATATTCCGAGTATAGGCTTTAGATAGCTCTATCCCCACATACTTACGATCTGTCTTCTTTGCAACAGTTAGGGTTGTCCCGCTTCCAGCAAAAGGATCCAAGACCGTATGTCCTGGGTCCGTGCATGTGCGAATTATGCGTGCAAGGATTGATTCGGGCATCTGGCAACCGTGCCACCCCTCCCTCTCTCCAAACGTTCCACACAACCTAGGGAATTCCGACCATACATCATCGGGAACCTTTCCGTCCTCGTTCGCGCGTTTGTCTTTATATGGCCACTGGCGATCAGAAAGAATTCTGACCGCTTTATCCCTGAACGTAAAATTTTTCGGGTCTTTGACCCAATAGAACAGGTGCGTGTGGCTTCGGGCGAATTTTCGTTTGGTGGCCTGGCCAAAGGTGTAATGCCAGATAACCCAGTTCCGCAGGTGCAGGCCAAGGCTGTTGCCTATGATGCGGACCTCTGCTGCGTATTCATCCCCGATGGCAATCCAGAAAGAACCTTCCGGCTTGAGGGCTTTTTCAGTGCAGGCCTGCATCCAATCGTGCGTCCACTGGTAGTATTCGTCGTACTCTTTGCGGTCTTTGTAGATGTCGTATTTATAGCCGATATTAAACGGCGGGTCGGCGAAGATGAGGTCCGCAATCGGCTCGTCGAGGTCCGACAGGATTTTGATGCAGTCGCCTGCGATTATTCGGTTGGGTGTGATTTTCTTCATAGGTATTCCTGGCAACTGATCACTAACGCCTGTGCAGCAGGTATCCGACATAGGCCACATACCCCATAATCAGCAGAACGGCTTCCCAACGGTCCAGCTTGCGTTTTTTTCCGGTGAACATCGTCAGAAACAGAACGACGGTGGCGGCTATCAATGCCAGCGAATCGACGTTGAATGACGATGAATAAGCGACCGGATAAACCAGGCCGCTGACTCCAAGGACCATCAGCAGGTTCAAGATGCACGAGCCAACGACAGTTCCGACGGCGATGTCGCACCGCTTCCTGTAGGCGGCAATGGCCGAGGTCGCCAGTTCCGGCAGCGACGTTCCGCCGGCGATAATCGTGCACGCTATCAACTTCTTGCTGACGCCTAACTGCGTAGCAATATCAACAGCCCCGTTCACCGTAAAACGCCCCCCGAAGAACAATGCCGCCAATCCGCCGACTATCATCAGCGCTGATGCCCAATAGGAGTAGGTTGCGACATCATATTGGTCCGCTAGCTCAATCTTGGAAATCCCAAACGTGTATATCAGAAAGATCGCCAGGAAACCGAGCAAAACCAGCCCGTCGGTACGGGAGAGCAGATTGGCGGCATCCGCGCCTCCCCAGGAATCGTTCACCAGAAGGAACACCACAAGCGTCGCAAGGAGCAAAAACGGAATCTCTTTCCAAACGGTGTTCTTCTGAACGCTCAACGGGTAAATCAGCCCGGCAACTCCGAGTATCAGCAGCATATTGGCCATATTGCTGCCGATGACGTCTCCAAAAACGATCTCGTGTTGTCCGTCACCGGCTGCAAATGTGCTGATTACCAATTCAGGCGCAGACGTTCCGAATGCGACCACCGTCAGGGCGATTGCGATTTCAGAAATCGACATCTTCTTCGCAAGCGACGACGCCCCCCTTACCATCGCTTCAGCGCCGACGACGAGCAGAACCAACCCCGCGACGATAATCACTATTGGCAACAGCAGGCTCATCAGCAGTCTTTCTTCATTTCCGTGAGTATCATGGTTGTAAGATTATTCAGCCTCGACGCACCAAAGGCAAGCGAAGAGTAGCAAAATCAGTTCCCGCACAGCCCCAATGGTGTCGGCGGCGGGCTTGACATAACTTACCCACAAGGTTAAAAGTCCGTCCTGTGCAGGAAACCCGGACCGGGCTTCGGCGATCTCAGTCGAGCCGCGACAGCCATCCTTTGAAAGGAACCGACAATGCCGGAATCACCGTTTCCGCTCAGGTATCTATGGACGTGGGATCACTGCACCAACTGGGTGCTGGACGATCCAGGGCTGGTTAACTTCGGCTGGGACAATCGCTACCTGAAAAGGACAGAGACTTTCATCAAGGACTATCGGCGGTTGATCGACCACTGCCGGGCGCTCGGGATCAACGGTATTGTAATCTGGGGCTTCCTGCGAGCGGACCACGGAGGAATCGACGCGGCAAAGGAGATTGTCGATTACGCGAACGAGCGTGGCGTCGGTATTTTCCCCGGCGTCGGCACGGGCAGTTACGGGGGCTTCTTCTATGAAGGCGAGCATCCGTATAACGCTTCCACCTGGCTGAAACTTCATCCCGAACTGCGTACCTTGAACACGGACGGGGCTTTGGACGCCGACGGCGGGAAACCGATGGAACATTTTTGTCCGGCGAAACCGGAGAACATCAAGTGGCTCAAGGAGGGAATCCGCTGGCTTTTCGACACTTTCGACATTGCCGGGGTCAATCTTGAAAACGGCGACCTTTCCGTCAGCCACACCCCCGAAGCAAAGGCAGCACGGGCAGCCCTCCAGAGCGACGAACCGGACGCATACAAGGATCAGTTGCTCTCGTATCAGCCGGTGTTGGAAGAAATCCGGGAACTACTCGATGAAAAGATGATTACCTATGCGACGTACACGGGGTTTCTACCGAAAAAGGCGAAATTGGAAGGCCAGGGGGCTGCGATGTCGTCCGAATGTCCCCTCTTCGCCACGCGCCTGCCGGAAAAGTCCATAGCGCAGTGGACGATAACTGAAATGCTCAGGAAGGACCCCCTGCCGCTGTCGGCCTGGCTGGACGAAGGTGAACCGGACGAGGTTTATGACAACCCCAATTGGCCTCGAGACCTCCGCCCGCCGACGAAACGCTCGGCGGGTCTCGTGCACCAGGGAAGCGAGTGCTGGCATGACACGAGGTATGACGTGGCGGTCCCGTATATCAAAGAGGCCTGCCTGCGCGCCTGCCGCGCCGGCCTGGAGGGAATGTGCATTGTCGGCGAAGTTACGTCGCGGCACATACCGTGCGCCCTGAACTATCTGGCCTTTTCCCATTTTACTCGTTTTCCAGCCGACTCCTTGCGCGCCTTCGGCCAAAAGACGCTGGCCGGTGAGGTCGGAGACGAAGACCGCGCCGTTCGTTTCGTCGAGATTCTCGCTGGCGCGTACGACGGACTCGTCAGCGACAAGGACCGACACGACGCCGCTCTTCTGGCGAAGCAGGCCCACCGGGACATCGCCAACGGACGGAACGTTGAGCAGTCTCGCTACTGGTTGTGGCTTGAGGCAATGGCGACCGGACGGACGGAGCGGTTCACGAGCAGTTTCTTTTGATATCAACGTGGATTAATTATTACGCTCGGTATAAGAAAATATTGAATACTCTCTTTTCCCAAAATTTCTTGACTGTCCGCCTTGCTTGGTTATTATTAACTTTAACTTTGCGGGCGTAGCTCAGTGGTAGAGCGCCACGTTGCCAACGTGGCTGTCGTGAGTTCGAATCTCATCGCCCGCTGTGTTAGTAGCCGGTAGCCGGTAGTCAGTAGCCGGGAAAAACCGGCTACCGGCTACTGACTATCGGCTACTACACTATGAATATCAGAAGCGTCTTATCTGTTTTCGTGTTGACCCTTTCGTCCGTCCTGATTGGCGGGTGTGGGATGTTCTTTCCCAAACCCGGAGCGCAGCCGCCGGCTGCTGAAGTCGTTCCCGAACCGATCAACACGCTGCTTCCGACGCAGATTCGCATCCATCCGTTCACCGGATTGAGAGCATTTTCGGACAAAGGCGACATCAAAGGACTCGACGTCCGAATCGAAGCCATCGACGCTTACGGCGACACAAACAAAGCCTTCGGCCTGTTCCGGTTCGAGTTGTACCAGTTCATACCAAACAGCCCGGACCCGAAAGGCCCTCGCCTAGCCGTCTGGAACGTCAATATAGAAGATTTCAAGACCAACCGCCGACACTGGAACAGCATCGCACGAACGTACCAGTTCAAACTCGCATGGAACCGCCCCATCCCCGTCGGACAGAAATTCGTCCTGATAACAATCTTCCAGAGCCGATTCACCGAAAGACTTTTCGCCGAACTAACGTTCGTCTCAGAACGGTAACAATTGCCAATTGGCAATCAGTTAGCGCGTTCGATGGTCTTCATAACAATCTCGTGCACCTCATCCGGCTTGGCGATAGTGTTCCATGCAACGGCTGGTGTATTTTGAGAATCTGTAATGCAGTAGATGCTTGCGACGCCGACGAGTCGTTCCGCCACGCCCGCCGCCGACACTGCCCGGCTGACATCACAAAGCGCCGCTGCGGTTACCCGGACGTGAATAAGCCCGCGAACAGTTACGATTCGACGATCCGTCAGAACGTAAGTCCTCCCCATCCACTGCCAGCACGCAGCCGTTACACGCCCCAGCACCCCAACGGCACAAATAAACCCGATAGTCTCAACGGGCGTCCCGCTGCGATAGATGTCCGCGACATACGCGAGAGCCACAACGATACCGGCTGGAACCAGCCAGGGTAGCGAGGCCAGCAGGACGAACCACCCGCTCGGCTTGATTGCAAGTATGATAATCTCACCGCCGCTCAAAAGGTCGGCGGGAACGAGCAGGGCTGCAATGTCCGCCCGCTGCGATGTTGGTTCGGCAGAAGGAGTCATAGGCAAAATTTTCGCACAAGTAATGACATGTATCCGTCGGCGGATATGCTAACACCTGACAACAAACGTTGCAACACGACGAAAGCCAACTGGCAAAGACATTTCGTAGCCGATATAATTGCTTCAGGATTGTAGAGGCTTGATAGTGATATGATTCCAATCGGAACCGACAGGCGGCTTAAGCATAGGCCATGGGTTAATTACGCGATAGTGGCTGCCAACATATTCGTTTTCATCGTCCTCCAGCAGACGCGGTCGGACACGCCGGGGGTGAGGGCTTACCTCCTCTGGCCTGACAAACCCGAGGTCTATCAATTCTTCTCGTGCATGTTCATGCACGGCGACTGGATGCACCTCATAGGCAACATGATTTTTCTGTGGGTTTTCGGTAACGCCGTCAACGACTCTCTCGGAAACGTCGGATACCTTGCGTTTTACCTGGCTGGCGGTGTCATCGCGGGCGTCGGGTACGTCCTGCTGTCCGGCGCCGCCCCGGTGCTGGGAGCGTCGGGCGCCATCTCGGCGGTTACCGGAGCATTCCTGGTGCTCTTTCCCCGCGTACGCGTAACCGTGCTGCTCATCTTCTACATAATCATGCCGATCGAAATCTCCAGCCTGTTTTTCCTGCTGATGCAACTCGGATGGAATCTGTACGCTTCGCTCGGTCAAGCCGGCGGAGGCGTCGCGTACGCGGCGCACTCCAGCGGATACGCCTTCGGTATCATCGTCGCCGCCGGTTTCCTGGCGATAAAAGTTCTTCCGAGAGAGCCATACGACCTGCTGAGCCTGTTTCAGGCATGGCTTCGCAGACGCGGTTATAACCAGACAGTCTCCGACGGATACGACCCGTTTAGTCGGACTCCTTCCAGGAAGCAGGGTGAGGGGAGAAGGTGGGTCAATAGCAGATCCGTCTCGACCGGAACGCCCGAAGGACCGCCGGCTGAAGAACTGGAATTGCGGAAACAAATTTCCAGCGATCACGCCAGGCACGACTTCGCTACCGCTGCGGACGGATATGTCAAACTACTTGAAATAGCCGACGACGCCCTCCTTCCTATGAACCAGCAACTGGACGTCGCCAATCATTTCATGTCCTCCCAACAGTACCCCCAAGCCGCCAACGCCTACGAACTTTTCATCAAACATTACGGAAATTACGAATACATAGGCGACATCAAGTTGATGCTGGGACTGATCTATAGCCGATATTTACACCAGGACGAAAAGGCCGGAACGTATCTGTCAGCGGCGGTTTCGGAACTGTTCGACAAGAGCAAAATCGAATTGGCCCGCAACGAATTGGACGAGGTCCGCAAACGACTCGGATAAAAGTCGCGAAATACGAATATCGAAGTAAGAAATACGAAACAAATTCAAAGTCCGAAATCTAAATGCTCAAAACATTTTAATCGAGACTCGCTGTTATTTTTTGTTTGTGAAATTTAAATTTCGGTCATTCGATATTATTTCGTATTTCGAGATTCGGATTTTGAGATTATTTTCAAAACGGTGCATGGATGATACTTGCCCAGACTACACACGCCGAACATGTCGGTAACGGATTGATGTCGTTATTCGACGGGATGTTGCATCTGAACTTCCCCACACGCGGGGAGTTTATCCTCTTTCTGGAATCTTTGACCACGCTCCAGGCCGCCGCCGTCGTCGCCATCGGGATATGGTACATGTTTTACGGGCATAAATACTTCAAGGCCATGGTTGTCATCAACGGTATCGGTTTGGGCGCACTGGTCGGGTTCTACATCGGACAAACGTTTATGTCAGGCTCGCCGAAGACGCCGATGCTGATGGGGTTGGCGGGTGCGGCGCTGTTGGGCGCGGTGGCCTGGCCCATGATTAAATACGCCGTCGGTATCATGGGCGCGCTGGCAGGCGGACTAATCGGATACGCCGGATGGCACCTGATTACCACAGCCATCGGTAACGACGCGATGCAACAACACGCATGGACCGGGGGGATCATCGGAATGGTTGTCTTCGGAATGATCGCATTCGTGGTCTTCCGCGTGTCGGTAATGGCTTTCACATCCCTCCAGGGCGCGATTATGGCAGTCGGAGGGATAATTTCACTGCTCTTGTCCAACCCTTCAATGAGCGAATCCATCAGACCTGATCTGGTTGGTAACAAATTGCTTCTGATCATCCTCCTCGGCGTCCCCACTGCCATTGGCTTCGCCGCCCAATACGCCACAGATTCCGCCGCTATCAAGAAAAAACGCAAAGCCACAGAAAAACCACCCGTTTGAATTGCCAATTTCCAATTTTCAACTCGTGCCACGTAGCAAACTACTTCGCAGAGTAGTATTTTCAATCCCGTAGGCATCTCTACGGGATTTCCAATTGGAAAAAAGAGCCGGGGGGCGTGGCCGCTATGTTTACCCGTCTCTTGGGGGCGACCACGTTGAGTTTATAGAGTCAAAGGTGGGGGGCACTCCGACTCGGCCTACAGGAAATAAATTTTTGTTTTTTCTTGCACTTGATACCATCTGCGTATAAAGTACCATGTTGGCGAGTTGACTTGTTACGGTTTTTATATTATGCCCTCCAAAAAAGCGCAAATACTCGAGCATATTTGGAATTATCCCGGTGATTACCGCAAGGGAATCGCTTCGGTCATGGGGTTTAATCCTAATATGGTATCAGACACGGTTCGCGAGTTGGTTTCTGAAGGGTGGGTCGCCGAAGGTCAGCCTGAAACGGGCAGGACCGGGCGCGCTCCGATTCCACTTTATTTTGATCGGGAAAAACATCTTGTCCTGTCCGTCAGTTACGAGCAGCGCGGGATAAAATTCGCCTTGGTAAACGCCGCCGGTGAAATCATCCGCCAGACCGATTCCTCCGGCGCGCCTGACGATCCTGAAGACCTCGTGGAGGCGATCCTCCAGGCCAAAGATAGTCTTACCGAAGGTATTTCGGGACGACTTATCGGTATCGGCGTATCTGATCCGGGCATGGTCGAATGCGACAGCGGTCAAATCGTCCGTTCGAGCCTTTTCCCGGACTGGCATAACGTTCCCCTAGGCCGGCTTCTTGAAGAGAGAACGTTCCTTACGGTTATCGTCGAGACCAGTTCAAGGACTCGCGCATTCGGCCAGTATCGAATGATGCCCAAACTTATGCAAACGGGCGCCTCTATGCTCTACCTTGATTACGGCGAGGGGATCGGCTTCGCCCTGGTTACCTCCGACGGGATTTGGCGAGGATTGGGTTTTGCCGGCGAGATCGGACACGTCGTCATTGAGCGGGATGGGCCTCTTTGCGGATGCGGAGCGCGGGGTTGCCTGGAGGTTCTGTCGAATACACTGGCGCTGGAGACGAAGGCCGCCGAGTTGCTGGCGCAGGGAATCAACTCGATTATTCAGTGCAGGTCAAACCCCCCGGCTGAGGAAATCTTCCAGGCCGCCCTGGACGGCGACCGCATGGCGCGAGGCCTGGTCGATGAAATCGCTTCTCATCTCGGACTGGCCGTTGCTTTCCTGGTGGCTGCTTTTCATCCGAAATACTTTGTCGTCGGGGCCGAATCCGCCGCGACAATTACGTGCCTTTGCAGACGGGCAACCGCCGCCGTCCACGACAGGACACTCCCGGAGATTGCCTCGTCTATCGAAATACTTGAAGGTAGAGAATTTCAGTCGCTGGCATTATCCGGCGCGGCAATGATGGTTTTTCAGAAAATCATCACAACCGAGGAAACAGTCAACGTTTGTGAAAAGGCCGAATAGATAAAGGAGACAAGACAATGGACAAGATTCGCTGGGGCGTTATCGGTTGCGGCGGGATTGCCGCGAGGCGCACAATCCCCGAATTCAAGCAGATGGTCTCCAATGCGGAGATTGTCTCGGTAATGGACATTTCGGCCGACAGAGCAAAGCAGGTCGCGGAGCAGTTCGACATTCCGCACTTCTGCGACACCGAAGAAGAGTTGCTAGCCCGCGACATCGACGCGGTTTATATCGCCACGCCGCAGAACGTTCACGCCTCGCAAACCATCCAGGCCGCCGAGGCGGGCAAGCACATCCTCTGCGAGAAGCCCATCGCAATTACCGTCGAGGAAGTGGCCCGGATGGAAGACGCCTGCAAAAAGGCGGGCGTGAAATTCATGCTCGCGTGGTGCATGAGGCAGAACGTCTATAACAAGAAGGCGCGCGAACTGGTTCTCTCCGGCGATTTGGGGCGAATCGTTATGGGAAGGGCGCAGTTGACCTGCTGGTATCCGCCCATCCCCAACGCATGGAGGCAGGATGTTTCCATAAGCCACGGCGGGGCGCTTTTGGACATGGGCACGCACTGCCTCGATATGCTCGAATGGATAATGGACGCGAAAATCGTCGAAGTTACCGGATTCCAGGACCTCCTGGTGCAGAAGTACCGCACGCAAATTGAAGATACTTCGACCATCGTCGTGCGTTTCAGCAACGGCGCGCACGGGATTATCGACAATTATTTCAACATACCCGACGCCGCCGCCAGAAACAGCCTGGAAATTTTCGGGACCAAGGGTTCGATTATCGCGCACGGCACGATCGGACAAGACCCGACCGGAAACATGTTCAGCATCACCCAGCCTGACGAGACCGGATACAACGCCGACCAGGTCCGCGACGTCGAGGCGAATCGCCAGGAATACGACTTCGAAGGGGTCGGTATTTACGGGCAGATGATTACGATTTTCAGCGATTGCATACTACAGGACCAGGCCCCGCCGACAAACTTTGCCGACGGAAGACATTCAGTCAGGCTCGTCGATGCGATATATAAATCCGTCGCCGAAAAACGAGTGGTTCAGGTTGAGGAATAAAAGATGGCAAAGTTAGCATTAAACGGTGGAAAACCGGTTCGTGAGAAGCCTTTTATCGAGTGGCCTGTTTTTGACGAGGCCGAGGAAAAGGCAATGCTGAAGGTGCTCAGAAGCGGCAAGTGGTGGCGGTTCGCCTTCGGGCAGGGCGTCGAACTGGCAGAGCCTGAAGAAGGCGAGCACAGCCAGATAGCGCTCTTCCAGAAGGAATTCGCCGAGTATCACGAGTGCAAATACGGTATCGCAGCCGCAAACGGCACCGGGACGCTGGAGATAGGAATCCGGGCGATGAACCTGGACGTCGGCGACGAGATAATCGTCCCGGCTTACACCTACGTCGCCAGCGCAACCTGCGTGCTTCAAAATAATCTCGTTCCAATCTTCGTCGATGTGGACCCGGACACGTACAACATCGACCCCGACAGAGTCGAGGAGGCCATTACGGACCGTACCCGCGCGATTATGGTCGTACATTTCGGCGGTCAGCCCGCGGACATGGACCGCATAACGGCCATTGCAGCCAAGCACGGCCTGGCGGTCATTGAAGACGCCGCCCACGCCCATGGCTGTGAGTGGAAGGGCAAAAAAGCCGGCTCAATGAGCCTGTTCAGTTCATTCAGTTTCCAGGCAGCGAAGAACATGACCGCCGGCGAGGGCGGTATCCTCCTGACCGACGATGAAGCCTTCGCAGCCGAGTGCGATTCCATGGTCTGGTCCGGACGCAGAATAGGCCGACCCTGGTATGAGTTTCACCGCCTCGGATGGAATTACCGCATGACGGAGTTCCAGGGCGCGATTCTGCGAGCGCAACTCAGCCGGCTTGAGGAACAGATTTTGCGGCGTGAGCGAATGGGAGATTACCTTACGACGCTGCTCAATGGACTCGACGGCGTCTCGCCGCTCGTACGAGACGAGCGCACGACCCGCCACGGCTACCATATTTATATGTTCCGCTACGACGAGCAGGCCGTCGGCGCGCCGAAACAAAAGTTTATCGACGCGCTTGCGGCGGAGGGCGTACCGGGCTTCGGCGGATACACATTCAGCCTCTACAGGAACCCGATGTTCCTGGAAAAGAATTTCATCAACGGCGGTTTTCCGCTGGGCACGGAGTACCACGAGGACATTGACTACGCTTCGTTTGCAGCCAAATGCCCGGTCTCCGAACGCGCCTGCAACAGCGAGGCGGTCTGGCTTCCGCAGAATATCTTCCTGGGAAGCAAAGAAGATATGGATGACGTCGCAGCGGCGATTAAAAAAGTTTTGGATAATAAGGGTGAACTGTGAAAGACTGGTTTTCATTCCGGTGAAACATCATCTATCAGGGAGAAATCCAATGGCGACGGAAGAACGTTCCCTCGTTGAAGACGTAAAGCACAAGCAGGGTAAATACGGCGGGTTTTCCTTCGGCGGTCAGGAGCCGGACGGCGTGGTCGTTCGCAATCCTCTGCCGGCAGGGACGGTTTTTCCGAACGGGGCCACCGCTGCGCTGCTGTTGACGTTTGATGTCGAAGGCACTTACGGCAACGGCACTGGCGACATGAGCGTTGAGATCGCCAATTATCAACGCATCTGCGACAAGTTGAAAGACAACGGTATTCCCGCGACGTTCAACGTTGTCGGCAAAATGGCTGAAGAACAAGGCCCGGAGTTCGTCGAGTGGATGCTCGACGCCGATTGTGAAGTGGTCCCTCACGGGTATATTCACGAAATGTATCAACGATACGGCGGAGACGACGTATATGCCGGGCATTACGGCCCGGACGAAAATATCAAACAGGTTCAGGAAGGCGTCGATGCGATCAGCCGCCTGACGCACAAGGCGATTCGAGGCTTCCGTCTGCCTTACGGACACTTCAATGAATATACGTACGACGCCTTTGAACAGGCGGGATTGGCCTGGTCGAGCAACCTGGGAATCGACGACTTTATCGCTCCGGGCCTGGGATTCGGAAACGCCCCGTTCCAGATGCAACTGGGAGAGAAGGTCTATCCGATTGTCGAAATTCCATTGGATTCACAGACGTATGATTGGGCCATCTGGATCGCCGACGAGCAGGCCAACGCCCCCTTCGTCAAGGCCGTTCGGACCTACTGCGACATGCGGAGCATACCATTTACCCGAACACCCGCCTGCGGAGTGGGCATCTGGCGACAGCGGATGCTGGACGCCATTGCCGGAAAGACGGTTTTCACGCTCATCTGCCATCCGATTAACCTGGCCGTTCGGAGCGAAGCGTGGGGCGATCCTGTTGATGAGTTCATGCTTCCGGTTATTGACCAGTTGGGGCAATTTCATCGGGACCGGCAGGCCTGGGTTTGTACTTGCGGCCAACTCGCCGATTTCTATTGGAAGACGATGCAATCGTAGATTTTTTCAGAGGCTTTCTTATGAACGCCGTTGACATCGAGACAATAAAACGCGCCGTCCGACAGCATCAGGACGAGGCTGTCAGGCTTTTGCAGGACCTGGTCAGGATTCCTTCGGTCAATCATCCTCCCACGGGGGATGAGAAGGAAGTTCAGGAGTTTTACTTTCGTCATTTGGAATCGATGGGACTGGAATGTGAGATATTCGAGGCCGACGACGTGCCGGCCTTCAAGGAACACCCAGGCCGACTAAAAGAACACGACATGACCAATCGGCCCGACGTGGTGGGAGTTTGCAAAGGCGGCGGGACAGGGCGAAGCATCCTTCTGACCGCCCATGCCGACGTGGAACTCCCCGGCGACCCCGCCTCGTGGAGCGACAACAATCCTTTCAGCGGCGCTGTGAGAGCCGGAAGGGTCTATGGCCGGGGCTCCGGCGATGATAAGAGCGGGATGGCGATTGCCGCCATGACGCCGAGAATACTCGAATCCGTCGGCGTCCGGCTGTGCGGCGACCTGACAATCGCTTCGGTTTCCGACGAGGAGCAGGGAGGCGCAAACGGCACGGTCGCCCTTCTGGCGAAGGGATACCGCCCCGACGCCTGTATTAACCTTGACGGATGCAATCAGGACATCTACATAGCGAATCTGGGAGGCGGCTACTGCAACATCGACATCAGGGTCGCCTCTTCCGGATTCAGTACGGAAGATCTGCTTGACTGTTTCAACCGATTCCGCGAGAGGATTGCAGAATTCCGGAACATCAGAAAAACGGACTTTGGCGCTCACCCCTATTACGGGATCGAACCTCGCATGAGCCGGTCGGTGGCGTTTGCGAAGGTTTCTCTTGGGGTTGAAGACCTCTCACGCGGCACGTTCACCGTCTGGTTCCGTCTCTTGCCCGGCGAAGAACCGGAACCGTTCCAAAAACGTTTTACCGAATTCCTCCGGGGCGTCGTCGACTCCGGCGACTACAGTTTGCAGTGGATGCCGCGGTTCCTCCCCTCTTCCGAGATAGAGGATGGGCATCCGTTTGTGAATTGTCTGAAGGACTCATTTACTCTAAGTACCGGCAGGGCGCCTTCAGTAAAGGGCGCCGGAATAGATGATACGGGATTTCTCAACCTGTACGGCGGATTTCCATCTATCGGCTTTGGGCCGGGCAACCTGGAAGGGGAAGGAGCGATCCACCGGGCTGATGAATTTGTTGATATTGAGAAGTTAATGGAATGTCTTGAAACCGTCGTCTTTTGCACCATGAAATGGTGCGGATACGAACGAACCTAAATAAAGGAGAAATTGAAATGGCAAAGAAGAAAAAGAAAGCGGCTGTGGATTTCAGGTATGACACGGGAGCGGCCAAGATTCCCTGGGCGGCGGTCGGCGAACCGGTGCTGGAAGAGGACGTGGTCGAACTCGTCAAATTCCTGCTTCCGCCTCTTGACGGAAAGAAGCAGGCCTACGCGGCGCAACTGAAACGCGCGACAAGCGAAATAACCAAACTCCGCGCCTGTAGCGGAACTGCGGGCAAACTGTCTTTGAGTAAGAAGGTCGAGGAACTGGAGAAGGAGGCGGCGAAGATACTGCGGGCGAAATACGCCCTTTTCGTAACCAACGCGACGGCCGGTTTCGAAATCGCGCATAAATTCGCCGGCCTGAAGCCCGGCGACGAGGTAATCGCCCCGGCGATTACGTTTATCGCCTCAATTACGTATCCGCTGAGTATCGGGGCGAAAGTCGTGCTGGCCGACGTTGACCCGCGGACCATCAATATAGACCCCGAAGACGTCGCCAGAAAGATTACGCCCAGGACCAAGGTCATCTTCCCCGTTCACGTCGGCGGATACCCAGCCGACATGGACCCGATTATGCGTCTGGCCAGGAAGCACAATATCACGGTAATCGAAGACGCGGCACACGCCTTCGGCGGTTCGTACAAAGGCAAGATGATGGGTGCGATAGGCCACTTCGGTTCATTCAGTTTCCACGAGGTCAAGAACATCACCGCGCTGGGCGAGGGCGGCATCCTCGCTACCAACACGCCCTTCGGGAAAGATTTCGCCAAGAGCCGCTTCCTCGGAATCGACATGGGCAAACAGGTGAAGAACTGGCTCTACGACGTCGTCGCGCTGAAGAGCAAGGGCGACTGCTTCGCGCCGCCAAACCATTCCACAACCGAGATTCAGGCGATCGGTCTGCTCCAGCAGATCGGACGCCTTAAGGGCATTATCGCCAGTCGGAAAAAAGCGGCGACGTACCTGAACAGCCGATTCAGCAAGGTCCCCGGAATCATCCCGCCGCCTCTGGGTACCGCCGAAATAAAGCCCACGTATCACCTGTACCTGCTGCAGATCGACCCGGAGATCGTCGGCGGAGACGTCCAGACGCTGAAGAAGAAACTCTCGGCCAAGGGCGTCGTCAATATTCCGCATTATGCTCCGCTATACAAGTTCAGCATTCTGCGGCAACTCGGATACGACACCAAGGCCATAGAGAAAACCTGCCCGGTGGCTGAAAGGATGTTCCAAAAAACATTCACCCACCTGCCGTTATACGATTTCACCAGCGAGCAGTTGAAATACCTCGCCGATGCGGTTATAGAATCGGTCAATGAGATGAAGGCCGGAAGGTGAACGAATTTGAAAACGTTTTATGCAAAAAAAGGAACATAAAATGAACAAAAATATCGCAAACGATCCTTTTCCCGTAATGGAACACATGACCGTTAAAATGGTCAGGGAATACCTCACACGCAGTAAGTCGATTATTCTGCCTATGGGTGTGATCGAGCAGCACGGATACCACCTGCCGCTGAAGACCGACACGATTCTGGCCAATCATATCGGGCGAATGGTCGGCGAGCAGACGGGGATCATCGTAGCGCCTACGATTCATCAGTCCTTTTCGGGCGGCGACCTTCCGGGGACCATTAACATCTCCCCGGCGGTTATGTCCCTCGTGGTCCGCGACACGCTGGTGTCCTTGGCAGCCCAGGGATTCCGCAATTTCTACCTCCTGCTCTGCCACGGCGGCTCGGAGAACGCCCGGGCGCTCGACAACGCCCTCAAACTGCTGCTCCGGCTGAATCCCATGTTTGAAAACGCCTTGATCGCACTGATGCCTACCTGGAAATTCCGTCCCGACGACGACAACTCGTTAGACGAAGGCGACTGGCACGCCGGATGGAATGAAACATCCAGGATAATGGCGCTGGAGCCGGAGTTGGTGAGAATGGACGAGTTGGAACTGGATGCCGAGCCGCTGATGAAATTGATGGCCGAACACCCGGACAACTACCAGCGCGCCGAGAAGATCGTCGATGACGAATTCGTGGTGCCTCGCATGAGCCAGAAGCCCGACATAAAGGTCGGCGTGATGGGCCGACCAGAAAAGGCTTCACCCGAAATCGGCAGGAAACTCATCGAGGGCATCGTCAAAGGCATGTCGGATAAAGTCCTGGAATTGGAAGCAAAGGCCGACGGCGTCTATAAAGAAGTGGCTTTCACGCCCGAACCGCTGATTATCAAGAAGTAACAAGAAAGGACAACAAAGGAACATTCTATGACCAATACGGCGCAAGAACAACAGTCAGAGGGTAACGGAACGGTATTGTTGCTGGTGAACAGTTCCGACACTGATGAATTCGGCCTCGTTGACGAGACGATGTCGGCGGCGCTGGGACACCTGGGTATCCCGTATAAGGTCTGGGACCTGGACAGCGGCGCGCCGTCGGCGAAGCAGTTGCTCACCCATCGCTGCGTGATTCTTGGTCAGGGCGGTCTGGGCAGGAAACTCGGCCAGGGCGGCGCTGAAGCACTGCGGGATGCAGTCCAGGCCGGGGTCGGACTGGTCGGTTTCGACGGCGACCTGGGCGATTACAGCGGCCCATTTGCCGAGATTTTCAGGATAAGCCCGGGCCGGAAACCGGTATCGTGTTCGCGGATTAACACAACAAATGTGGATCACTTCATCACCGGCACGCGCGAACTGACCGACCAGGTAAAACTGACAGAAGCCGTGGAAGTCTGGCCTATCGAAAGTCCTCGCTATGGCCCGGCCGGCGGGAGCCTGCTGCAAACCTCCAGCGGCTGGCCTGTGCTGATTGCGACGACATACGGCCAGGGACGCGCGGTGTTGTTCGCAACGTCCGTCAAACTATGGACAAGGCAGGTGTTGGGTCACGCGTCGGGGCTGGATGATGTATTCTGGAAATCGGTCGTCTGGGCGGCTCGCAAGCCGTTCGCGATCTATGCAATGCCGCCCTTCGCTACGATGCTGATCGATGACTGCAGCAGTTCCTACAATCATTTCCGCTATGCAGACGTGCTGAACAAGTACGGCTGGATTCCGCACCTGGAGGTCTATCTGGAAGACATCGACCGGGTAATGCACGAGGAAAGATATGCAGATTCGGCGAAAATAAAGGAATTGTACGACGCCGGGCTGGCGGAATTCGGCGTCCACGGGATCACGTACACTAACCTGATGTGGTTCGACCATGGTGGACGCAAGCCGCTTTCGGATGAGCAGGTCGCCGAGAATTTCAAACGCTACGACGCCTGTATGAAAAAGTGGCGGATTAAACCCAGCCGGTACGAGAACCCCCATTTCTCGGAAATGGGCAGAAACGCCCTGCCCTATTTGAAACAGCGCGGCGTCGAATATCTAAGCCTGAGTCTCAATTTCGACACCGCCTGGATGGATGTCCCGCACAAGAAGCCCGCTCTCAAGCCCCCCGCACCCTACCATCACCGGGGATATTACATGGGATATCTGGCAGAAGACCCTGATTTCTTCCTCATAAGATCGAGTTTGTCGCCGTGGAGTTTCGATTCGCCGGATTATATCCCGGAGGGCGATCTTCTGTGGGACAACACGATCTTCTGGGACGAAAGCCCGTTCAACAACGTCGAAGCGGCTGCCCGGGTAGGTATCAAACAGGTCCGGCGAGGAATCGATGCCAGATTTTTCGGGAGTCTGTTCTGCCACGAGCAACGGATAGCCGTGGTTACAATGTCGGAATGGGAAGAAATTTTCAGCCGCATCCACGATGGGCTGAAGAAGTACGATCTAATCTACCGGCCTTATGAATACATCTGCGACTACGCCCGAAGCCATCACGACACGCGGATTTCCGATGTGTCGGTGAATGACGAGGCCGGCAAGGTGCACTGCAAACTGGAAGGGAAAACCCAACTGACGACGGCGTTGGAAATATACACCAATGACGCAGACGGCGTGCAATGCCAGTCATGCGATGTTCCGCAATTTACCGGGGCAGTGAGTGTAGAAAGTTGATGCGTTAAGCAGTTTCGTGAAAATGTTCCATACTGAACTTCCGCAAAAGGGCTGATTTTGACAGAAGAGCGTTGATCAATGAATAACAAAGCACAAGAACAACAGGCAGAGGGTAACGGGACGGTATTGCTGCTGGTGAACAGTTCCAACGCTGATGAATTCGGACTCGTTGACGAGACGATGTCGGCGGCGTTGGGACATATGGGTATCCCGTATAAGGTCTGGGACCTGGACGGCGGCGCGCCTTCGGCGAAGCAGTTGCTCACCCATCGCTGCGTGATCCTGGGTCAGGACGGTCTTGGCAGGAAACTCGGCCAGGGCGGCGCTGAAGCACTGCGGGATGCAGTCCAGGCCGGGGTCGGACTGGTCGGTTTCGACGGCGACCTGAGCGATTACAGCGGCCCATTTGCCGAGATTTTCAAGATAAGCCCGGGCCGGAAACCGTTATCGTGTTCGCGGATTAACACAACGAACGTGGAGCACTTCATCACCGGCACGCGAGAACTTACCGACCAGGTAAAACTGACAGAAGCCGTTGAAGTCTGGCCTATCGAAAGTCCTCGCTATGGCCCGGCCAGCGGGAGCCTGCTGCAAACATCCAGCGGCTGGCCTGTGTTGATTGCGACGACATACGGCCAGGGACGCGCGGTGTTGTTCGCAACGTCCGTCAAACTATGGACAAGGCAGGTGTTGGGTCACGCGTCGGGGCTGGATGATGTATTCTGGAAATCCATCGTCTGGGCGGCGCGCAAGCCGTTCGCGATCTATGCAATGCCGCCCTTCGCGACGGCCCTGGTGGATGATTGCAGCGCGTCCTACAATCATTTCCGCTATGCCGACGTGATGAACAAGTTTGGCTGGATTCCGCACCTGGAGGTCTATCTGGAAGACATCGACCGAGTAATGCACGAGGAAAGATATGCAGATTCGGCGAAAATAAAGGAATTGTACGACGCCGGGCTGGCGACATTCGGCGTCCACGGGATCACGTACACCAACCTGATGTGGTTCGATCACGAGGGACGCAAGCCGCTTTCGGATGAGCAGGTCGCCGAGAATTTCAAACGCTACGACGCATGTATGAAGAAGTGGGGCATCAGCCCCAGCCGGTTTGAAAACCACCATTTTGGAGAGATGGGTAGTAACGCGCTGCCGTACTTGAAGGAGCGAGGCATTGAATATCTGAGCATGGTCCTTAACTTCGATACAGCCTGGATGGACGTTCCGCACAAAAAACCCGCTTTCAAGCCCCCCGCACCCTACCATCACCGGGGATACTACATGGATTACCTGGAAAACGATCCTGATTTCTTCATTATGAGATCGTACCTGGAGCCGTGGAGTTTTGATTCTCCAGAGGCAGCCGCGGAGGTCGATTTCCTGTGGGACAACACGATTTTCTGGGATGAAAGCCCGTTCAACAACGCCGAAGCAGCAGCACGGGTGGGTATCAAACAGGTCCGGCGGGGAATCGACGCCAGATTTTTCGGGGTTCTGGTATGTCACGAACAGCGGATAGCCGTTGTTTCCATGTCGGAATGGGACGAAATTTTCAGCCGCATCCACGACGGGCTGAAAAAGTACGATCTAATCTACCGTCCGTTCGAATACATCTGCGACTACGCCCGAAGCCATCACGACACGCGGATTTCCGATGTGTCGGTGAACGACGAGGCCGGCAAGGTGCACTGCAAACTGGAAGGGAAAACCCAACTGGCGACGGCGTTGGAAATATACACCAATGACGCAGACGGCGTGCAATGCCGCTCGTGCGATGTCCCGCAATTCGCCGGGACAGCGAGCGTGGATGACTGATCGCGTCGTTTAGAATAGGATAAACATCATGCGAACGAACGTTATTGATTCGGCTGTGCGTTTGCCGGCAAAAGACGGCAGGATAGAGGTTGACGACTGGTTCGCCCTGGCTGAGCGATGGGGAATTTCGCACACCGTAGCATCGCCGCCGGACGAGTTCGTCGCCGTCTATAACGACGAAGGAAACGCCCTGATGGCCGATCTGGTGGAGCAATATCCGAACCGGCTTTCGGGCCTGGCTGTGGCGAACCCGTGGTACGGGAAAAAGGCGGTCGATTCGCTCAAGAAGGCGTTCGAGCGAGGCTTGTGCGGCCTGTATCTTCACCCGCCTCGTCAGGGTTTCCAATTGGCTGAGTCCGTTCTCGATCCGCTCATCGAGGTGTGCATGGAGTATGACAAGGCGATTTACGCCCACACCGGCACGCCCATCTGCGCGATGCCGTTCCAACTGGCTGAACTTGCCCGGCGATTCGGCGAAGCGACCTTCGTAATGGGGCACATGGGCTGGAGCGATTTTGCCGGCTACGACGCGATTCCCGCCGCTCAACAGTCGCCAAACATCCTTCTGGACACCTCCTATACGACCACCGGTCTGGTCAAAGGCGCTATTGACGCTATCGGCGTCGATCGCGTCCTGTTCGGTACGGGCTATCCGCAGTCCCGCCCCGGACCTGAATTTGAAAAACTCAAACCGCTGAACCTGCCGGACGATATTTTCAACAAGTACGCCAACGAAAACGCAAGGCGAGTATGGAGAATCAAGACATGAAGGTCATCGACAGCCATACCCATTTCCCGGGGACGTCTTTCGGCGCTCATCCCAGGAGCGGCGACGAGATTCGCGAGGAGTTCGAGTCCGCCGGACTCTGCGGCGCGTGGATTATGACGACCGACGGCCTGCGGGGCGAACCGGCCCGGAACAATGACCTGCTGGCTGAAGGGATTAAAGACCACCTGGATTTCTTCGTACCGTTCTGCACCGTCTGGCCTAACGAGGAAACAGACGCCACTCTGAGCGAACTCGAACGTTCCGTTCGCGACTTGGGAATGAGGGGGCTGAAACTCCATCCCTGGTTACAGGCCTTTTCGCTGACGCACCCTGCCGTCCTGCCGATACTCAAAAAGGCGGGCGAACTCGGTCTGCCGGTCCTCTTCCACGACGGGACCCCGCCTTACTGCACGCCGCTCCAGATAGCAGCGGCCGCCGAAAAAGTCCCGGAAACGACCATTATCCTTGGCCACTCCGGCATAAACGACCTTTACAAAGACGCCATCCTGGCATGCCACCGCCATCGGAATATCCATCTTTGTCTCTGCTCGCAAAAGGCCGGCTGCATACAGGAATTCATCCGGCAATGCCCTGCCGAGAGGCTGCTCTTCGGAACGGACGCCGGGTTCGGGGATAATCTGATAAAACCGGCAATAACCGGGTATCTTGACCTGGGCGTTTCAGATGAGATACTGAACAAAATCTTCTACGAGAACGCCAAGGCGCTCCTGCCATGACGCGGACAGTTAAGAAAACCGACATTATTTCCGGGCTGAAAAGGCTGGGGCTGACCGGCGGCGACCATGTATTCGTGCACGCCGCTCTCAGCAGCCTCGGCAGTGTCGCCGGCGGGGCAGATACGGTCATCGACGCCCTGCTCCAGGTCGTCGGGCCTGACGGAACGGTCGTCGTTCCCGCCTTTGAAAGCGACGATGAGGTCTTCGACACCGGAAAGAGCCAAACCCATCTGGGCGCTCTCCCGCAGGCGTTCTGGAAACGCAAAGACGCCTTTCGCAGCCGACACCCGCTGGCGTCGGTAGCCGCGATCGGCGCTAAGGCTGAATGGCTTATCAAAGACCACGTGGAGGCGAAAACCGCCCACGGCAAGGGCACGCCTTATTACAGACTCTGCGAACTCGGCGGAAAGATACTGCTGCTCGGCGTCGATCTGGACCGCTGCACTTTTCTTCACACCGCCGAGACGCTGGCCCACTCGCCATACCTCAGGCCGACGAAGGGCAGTTTTATTGATTCGACGGGAAAGACGCGGACCAAAACCTGGCCCCTGTTCGCCGGGCCTCATCGGAACTTCATAGGTCTGCAAAAATGGCTGGATCAAATCGGCCTGATGCGGAAAACCACGATAGGTTCCTGCGTCGCCCGGTCGATGCCGTGCAGGGAACTGCTGGAAACATTGTTGGAGCGCCTGAAAACCGAGCCGTCGCTTTTTATTACCGACAACCCGTCCCTGCCGGACGGCGTGTGGCAAAAGGCCGACGTCCTGCGGGCGCAATGGCGACGGTGCTCGTTTCGGCTCGCAGCCGACAGCCGATTCGCAGGCCGATACATCGAGGAAATCATCGACAACCTCACGCACTTCGGCATTGAGAACGTGGTGCTTTCCTGCGTGAACGACACGCCGTGGAACCGCATCGAACGGGACAAGCGGAAGTGGTATCTGCGGGGGCTGCGAATGGCGAAGATCAAGCCGGTGGCGATCAGGCTTCCCGTTCTCGCCCCTGAAGAAACGGCAGGCCTGCTCAAGGAGGCCGGGGCCAAGACGCTTATCGTCCCATCGACCTGCCGGGTCGAATCCATAGCTCGCCTCGCTAAAAATGGTTTCAACGTGCTCGTGGAGAATACGTCCATCGGCGGCGAACGCCTGGCCGATATGCTCGAAAGCCTTCCGCGAAAAGCATCAGGAAACGTCAAACTTGCGTTCAACCCGTTGGCCTTCGCCCAAGTCGGCGAGAATCCGTTCTTGCAGACATATCACACCCGAATCAGGCGGCACATAGGTCTGCTGTACATAAACGACGGCCTGGCGTCGGGGCGGCGCACAGCGCTGGAGGAAGGCCTGTCCGAAATCAAGGAACTCATATCAATCCTCTGCTGCAAGTGCTTCGCCGGTCTATTCGTGTTACAGCCGTCGATGCCTCCCGATTTTGCGCAAACCGTTCTCAAATTCAAGGATATGCTTAGGGAAATCGGTGTATAGAGCCGTGACCGCCGGGGAGCAAACAATTTCCAATTGGAAGAATGTCCGTCTGGTTTTCTGTTCAATTGGAATCGGAAATTGTTACATCGCGAAGGTGCATTTCCACGCTGCTTCGACCGTTGAAGTGATTCAGCACCGGTTCGCCGACGATATCAACCGTATTGACACCGGCGAGTTTATCGGCCAATTCGCCCATCCCGAAACCGACGCATCGCAATCGCCCCGGTTTGGGTTGGTCCTGGCCGACAATGAAACTTACCGTCCCGCCGTTGCGCCCCATCCGTTGCGGGGGCGTCATAATCCTCACCGAACGTATCGCCATAAGTGAACGCCGATTACCTCTACCGAAGGGACCCATACGCTCCAACTGCTCGACGACCTGGTAAGACAGTTCGGAAATGGTAATCTCGGCGTCAATTTGCAATACCGGAAGGGTCATCTCTTCAGTGATATTCTCGGCTGCGTAGCGGTTGAAATCGGCTGCGAATTTTTCGACGGCATCAACTGGCAACCCCAGCCCGCCGGCCATTGCGTGCCCACCGAAATTCAGCAGATGTTCGGAGCAGGCGGCCAGTGCATCCCGCATGTGAAAACCATCGACGCTTCTCGCCGAACCGCGTCCTGCCTCGCCGTCCAGGGCGATTATAACAGCCGGTTTGCCGAACCGGTCCACCATGCGCGACGCCACAATACCGACGACGCCCGCGTGCCAGTCATGCGAAGCCAGCACAATGGCCTTATTATCACCCCCGGCAGAACGGACCATATCGACGGCTTCTTCTGTAATTCGCCGCTCGACTTTCTGGCGCTCGGCGTTCTGCTTTTCGAGGTATTCGGCGATTTCCCGGCAGCGGTCAGGTTCGGCGCGAGTCAGTAATTCAACGGCAAGGCGGGCATGACCCATCCGTCCGCAGGCGTTCAGACGCGGAGCAAGACGAAAACCGACGTCAAAAGCATCAAGCCGCTCGCCATCCAGACGGGCAGAAGTTATCAAGGCACGGAGGCCTGGATGCTCCGTCGCCGCCAGACCCTTCAGACCATAAACCGCCAGGACGCGGTTCTCGTCCAACAACGGAACCACGTCGGCAATCGTCCCCAGCGCCGCCAGTGCAGTAGCCTCCAGCAGGAAATTCCGCATCGGTTCATCCACGCGTGTCGCCCCGCACATCCGGCAGGCCAGATGCCAGGCGAGTTTGAAGGCTACGCCCGCACCTGCAAGATCGGCGTTGGGGTAGGTGCTGTCAGGCAGGGCTGGGTGGACAATCGCCAGGACATCGGGCAGGACCCGATCGGGAGCATGATGGTCTGTTACGATAACATCCATACCCAACTCACCCGCCCGGCGCAATTGCTCAACGGCGGTAACGCCGCAATCCACCGTTACCAGCAGTTTGACCCCGTCGGCGGCGATTTTTTCTATGGCTTCGACGTTGACGCCGTATCCTTCCGTCAGTCGATGAGGCACATAGTAATCAACCTCCGCGCCCTGCATTGCCAGGAGACGATAGAGAATCGCAATGGCTGTCATACCATCAACGTCGTAATCGCCGTAGATGCAGATTTTCTCGCCGTCGCGCACTGCCCCGGCCAATCGCTCGACGGCAACGTCAATTCCGCTCAGTAATTCCGGCGGATGAAGATCGGTCAGTTTGGGATTGAGGAACCTGCGAACCTGTTCGACTTCGTCCAGGCCACGGTTATGCAGGATTTGCGCGATCAGCGGCGAAGTTTTCAGACGATGGGCGTTCTCGGCAGCACCGCCCCAGGCAGGGGCGACCTCCCAGCGATAACCGTTCTGCTTCCATGCTCTTCGACGCGCCATGTGTCCTACTTCAAAAATCGAATGGTCAGCGGGTAACGATAAGGTTCACCATTGTTGGCCTTAATCGCGGCAATAATGACGAAGATTACGTTGACCACGGCAATGGCGATAAGCAGGAAAATCCCGATGACGACAAGTATCAGCACCGCCGCAACCGCCGCGTAGATTGTCATTGATATCTGGAAGTTCAGCGCCTCTTTTCCATGCTTGACGACGGAGGGATACTTATCCTTCTGGATCATCCAGATGACCAGCGGGCCGACGATATTGCCGAAGGGCACTCCCACGAACCCCGAAAGCGCTGCAAGGTGGCAGAGCATCCCCCACATACGCTCATCCTTTTCCGTACTGACCGGCGTCGGCGTTGATACCGGCGGTGGCGGAATTTCGCTCCCGGCGACAACGGGTTCTGCCACCGTTGACAGGGGCGCGATGCTGACGTTGCCGCAATTCGGGCACGTTACGCTCTGA
This sequence comes from Planctomycetales bacterium, assembly GCA_030612725.1. Taxonomy (GTDB): domain Bacteria; phylum Planctomycetota; class Phycisphaerae; order SM23-33; family SM23-33; genus JAUWNJ01. Next base: position 43,642 of record JAUWNJ010000018.1, read on the forward strand.
CCGGCTTGAGCGTCGGCGAGTTCCGCAACATTACCGCACTTCGGACATGTCAATCGTATCATTCCATGGCTCCTTAAAACTATTCACCGAACAGGACATTCTGCATAGAGTAAAGCCCGGGCTTCTTCCCTGCAAGCCATAAGGCCGCTCGCAGCGCGCCGCGAGCAAAGGTATCGCGTGTGTGGGCGGAGTGCGAGATCGTTACCGTCTCGCCGAGGCAGCCGAAATGGACGCTGTGCTCGCCGACCGTGTCGCCCAGGCGAACGGCGTGCATACCTATCTCACCGGGGCGGCGCGGGCTTGTACCACCCCTGCCGAGAACAGCCGATTCGCCGTACTGCCTGCCCGTCGCGTCGCAAACAGCCTTCGCCAACGCAATGGCGGTACCCGATGGAGCGTCTTTCTTGAAGCGGTGATGCGTTTCGGAAATCTCGACGTCATAATCCTCGCCGAGCGCCGCCGCCACTTCGCCGACGACCTTCAGCAGCATGTTCACGCCCACGGACATATTGGCTGCATGGACAATTGCTATCTGCGAGGCTGAATCCGCCACTTCCGCCTGCTGCGATTCGGTCAGGCCTGTCGTGCCGATGACCATCGCTATATTGTGCTCCCGGCAGACGTCAAGCCACCGCATCGTCCCTTCGGGAAGGGAAAAGTCGATAAGCACCTGCGGAGCGTCGGCGAGTTGTTCGGTTACCTTCACGCCGAAGGTTCCCATACCGGCCAATTCGCCGATGTCGCGCCCGATTGCGTCCTGGCCCGTCGATTCCAAAGCCGAAACAATATCGAACTGCTCGGCCCCAATCGCCAATGCCGCTATCCGCCGACCCATCCGACCAGCGGCTCCGGTTATCGCTATCTTTGTCATTGGTTATTTCCTTTTAGCCGCGAACCCGCAGGACAGGCTACGCGAACAACAGAATAGTCCACAAATTACACAGATTGCACGAATTACACGAATTCCCAGAAGATGAGAAGTACATATATACTAATGCCAAGAAGTGTCGCGGCGGGACAGAGAACAAATGAACCATAGTAGCAGTACTTGAACCAAGGATGACGGGCTGACAGATCGGGATTAAGTTTGAAAATTCGAACAACGCTGGCAAAAAAAGCAATAAATGTCTCTGGGCTAAAAGATTTTTTTAATTCCTCGTTCGCCCACCTGTACCAAAGCTTGGTCAAAGCCACGATGATGGGAACGCCAACCACAACCGATTCGGCTACCAACAGAACAATGAGCCAGACTGGCGGAAAATTATCACTTCCTGAAAATAGCCCGATAAGGCCTCCTGCAGGACTCGATAGCACCACAAAAGGCAACAGCCAGTAACAATATTGGGGAAGTGTAGAAACTGGTTGTACATTCACCGGCTTAGTGCCCTTGCCCCCAAGGATGTACTTGTCGGTTTCCATAAAACAATTCGTGGACTTCTTTTTCCCCTACGCCGAATAGACTTCTTCGCCCTCTCTGGCAAATTGGGCGATCATGGAATCGCCCTTTTCCCATTCTTCCGGCGTCATGGCAACGGCCTCAATTGGTTCCCAGAGATCGTAAATCGCGTCGGAAAGGACTACTATGCGCTCCCAATGACTCTTGCCCGCGAAGTCGTCGGACACGACCACCAGATCGATGTCGCTCCACTCACGCCAATCCCCTCTGGCATACGAACCGTAAAGAATGATTTTCGATGCCCTGACGCCATGATTTCCGAAGGCCTCACCGAAACGCTGAATAATTTTCAAAACTGCTTCTTTATCCATTCCAGCACCTCTTTGCCTTAATTGTACCGTCCGACATCGAAACGCACCAGCACGCCATTCATTTTAGCCGCGAACAACGCGAACTTTTTTACTCCTTAATTTTACAATCTGTTTTGTTCGCGCTGTTCGCGGCTAAATCTGTTATCCAATCGTCTTGACGATGAACTCTCTCACCGCCTCGATGTCGTTAGGTAATTCGACGCATCGAGTGGGTAAATCCGCAAGGGAGTCGATGGCTGGGTGATGGGCGAGGTCTTTTCCGGTGGCTTTTTTGATGGCGTCGGGGAACTTGGCCGGGTGGGCGGTTGACAGGGCAACAAGCGGCTCGCCCGAAACTCCCATCGCCTCAGCCACCGCTACACCGACGGCAGTATGCGGGTCCAAGAGGTAATCGTACTGCTCATGATACTTACCGATAGTCGCCAGTACGTCGTCCTGCGTTCCGACCCCGGCCACAACGTCTGAATCAACCTTACCATCGTCGGCGACTTCCACTCGCAACGAACCTGCCCGGGCAAAATCATCCATCAATGCCCGCAATCGGCCCGCATCACAGCCAACCTTGTAATAAAGATACCGCTCGAAATTGCTGGCCACCTGAATATCCATCGAGGGCGAGAGCGTTTGTGATAATTTCCCCAGCGAGTATTCGCCTGTGCTGAAAAACCTTGCGAGGATGTCGTTTTCGTTGGTTGCCAGGATGAGTCGGCTTATCGGCAGCCCCATCTGCCGGGCGTACCACCCAGCCAATATGTCACCGAAATTGCCCGTGGGAACCTCGACGCGAACCTGCCTCACGCCGGTTTGGGCCTGGACTTCAAAGACGGCTTTGAAGTAGTACACAATCTGCGCCAGCACCCTTGCGAAGTTGACGGAATTTACGGCTCCGAGCGAGTATTTTCCTTTGAATTCAAGATCGGCTGCGAGCGTTTTCATAATCCTTTGGCAGTCGTCGAAGTTACCGGCCACGGCGATATTGTGAACATTTTCGTCGAGGACGGTCGTCATTTGCCGCTGCTGGATTTCCGAGACCCGCCCGGCTGGGTGCATGATGAATATGTCGATACCCGCCCTGCCCCGACAGCCTGCGATTGCTGCGCTGCCCGTGTCGCCGCTGGTCGCGCCGAGAATGTTCAAACGCCCCCCGCGTCGGGCAAGGATGTACTCGAACAGGTTGCCCAGAAGTTGAAGGGCGATGTCCTTGAACGCCAGCGTAGGACCGTGCCACAATTCGAGGACATATACAGGCCCAACCCTGAGAGTTACCGCCGGGGCCGGATCGAAGGCGTCGGCGTAGGTTTTCTCGATAAGCGTTTTCAGGTCGGTTTCGGGAATGTCGCCGATGAACAGGCGGAAGATTTCAAACGCCAAATCGGAATAATCCAGCGATTTCCACGCTTCCAACCGGCCCGCGACATCAGGAATTGATTCGGGAATAATCAGCCCGCCGTCGTCGGCCAGACCCATCATGACGGCGTCCTGAAATTCAATCGGTTCGATTTGTCCGCGTGTGGAAACGTATTTCACGATTTACAATCCCAATGACAAATGTTAAATGCTAACTGCTGACGGCTGAATGCTTTTTTCAGTTTAACATTTATCATTTATCATTTTTCATTCCCTCGGACTCCTGTTGCAGCGTTCTTTTCTCGCCTCTGCTGAGTGAACCGATACCTTCGCTTCGGATTTTATCGAGTATGCGGTCGATTTTTTCCTGTTGTTCTCGTCGTTGTTTCAGTTTCCTTTCCCACTGTCCTTGTCCTGCAGGCCTATTGCTAAAGCGTAATCTCATTCGCAGTTTCGGCAATCCCCAAATCCAAACAGCCGCCGCCACAGCCCCGCCAAGATGGGCAACGTGCGCGATCCCGCCGCCACCCGCTCCACCGGCGAAGAATTCCTGAAGTGTAAAGAATACCGCTATTCCGAGGAATAACGCAGCGGCTGTGCGAATAGGCATCGGAAACAGGAACACTATCAGGCGTATATGCGGAAACAGCACCGCACAGGCAAGCACTACTCCATACACGCCCCCCGAAGCGCCAAGCAAGGGCACCTCTATCCCCCGCTCCATTGCAAATGTCATAAGTACGTGAGCAATACCGGCAGCCACGCCGCAACTGAGATAAAAGACCAAAAATCGCCTCGCGCCCCAACCGGACTCAAGCAGCATCCCCAGAAAGTACAGACCCATCATGTTAAAAAGCAGGTGAAACAACCCACCGTGAAGGAATTGGAAGGTGATATACCGCCAAGGTTGCCACCAATAGGCTGGAATGACAGTGCCCCACGTGAACAAACGACCTCCGATATCCGGAAACACCTGGAGGAAAAACACCGCGATATTGATAATAAGCAGATACTTGACCGCCCATCTCGGTTTTGGCATTCCACCGGCAAACCCGCCGGAGCGTTGCGGTGGAGGAGGATTATAATCCTGCTGCGCGTATGGTCTATCACGCCAACTCATTAGAGACTCTCTTTCAGTCGCCACATCGCCCAGGCCGAGATGCTCTTGGCGTCGTGCAACTCGCCGCTTCGAATCATATCGTCAATTCGCTCCGGGCTGACGAGTTCAACTTCAATTCGCTCGTACTCTTCGAGCATCTGGGGCCCAGCCGTCAGTTCCGTCGCGGCGAAAACGTGGAGATATTCCGTAATAGCACCCGGACAGGAATAAAATCCGCCCAGTTTCTCAAGCCGACCTGCGGTGTAGCCGGTCTCCTCGATAAGTTCCCGCAAGGCGCAGGCTTCCGAAGCCTCGTCGCCGTCGATTTTACCGGCAGGGAATTCGTAAAGATTCTCGCCCACCGCGAATCGCTCGTTGCGGATAATCACGACCGACCCGTCATCCAGCACCGGAACCACCACTACCGCGTCGTCGAACTCGACCAGGTCGCGGGAAACAACCTCGCCGGTGTCCATTTCCAGACCGATCTTATGAACCCGGCAGATTTTACCGGTGTAGATCAATTCGTCTTTGACAATTTCGCTTTTCATGTTTTGTTACTTCGTCGGTTGGGATGTAGTCCGTCGCCTGAAGCGGCTCCACCATGCCCTTTTTACCGGTCTGACCGGATGTTTGAACGGGTCGGTCTTTGCGTTGAGGATTCTCCGCCATGCGCGGGCGTCGGTACCGGCGACCTCGCCGGTCAGTTCGGTCAGTGATTCAGCCGCCCGACACCGAACGGCTAGTTTGGGGTCGTCCAGACACCGCAACAACGTATCAAGAACATCCTGCTGCCGATAATGCCGTAATGCGCGAGCGGATGCGATGCGAACGTCGGGCGATACGTCGGAATTCGCCCTGAGCGACAACGGTCCCACAGCCTCCGGCGCAAATATCGAATCCATCGCCACAGCAGCATCCCATCGCACCGACGACTCGTGGTCGGAAAGAGCGGCGATGACTTCCTTGGCGTATTTTGCGTCGCCGACCCGACCAAGCGCCCGCACAGCCGCGCTGCGCACGGTCGGAGCCGAATCGGTGGTCATAATCGCATAGGCCTTCGGGTATGCGCCTCGCCGACCCCAATCTTTCTTCGACAACCGCTCAATCGCATCCCGTCGCAAGTCCGGGTCCTCGGACTCGAACATCTGCACGACCAGTTGCTTCGGCGAGGGCCCGAACAATTTTCTTGTAAGTCCGCCTCGACCGGCGCCGTCACCACCCGGCGAACAACCGACGGCCAACACGACCAAAATTACTATCGGGATGTATCGAAGAATTTTCATTGCCCACAAGGTTATCATTCAACTGCCGATTTTGGCAAGGAGTTGTTCGACGACCTCTATCGGAACCCTGGGCCTACCTAGTCTAACGCCGGATTTTGCAGAGCCGTGAAAGTCCGACCCGCCCGACACCATCAGCCCCAATCGACGTGCCAAATCAAGGTATGAGCGAATCTGCCGGTCGTTGTGGCTGGAGTGATACGCCTCGATACCGTCAAGCCCGTCATGGACGAGTGATTTGACAACGCGTTCGAGCATGGCGTCGTTCGTGCATTTCAACTCGACCGGATGGGCCACTATCGCCACCCCGCCGGCAGAGTGAATCGCTTCGATAATCTCGCGGGCCGAAAGTTTCTCCTTGTCCACAAACGCCGGCTTGTCCGTGCCGATGTAACGGTCGAAGGCCTCCGCCTCGCTGCGAACGTATCCTTTCACCCGCAACAACCTTGCCATGTGAAGCCGACCCACCATGACCGAATCAGCGTCCGCTGCATTCGAACCCGAAGCCATGGCCACCAACTCGTCCATTGAAATATCCATACCCAACTCGTGCAGTTTGGCGAGCATTTGCGGGTTACGTTCGTTGCGGGCCTGACGAAGCGACCGGGCGATCTTCTGCAATTGCCCGTTATCCGGGTCGATGCCCAAACCGAGAATGTGCAGCATACCGTCGGTAAAGACTGCCGAGATTTCAATTCCGGGAATGAACCGCACCTCCAGCGCATCGGCAGCCTGCCGCGCCTCAGCCAGTCCTGCAACGGTATCGTGGTCCGTCAGCGCCAATGCCAATAGATTCCCGGACTCCGCAAGGCGCACCAGTTCGGCTGGAGACGTGTCCCCGTCGGAAGCGGTTGAATGAGTATGTAAATCGACAAATCGCCGCATAAGAAGAATGAACCACAAAGTGCACAAAGAACACAAAGAAAAAAAGAAACTTTTATTTTTTCTGTCCTTTGTACCCTTTGTGTCCTTTATGGTTATAAATCGAACAGTCCTGTGTAGAGGTATCCTTCACCGTCGTCGGGCAGGAATTGAAAATCCCGTAGAAATGCCTACGGCATTGGAAATCATTTTTTACGCAGCGCCTTTGCCATTTCGCGGACAAGTTCGTCGCTATCGACGGTGAAAAGGTCCAACAGCGTCCGGTGTCCTTTCGTTCGTTTCACAGCCAATAGTTCGATAAGCCTCATTCGTACCATGCTGTCGGTGTCTTTAATTCGCGGCCCCATCAGCGATATAATCTGCGCGTTCAGATCGACATGATGCAAGGCTGCGAGCATCTCGGCCCGTACAACGGGTGAAGGGGACCCAAGAAACGCCCTTGTCATGCTCAAAAGTATCGGCCTGGTTATAACCTTCGGTAAAATGGGTTTGGCCTTTCCTATTTCGCTCCTGCATACATACCCCAACAGCAATGCCGTTTGCCGGGCCGCTCGCATCTGCTGGGCCGGCGAGCCTTGCTGAAGGTCCCGAACAATGTAGCCCAATGCAAAGTTGGCTGACTTCTCTAAGCCCGACACGTCAAACAGCGCGGCGCGACGGATCGTTATAGGGGCTATCTTTATCCCCGGCACTGAAGAGAACAACTTTTTCCCATACTGGAGCGGGTCCAGCAGCGCGCTTATCGAAAGTTTCACTTCCGCCATCGGCCAGGAGGAAAGCAAATTCTCAAGTTCGCCGACATCAACGCGAATTGTCTGGGAAACTTCTTTTCCGGCTTTGAGATATTTCGGCGAAGGAAGGGTTATGAGCGTAAGATTCGGAAGCGTCGCTCGCGTAGGTCCTTCAGCGGACACGCTCAAAAATATGGATGGGTTGAACAAACCCCCAATCCCCAGCGGAACAGGATGCCACGAGATATTCTTGACCGTTACGGTAACGGTAACTGCCTCTCCGAGCAGGACTTTGGTCTTTTTTGCGATGAGTTTTACGCTGACGTATTTTTCCGGATACCTGCCCATATCAAGTAGATATTCCGGTAGTTCAGTCAATGCGTTTTGCATCTTTTGTGCATAGGACACAGGCGGGAGTTTGACCTTTTGTCCATCCGCGAGTTTTTTCAATCCTCTCCAGGCTGGGCCTGTGCGAACGTCGCCCGCCCCTTCAAGCAGCGTTTTTGCGCCCTTTTCCGAAGCGCCGCTGCGGTAGTAATGTCCAGCCATGATCGCCGCTGCGTACTGGTCTTTTTTGACCAGGCTTGCCAGACGTTTTACACCTGAATCGACCTTTCCCGTCGCCAGTTCGGCGGCACCGAGCACTCGCTGGACAAATAAATCATCTCCCGCCGACAGCGCCGCTGCATTGGCCCACTGAATCGCGTTTCCAGGTCTGGAGCGGAAGATGAGATTGAACCACGCAAGTTCGGCATTTACAGGTCCGCTCCGCTTCAATGCCGGCGAAGTCAGCGGTTTATAAATCCCAGCCATGACTTCGAGGTAAGTGTCCGCCTGCTCGTCGGCGCCGAGAGACCGGCAGGCCTCGACCATCAATCCGTGTAGTTTGAGGCTCCGATTATATCGCTTAAGGTAAGGAGCGATAAAAGTAATCGCCTTTGGGGCCTGACCGGCATCAAGCATCGCGTTGAGGTAACCGACCAACAACATTTCCATTTCGTCGTCGGGCGGGCGGGTCGCTCCGGCAATAGCAAGAGCATGGTTGTAGAACAGCAGCGACTTGTCGTACAGACCCGCGCTCTGAAGCGACTGCGCCAGATTTCGGGACACATACAGGCTTCGAGGGTTTGCAGCGAATACGCCAAGGGCGATCTCGAACATATCGACAGGCGTGGTCCGTTTGGTAATCTGCGCCAGCATTTGCAGTGCAGCCGGTTCGTGTGCGTCAAAACGCAAAGCCTGTTCAGCGGCAAGACGAGCCTCTTTATTGAGGCCTTGACCCTGGTAAATCCTGCACAATCCGACGGCGGCGGCGGCACGAATACCACCGGAAAGTTTTTTATTCCCCGCAACGGTCTTTAGAAAATCGATGCGTTTTCCGGCAGTGTTGCACCCCTGAAGCGTCAGGCGAATCCAGCGAACCGCACAGGCGTAATCGTTCGGGGACGCCTTGACGCAGGCGCCGGCGGCGACGGTAGCGGCTTTGAGGTTCCCCGTCCCCTCGTAGAGATCGATCAATTGACGATTTACCTCCGCTCCGGAAGGACTAATCCGCCTGGCATATTGCAGCAGGGCAAGAGTCCTCCCAACTCTCGCCGGTACCGATCCGGAGCGCCTGTGCCACAACGACCTCGCCTCGTGGGTAAGACTTCCCGACGCCTGCTCGGACCAGACAGCCTTCACCGACGGGCGGTCTTTCGTCGAAGACTCCCTGGGATTCGGCGTTTGAGCATCGACCGGAAGCGACAAGGCCACAACAATACAAAGCAAGGGTAACACTCGAATTGACATAGCGTAACTCCAGAAAGTCAGGATATTCCATAGGCGTAAATCGACGGGATTCCCGCCGCCAGAAGCAGCACGCCCATCATAACAACGCCGACGGCGCCGGCAATTCGTCCCGCCTGCGCCGGTGGGTGCGTATGCCCGGCGAACGCGCTCCAGCACAACCATTCACCCGCCAGAAGCGCCGCAATCGCACAGATAAGTCCCATCGCCCCAGCAGGCAATATCGACTCGAATTCGCCGAAAAGCCCCCTTATTCCCACCCATAACAGCAATACTCCCAAAGCCGCCATTATCACCGTCCCAATCCATTTGTTCATAACTACAACCTCCCTGCCGTTCTGAAAAACCGCTGTACAGTCAGGTCGAGGATTTGCTTTATGGTTTAGGATTAACGACCACCGCTTCGGGCTTATCGCCTCGCCGGACGATAAAATTAATTGGTTTTGTACTTCCCGCTTTGGTAAGGGCGTCGAGTATGCTTCCCACCGATTCAGTCGATTTCACCGCCCTGTCATTAACGGCGGTAATAATATCTCCGCGTCTCAGTTTTCCAAGAGCCGCCGGCGAATCCCGGCGAATCATCGTTACGATAACACCGTCTTCCTGAAGCGGTTTGTCCCGCCCGACATGCCGGTCCCACAGTATCAGGTCGCGCGCGGCTATGCCCAGAGGCTTATTGTAGTAATGTGTCGCCTCGTGGGGGCTTGTCGGCATCGCCGCCAACTCCACCTGCACCGTCTCCCGCTTACCCTTACGCAGAATGGTCAGCGAAATCCGAGAGCCCACCTTCCGGTGAAACAAACGCCTTGTAAATTCGGCAACGGTAAATTCAGGAGTGGCCATTTTTTCCAACGGGACACCCTCGAAAGCGACTATGGTATCTCCCTGCCTGATGCCCGCCTTCGCGGCGGGGCTGTCAGGGATAACCTGACCGACCATCGCCGCCGTTACGCCGCCAAGATTCTTTATGGTCTCCGCCTGCTCAGCCCCGACAGGATAGAAACTCACCACTCCGGTCCACGGTAGTTTTTTCGTACTCGTCGGATCGCTTAACGCACCGATAAACTCCTCGACCGGCATAAAGAACCGACCAGTCTGGCGCCCACTCAGCCCTACATTGGCCCACTTACCGCCCAACAGAAGCCTGTACTCTACGGGTAGTTGCGAGGCGACAATTCCAACGGCCCGACCGTCGTCAGTGAACACCGGCGAGGATGAATTGGTAAGTTCGCCGCCGCTGATATAGACAAGATGCTGCGGAATGCGGATCACAGACGAAACCATACCCGTACCGAGATACGGAACATTACCCGTCTGCGGACCTAACAGACCAACCGAAATAACCCGATGACCGAGCCGGAGTTCGGACGCGGGGGCAAAACGTACCTCGGAAAATTTGTGCCCCTTTTCCGCCCGAATAAACGACAAACCCGTTTTCGGATCCATGCCCGCAAACGCCGCTTTAATCTTCTTACCACCGACACCGGAAGTTATGAGGAAAAAATTCTTCAACTCCCCCGCAGGGATATCGCTCGGTATATCGCGGGTCATGAACAGATTTTTCGAGGCGTCTATGCAGACGCATTGTCCACTGCGCGGACGAGGCGGAATAATCTCGCTGTCGATAGTATATTCCAGACGTGCCAACGCACCGCTTACACGAGAAACCAATTTTGATACCGACTGCTTCGAGCTCTTTTCGGCAGATTGAGCATTCGCCGCCATCGGCATACACAAAGCAATTAATGCAACCAGATATCTTTTACTGTTCATTAGCGTTTCCTTTTCTGTCGTTTTACCACACCTTCAACTCCACGGTCAGCCGCTGCCGACCGCTCAAACCAAAACCCGCCGGCGCTTGGGCGAAAATACCTCAAGCAGATAAAAAGCACCAGCCCCAGAACTATCATAACAACTGAAGTGTATTGATTGTGTGTTAATTCCAGTTTGAGGAGGTTGTGCGGATTGTCGCCACGTATCCCCTCCAATGCGAACCGCGTAATCGGATACAGAATAAGCATCAGCGAAAAAACCTCCCCTTCACGCCGACGAAGACGGGAATACCACAACAGCAAACCCGTAATAATCAGGGCATTGATCACGCCGAATGGCTGTGCAGGCTGAACCGGTAGCGACCGTAATCCAGCCGCTTTGCGGGCCTGTTCGCCAGTGAGTTCCAGAGGGGTCTTCAGAATCGGTCCACCCTTGATATTATGCAGGATTCTTCCGCTTGAATCTCGCACGAACAACCACGGCGGGAGGTCTTTGGGATCCAGGCCGCCATGATCAGGACCAACGGCGATCTGGTGGGAATAAACCGACGAAATCGACGAACCGCCGAAGATATTGGCTTTATCATCCAGAAGCAAAAGCGGACGCGAGGCATAGGGAAACCGCATCGCCAGGGGATAATCGGCCTTGCACCTTCCGCCATAGCAGCAACCATTCAGCGTACATCCCATCCGCCCGAAGGCCAGACCCAGCATTACAACCGGAGCGAGAATGTCCAGATACCTGCGAATCGGAAGCCTCTTCATACGCAGATACGCCCAAACCACCGCCACCGCGAGAACTACTCCGCCGAAATATATCAGCCCGCCGGAAGTAATGTCGAGAATCTCACCCATCGGGTTGCTGCGCCATGCGAACTGGTCGGACCACTTTTCAATTACATAGGCCAGCCGAGCGCCGACAATCCCGCTCACGAGCGACAGCAGCCCGACCGTAACAATCACATCGGGGTTTTCGCCGAACCGCTTCGCACGCCTCCGAGCAAGGAACGTACTGAAAATAAACCCCAGCACAAGCATCAGCCCGTACCCGTAAATACGCAAAGCGACAGAATGACCAAAAAGGTTAACCTGTCCAAAATCTATGATTACCTGCTGCATAACAATTGCCGATTTCCAATTGACAATTTCCAATTGACCAAAAGAAAAGCCGAACGTTTTTCCAATCGGCAATTGTCAATTGGCAATCGGCAATTTCTCGTGATTTATCCTACCGGTTCGCCTTCGGCACGTCCACACGCATATTGTCAATCAGCCTGGCTGATGGAAATTTCACCGCCAGAGCGACAACCACATCGCCCTTGATTTCCTCGACGGCGGCAAGATTGTCCGGATCGACTATTGCCACGTAATCGGCCTTGCCAAGCGGAGCATTATCGGCCAAGAGGCTGCGGACGCTTTCGATTACACTGGCGGCGTTTCTTTCGCCTTCACGTATAAGCCGCTCCGCCAATTGCAACGATTCATACAATACCGGCGATTGGGTGCGCTCGTCATCGTCGAGATATGCATTCCGGCTTGACATCGCCAAGCCATCGGCCTCGCGGACGGTCGGACAGACCGCAATTCGCAACGGCATGTCAAGATCGGCGACCATCTTCCTGATAACAGCGGCCTGCTGATAATCCTTCGCCCCGAAATAGGCTACGTCAGGCCCGACGATGTTGAATAGTTTGGCTACGACGGTGCATACGCCGCCAAAATGCCCAAGCCGGCAGTTCCCTTCCATCGTCTCGGTAAGTCCCGACACGCTTACAGCCGCGGCAAAGCCGTCGGGGTACATCTCACCGGCAGACGGGGCGAAAACCGCACCAACGCCGTGTGATTCGCACCCAGACAAGTCGTTCTTGACCGGACGCGGGTAACTGCGGTAATCCTCATTCGGGGCAAACTGCGTGGGATTGACGAAGATGCTCACGACGACGAAATCGCACTCGCCGGCAGCGGCGTCTATCAGGCTGAAATGCCCCTCATGCAGAGCGCCCATCGTCGGCACAAGACCTACAAGCCCTGCCCCACCAACCCGCGCATCGGCAACAAGTCGTCGAATATCGTCAATAGTTTTTGCTACTTTCACTTACAAGTGCTCCCGAATATCACGGACCAGTTCCGCCCGCGATGACTCCTGGCGCAAATCAACTTCACCAACGTCGATATTTATAACCGGGCAATCGACGGCTGGGACAATTTCCCGGTACGCATCGCGCATCCGGGCGAGAAAATCGACGCTGAAAACCTTTTCGTACCGTCGGCCTCGACGGGCAATCCGCCCCAACAGTATATCCTCTGCCCCGTCCAGATGAATCAAAACGTCCGGCGGCTTGACTATCTCGCCAACCGCACCGGCCAGGCGGCGATAGACACCGAGGTCGTCGTCCGACAAATTCGAGGCTGCATATACGGCGTCCTGACAAAAGCCGTAATCGCTGACGAGAGTCCCGCCGTCCGTCATCGCAGCAGGATTCAACTGTCCCAATCGCGAGAACAGGAAATACAACTGCGCAGGCAGAGCGAATTCCGCTCGGCCCAGGAAGAAATCGGCAAGGAACGGGTTGCCCGCGTAATCCTCGTAAATAATCCTGGCTGGTAGTTCCGCCGCCAGCGCTTCGGCTAGCGTCGTCTTACCAACGGCTGGGGGACCTATAATGCTGATTAATGTGATGCTCATTAAAATCACCGAACAGATGCGACACAGAGGCGCAGAGAAACAGAGATTTAAAGAAAAAATTCTCTCTGTTTTATACCTCTGTCCCTCTGTGTCCCCGCCTGCCATCCTTGTTCTTTTCAGTGGGCGGGCAGGTTTGTGTCGAAATATTTTTCATTTTCACATCGCCGCCAGTAGTTCCGCAATTGTCTTGTGCAACACCGGATGAACGACCGCCCCGGCAATCTGCGCAAGCGGTTCGAGAACGAATAAACGCTCGTGCATTCGCGGATGAGGCAAAGTCAGATTCTCGCTTTCGAGAATCACCTCGTCGAACAACAGCATGTCCAGGTCGCAAGTCCTTGGCCCCCAACGCTGCTCGGATTTGCGGTCCCGTCCGAGTTCGGATTCGATTTCCTGCATGACAGTCAGCAGCGATTCAGCCTCAAGAGTAACGACCAGCATCGCAGCGGCGTTCATATACTTTGGCTGATCCTGCGGACCACCGACAGGTTCGGTCTGAATAAACTTGCTTACCTGGCGGACGGACACGCCCTCGCGCCCGTTCAGCAATTTCAGCGCCCGCATAAGTGTCTGTTCCCGAGGCTCAATGTTCCCGCCAAGACCAATGTAGGCAACGTGTTTCATATCGTAGGCTGGGACGGAGTCCCACCTTTTTTTCGATAAAGAGAATATTGAATATTGAACGGAGAATTTTGAATGACGAAGTAAAAAAAACATCCCTCATAAGCATGTTCTTTCTTTTTGTTTCTTTTGCTTCGAAATTCGACATTCCTTGTTCAATATTCAATATTCATTTTTTTCCATGGGCTACTTACCAACTGATTTTCCCCAGGCGTTCGACGGCTTCGTCGATTCGCTCGACCTCCACGGTCAGCGCCGCCCGGAAATAACCTTCGCCCGTCGGCCCGAACCCGATTCCGGGAATGAACACCACGTCGGCTTCGGAAAGGCATCGCTTGGCAAAGGTCATCGAATCGATCCCGTCGGGACATCTACACCAGACGTAAAACGTCGCAGCCGGCGTTGAAACCTCATATCCCAACTTCGCCAAACCCGCACACAGTGCATCCCGCCGGTCCTGATAAAGTTGTCGCTGCTGGAGGATTTCTTCCCGCTCGGACCCTTCCAATGCCGCTACGCCCGCCCACTGGACGGCGTTGAACTGCCCGGAATCGACGTTGCCCTTAACGGCTGCCAGGGCGGCGATGACCTCGGCGTTTCCCGCCACCCATCCGATCCGCCATCCGGTCATGTTGAACGTCTTGGAAAGCGAGTGGAACTCCACAGCCACGTCTTTAGCGCCGGGAACCTGGAGGATGCTCGGCGGGGGCGTCTCGAAATAGACCTCGTTATAGGCCGCATCGGCAGCCACGATTATCTCGTTGTCCCTGGCCCAGGCGATGAGTTTCTCGTACCACCCAAGGTCGGCTCCGGCGGCAGTGGGATTGTTGGGGTAATTGACGTAAATCATCCTGGCCCGACGAGCAATTTCGTCGTCGATGGCGTCGATATCCGCCTGCCAGTTACCCTCGGCTGTCAGGTTCAGATAATGCGGTTCGGCTCCGGCGAAAACCGAAGCCGAGTTATAGACCGGATACCCCGGCCTGGGGATAAGAACCACCTCGCCGGGATTGACCACCGCCAGAGGAAGATGCGCGATGGCGTCCTTCGAGCCTATGGAGGTGATAATCTCGGCAGTCGGATCGAGTTCGACGCCGTAGCGTTTCAGCATAAACGCCGCCGCCGCCTGACGGAACTGCGGTACGCCTTCGTCGAACGGATAGCAATGGGTGGCAGGGTCGCCGACTGCCTTTCGCATCGCTTCGACGATAAACCCGAACGTAGGCCTGTCCGGATCGCCGACGCCCAGATTAATCACGTCGCGCCCAGCCGCAATTGCCTGTCGCTTGGCCCGGTCAATTTCCACAAACAAATAAGGCGGCAACGCCTTCAAACGATCTGATTTTTCCCAATGCATCGGTTTATTGTTCTCCTTTTTATGACCAATGAACAGCGATTTCCCGCTGGGCACTAAAAAACTATCTCAAAACGTAGCATGGGCGTCCCTGGCTCGGTATCTTGGCGCAAACCGCATCACATATCAAAAATCTTTCCGGGATTGAGGATGTTATTCGGGTCCAGCGCACGCTTGACGGACCGCAGCATATCGAGATAACCGGCCGATACGACCATGGACATATACTCTTTCCTCTTATGCCCGATACCGTGCTCGCCGCTTATCGTCCCGCCAAGTTTAGCCGTCAACCTGTACATATCGGTCAATATATCAGGTAGCGTGCTGTCCCATTTCTCGACCGACCAATCCGGATTCATTACCGGTGTGGCGTGAAGGTTGCCGTCGCCGGCGTGGCCGTAGCAGGGAATCGGGCAATCATATTTTCTCGACAGTTCCACAAGACCCGACACCATCTTTGCAATGGCCGATATCGGAACGACTATGTCCTCAAGACTCTGGTGCGGAGAGACGACCTTGAACGCCTCGGCGATATTCCGCCGGACCTTCCATATCCGTTCGCTCGTCGTGAAATTGTCAGCCACATAAACCTCTATCGCACCGGCTTCCAGGCACATCTCGCCGATGGCTTCATACTCACGCTCGACCTGCCCGGCGTCCGAGCCATCCACCGTTATCAGCAGCATCGCACCGGCCTGCGCGTAGGGAATCGTCTCGTTCAGATACTCGCACGACGCGCGAACAGAACTGCGGTCCATAAACTCAATGGCTGTCGGTATTATCCCACTGCTGGTCATTATATTAGGAACAGCCTCAATGGCCTGCTCCACCGACTCAAACAAACAAAGCAAATCAACGCTCGCCGTCGGCAGAGGCATCAACTTCAGCGTTATCTTCGTGAATATACCAAGCGTGCCCTCCGAGCCGACCATCAGGCCAATCAGGTTGTAGCCCGTAACGTCCTTGACCAACTTGCCGCCGAGTTGAACAATCTCGCCCGTCGGCGTTACAACCTCCAGGCCGGTTAC
>JAUWNJ010000047.1 GCA_030612725.1 Planctomycetales bacterium
CCCCCCCCCCCACACCCCCGGCCCCCCCGGGCACCCGGCCTACGGTTTATTCAAACACCGCCGGTCCGATGCGGAGGATTGTTGCGCCTTCTTCTACGGCTACTTCGTAATCCTGGCTCATTCCCATTGAGAGGTGTCGGAAATCGCTGCCGCCGATTTTTTCGCGTCGCATGTCCTCGAACAATTCGCGGAGGCGGACGAAGGTCGGGCGGGCATTTTCCGGGTTGCTCGACAAGGCTGCCATTGTCATCAGGCCGACCATGCGGAGGTGCTCCATCGTGGAGATTTGATCGACCATATGCGCCACCGCCCCGACTGAAACGCCGTATTTCTGCGGCTCGGATGAACAGTTGACCTCCAGCAGGATATCGACGGTCAGCCCGCCCTGCTCAGCGCGACGGTCGATCTCCTCGGCCAGGCGGAGCGTATCGACCGAATGAATCATCGAAGCGACGGGCAGAACGCTTTTGACCTTATTCCGCTGGAGATGCCCTATCATGTGCCAGCGGATCGGTTCGGGCGGCTGATTTTTCTTTCGTCCCAGCCAGGCGGTGATCTCCTCGGCGCGCTCGACGAGTTGTTTCGCGCGGTTTTCGCCGAGGTCCGTTACGCCCAGGTCGATGAGTGTCTTGATGTCATCGACCTCGGCGGCTTTGGTAACGGCGAGAATCTGGATATCGTCCGGCTCGCGTCGAACCCGCCGGGCCGATGCGGAAATGTTATCTCGAATACGCTGAAGGTTGTCGCTGATTTTCTTACGAGCAGCAGTCATAGCAAGTAAGCCTAGCACAGGCGCTGCGAAACAACAAGCCGCACGGCTTGTTGTTTCGCGTTAAACTAATTAGCATTATCGGAGTCATGCACATCAAAATGATTATTCTGGCTGCGGCGGTTTTGGCGGCGGGCGAGTCGGGAACCCAAAACCGCAATGCACCGCGATCCGGGACCCCCTCCCCCATGCCCACATCCTCGCCGACTACCACGACTGC
Source organism: Planctomycetales bacterium (assembly GCA_030612725.1). Lineage (GTDB taxonomy): Bacteria > Planctomycetota > Phycisphaerae > SM23-33 > SM23-33 > JAUWNJ01. The sequence goes on from JAUWNJ010000047.1 coordinate 990, forward strand.
GCCCGCTCGGCGGCAGTGGGGACGGAGTAAGGCGGGGCTGGCGGTCTCGGCTGCAAGCGCCGACGAGTGGAGCCTCACGCGAACGATGAAACTGAACCTTGCCGTCAGAAATACCGGTATCGTTCCGGGTTCGCTCGGCGGGAAGGAGCAACTGTTCGCCTACCTGCTCATCGCACAGAAATCGAACGTTTATTACACCGAAAAAATCAAGCCCGCCGGCGGTATCGCGAAATGGACGGGCAAACTCGATCCGGCCAAAACGCTGCAAATGCCGACTTTCGATATCGCCGGCCTGAAGGTTTTTTCCTACATGCGAGGCTTGAAGGTCAAGGACGGTTATCCCGTCCAGATTGTCGGCGGCGAGGTCCGGTCGAGGCTCGCGGCGGGAAAGGTCGCCGACGTGCTCAGGCCCGGTCCGGTTAAGGTCAAGTGCGTGATGTATCTGGATCGCGAGGCCGAAGGCACGCTGCTTCTGGAAGGAAAGATGATTAAGGTTTCGCTGGGCGTGGGCGATTTTTCGCGCCTGCCGGAGCAAAGACGCAAAAGGCTCCTTGCCGACCTGTCGGCGAGGATGAAGAAAGACGCCTTCAGCGCCAAGGCTGCCTGCATGGATGCGGTTCGCATGGGCGTCCCAGCCATCTCCACGCTCGCCAAAGTGGTTCACGACGCCCGTGCGAAAGACTTCGCCCGAATGTGGGCCGCTACCGCATTGGCGGGAATCGGCGGAAAAGACGCTGCCGACGTGCTTATCGAGTGCCTGACAGACAAAACCGCCGGTGTTCGATACGTAGCGGCGTATCATGGCCTGCGCGCCAAAAACGCCAGGTTCGACAAGGCGTTGAACGAGCGGGCTATCGGTGGTAAAGACCCGATGCTGACGGCATGGGCGATTATGGGATATCTGAAATTTCGTAAGTCCGTCCCGCCTGCCCTTCTTATAGCGGGTGTCAACAGCCCGCAGCCGAAAGCGCGAGCCGCCGTCGTCGAGACGATCGCCGGCGGCAAGCCCGACCGTTCGCACCTGCCCATACTGCGAAAACTTCTCGGCGACGATAACGCGATGATACGCCGACGGGCTGCACGGGCCATCGGATACATCGGCGACAAATCTCCCGAAACTATCGGTGCTCTCATCGAAGCATTGGGTCTCAAAGGCGACAACGCCGCTGAAGCGGTCGCTGCAACGCTCTGCACGCTGATGAAGAAGAAATGGGCATACCGCGCCGCTGCGACGCCCAAAGAAAAGTCCGAAATCATCCAAAAATGGCGGCAGTGGTGGGAACAGAATAAATAATTTCCGAAAAAATGGGGGACACCATTTTTTATGGTAGCATCATCGCCATTATGTAGGCGTTCTGAAAGTCTTCGTCGAGGTTCAGTTCGATTACTCTCGGGGCGGCGGCTATATGGGGTAGTTTGGTTCGCACTTCTTCATCCAGCGTCATAACGAACGCCCCAGCCAACGATCCGTTACCGATGAATTCATACTTTTCGCGGTCAATATCGGGAAGCAGGCCCATCGTTACGCAGTTGTTGAGGTCGATGTGTCGTGCGAATCCGCCGGCGAGGTAAAATTGCTTTATCTCGTCAAAGCCCGCTCCGAAATGCTTCATGGCGATCTGGAGGGCAGCGAAGATGACGCCCTTCGCCTGTAGCAGCGTCGCTATGTCGCGTTCGGTAACAAATATGGGTCCGACGCCGTCGGATGTCTGTTTGGGTGAGGCGATTTCATACGCCAGCACCTTCGCACCGTCCTGGAGCACCTTGCGTATCTGCCGGCAGTTGGCCTTTGTCTCATCTGTAAATCGCCCGGTCTGCGAAATCACGCCTGCGCGGTATGCTTGCGCGACGAAATCGATTAATCCGCTGCCACAGACGCCTTCGGGTTTTCCGCCGCCGATGACGGTGTATTCAGGCTTGGAATCAAGTCCTTCCAGCGTAAAAGTTTCGATAGCGCCGTCTGATGCTCTGATACCGGACATCAACCCGCTTCCTTCGAAGGCGGGGCCCGCCGGGGCAGCACATGTGATTAAACGATCGCGGTTGCCCACGACTATCTCGGCATTGGTTCCGATGTCGATCATCACCGTCAGTTCATCCGTCTCCGTCAGTCCGCAGACGTACATGTCGGACGTGATGTCCCCTCCGATGTAGCCGGACGACGACGGGAATAGATCGACCAGACCGTCGCCGTTCATCGCCAGACCCAGTGACTCGGCGCGATACGGGCCCGGGAAATTAGTTACCGGCGCGAACGGTACGCCGCCCATACCCGCCGGCGAAACTCCGCAGAACAGGTGTGTCATTATCGTGTTTCCCGCGACGGTCATGTGCGCGATGTCCTCCTGCTCGATACCATGCCGACCGACCAGCAGACCCAGCAGACGATTGACCGTCGATTCGACGACCAGGCTTCGCAGTTCTTCGAGTTTCTGCGGGTCGTTTGCGTAACTGATCCTGCTGGCGACGTCGTCGCATCTGATTATCTGCTGATTGTAACTACTTGCGGCGTCGATGATTTCACCCGCCAATAAATCCACCAGCGCGACTACGACGGTTGTGGTTCCGATATCGACAGCGGCTGCGTAGAGTTTCGAGGTCGTATCGCCCGGTTCGATACGAATCAGATACCATTCACCGCCCTCGCCGGTGATGGTTACGGTTCGTTCGTATTCCGCCTGGGCAACGCCCTCTGCTGCACGGACGAGTCGCACCGACGAGAGAATCCGACCTTTGTAGCCTCGCTGTCGCAGTTCTCCGGTTATCCGTTCGAGGCATCCTCGCGGGTCTTGCAGCGTAGGTTTTGGCAGGCGGAGGTATTCCTTTCGGACGGGCGGGCGGAGCGTCCTCGGCGGCGTGTGCTTGAAGTCCATGACCACCTTCTCGCCGGCGGAAACCAGGCTGTGGTGCGGAATGCGGATATGGAATTCCCCGGACAGCAGGCGTGTTTGACATGCGAGGACTCGTTTGGCTTTACCGGCATCGGCTGGAATTGCGTTACCGGCGAGGTCGCTGAATTGTCCTGCGAGTATATCGACCGCGCACCCGCCGCACGTCCCTGCCCCGCCGCAGGCAACATTCAGGATCACGCCTGCTTCGGCTACCAGCTCGGTCAACAGACATGGCGCGTCGGCCTCGCATTCGATGCGACGGTCGGGAAGTTCGATAATACCTTGTGCTTTCGTTGTCATAGAAGTCCACAAATTACACATTGGGTGGCACCTTCAAGCGCAGCGGAACGAAGTGAAGCGGAGCTTGTGGGTGCTTTACGCTATTGTCCATTCCAGCACCCACTTTCCTACGCTTCGCTTCGGTTGAAGGTGCCACCCGATATTATAATTATTTCAATTTCCCTTCCCGATGAGCGGCGACGTAGTTGGCGCACCACTCGTCGGTTGCGCCGAGGACTTCACCTGCCAGCATCAGCGGAACCATGTTCGGCGTGCACGGGTCAACGATGGCTGAATCCATTCCGAAATAGATACACGTCGCCATCATCGCCAGGTTGATGAATTTTCGTCCGGGCAGGCCGAAACTCGTATTGCTCAACCCGCCGCCGATGTGGACTTCGGGATGATTCTCATGAATTATCCTGATGGCTTCGCAGGTATTCCGGGCTGATTGCGGATCGGTGGAGACCGGAACGAAGCACGGGTCGATGATGATTTCGTCGGTCTTTTTACCCAGGCCTGTAATCTGCTCGATAAGTTTCCCCGCCCGTTCGACGCGGTCGTCGGTGCCGGCGGGCATACCCTCGTTAGACATGCACAGTGCGATTACCATGCACTCGTTATCGGTCAGTACGGGCAGAAAGGCCTCAAGCCGCTCTGTTTCCAGGGAGACGGAGTTGACGATGGGCTTCTTTTCCGCCGCCGCCAGTCCGGCTTTGATCGCGTCGATGTTGGCTGAATCCAGGCACAGCGGCATATCGGTATTGGACTGAACGAGTTTCACCAGCCATTCCATATTGGCGACTTCCATTTCAGACTTCGGATCGCCTCCGTTCAGGTCGATATAATTCGCCCCGGCGGCGACTTGCTCAATGGCAGTTGCGATAATGTGCTGCTCATCCCTTGCCGAAATGGCGGCAGCGATTGACTTCCGTGTCGCGTTAATCCTCTCTCCGATGATAATCACAAGTGTCTCCTTCTAAATTACTCAAACTGACCGTTCTTTAAAGCGCAAGTGAGATTACATTATCGTAATATCATTTTATGTCGAACAAATAAATACCTAATGTCCAATTTCTAATGTCCAATGAATGTCTAATCTCTAATGACCAATACAAAGAACAATTCGGCTGATATCAACCGGCGTGATACGTATTATCGCTTTGGTCGGACTTCATGACGATTACCGAATAATAGTCATTGGTCATTAGACATTAGGCATTTTGTAAGTATCTTCCAAACAAGATGTTAAACAAATGGAGTTTTAAACAACCGACTACGAACTACCGACTTTTATGGTAACGCTTCGGCTTTAGAAATCAGCTCCACCAGGTCGTCGCCTGCGAACTGTCGGCATTGTCCTGACGTACCGGCAGCGAGTTTTTTCATCACCTTGACGGCATTGGGTGGCGAATCCAGCATCACCGCAAATATGCTAACACCGGCCCGCTTGGCCTGTTCGACCAATTCGTCCACGCCGCCAGCCGCTTTGCATGTAAGCACTACGATGGTTTTGGGTTTCGCCTTCATCGCCCGGCGAAGCGACCCCGCCAGGTCCGTCGCCCCTTCAGACTTGCAGTCTATCATAAACTGTTTTGCCTTCGCATCCCCGGCTTCGTCACCGGTTATCCATTTATCTCCGAGCGGTTTGAAGCCTTCGGCGTTCAGGACGACTACGTTGAATTTTCCTCTGAAACCCATCGCAATAATCGAATATCGCACGACAGACGTAGCCGGTTCGTACAAATCCTGCTTCATAAGTGAACCGTCCAGCACGTACACCACAGGCGAGGTTATGATCATTCCCGCCACGTTGGGACCCTTGACGGTGAACGGATTGGTCGGCTCCGGTATCGACGGACGGCCGTCATTGTCGCCAGGCGTCTCTGTTCCGTCCGTACCGTTTTTGACCGGGCCAGGCCCGGCGTTAGAGACGGGCGGCTTATCCGTACCGGTACTCCATTTAACCACAAGGAACACCCCCACCACCAGCAGCAACAGTACAAATACCGACAGCACCAGCGTTATAATTCCCTGAACCCTGACCGGTTTGGCCAACGGGACGGCTTCGGTCGGCGGAGCCTGCGATACCGCCGCTGTCGGCGTATCGGGTCTGTCAGGCCTGGTCGCGCGGGAAACCGCCGACCTGCCGGAGACCATCGTTATCGCCTTGCAGTACGGACACCGGCAGTTACCACCGGCGAAGGCTTCATCGATGGATATTTTCCTGCGGCAACGCTGACAACGAACCTTTATGGCCATGCAACCTTCTCCGTAGTAAAACGACCTGGGAAAAATCAGGCCTATCAACAAATGATAAGTTTTAAATGTCTAATGACCAATGACGAAAAGATACAAGGCATTAGGCATTAGTCATTATTCTTCCCCGTCACGTCGGTGCTCCAAAGGTACAGGAAGCCCGGTCTGCGGAGCATGGACAGTTCGGCCACGTTGATATTAATCAGATTTATCTGCATGGCGGGCGTCCCTGCCGGTGCGGCTGAATACACGTTCGCCCGATACCCAAGCGGACGATGATACATCACAACCCTGGCCTTTTTGATGCCCGCCGCTTTTTTGGCTTGGGCGATGGCGTCCTGGAGACCGCCCAACTGATCAACCAAGCCAATTTTCACCGCCTGACGGCCAGTGAAAACCCGACCATCCGCCAATTTGCGAACTTTCTCCGCATCAAGACCGCTCCTGCCCTCGGCTACAACTTCGACGAAGTGCTCGTAAAACTCGTTGACCATATCCTGAAATATCTTCCGCTCCTGCTCGGTCATGTCCTTCAGCGGGCTTCCCATTGCCTTAAGTTGGCCTGAGGTTATGGCGTCGGCCTTTATTCCCAGCATCTTCATCGTCCCGGTGAAATTGACCGTCTGGATTATCACGCCGATCGATCCGGTGATAGTGCTTGGCTGGCAGATAATCCTCTGCGAGCCGCAGGCGAGGTAGTATCCCCCCGACGCTCCGACGTCGGTTATGCAGGCGATCACGGGTTTGGAAGTTTCCTTCCGGAACCGCTTCAGACGATTGTGCATCGTTTCAGTGGCCTGGACTGTCCCGCCCGGCGAGTTGATGCGAAGGACGACGGCTTTGACTGACTTGTCGCGTCCTGCGGCGTCGAGTTTCTCGGCGAACATGCTTACCGGATTCTCGGAAGCGCCGAACATTGGGCCTATGCGCTCATTGACGATTAAGCCGCTGACGTCGATAATCGCTATCTTCCCGACGAACCACCCGGCATCGGCCTGGACGACCGATTCGAGAAGCTTCTGGTCGAGTGGAACGGGCTTGACCAAAATTCCGGAATGTCCGCCACACCCGGATACCAAACCGACGAGACAAATCAAGACGAGTAAGTTCTTCATGGAAGATTATTGTAGGGAGGAACCGCTACTGCTGTAAAAGAGAATATTGAATAATGAACAGAAGAATGTCGAATTTTGAAGTAAAAGAAGCAATACGCCTATGAGCGATGCTTTTTTTTACTTCGAAATTCAAAATTCTCTGTTCATTATTCAATATTCATTTTTAAGTTTTACGAGATAAGGTCTGTGGCGGTTTCAATGGCGGCGACGAGAGCGTCGAACTCGTACGGGGAGCCGAGGGCGTCGTCGAATCCCTGCCGAAGAAGGATGCGTTTCTGCCCGTTGGTTATCGCGTCAGTCAGCGCGATGACCCTGGTGGCGGTCAAAGATGAATTCGAACGTATATTCCTGATAATTTCCTTCGCGTCCGTCGTGCCGGTATGCACGTCCACAAGAATGACGTGCGGATGGAAATCGCCGGCCTTCATTCCGACCTCGAAATCATTGGACGCGACCTGGATATCGTACCGATCCACCTTCGCCAGATCGTCGGCCAGGGCGGCCGATTCGGAAGATTCGCCGGCAACGAGGAGAATTCGCGTAACATTCCCCTCAAGTTCTGCCAGCGGCATACCGTGGTCCTTCATGAAGCGAATGAGTTGCGTCCGTGGAATTCGCCGGTCCCTGCTACCCGGGATTCGATAACCCCGCAATCGGCCCGAATCGAACCACTTGCTGACCGTACGCGGCGCTACGCAGCATATCTTCGCCACTTCCCCGGTTGTCAGGACTTCTTTGCGTCTCATAAGATTCTGGCCGCTGCTCCCAATGACATTCATCGGAATCCCACGAGCCGGCTTTAGTAACACTTAAGCGAAGAAGGCATCAGGCACAGCAGGGGGAGAAGTGAATTAGTCGATTAATGGACGAACGTATGTCTTCACCGGACTGGATGCTCGAAAAAAGCGCCTTGTCGTACACGCTTATTACACAAATTTCTTCCGAAAATCCGCAATCCACAATCCGGCTTCGCCAAAGGCTACGCCGGGACAAGTCCGCAATCCGCAATCGGACGGGTTCACCTCTGGGTGCGGAACTGTTTGCGATACGCTCCCGGTGGCATACCGGTGGCCTTCTTGAAGGCCATGTTCATACGCGTAACGGTCTTGAACCCGCACTCCGGCGCCATGGTTTCAAGCGTCTTATCTGTTTGCGACAGTAGCGTTTTGATCATTTCGATCTGCACCCTCCTGATCTCCGCAAACGGGCTTCGACCAATGGCCTTTTGAAACCGACGCTCCAATGGTCGGCGTGAAAGTTTCACTTCCGCGATAACGTTCCTGACAAAGAGACCTTCGTGGGCGTGTTCCCGGATGTACCGTATAGCCTTGGTAACATAAAGGTCTTCGATGGCCATCACATCGGTACTCTGCCTCGTTATAACCCCCATCGGCGGCAGCAGGATGCGGTGTTTCCGAGGCGTTTTCTTGGTCAGCATAATGTCCAACATCCGCGCCGCCTCGAAACCGATTTGCTCTGCCGGGACGCGAATACTGGAAAGGTGCGGGTAGGACATGCTGCAAAACATCTCGTCGTCGTCGGCGCCGAGGACGGCGCCCTCCTCCGGAACGTGAATACCGCTCCCCCAGCATACTCCGCAAACCCACAACCCGACGAAATCGTCAACGCAGAACACCGCCACGGGTTTGACAAGCCCCGCCAACCATTGCCGAACCCGCTCGACAACGTCGGTCATAGCAGGCAGTGGTTCACCGGACGGCGCGTATTCCCTTTTGGGGTCGAATACTTCGCAGTGTAATTTGCGACGGCGAAGCGCCGCGACAAAGTACTTTCCGCGATGGACAAGGTGAGGACGCTGGTCCAGGTCTGTTATCCCGCAATCGATCATTCCGAAATGCTGGAAACCGCGGTCGAGGAAGTGTTCAACTGCCATCTCGCCCATCTGCTTGGGATCCACGTTCACATACGCCAGTCCCTGGGACTTGTACTCCGGGGACCATGTCCCGACGCCGACCGCCGGAACGCCGTGGCGTCGGGCGTCGAAAACACAGTCGTCAGGACAGCGCATTGAGATCAGCCCCGCCGCCTTGACGTGTCGAGGCCATTTACCACCATCGTAGGAATGAAGGTTGGCAAACAGCCAGGGACGATGAGGTCTGGCGTAATGAAAAATCCCATGGCAGACACGCCGACCGTAATGACAATCCCAGGGAACGTCCATCAAGATTAGTTTCGCTTTCTCCATGCTCGAATCTCCCGCGAATCACACTGATTATTCAATCATTAAATAACCGCCGCAAATCGAGTTGTTCCCAGCCGCAATGTGGGCTTGACGTAATAGGGGATTATAGTAGAATGCAAAGTGTAGTCAATCAGAATCAGTGAAAGTCATCTGGAGTGGAACGAGCCAAAACCAAAAGCAGATCCGACAGGGGAGGAAGGAAGGAGATTGAATAAAACGGAGAGACAGGGTAATCGAAATTAGCAGTAGATATTCATGGTTTAAATTTTGTGTGTCATTTCAGGTGTTAGCAGTCGGCGAGTGGTTCGCTGATCGGACTAGCGCAACGACGAGAAAAAGGAGAATGAAATCATGTCAAAGACAACCATTTTACTCGCGGGCTTGATGTTGGTAGGGCTGATCGCTGGCCCGGCACTGGCCCAAACAACCGTCACGTTCAGGGAACAACATATAAGTTCCACCGGGATGCCCGGCACCCCTGATCCCACAATGAGCAACTACAGCGAATTCTATCAGTGCCAGGTAGCCTCTACATATTCAGGCGGGACACAACACTGTGATACTTATGAGTCCCCGTCCGTGTACAACCCGTGGAACAGTTCACCGTATTTCACGCCTTTGTTTGATTACACTGAGATGTTCGGGTCGGCCACGGACACGTACGAGGGATCCTATGTAGGTCAGGTCCCCCACGGAGCCGTAATCAACAGCGCCGTACTTAGCATGGTAAGAACCAATTCGGGAGTAACCTTTTACGATGTAAGCGTCCACCAGGTTTTGGATCCTGATAATCTCGGGCACTGGGGCAACGACCGAAGCAGTGGCGGAGACTGGGATCAGTACAGAGACGGCGCCGGATGGATTACTCGCGATTCCGTTCCGGCCACAGATGTCCCGTGGAAAAACTACGAAGCAGGTGTGGATCCTGTCCCCACTTTACGCGACGTGCTCGCCACTGCCGACTCAACGGTCCCGTACTGGTACAACGGCATCGGTACGTATGCCGAGACATGGACGGTAACGAACATGACCCAGAACTGGGCCGACTGCGCCACATCGCGTCAGGGCTTTGCGGTTACGGATGGCGATCCGGATGGCTCGGGCGCGATATTCTGCGGTAAAAACTCTCTGGACTGGCGGCCAAAACTGGTTGTTTCCTTCACGGCGAGCCTCGGCGGCGACGCCGACAAAGGCGGCGCTGTTGACGTAGGCGACCTGGGCGTTCTTGCCGGTAACTACGGCACCGACACCGGCTTGGCCTGCTGGGGCACCGGCGACTTCAGCGGCGACGGAAACGTTGACGTAGCCGAC
>JAUWNJ010000020.1 GCA_030612725.1 Planctomycetales bacterium
CTGAAGGTCTTTCCTTGCCTTGGCGGATTTGGCCATCATGTTGTCCGCCAGTTTGCGGGCTTCGGACTCGGAGAGTTTTCCCTTCTCCGCCAGTTCCTTGGCGAGTTCTTCGACCTTTTCGCCGGCAGTCGCCGCCAGACCTACGCCAACCAGAAACGCCTTGTTAATTGCTTCAAACATATCAAACTCCTTTCAGTTAAGAGTATTATATCATATATCGTCATTTTTGGGAGCGTACAACGTTCATTCTGAAGTCGATCACACCATGATGGTATTCAGGATACGCCGGCTTCGCAACGGCCAGCCGGTGGCGAAGTGGCTTGGCGTTCGGCGGGATTTTTGCTATGTTGCCGTAGAGTTGCCGGAGCGGTAATGGATAATCATGACGAGTTAGTTTATCTGGCGTTTGATTTGGGCGCTTCCAGCGGAAGGGCGATTCTGGGTCGGCCTGACCCGGCGGGCCGGATCGGCCTGGAGGAAATCCACCGCTTCGCCAACACGCCGGTGAAAACCGATAAAGGACTGTTCTGGGACATTGAGGCGCTGTTTGAGCAGATGCTTCAGGCGATGCGGTTTGTAGCCGAACGAGGCATCCGGCTGCGGGCCATCGGCGTGGACACGTGGGGCGTTGATTTCGCCCTGCTGGATGAGAACGGCGAGATGCTCGAGCGGCCAAGGTGCTACCGCGACGGGCGCAACAGCGGAATGAGTAGCCGGATCGTCGAGCGGATCGGCGCGGTTCGGCTGGTCGGGCGGACCGGCTCGATGTTTCAGGACATCACCAGTCTATGCCAGTTGACCGCTGCCGCCGAGGATACGCCCGACCTGCTTGCCCGCGCAAGGACGCTGCTGTTCATTCCCGACCTGCTTCGGTACTGGTTGTGCGGCTCGGTCGTCAGCGATTGCACCGTCGCATCGACTTGCCAGATGTATGACGCGGTCCGGCGTGAATGGGCGACCGACATCCTCTCCGAATTGGGCCTGTCTGCGGAAATCCTCCCGCCAATTACTGCAGGGCCTGCAATCGCAGGGACTTTGAGCCGGACCATTCAGGAAAAGACCCGCCTTGGGGCGGTTCCCGTCGTGGTCGGCGCGGGCCATGATACGGGCGCTGCCTTTGGCCTGTGCAACACCGAAGACCTCCCGCCGCCCGAGGACCTTGTGATTATCTCGTCGGGCACGTGGTCGGTTCTCGGTATATTCGTGGAAGAACATTTGCAGGCCGGCGTGTTGGAGCCGACGCGCTTCGGATACGAGGCCAATCCCGACGGGTCGCTGCGAATCATACGCAACCTCACGGGCGCTTGGCTGATTGAGCAGTGCCGGAAGGTCTGGTCGGCGTCGGGTGTGGACTGTTCGTACGAAACGCTGGTCGCAGCCGCTCGCGCCGCAGCCGGCGAGGATAACGCCTCGGCGATTATCGACCCGCAATGGGAAGGCTTCACGCATCCGACGGAAATGCCGGCAGCCGTCGCCGAATACTGTCGCAGCACGGACCAGCCGGAGCCGCAGACGCCGGGGCAGTTCGCCCAGGTCATTTTCGCCTCGCTTGCCGAAAGTTATGCCGAAGCCATTTCCGAATTGCGAGAAAAGACTCACCAGCCGCTGCGGAATCTCTATATGATTGGGGGAATGTCGCGGAATAAGTATCTCAACGAACTGACGGGCCGACGGGCCGGCGTGAGCGTTATCGTAGGCCCGGCCGAGGCTGCGGCGACCGGAAACGTCGCCGTGCAAATGCAGGCGGTGAAAAAATGAAACAGGCGGTTATGACAGAGCCGGGGCGGATCGAGTTTCGTACGGTCGCCGCGCCGAAGGCCCACAACGGTGAGGTGCTGGTGCGGGTCAGGCGGATCGGAGTCTGCGGGTCGGACGTGCACGTCTATCACGGCCGGCATCCATATACGACCTATCCCGTCGTCCAGGGGCACGAGTTCTCCGGCATCGTCGAGTCCGTCGGTGCGGGCGTAACGGTAACGGAACCGGGGCGAAAAGTAACCGCCTTGCCGCAGATAACCTGTGGACAATGCCCGCCCTGCCGACGAGGCGACTATCACATATGCGACGACCTGAAGGTACAGGGTTTCCAGGCCGACGGAGCGGCGCAGGAACTGTTCGTAACCGAGGCGGGGAAAATTATCCCTCTGCCGGACGAATTCACCTTCGAGCAGGGCGCGCTGGTCGAACCGGCGGCGGTGGCTGTCCACGCCGTCAAGCGGGCAGGGGACCTGGCCGGGCGGAACGCAGTCGTGCTGGGCGCGGGGCCTGTCGGCAACCTCGTCGCGCAGTCCGCCCGTGCAGCCGGCGCAGACGTCCTGATTACCGACTTGAGCGATTACCGCCTCGACGTCGCCCGCCGCTGCGGGATCGAGCGAATCTGTAACGCTTCCGGCGAATCGCTCGTCGAAGCCGCCCGGCGGGCCTTCGGACAGGAGGGATTCGACGCCGCCTTCGAGTGCGTCGGGGCCGAGGCGACCATCTCCGCAGCCGTCGAAAACATCAACAAGGGCGGAACCATTATCGTCGTCGGCGTCTTCAGCACCCCGCCGAATGTGGACCTAGGTCTCGTCCAGAATAACGAACTGACGGTCCGCGGAACGCTGATGTACAAGAAGGAAGATTATCTCGCCGCCGTCGCCGGCATCGCCGCAGGCACAATCGCCACCGACCCGCTTATCAGCAAACACTTCGACTTTGACGACTACCTCGAGGCATACCGTTACATCGAGCGGTCAGGCCAGGAGGTGATGAAGGTTTTCATAGACCTGTAGAGCGGACCATGCCTGCCCCGGTGGGAGATAAACTAGCCGCGACTTACCAGGGAGCGGGTTTTTTATCGCACGTCGGCAAAAAAACCCGCGCCTTGCCGGATCGAAAAACCCCCGCGCTTTCGCCGGCCTTTTGGGATGACTTCTGGTTTTTTTGCTTCGTATTTTCGGGATTTGTGGTATAATTCTTTTCACGTGATTTCTGTAACTATTGTTCGTCAGGTTGGCTACGATCTTTTCTTGTCCTGCCTGGCCCCAACAAAAGGAGGCTGTGATGACGTCTTCTCATCGATTCGTATTGTCTATTGTGTGTGCCGTTCTGCTTGTCCTACTTGGAACAAACGCCAATGCTGCCGAATATCACTGGCAAGGGGCAGGCACCGGCGGTAACACAGCCACCGATCCCTCATACCCTACTACACAATGGGACAACCCTTCTAACTGGTGGGAAGGGAGCGTTCCGAACGTCGCCTCTACTACCTACATCGCCCTTACCAATAGGGGCTACTGCAATGTTATGTCTGGCACCGGCGCCCAGGCCCAGACTGTCTGGGTGGAGGTCGAAGGCATCACCCCCGAAGGTGCACTCCACATCGGCGAAGGGATGGATTTTCAAGTCGAAGGGAAAGAGGTTGTAGCCAATCGGGCCACTGGAAAGATTGTCCAGACTGGCGGAAATCACCGTGTATTCTGCAATAGTTATGCTAACGTTTATCTCGGCTACACCTCAGGCTCCAGCGGGACCTACGAACTGAGCGGAGGGGAGTTCACTGTCGAATCAATATACAACTATGAATGCAGGGTACACGTCGGATACTACGGAACGGGCACCTTTCTCCAGACGGGAGGAACGCACAACATCCGGAACGCGGACTATTCTGGTCGTGGGCACCTCTACGTCGGTCACCAGCAAGGGTCCGCTGGACTGTATTCTCTGTCTGGCGGAGATCTGATCGTGGATGGGACCGAATACATCGGATACTACAGCGCGGGAGAATTTGTCCAGACAGGAGGAACGAATATGGCTGATGAGATTTACTTGGGTAGATATGAATATTCCTCAGGGTCATACGAACTTGCCGGAGATGGGTCGGTATCTGCTACGAAATTGATCATGGCCTACGCTAGCGGAACCACGGCCAGTTTTTCTATCGCCGGGAGTGGATCTGTTTCCGTTAGTGAACTCACCATGGCTTACGATGCGTCGAGCGGGTTCAATGCCACGGCCAGTTTCTCCATCGCCGGAAATGGTTCTGTTTCTGTTAATGAATTAACCATGGCCTGCGACTACTATAGCTCTTCCAACTACACCACGGCCATGTTCTCGCTCTCCGAATCGGGCAGTCTCACCGCCCGGCAGGAGGTTATCGGGCAAGAGGGGCGAGGGACGTTCAACCAGAGCGGGGGTACCCATACGGTTGCCAGCATAATGACATTAGGGTACGAATCGACCGCTGTGGGGACGTACGATCTGACCGGCGGTTTGCTTAACCCCTCTGGGATGACGCTGGGCTTAAATGGAACAGGTACTTGCACCCAGAGCGGCGGGACGAATTCCGTAGCGGGCGAACTCCACCTTGGCCACAACAGTGGTGGCGAAGGGGCTTACTACCTCTCCGAGGGTACGCTCAACGTCGGTACATCCGAGTATGTTGGATTGCGTGGCAACGGCACTATGACACAAACGGGCGGGACACACACTGTTACAGAGAGGCTATGCCTGGGCTACGATACGGGTTCGCACGGAACGCTTATCATCAGCGGCGGGTCGCTTGTAGCTGGGGATTTGCATGTAGGACGGCTTGGTTACGCTGAACTTAGTTTGAGCAGCGGCGCCTACCTGGAGGTCACTAATACGCTTACATTCGGAGGCAACTCCAGATTCTTTGCCGATGCGGGCAGCGAGATCCACATGACCGGTGCTGCCTTCGAAAATGAAAGCACCAATGGGTACGAACTGCCCGGCTTGGGGAATCTGAAGATGATCTTCGAGGGCGGAAGCGGCGTTGTCGATCCGTTCGAGGCCGCTGCTGAGGACATGATGGGGGCGGTTGGGGCTGGCGTATTTGCTACAGCCAATTTCCTGCTGGATACGCTGCAACTGGGCGGGACGGCTGCGGGGAGAATACAACTGGTCGATGACTTCGACAATCAGGCAGACGGCATCGGTGTTGGCGAGGCAGTGTATGTTAACACCCTTATAATGAACGCCGGAGCGACAATCGACCTGTCCGGCCTGAATCTCTACTACCTCAACGGCGGGGATCCGAAGCGGTTCTTCTGCGGCGACGCCAACCTGGACGGCGGCGTCAATGTCGGCGACCTGGGTATCCTTGCCGGCGATTACGGACAGACGGAGGGAATGGTCTGGGCGGGAGGTGATTTCACCGGCGACGGCGCCGTGAACGTAGCCGACATGGGCGTCCTTGCAGCAAACTACGGCGCGACGGAAAGCGCTATTCCCGAACCCGCCTCCGCAGTGTTACTATTATCTGGTGGCGTGCTGGCAATGTTCCGACGACGGAAAAAATGAACGAATGCTTCACCGGTCTTACGCGTAGCCTCCGCCACCGGAGACAATTCCCATTTCCTTTCGGCGTTTTTGGCGGTCTTTTGCGGCGGCGGCTTCGTAGCCGCTCTTGCGGAAGGCAGACAGCGGATCGGACGGGACCGAAAGCCTCTTGCGAATCTGGCGAAGAATGTCGGTAATGTCGGCGGCAAAGGCAGACTGAAGCACCTCCTCTGCCGCGACCGTGTCCTCTTTGGCCTGCGCCGCAGCCAGGGCGGCCCGGTCAACGCACAGCGCCTTGCAGAAAATCTCCTGCACCCGGCAGACGGTCTGGATCATCGCCTGGACCTTCGGTTTGATGTTGTGGGCCTGGTCGATCATGTAGGGAATGTTCAGGTCTTTTCCCGTTTCGTGCTCCCAGGCGACGATCTCGTTGAAGATGCGGAATATCTGGTACGGGTCGATGCTGCCGAGGGTCAGGTCGTCGTCGGCGTACTTGCGGTCGTTGAAGTGAAAACCGCCCAGCATCCGCTCGTCGATTAGCCAGGCGACAATCTGCTCAATGTTGCAGCCGGGAAGGTGATGCCCGGTATCGACCAGCACCTTCGCCCTCGGCCCGGCGGCCTTGGCGAAGATGTACGAACTGCCCCAGTCGAAGAAGTCGCTGAAATACGACGCCGGTTCGAACGGCTTGTACTCTACCAGCATTGTCATCGAAGCGGGCATTGCGGCGTGGACCTTTCGCAGTGCGGCGGTGGCCCAACGCTTTCTCTGTCGGATGTCGCCCTGGCCCGGATAGTTCGCCCCGTCGCCGAACCACAACGACAGGCTTTTGCTCCCGGCGCCCTTTGCGATGGCGATCGAATCGAGCATGTGTTTGACGGCGTGTCGGCGGACGGCAGGGTCGCGGTTGCAGATCGAGCCGAACTTGTAGCACTGATCCTCGAAAACGGTCGGATTGACCGCGCCGATCCGCACGCCGTGCTTTTTCGCCAGTTTGACTACGCCGGCGTCGAAGCCGTTGGGGAAATCCCACAACGCGTGCACAGCCACAGCCGGCGTCATGCCCGTGAACTTGTGAACGACCCCCGCATCGGCCAACTTGTCGGACAGGTCAATGGCGGCTGCGTCCTGATAGAACTTTCCGAACCGCGTGCCCGTGTCGGCAAAACCCCAACTGGGAATTTCCACCTTGAACCTCAACATCCGCCGCACAATTTCATTTTCCCGACGCGACGAAAGACGCACTTTCCTGCTTGCAGCCATAGGGTGTCTCCTTAACTTCAGGCCGCGAGGATATTGCACCGGCCAATCGCTGTCAACACCCGCTGCGGTGGAAACTCTTGGCGTCGGTGGGCGTTTCTGGTACGCTTCGATAATCAATCGGAGTGAAACGATGAGTTACAAAACAGCCATATTGGGTGCTACCGGAGCGGTGGGCGCGGAATTTCTGAAAATCCTCCAGCAGCGGAATTTCCCGCTCGCCAGCCTGAAACTGCTGGCGTCGAGTCGGTCTGAAGGCAAGAAAATCGCCTTCGGCGGCGAAGAACTGACAGTCGAAGAGGTTACGGAGAAGAGTTTCGACGACGTGGACCTGGTTCTTTCCTCTGCCGGCGGGTCGATTTCTGAAAAATTCGCCCCGATAGCCGTCAAAGCCGGTTGTGTGGTCGTCGATAACACTTCTGCCTATCGCATGGACCCGTCCGTCCCGCTGGTCGTACCGGAGGTCAACCCCGAAGACATCAAGACCCACAAGGGCATCATTGCCAACCCGAACTGCTCGACGATTATTATGAACGTTCCGGTCTGGCCTCTGCACAAAGTCAACCCGATTCGGCGGATCGTCGTCAGCACGTACCAGGCCGCCAGCGGCGCGGGGGCGGCTGCGATGGATGAACTTGCCGAAGGCGCGAGGGCGTTTCTGGAAGGCAGGGAATTCACGCCGACGGTCCTGCCGCACCCAGCCGCGTTCAACGTCTTCAGCCACAACAGCGACGTCGGACCGGACGGGTACAACCTCGAAGAGACCAAGATGGTTCACGAGACGCAGAAAATCTTCCACGCGCCGGAGATGCTCATTACAGCCACTTGCGTTCGCGTTCCGGTGATGCGTGCGCACAGCGAGGCCATAAATCTTCAGTTCACCAATCCGATTACCGAGGACGAGGTGCGCGAGATTCTCTCGTCTGCCGCCGGCGTGCGGATTGTCGATGACCGCGAGCGGAGTTATTTTCCCATGCCGCTGGACGCGACTGATAAGGATGACATTCTCGTCGGGCGGATACGCAGCGACATTTCCCAGCCTGACGGCTGCGGGATAGAAATGTTCGTCTCCGGCGACCAGATTCGCAAAGGCGCCGCCTTAAACGCCGTCCAGATAGCGGAAATGCTGTAAGCGACAATCGCGTATGGCGTCGTCGCAGCAATATGATTATCGGGTAACATCGACCTCGCAGTTTCAAGGAGGACAGTCATGAGTGATAAGATTGCGATATTCTGGCCTGGGGATTATCGTCCCAAGCCTAATGAGCAGGCTCTCGGTCAGATCACCGAAGCCACTACCCAACTTGAAAATGCTCTTGATAAACTGGGGCGCAAGTCTTACCGGATAGATGGGTACCTTACCAAGCCGCACGAGGCCATTGAGAAACTCGGACCGATTGACGATCCGATGATCGGCGTCTTCGTCCACTGGGTGTACGGCCCCCACACGACCGACGGTGTCGTAGGCAAGGATAACCCGCTGCTGCTGGCAAGCAATTTCTCCGGAACCTGGCCGGGATTGGTGGGGCTTCTCAATACGAGCGCCTGCCTTGAGAGCATCGACCGGAAATCCAGCCGAATATGGACGGACGCGGAAGACTGGACAACCGACGAAAATTTCATGGCCCGTCTCGACGAATGGTGTTCCACCGGAAGCATCCGCTATTCCGAAGACGGGATTTCCTACGATCCACACGTATCCGCCGAAGCATCGCGCATCGCACGGTCCGTAGCCGACCAAATCCACCGGCGCAGGATACTGGCGTTGATGCTCGGCGACACTTCGATGGGCATGATCAACGGATATTTCGGCCCCCGACTTCTCAACCGCGTGGGTTTTACGGAACACAAGGTTGACCAGGCATGGATAATCGACCGCGGGCGAAGCATCAAACAGAAGCGTATCGAAGAAGCCTTCGCCTTCGTAAAAGAAAAGGGTGTTATCTTCCACTATGGTCAGGACGGGGCCGAAGACTTCGACCGGAACGCAACGTTCGAGCAAATCCGCGACTACCTTGTGGTGCTGGACCTTATTGACGAGTTCAAGGCCGACTGTGTGGGCTGGCAGTACCAGTTGGGACTGCTGAACCTCCGCCCGCCCTCGGACTTCGCCGAAGGACTGCTCAACTCTGCATGCCGGCCCGAGTCGAACGGAGATACTATCGTGGACTCGACGGAAGCCGACCAGGGAAACCTTATTCCGATGGAACTTATGAAGCGACTGCTTAAAGCCAAAGGTCTGCATCAGGCGGTAATGTTCCACGACGTGCGCTGGGGTGGCCTGCACGACGGGCGATTCATCTGGGTGTTGCTTAATTCCGGATCATGCGGGGCCTATGCATTCAACCACGATCCGGACACGTTGGAAGGTGTCCACTCCTACCGTCAACCCGCCGACTACTTCCCCGTTCCCGGCGGCACTTTCGCCGGCGAAAGCCTGCCGGGTGAGATCACGTGGTCACGGGCGTATATCAAGGGCGGCGAACTCTGGATGGACGTCGGCTGCGGTGAAGTAGTGGCGCTGCCGGAAGAAAAACGCGACGCATGGTGGAACGGCACGACTCGCGAATGGCCGCTCATGACCGCTTACCTGGGCATCCAGCGGGACACCCTCATGGCCCACTACATCAGCAACCACATCGCCGTCGCCTACGGGGACATCTTCGGCGAAATGGTCGCCATCAGCCGGGAACTGGGCTTCAAGATACGCGTTTTCGGAAACGGATAGACCTCACCGGCTGTAGGTGAATGCTGTAGGTGAACAATGGACGACAACCCCGCATCGCGGCGAAACATCAAATTGGTAATCGCCTACAACGGCGCTGCCTATCATGGTTGGCAGAGGCAGGCTGAGGGTATTGATACCGTTCAGTTGCGTGTGGAGGCGGCGGCTTCGAGGATTGTGGGGCATCCGGTGTCGGTTTCGGGGTCGGGGCGGACGGATGCCGGCGTTCACGCTGCCGGGCAGGTCGCCAGCTTTCGCACCACCAACCTGGCGATTCCGCTTCGAGGCCTGCGTCGGGCGATGAACTCCCGCCTCCCTAGAGACATAGCCATTCGCTCCGCCGAAGTCGTCGCCGACGATTTTCACGCTTCGCGCTCTGCCGTCAGAAAGACATATCGCTACCGTGTTTACGTCGCGCCGATGCGTTCAGTGGAATTGTGCTCGCAGGTCTGGCACTACTGGCGTTCGCTCAATGCCGAGCGGATGCGGGCGGGAGCGGTCAGGCTGGTAGGGGAGCATGATTTCCGAGGCCTGGCGACGTCGGCGGAAGTCCGCGAGAACACCGTCCGCACCATCTATCGCTGCGAAGTGGCCCAGGCGGATTCGGAAATCGTCGTCTCGGTAACGGGCAACGGGTTCCTGTACAACATGGTTCGCAACATCGTCGGGACGCTTGTTGAGATTGGCAGGGGGCGGTGGGAGCCTGAGAGGATTGACAGGATACTCGCTTCGTGCGATCGTTGCGACGCCGGTCCGACGGCTCCGCCGGACGGGCTGAGTTTGATGAGCGTGGAATATTAAAAGCATTCAGCGTTCAGCGTTCAGCAATCAGCAAAAACGTACAGAAAGAAGAAACTGACCGCTGAATGCTGATTGCTGACTGCTTGCTGTTAGTATTTCCCGGTGCAGAGTACGCCCCCGTTAATCCGATAAGAAGAAATGAAACATCCGTCTGTTTCTTGAAGAATCCGTGTAATCCGTGTAATCCGTGGACTTTCTTTCGTCGAAAGGTGCTCGTTTTGATTTACGCTGCGTTTTCAATGTATTTGTTGGGGATATTGTTCACTGCGATGGGCGTGTATCGCCTCTGGGCCGGTATAGTCAAGCCCGGGCGGGTCAACTGGGCATTGCTGCCCGGGACGATTGTCGCAGAAATGGCCTACATCTTCGGCAGCCTGATTACCGGAGGCGAAGTCCGTCGGGCGAAGTTGATGGATGCAGGCAAGGGCAAATCCTCTCCCGGAAGCGCCGGCGAGGCGGAACCCACCACCGAAACCAAGCCAAAACTCCGCTATATCGGGCCTGTCGTCGCAGCCTTCATGGTCATCGTCGCATGCGGAGCCGGTATCCTTATCGTACACGCAGTTCTGGGCGAACCGGTTATCGACCAATTCAAGGCCGGCGGTACAGACCGGCTTACAGACCGGCTTAAGGAATTCCCAACAACCACAGCGGCGTTCTGGGACCAGTTCGGTTGGCAGGTGGACCTGCTGCACCGCATGGCTACGACATTTACGGAATTGAAGTGGACGAGTTGGCGCGTTCCGCTGTTCGTCTATCTGGCGATGTGCCTGACGATTCGCCTCGCGCCGGTTCGCAGACCCTTGAGGCCGACGCTGGCGGCGGTGATCGTCCTGGCGGGGCTTATCGCGCTGGTCGGAGTCGTCTGGAAACGCTTCGACGGGCTGATGGGCGACCTTTGGCCATTGGTGATGTACGTCTGGGCGTCGATGTTGTTTATGTTGTGGGTCAGTTTGATGGTCCGCGGCGGCGTCGGCCTGGCCCGCGCACTTGCCGGTAAAGACGCGCCAAAAACCCGCTCGCGCAGAAGAGATACTGAGGACGATTGAGTAGGGGGCTTTACTGCGAAGCACCCAGGCCGACGGATAGCTATCCGTCGGCTTTAGGCACACCTGTCATATCTGCTCATGAACTGCTAAAATGCAAGTCGTCGCCCTTTATCAGGCGTACTGGAGTTCGGCGTCGTTAGCGCAGCGCCACCATGCGTAGTATTTGCTTTCCAAATCTTCCCGGCTTGGGTACGGATAGTAGAGTATCTGTTCATTGTCGCCGACAAAGAAGCCGCTCTTTACGCTACGATACAGGAAAGACTGATGCCAGACGCGATCCACCGTTTTTGACTCTTTTGGGCCGTTGGGTTTCAACTCGTTCAGGCAACTGCGCAGATGGTCTATGTTGTGGTAAGGAAGGTTCTTATCTGAGCCTTCCATCGGATCTGTCGCCAATCCATCCAGGTTCAACTCCACGAAACACATTTTTGGGACAGAAATCAGTTTGTTGGTATCGGTAATCTGCTTGCAAAATCTAACGGGGTCCAACGAACTGGCGATCAGTGGATGCAGCGGGCAGAGTTCCTGGTAAAGGTGATATTCGGGGGCAAACTTCGACGGCGTCGGGCCTTGTTGTATCTCCAGTACCTGCCCGTGAGCGGTAGTCAGCCAGAGACTTTCTATCGCTTCCAACGGCACGTTTTCCAGAACGCGATACACCGCCATGTACACGGAGTGTTTGGGTTGGCCGTCGGAATGCGCGACGCAACGGGTGTCAATGTCCGACAAGTTGAAGTAGTCGCTCTGGAAACCTTCCTTCAATTGAAAGAACATCGCATGTCCGTGGGGCCTCTTGCGGGTTCCTGTGGCCATGTATGTGCCGAATTCCTCAGGCGGAAGCATCGACGCCACCAGAGACTCAGGGATCATTGACAGATACAGATGTACTTTCATGACAGACTCCTTTCCAATTTGCAGCGACAATACCGTTGCCGCCCAAATTATTATACTACATTCATAGCCGTTTCCGCAAAGGAGAAGCCGAAGATGATTAGGTAAGCGTTGCTACGAAGCGGCAAGCCGACTCTAGCGCCGGCTTGCCGATTCGCAGTAAACGCACAGAGCGCCAAGAAGGTTTATTATTCTCCCTCGTCTGCTTCGCTATTATCCGCCGGCAGTTCGCGTGCGGTGCGGAGTTCGGCGATCTTGTCAAGGGGGCGGTCAAGCATGTTTGTCCGCGTGGTAACGAGGTTGTCGTATTCGGCCTTGGCTTGGTCAATCCGCCTGCCCATCGCGTCCATCGCTTCCTTGTACCGCTGCCATTGCTTCTCAAAGGTTCCCAGTAGTGCGATAACCTCGTCGGCGGTCTTGACGATATTGGCATTCTCCGCGGCTGATCGAATCACCGACAACATCGCGTATAGCGTCAAAGGCCCGCACATCACGATACGCATCTTCATCGCTTCGTCCATCAGTTGGCGATCCAGTTCCATCGCAAGCGAATAGACCTGCTCGTTCGGGATGAAAACGATTGCGTAGTTGACCGTTCCACCGGCGGGGTTGATGTATCCCCGCTTGGCTGATGCCACTGTGCGGATGTGCCCGCGAACGGCGGAGATAAACTCGCCGCCGGCGCTCTTTCGCTGTTCATCGTCGGCATCGAGGTATCCCAACGCCTTTTCCAGCGGGAATTTCACGTCCATATTGACCACAAGTTCGTTTGGCATGAAGAAAGTGAAGTCGGGTTTTCCGCTGTCTTCAGCCGCTTCGGAAGACTGTTTCGTGTAGTTGACGCCCTCGACCATTCCTGCCAGTTGCAGGACGTCTTCGGTCATACGCTCGCCCCACGCGCCGAGGCGTTTGGAACCGGCCAGGGCGTTTCGGAGCGATTCGGTCGTGCTTGACAGGGCTGACAGCGAGGTGGTCAATTGCCCGTAATGCTTCTGCCGCTCCGATTCAACCTGCTGGACGAACTCCCGAAGCCGCTCCAGACGCTCGTTCATCGCGGAGATGGACTTCTCGATAAGTTCCTTTTTCCCCTCGATTTCCGCCGATCCCGCAGCCGATTGCGCCTTGAGTGCCTGCTCGGCCAGCGTGATAATCTGCTTGCTGCTTTCGGTGATTACTTCCTGGCTGACGGCGGCGAATGCGTCGCGCCCGGCGCGGGCGCGGAATGCACTGATAACCAAGGCGATAATCGCACCGATAATCACGCCGAGGATAAATGAAATAGCGATTTCCATGATTGATTAGACCAATCCCTGTCGTCGAAAAAAGATAGCGGGATTACAGGGATTTTATGATTACGGGATAAAGAATTAAAAAAAAGAATCCCTGCAATCCCATAATCTCTATAATCCTGCTCTCTTTACTCTTTTTGAATCCCGTTTACGCGCGTCCCAGGTATTCCCCGCTGCGGGTATCTACTTTTACGACTTGTCCGTTTTCCACGAAAGGCGGGACTTTGACTCGCGCTCCGCCTTCGCAGAGAGAGTCTTTTAATTGGTTGGTGGCTGTTGCGCCTTTGACCTGCGGCGGGGTATCGACCACCGTCAACTCAACCGTATTGGGCAGTTCGACCGAAATGACCTGGCCGTCCACGAAGGCTACTTCCAGTTGGATATTCGGCGCGAGGTACACTGCCTGGTCGCCGATAAGGTCGGATGGGATGTTTATCTGTTCGTATGATTGCGGGTCCATTACGACGTGGCTGTCGCCGTCGGAGTAGAGATACTCCATCGACTTGCGGTCGAAGATTGCCTGTTCAAGCGGCTCATCCACACGGAATCGCCCCCTGATAATCTGCCCCGTCGTAACGTTTTTCAGCCCGAGTTGCATATAACTTTGTCCCTTGCCCTTGACGACGTGTTCGGTGCTGTGGACGACCCATATATTGTTGTCGCGCGCTACACCCATCCCTTTACGAAGTTCGCTTGCCTTGATGCTCATTGAATACTCCTGTTGAAAGTTACTTACCAATTACAGGAGTGTAAGCCCCCTATGGCGAAATCGCAAGCGATTATAGCGTATGGACGACGAGCGTGTTTATTGTACCGGCTTTGCGGAGCGGTCTGCCTGATACTACGGCGATTTTGTCGCCCTTGCGCGCCCATCGGAGTCGGCGGACTTCCCTTGCGGCTACGGGTAGAATCTCGCGCGTTCATGCCTAGGCAATCCTCCAGGCATGAGTATGGCGGTCATTCATCTTTCTTACCCTCGATGCGACTAACGGCTACCGACGCATAGCGGCCGAGTTTCTCATCTTTGATAAGCTCGCGGAGTGCCGGTAGGGCCTCCTTTGCATCAGTGCCCATCCAAGCCAGCGAGACTATCGCACTTGAGCGGACCTTAGCGTCTTCTTGTGTATCTTTGGCAATTCCGACCAAAAGCGGAACGGTGGTCCGGGCTTCAGGCTTGAGGGCTCCGATGACACCGATGGCGCCGGTTCTCCCTGGTTTTCGCTCGCGTATCATCTCAAAAAGGGCCGGCAGTGCTTCCTTGGCATGAGGCCCGATGTTTCGGATCGCGCTTGCGGCATACGCCGCTTTCCACCGATCCTTGTTGCCCAATGCCTTGACGAGTTCAGGAATTGCCGGCTTTGCACCGGCACCCATGCCGCTGATCGCTTCGGCTGCGTAGTCAGCCACGGTCCTATCGCCTTCGTTGAAGGCTTTGATCAGCTCCGGTATCGCCGGTGTGCCTATGGCAGCGAGTCCGGCTATGGCCGCTTCAGGGACATGCCTGCCCACCGACTTCAGGGCTGCCATGAGGTCTGGAATAAGCGCCTTATCTTCAGGCCCCAGCTTCTTCATCACCCCAACACCTACAACACCTTCCGGCGGCATCTTCAGTATGAGCCTAATCGTTGCAGGATCGGACGTGCCGATTTTCTTCAAGGTCTCCAAAACGGCACATGAGATGTCTGTGTATTCCCCTTTGTCCTTCAGAGCCCTGAACAGAACCGCGGCTGCCTCGTCCCTGGCCATCTTTCCGAAATCAGCCAGTGTCTCTAACGCGGCGCTCTTGACATCCAGATCCGAACTGTCAGCGGCTTTGAGCACGGCCGCGAAGACCTCCTTCGAGTCGGGGGCTATTTTGCCCAGTGCCTTCACCGCGTTCCAACGAGCCTTCGCGGTCGCCCGGGCTGCGGCTTCTTCAGCAGAGAGATAGTAGGCCTCTATTGCAGTGAAGCCGTATTCCTTGTAGGGAAACGGCGTGCGTATCACCTTCAACATTTCCGGCAAGGCCGCTTTTGCTTCCTTCCCGATCTTGCCGAGTGCTTCGAAGGCGTGCGCCCGGATGCTCCAGTTCTCGTCTTTCAGCGCGCGGACGAGAGCCGGGACAGCAGATTTTGCGTCCGCACCGAACCTGCCTAAGGCGTCTGCCGCAGCTATTCGTACAAAGAGGTCTTTGTCCGATAGTCGTGCGGTAAGCGCGGAGATGACCTGAACCTGCGCGGGAGCAATGGCTCCCAGCGCCTTTGCCGCAGCAGCACGCACATTATCTGACTTATCGGATTTCAACAACTTCAGCAGTTGCTTGGTCGTTTCTTTTGCCGGCGGCCCCATTTGACCAATGGCACGGACAGCAGCTTCTCGCACCGACGCCTCTGGACTACTCAATGCCCCAGCCAGGGCCGGAATGGCGTCCTTTGCAGCAGGGCCGATCCTACCGATCGCCGTGGCTGCCCTTGCCTGCCCGATTGGGCTGCCCGACTTGATGATCTTGACCAGATCAGGGACGGCCTTGTTCCCAAGTTTTGCCATTGCCTCCACTGCATACTTACCGGCCCACTCTGCCTTGCCATCCATGAGGCCGACCAGCGTTGGAACATCAACCCCGATCTTATCCAACGCCCCTGCGAAATGGGGAATCGACGCCCCGTGGCTCGGGGCATCCATCATTCTGATCAGTTCGGGGACAGCGTCCTTGGCGGCAGGTCCGATCTTTCGCAGGGCTTCCACCGCATCGACACGGATCCCACTGAAATCATCATTCAAGGCCACGATCAACACGGGCACCACCTGTTTGGGGTGTCCACGTCCCACGTCGATCAACGCCAGAATCGCAGCTGACCTGACGTTGATGTCTTTATCCTTCGCCCCGCGTTCAGCCAGTGCGGGAATGGCGGCAGCGGCCTTGACACCCATTTTCCGCAGGGAATTGGCAGCCTCGCGACGTACTTGCCAGTCCTTGGAATTGAGCGATTGAACCAGGGAGGCAACATCGCTGTTCTGTTGCGTGGTTTGCCCCAAGGCAAACGAGGACAAGGCGGCAACCGTTAACAGGAGCATGCACGTTTCGGGCTGCAAGATTAACGGGGGCATTCTGCTTTTTGGCTCCTTGTGATTGACTACCATGCCGCGACGAAGTTCGCTTGCCTTGATACTCATTAAATACTCCTATTGAAAGTTACATCCAAATTGCCCAAGTTTATCCCCCAGGACGGACTTTTGCAATGGTTCCAACTGATTATCGGATGTGGGATTGGGTGGCACCTTCAACCGGAGCGAAGCGGAGGTTGTGGGTGCTTTACGCCATTGGTTATCCAGCACCTACAAGCTTCGCTTCACTTCGTTTCGCTACGCTTGAAGGTGCCACCCATCGTGGCGCCAAGCGTTGGTTTGTTACAGCGTATGGACGACGAGTGTGTTTATTGTTCCGGCTTTGCGGAGCGGTCTGCCTGATACTACGGCGATTTTGTCGCCCTTGCGTGCCCATCGGAGTCGGCGGATTTCCCTGGCGGCTACGGGTAGAATCTCGCGTGTGTGCTCGAACATTTTGACCCGTCGGGCGCATACGCCGTACGACAGGCACGCCTGTTGCATAGCCCTTTCCGACGGCGTCAATGCCAGTATCGGCACGGGAAGGCGCATCTTCGACAAGGCCCGCGCAGTGTTGCCGCTAAGCGTGAATGTAACGACAGCGCGAACGGTTTCGCTGGTGACCAGTGCGTGGGTGGCGCGGGCGATGGCCAGAAGGTCGTCGGGTATCCGGTCGCCGGCGCGCCTGGACTTCCGCCCATGCCCAGATTCGTCCAGTTCAGACAATGCCTGCTTGAAATGCCGACGCATCCGCCGGTCACTGCGGACCTCGTCGAGGTATCGCTCGGTCCGGCTGGCGATACTGTTCATCATTCGGACCGCTCTTTCGGGATATTTACCGATGGCTGTCTCGCCCGAGAGCATCACGGCGTCGGTCCCGTCGAGGATGGCGTTGGCGACGTCGGAGACCTCCGCGCGGGTGGGGATTGGGTTGTCGGTCATCGTTTCGAGCATTTGAGTGGCGATGATGCAGGATTTACCCGTCTCGGCGCACAGACGGGCCAGACGCTTCTGCACCAGCGGAACTTCCGGAAGGGACATTTCGACGCCCATATCGCCGCGCGCGACGAGGATACCGTCGGCAGCGGCGATAATCGCGTCGATATTCTTGACGGCCTGGGGCTTTTCAATTTTTGCGACGATCCTGGCTTCGCTTCCTGCGCCGACGAGAATCTTTCGCAGTGCTTTTACATCGGCTGACTTCTGTACGAACGACAGTGCGACGTAGTCGAAATCCCGCTGGGCGATCCATTTCGCGTCGGCTCGGTCTTTTTGGGTCAGGGCTGACAGCGCAAGGTTTGTTTTTGGCAGGTTGATGCCTTTGCCGCTGGAAAGTATCCCGCCGGTAACGACCCGGCAGAGGATTTTATCCCCTTTCGCCGAAGCGGAGCGGATTATTTCCAGTTCGATTTTACCGTCGTCGAGGCGGATTTTCTGGCCTTTGCGGACCCGGTCGATGAGTTCGGGAAGGGTAGTGCTTATCCGTTTGGCGTTGCCGACGACCGGCTTGCGCTGGATGATTATTTCCGCGCCTTTTTCCAGAAGTGCTCCACCGTCGCAGACCTTACCGACGCGGATTTTAGGCCCGCACAGGTCGGCTATGACTGCCAAGGGTTCGCCGAGGTCGTTCGATACCCGGCGGATGTTTTTCAATATCTGTTCGTGTTCATCCAGCGTACCGTGGGAAAAGTTAATCCGGAACACATCCACGCCGGCCTTGACCAGTTTGGTCAATATCGGAACGTCCCTGCTGGCCGGTCCTACAGTCGCGACAATCTTGGTCTTAATCATCATGGTTATGCCTGTCCTTTTATTCGTCGTTTGTCCTTTACCTACTAATCGGCAGAGAAGGGGAGTCATCTACAGTTGGGGGGAGTGGATAAACTGGGTCGGAGTCCCGTCAAAGGCGGATAAATTTCGCGCCGGCCTCTCCTTTTGCGACTTTGGCGCATCATTATTTCGAATTCATTTCGGGATTACCTGGACAATCATTGCAGCGGCGGGGGATTGGAATATAATTATCGCTCGATAAGAATAGGGGCATTCTGTAAACATGTTAGCCCACGGCGGAAGCCGTGGGTAGAAGGTTGATTTCAATACAATTCAGCCCCTTCAGGGGCGGCACAAGAAAGGGCGACGATAATGAGTCACGCATACACCAAATTATTGAGCCACTGTGTCTTCAGCACCAAGGACAGGCGTCCATTGTTGAAAGGTTCGGTATCGGAAAAGATCAACGCCTACATGGCCGGTATCGCCCGCAATCACGATATGCATCTGGTGCGGGCTGGCGGAACTGCCGATCATCGGCACTTACTGTTGGATCTGAAACCCACTACCAATGTCTGCGACGCGATTCGTGTGATAAAGGCAAATTCATCAAAATGGCTTCACGAGACATTCCCGGAAGTCGGCGGATTTGGTTGGCAGACCGGTTATGCAGCCTTTTCCGTCAGCGAATCCGCGCGGGCGAAGGTAATCGCTTACATAGACGGGCAAGAGCAGCATCATCGAAAGATGACATTCGAAGAAGAGTTAATGGCGCTGCTTGATCGTCATGGAATCTCTCATGATGCCATCCAGGTAAGACGGTAAATTGTGTCGCCCCTGAAGGGGCTGATTTGCGTGTTGGGTGATCTTTTTCCCACGGCTCCCGCCGTGGGCTAGCATGTTTCGCCCTTCGGGCTTACAGAGTAAGGTATAGAACCATTGGTTGCTGTAACACGGCGGAAGAGAGTCGGGATATTCTGTGAACATGTTAGCCCACGGCGGGAGCCGTGGGTGAGAGATGGGTTTCGAATATGATCCAGCCCCTTTAGGGGCAACACAGGTTGTTGTCGGGTAAATTGTGTCGCCCTTGAAGGGGCTGATTTGCGTGTTGGGTGATCTTTTTCCCACGGCTCCCGCCGTGGGCTAGCATGTTTCGCCCTTCGGGCTTACAGACCAATACAACTGCGAATCAGGGGGATTTGACCAGGGCTTCCAGCATTTTCCCGTGTTCGGTTTGGAGAGTTTGGCGAGGCCGGCCTGAGTCGATGTGGTCCCAGGGTAGTAATTCATCAATGCCGCGTTCACGGTGGGCGTAGAAGGCTGGGTCGATGCCGGTCTGCTCGAACGCCCGTTCCCATTTTTCGTAATCGAAATGTTCGCTCCATGCGTCGAATCGCGCGGCGTTTCGCCAGGCGGCCTCGATTGCGTCAGCCACCCGCCGGTCGCCGCGGGCGATTACCGTCTCAAGGATGCTCCGCTCGATGCGGTGAAATTTGAACTGCACAGGCGACCGTCGGGCCAGGTCGCGCAGGCGGTTGCGGACGAACCAGAAATAATCCGCATCGCGCATGGCCGAAAACTGCATCGGCGTGTGCGGGCGCGGCACCAACCAGGAGACAGCGGCGTTGATGTTGCCGCGATGCCCATCGACTTCGCGTCGCGTGTCCGACAGTCGGCGGCAGAGGCTGAAGATTGCGTCAATGTCAGCCTCAGTTTCGCCCGGCAGTCCCGCGAGGAAATAAACCTTCACGCTGCGGAAGCCCGCGCTCCAGGCGGCGCGTACGCCGTCGAGCATGGCTTCGTCGGTGATGTTCTTTCGGATTGCCCGGCGGAGGCGTTCGCTGCCGGCTTCGGCGGCGATGGTCAGTCCGCCCTTGCGCACCTTGCTGGTGAGTTTCGGTATCAAAGCCAGTTGACTGTCAACGCGCAGCGAAGGCAGCGAGATCGAGATGTTACGCGGGGCGAATTCGGCGTTCATACGTTCAATAAGTTCGCTGAATTGCGGATAGTCGCTCGTCGATAGGCTAAGCAGCGAGATTTCGCGGTAGCCTGTGGCGGCGACTGCCCGGCGGGCGGTATCGAGGATTTTCTCGACGCTTCGCCATCGCACGGGCTTTCGCGTCCCGCCGACCTGGCAGAACCGACAGCCATGGGGGCAGCCTCGCATAATTTCGATGGTTATGCGGTCGTGAACGGCTTCGGAGAGCGGAACCAGCGGGGCGGTTATCGCCGGTGAGTCCGACAGGTTCGCAAGGCGTGCGCGGGCGATTCGGCTCGGCAGGCCGTCGCGCGTCGGCTTAAGCGAGGCCAGCGTACCGTCGATGTTGTAAGCGGGCTGATAGAAGCGGGGGGCATAGACAGCGGAAATAGTCCTGCCTGCCCGGAGGATTATATCCTCCCTTCTGTCCCCGTCGCGTTTGGCTTGGCGGACGAGTTCAATCAGGGCAGTGAGCGTTTCTTCCCCGTCTCCGATGCAGAACAGGTCGATGAACGGCGCCATCGGTTCGGGCGCGTCAGCCATTGAGTCGCCGGCGATGATTATCGGGTCGTCGTCGCAGCGGCAGGATGAGCGTAGCGGAATGCCCGCAAGGTCCAGCATTGTCAGCACGTTCGTTACGCATCCTTCGCTGGTCAGCGAGAAGCCGACGATGTCGAAATCGGCCAATGCCCGTCGGCTTTCCCATCCGAAGAGGGGGATTTTTTCCGCCCGCATTATTTCTTCAGCGTCGGGCATGGGGCAGTAGGTTCGGTCGCATGCGACGCCGGGTAAGTTATTGGCGACGTTATAGAGCACCTTGTTGCCAAGGTGTCCGATACCGAGGGTGTATGCGTCCGGGTACGCAAGCGCGACGGTCACCTCGGCGGCATCGACGTCCGGGCGCAGGGCGTTCGTCTCCAGACCGATGTACTGCGCCGGCTGACGGACGCGCCCCAGCAGGCGAGCGCTGATTGTCTCGGAAACATTTCGCATCGGCTTCTTCACGCTGTTATGATAGAACCTGAAGAGTCCGGGCGAAAGGGTCAGGCGATGAAATCGAAAACCGAGTACCTCACCTTTGATACGAAGAAGCATCGCGAGTACATCAATATCACTGATCGTGTCGCCGAGGTGGTGGATGAATCGGGAATTGCCGAGGGGATGGTGCTCGTATCGGCTATGCACATCACCGCCGGCGTGTTCGTCAACGACGCCGAGAGCGGGTTACTGGCCGATATTGACGATTGGCTTGAGGCCTTGGCTCCGTTTCGTAAGGATTACCGACATCATCGCACGGGTGAGACCAACGGCGACTCGCACCTGAAAAATCTCCTGGTTCATCACGAGGTGATTGTTCCGATTACCGAAGGCGGGCTTGACCTCGGCCCGTGGCAGCAGATATTCTACGCTGAGTTTGACGGCCAAAGGCCCAAGAGGCTGGTGATTAAAGCGATAGGGGAATAAAGATGACTATCACGTTCAAGTGTGAGCATTGCGGCAAGAAGATAGAGGCTCTGGATTCTCTCGGAGGTCAGCGGGGTAAATGTCCTTACTGTAAGCAGTCCAATTATATCCCTACGTCGGTTACAGACGACGATCTTATCCCTTTTGCGCCCGAGTACGCCGAGTCCGAACAACGAAGCCGGGATGAGCAGAGTCAGGAACGGATTCTTATTGCCGCGATGGATACCGTCGAAGGGATGGATGTACCACTGGAGCACCGCGACGAAGTCAGCGCCGAAGACCTCTACCACCTTGTGGTCAATTACTGCCTGGACCTGTCCGGCAGCAAACTTGAACAGGCCGAGGACCATCTGGCGAGGTTGCAGAGATTTCCTCATTCTGCCGCAACGGCGGTGGAGGATTTTATCTCCGGAAAGGCCATCGAACCGGCGCTGGACGGGATACCGGCGAAACTCCTCCAAAGCTTCCTCATCCGGTTGCGCGACGCCCTGAAAAGATGAACTATTTACGGTTTTTCACCGCCCCGCAAGGGACGCCCCCAAGGAGCGCTTGCCGCCCCAAGGGACAGAGTATCGCAGGCTTATACCTGGATAAATATCTTCACCGGTTGTAGTTTTTCGCCGGCAGCGACACTCGCACTGCTGATGTGCGGCGGATGCGCAGCGATTATAAAACGCCGGAGACGTTCGACTATCGGGCAATCCCGCGAAAGAACCCTGCTATCTGGTCCTTATTGGTTTGTCCTTTTGCCACGGTCAGAGTGACGGCTTCAAGTCCTTCCTCGTCGGCCTCCAGTTCGATGTCGTTCATAGCCATGAATACAATTGCTGCGACCGCTCCCGTTCGCTTGTTACCGTCAAGAAACGGGTGGTTCTGCACGATGTGAAACAGATAGGCTGCTGCCATCTCGAAGATGTCCCGGTGGAGAAACTCTCCACCAAAACTCGCCTGGGGCATCGCAATAGCAGACTGAAGTAGCCCCACGTCCCGGATTCCCATCTCGCCGCCATACCGTTCGACCTGATCGCAATGGATGGCAAGAACGTCGTCGATGTGCAGGAAATCAATAAGCATGAATTACTTCGCCAGGTTCTTTAACGCCCCCCCGAACTTGCGATTGGTGCCATTGAGGGCTTTATTGAACTTTGCCTTGCGCTTGGCGTCGCGGACGGGTGAAAGCACCAGCACCTGGCCGTCCGTGGTGATCTCCAGCGGGGTCTCCGGCGTGATCTTCAACAGTTCCAGAACCGGCTTGTCAATGACAAGGGCGTAACTGTTGCCGTGTTTTGTGAGCGTCTTGACCATAATGTCATTCCTCTATCGTATATACATAGTATATCCACTGTATATACATCGGTCAAGAGTTATTTGGGGCTTGAGCCACTTTTAAATCGCAAATGGTTCCGAGAATCTTATGTCCCGATGAAAACCTTTTCCGGTTGAAGTTTTTCGCCGGCTTGGTCAGGCCTCAACAAACCGATTAAACTCCCTCCCGTATCGACAGCGCCGAGCAGTTTTTCGCCGCTGCCGGGTTTTCCGGGTAAGTCAATTGCCCTGCCATGAGCCAATTCGCGCACCTGCTCGTCGGTAACGGTTATCCTGATTTCGGGCGGTAATGCCTCGATTGGATTGATGAGAAACTGTTCGATATTGTCGGCATTGATTTGGTCCGGCCCGACGGCGCGGTCGATACCGAAAGGTCCGACGGTTTCGCGGATGATTTTCTCGCAGTATCCGCCGACGCCCAGTTCGGCTCCGATGTCTCGCACGAGCGAGCGGATGTATGTCCCGCTGCCGCAACTGACCCTGAGCCGGAGGCGCGGATATTCATATTCGACAATTTCCATTGAATAAATGGTAACTTTTTTCGGCGCGAGGTCCGGCTTTTGCCCTGCCCGCGCCATTTTATACGCTCGCTGCCCGTTGACCTTCACAGCAGAGTATGCCGGTGGAACCTGCTCTATAACGCCGCTGAAATGTTGCACGACCTGTTCGACATGATTGGTCGAAGGCTGCGAGGTTACGGCGGTTTCGGTGATTTGTCCTTCGGCGTCGTCGGTGGTGCTGGTTGCGCCCAGGCGGGCCAGCGTGGTATATTGTTTAGACCAGGATTGTACCATATTCACCAGACGGGTTGCCTGACCCAGACAGACCACCAGTACGCCTTCTGCCAGCGGGTCGAGCGTACCGGCATGTCCGACCTTGACCTTTCGCCCGACACACCGCCGGACGTGGCGGATTATGTCGAAACTGCTCAAACCGTCCGGCTTCAAGATATTCAGGAATCCAAACATTATATGGCAATCAGCGTTCCACGTAGTGGTGCTACGCACAGCAGTCAGCGAACAGCAATCAGCAATCAGCAATCAGCAATCAGCAATCAGCAAAAGCACACAGAAAGAAAAAACGGATTAGCAATCAGCGTTCAGCAACTAACCACTATGGTTTTTTTGCTGTTCGCTGACTGCTGTGCGTAGCACCACTACGTGGAACGCTTAACGCTTTAGCATTTAGCAATCGTTATATTCTACCTCATTAGTTTCGTGTACTTCGTGTAATTTGTGGATTTTCTTTGCTATATAATTCAATACCGAATCGTATATTTCCGATGGGTATAGTGGGCCGGTACCGTGCGGGTAAGCGAGGTTATGAGCGATTTTCTGTCCACTACGGTATTGGTCCAGTCCGACCATGCGGAATTGCTTGAAAGCATCATCCGATTAAGCGCCGATCTTTCAGCCGTCGGCGACCGGATAAAGATGCTGGATATGATTTTGTCCGAGGCTCGCCGGATCAGCGGCGCTCAAGCGGGTAGTCTATACATCCGCCGCGACGGGGCGTTGGAATTTGTCGTTGCCCAGAACGATGCCGTAGATATTACCAATCTGTCAGAGCATCTGCTGGGAAAGACGGTTGAAGTTGGGAGTAATTCGCTGTCCGGATTCGCCGCCGCTACGGGACGGACCATAAATATCCCCGATTCTCATAAACTTGCCCCCGGAACGCCGTTTAGAATTCACCGTGATTTTGATGCCGCCACAGGATACCAGGCAGTGAGCATTCTGGCGATTCCTCTCAAGTGTCCGGATGGTGAGGTCGTGGGCGTCCTGCAACTGATTAATCGCCTAAATGACGTCGGGACGGTTGTACCGTTTGCGGGGGCCGAAGATCAGGCCATTATGTCGCTTGTCTCAATGGCCGCCGTCAGCATCCAGAACGCCCTGTTGGCAGATCGACTCAAGCAGGCGCATCTGGATACGGTTATCCATTTAAGCGTCGTAGCCGAATTCCGCGACCGCAACACTGCTAAGCATATCGAGCGCATAAGCCGGATCAGCACTCTGATCGCGCAGGGAATGGGGCTTGCTACCGAACAGGTTGAAATTATTCAGTACGCCAGTCCAATGCACGATATAGGAAAAATCGGCATTCCGGATTCAATCCTGCTCAAACCGGGACCGCTGACGGACGATGAACGGAAGATCGTCGAGACGCACACGATTATGGGCGCTGAAATCCTCTCAAACGCGACGAGTGAACTGATAAGCATGGCCCGCGATATCGCCCTCTCTCACCACGAACGATGGGACGGGACGGGATACCCACATTGCCTCAAAGGCGCGAGTATTTCGCTGCCGGGAAGGATCGTCTGCCTTGCCGACGTCTTCGACGCACTGATATCCGAGCGGTGCTACAAAGAAGCCTACCCCATCGAAAAAGTCCTCGAAATCATCCAGGACGAAAAAGGCAAACACTTCGACCCGAATGTTACCGAGGTGTTCCTTGGCGTCCTCGACGAAGTCCTTGCCATATACGAAAACGACTGATTAAAAACAGAAATTCACCGCAGAGAACGCAGAGAACGCAGAGAAAAGAAACAAAAAAGTTTTTTTATTTGTTCTCCGCGTTCTCCGCGTTCTCTGCGGTAAATTCCGTTTCTTTTGCTTCTTCTAACATCTTTGTGTTCTTTGTGTTCTTTGTGGTAAATTTCATTTCTTCTGTTTCCCAACCTTGCCTGATCACGCTTGCTTTGCGACAATACTCCGCATGAGGATTGTATTTTGCGGAAGCGGTGATTTCGGTATCCCGGTCTTGCGCGCCCTGGCGACGGGGCCGGAGGAGATTCTGCGCGTCTATAGTCAGCCCGCGCGTCCGGCGGGTCGGAAGGGGAAGATTACACAAACGCCGATAGCACTGGCGGCAGAGGAACTTTCACTTCCGGTGGTCGAGGCTGACGACATAAACGCCGACGAACACGCCGACGAAATCAAAGCCCTTAATCCCGATGTCCTGCTTGTGATTGATTTCGGTCAGAAGATAGGTCGTCCGGTGCGATCGGCTGCGAGGTTGGGGGCGATTAATCTGCACGGTTCACTGCTTCCCGAATTGCGTGGAGCCGCTCCGGTTCACTGGGCGATTATCCGTGGATACGAAAAAACAGGCGTATCGGTCATCGAACTTGCCGACCGTATGGACGCCGGTGCGATATTCTCGCGCAGGGCGACCGATATTCGTCCCGACGAGTCGGCTGACGAACTCCGCCGCCGACTGGCGGATATGGGCGTCGAAGCAATCGACGAAGCGATTGCGATGCTCATCTCTGGTAAGTGCGAGCCGACAGAGCAGAATGATTCGCTGGCGACCAAAGCGCCGAAGTTGAAAAAATCCGACGGGTTGATTGACTGGGACGTCGATTCCGTTACGGTACGAAATCTTATTTCCGGCTGCTGGCCTTGGCCTGGGGGACAGACGCAATACATCGCCGCTGACGGAAAAGCGACCGGCGTTGTAATCGCCCGCGCCGTCGCAATCGAAACAGGTGAACATAACGACAAGCCGGGGAGCATCGGCGACGATTTGACGGTCGCCTGTGGCCGGGGCAGGCTGAAAATCCTTCAATTGAAACCCGCCGGCAAGCGGATGATGGAATGGCGCGACTTCGTCAACGGTTATCGCGTTTCGCCAGGGACAAGATTCAAGACGGTTTTTTAAGCTATGACAGACGAATTTGAAAAAATTTCCCGTTTTTCGGAAGCGACGCAGAGGCTTTATACGCTTCGCCCGACGGAGACCTGGCCTGCTCTCGAGATAAGCGGCATTCTGATGCACCGCATCAGGGGAACCGACCCGAAAAGCGACGCCGAAGCGAAAATCGCATTGATTTCGCCGATACACGGGGCTGTGCTGGATACGTGCTGCGGCTTGGGATATACAGCCATACTCGAAGCGAAAACCGCCGAATCCGTTACCACGATCGAAACCGAGCAGATGGTTCTGGACCTGGCGCGTCTCAACCCGTTCTCGAAACCATTGTTTGAGAATCCGAAAATTAAAATAATTCACGGCGACACGTCGGAATTAATCAGCGATTTTGACGATGCCGCCTTCGATATTGTCAATCACGACCCGCCGACGCTGAGCCTGGCGGGGGAGTTGTATTCCAACGCCTTTTACGAGCAGTTATTTCGCGTTCTCAAACCGGGCGGGAAACTGCTGCACTATACCGGAACTCCGGGCATGAAGCGTCGTCGCGTCGATATCCCCGCCGGCGTAGCCCGCAGACTCAAAATGATCGGTTTTACGAAAGTCCGCAACGACGAACCCACCTCCTGCACAACGGCAATGAAGCCTCGCAGGCGGATTTGACATGCGACGGTATTGGTACTATGATGCGCCATCGCCAAACCAGACAAAGGACGTCAAAGAAAGGAAATATCGCATGAGTTCGGAAAATGTAATGGAGTTCACGGATACCAATTTTGACGAGGAAGTCGTCAATTCAGAAACGCCCGTGCTGGTGGATTTCTGGGCGGAATGGTGCATGCCGTGCAAAATGATCGGGCCTATAGTCGATGAATTGGCCGGCGAGTACGACGGGAAAGTCAAATTCGGTAAGGTCAATATCGACTCGGACCGCCAGGCCGCTATGCAGCACGGTATCCAGGCCATCCCGACGCTGCTGCTGTTCAACGGCGGGCAGGTGGTCAATAAAATCGTCGGCGTCAAAGGCAAAAACGACCTGAAGACCATGATAGACGCAGTGCTGTAACGCCGCTAAGCGGGAAGCAATGGCGTCTGGATACTTTCCCGAGGCATGGGGAAGAAATCCGAAATTCAAAATCCGAAATCCGAAATAATATCGAAATTCAAATGACCAAAATTCCAAACAGAATCTTTCTGGGAATCTCTGTTTTGGACATTTAATAATTCGGATTTAGAATTTGTTTCGTATTTCGATATTCGTATTTCGATATTTGTACTTTGTGGGTTTGTTGCCCTGTTGCTTACTCTTTCCGGGCAGATTAGGGCGGTTATGATGGAGTTGCCAAAGTCGTTATCGCGTCGGCAGGTTCGTGAGTTTGACCGGCTGGCGATTGAGCAGTGGGGCGTCCCCGGCGTTGTTCTGATGGAAAACGCAGGGCGCGGCGCTACCGATGCGATAGAGGATTTCCTCGGGGGTGTTTCCAACAAAAACATCGCCGTCATGTCCGGCGTCGGAAACAACGGCGGCGACGGATTCGTCGTCGCGCGACATCTGCATCTTCGAGGTGCGGACGTCAAGGTCTTCGTCGTCGGCGATCCAGCCAAAATGGCCACAGATGCAGCCAGCAATTTCGCAATACTCAAACCGCTCGAAATTGACGCCCATCACCTCGCAAGCGAAGAAATTCCAAACCTGTCCGACAAATTGCACGGATTTGACCTTATCGCCGATGCACTTGGCGGGACGGGCATTTCCGGGCCTTTGCGTGGCGACCTTGCTGTCGCCGTCGCGCAGATAAACGCTACGGGCAAACCCGTCGTAGCGATTGACATCCCCACCGGCCTGGATTGTGATACCGGGGCTGCGCCCGAACCGACCATCAAAGCGAAACTGACGGTAACATTCGCTGCCCGAAAAATCGGTTTCGACGTACCGGGCGCATCGGATTACACGGGCAAAGTCGTCGTCGCCGATATTGGCGTCCCTGTAACGCGGTAACGCGAATTCGCGTTATATCTTTTTGTTTGCGCGTCCCCGCATCTGCAGGCCGAAGAGTTTGATGAAGCCTGTCGCGTCGGACGGCGTGTATTCTTCGCCCATCGTGAACGACGCCAATGCCGTCGAGTAGAGGCTTTTCGGTGAAGTTACGCCGGCGACGGTGGCTTGGCCTTTGAAACATTTCATCCGCACCGATCCGGTAACGTCCTTCTGTGTCCGGGCGACGAATGCGTCGATTGCCTCTCGCAGCGGGCAGAACCACTGCCCGTAATAGACGAGATCGGCGTATTTCAGCGCGACTTGCTCCTTGTAATGGGCGGTTTCGCGGTCCAGCGTGATGGATTCCAACGCTTGGTGTGCCCGGTAAAGTATTGTTCCGCCGGGGGTTTCGTATGCGCCTCGGCTCTTGATTCCGACGAGGCGGTTCTCGACGAGTTGCGTCTGCCCGACGGCGTGTTTCCCGCCGATTTTATTAAGCAGGTCGATTAACTCATGGCCCGGTAACTTCTTACCGTCGATGGCGACGGGTTTACCGGCCTGGAAATCGACCTGGACATACGCCGGTTTATTCGGGGCCTTCGAGACCGGTACCGACATCACCCAGAGGTCGTCCTTGGGTTCGTTGACGGGGTCTTCGAGGTCCGCGCCTTCGTGGCTGATGTGCCAGAGGTTGCGGTCGCGGGAATAGATTTTCTTTTTGCTGACCGATATCGGAACGTTGCGGGCCTTTGCGTATTCGACGGCGGCTTCCCGGCTGGTGAGTTCGAACGACGGGTCCTTCCACGGCGAGATGATGGTCAGTTTCGGCGCAATTGCCATGAAGGTCAGTTCGAATCGGACCTGGTCGTTTCCCTTGCCGGTGCAGCCATGGGCGAGAGCGTCGGCCTTTTCCTTCAGCGCGCAGAGCGCCTGTGCCTTTGCGATAAGCGGGCGTGCGATAGAAGTGCCGAGCAGGTAATGGTGCTCGTAGGCAGCGCCCGACGCGAGCATCTTGAAGCAGTACTGCTCGGCGAATTCCTTTCGCAGGTCGGCGACGACGCATTTCGAGGCTCCGCTCGCGCGGGCCTTTTGCTTGATGCCGCGAAGTTCACCTTCGCCCTGACCCACGTCGGCGACGAAGGCGATTACCTCACAGCCTTCGTAACGTTCCTTCAACCAGGGCAGGATTACCGAAGTGTCCAGCCCGCCCGAATACGCCAGTACGATCTTTTTGACTTTCTTGCTCATTGGTTATGCTCCTTGAAACGCTGAATGATACACAGTTGATTCCTGAGTGCAAACGGAATAACGCCTCTTGCTTTGGTAACGCATAACAGCGAAGGCGCTAGAGACTCCTGCGGTTGTTTTGACGAGGGTCCTTGACGAGTTTTCCCGTGTGCAGGACGCCTCGC
This sequence comes from Planctomycetales bacterium, assembly GCA_030612725.1. Taxonomy (GTDB): domain Bacteria; phylum Planctomycetota; class Phycisphaerae; order SM23-33; family SM23-33; genus JAUWNJ01. The sequence continues at coordinate 29,965 of JAUWNJ010000020.1, forward strand.
ATAGCGGTTTGGCAGAAGGCGGCGCCGGCGTCGTAAAATTTCCGGGACGTGTCGATTGTGTTGACCATCATCCCGGCGCGGTTTTGACGGAGGGTTGCGGAAATAGCGCCGTCGGGAGTGATGAAGATGCTCGCCCATCGGCTGTAGTAACCCGAAGAATTGTTGGCGCTGATCCAGAAGTAATTGAAACCCGCCTGGGCCTGGATGGTCTGGCGCATAATCTTGCTGTGGATTCCCGGCCCGGGCATGTAGCCGTTGTGGAAAGACTGGAAGATGGCCTCGACGCGGCGTTTCTTCAATTCGCGGTACAACTCCGGGAACCGCAGGTCGTAGCAGATTAGCAGGGCGCACTTAACGCCGTTGAGTGTGAACGTTACGAAGTTGTCCCCGGGTGTATAGACTTTCAGGTCGCCGTTTGTGCAGAAGCGTTTGTCGTAGCGGTCGCGGATTTTACCGTCAGGGCCGATAAGGTACAGGCAGTTGGTCGGATTGTGCGGCGGTGTGAGCCGATGGGCGCTGCCCAGTATGACCCACAGACCGAGTCGCCCTGCTTCGGCGCAGATACCTTCAGCCACGCCGCCGACGACATCCCAGTCGATTTCCTTCAGTTTCGGTGCGCCTTTTCGGGCGAGATAACCGGTCAGAGCGGCCTCATGAAAATGGACAATATCCGCCCGGCGGGCCTTCGCCTTTACCATGTAACGGCGCATGAGAGCGGCGTTTTTTGCCGGATTGAAACTCTCAGCGAACTGACATGTCGCTACGCGAATCCTGCCCGATTTCATTTTTCTTGTCCTGTCAGATGTCTAACTACCACTTTTCGCATCAAGTCTCGCGGGGCTTTGGTTCCCGTCCAGAATTCAAACTGCGCCACCGCCTGGTTGACGAACATATCAACGCCCGAAACGGTCATACACCCCGCATCGCTCGCTTCGCGGAGCAGGCGGGTCTGTATCGGATTGTAGATCGTGTCGAAAACGACTTTCACTCGCGCCAGGGTATCGGTTGGTACGGGTGTGTCGTTCACATTCGGGTGCATTCCGATTGAGGTGCAGTTGATGATGATTTCCGACGAGATTTCCGAGACTTCGTCTATCGGCTGTGCTTTTGCTCCAAACTCATCAGCCAGTTTTTCGGCACGGGTGAATGTCCGATTGTAGATTGTTGTTTCGGCGTTGTAATGCGACAGTGCTGCGACGATTGCACGGGCGACCCCGCCGGCTCCGATGACGGCGACCCGACGCCCGGAAAGGTCATTCCGCTTGATTCCCATAGCGGCGCAGAGTGCGTCGATAGCGGCGGCGTAATCGGTGTTGGTCCCGCTGAGCGAGCCGTCGGGCGTGATTGCGATAGTGTTAATCGCGCCGATTTGACGGGATAGTTCGTCTATCTTTTCAGCGCCGACGCGGACGAGGGCGTTTTCCTTGTGCGGGATGGTTACGCTCAGGCCTCGCATGTCCGTCCACGGCGCCACTGCCTCCATGAAGCGATTGAAATTTTCCGCTCCCGGTTCAATCAGCAGCGGTACATACACCGCGTCGATACCGGTTTCGCCGAAGGCTGAATTGTGGATGGCGGGACTCATCGAGTGCGCCACAGGGCAGCCTATGACGCCATAGACTTCCGTTGCAGGCCCGGCTGAATCCCAGCGATAGATGTTCTTCATCCGGGCGATTGTCAGTTGTCCCGGAGCGGATTCTTCGCCCGGGGTCAATGACGCGAACGTCCCGAACGCGCCGAATTTACCCGCCAGGATTCGACTCGCCAACCCGGCTTCGCCCATCGCCAGCGAGATCATGGGTCTGTCGGATTTGCGAAATAAATCAAGGGCGGCGAGCGCGTCTTCAGGCCCGTTGGCGGCGAAAACGATTTTGCAGACGTCGGCGTCCGAAGCCTCCAGTTCCGCGATGATTTTATCCAAATCGGCGGGTTTGCCCGCGAAATCGTGGTGGCTTAGAATGGTTGGGCCTTTCGGACGGCTGGCTGGTGGCACGTCGAGTTCGACGTCGATGTAGTCTGCGCCCAAACCCGCAGCGGCAGCGAGAATTTTCAGACGTTCGGATTCGTCGCCGTCGAATCGCCCGCCCTGGCGTTTCGGTCGATAGGTAACAATTACCGGCAGGGGGTTGCCTTCAAGCAGCGATTTCAGGTCGGTTTCGTCCGGCGGGTTGGCGAGATAATCCAGGCGGCATTCGACCATATCCGCGCCGGCTTCAGCGGATTGGCGCATGGCGGAACGCATTTCGCCGACCGTCGATTGTGTCAGCGGGACAATCAAGGCCGGTTTGGAAGTCGTATCGGACATTGGCAAGCGGCTTTTTCGTTATCGTCGCGGTCGTTTTCGTGGCTGCTTTTTCGGCGGTTTAGTTCCGGGAAGTTTCACCGCAGGCTGCTTCGCGGACGTCGCCAGAACGTTAATTACCTCAACCGCGGAAACGGCGAAATTCGTCCTCTCGGATGCGAAGGAACTGTTCTTCTCCGTTTTATAGACCGGTTTGGTCGGGTCGGAGTATCGCTTCTGCTTGTTGTCTTTGAAGGCCATTGTCTTGAGGCGGTCGTAGAACTTTTTGGCGCGATCGGGCTTCATTCGCCCGGCTTCGGCCTTAATGACAAGCAGGGTATCTTTGAAGGTTGCCAGACGCTTTTTGTGCTCGTGGGTGATTTTTCGCAGCAAGGTTTCATCGGCTTTGGGGTCGTTTATCAGAACCAGAAGATGTTTGACGGTCTTCTCAAGCGAGTGAACCGTCCTGTTGTGTTTGACGACGGCCTGCTCGGTAGAGGTTTTTTTCGCGAGTGCTTTGTTTCTGAGTTTTATCCGTTCCGGCGAGTCTTTTTTCTGTGGCGGTTTCAACTTATCCAGCGTAGCCCTGGGCCACCTGGGCATGGACTTGTACGCGCAGTCTTTGCCGAGCATATCGATCAGCATCGGTGCAAGCGGGCGGATAGTTTCATCGGCAGCCTTCTCCATCGGGACAAGGAGTTGGTGGATAATGTATAACTTTGCCGGCGGTTTTCCCGAAAGCGCCTTGAGGGTCTTTATCAACGGCGCGGACGATTTTGGGGAATACCGAATTTTCGTGATAATCTTGCTTTGCGACGGTCCTTCATCGTTTTTCGCCTCGGCGAATTTACGGGCCTCCACCTTTAATTCGCCGACGATCTTCTCGAAGGCCGCATCGGTAATCGGCGTTTCAAACGCGGTTTGGGTTTTAGCACCGGCAACCGACGTAAAAAGTATCACCATCCCCCAAGCCGATATTTTCAGTAACTTTTTCCGCATATCCCACCTCTTTCTACCAATTACGAATTACCAATTACTACTTACTATCTTTTTTCTGAAAATCCTTCAGCGATTTTGACATTTTCGCGGATGTTTCCGTCGCCAGTACGAAGACGCCGGGCAATCCGCTGCTGACGGCGTACAGGCCTCTGGTTCCTACAGGCCCGGTGCGGGCGATTTTCAGCGTGATTTCCTTACCCTTATCGGTTTTCAGCGTCAATATCATTGCCGGAGAATCCAGGCTGAAGCGGTTCAGTTTCGGTTTGTCGCTGTAATCGACGAATCGCTTTGCCTTAATTTCCGCCAGGCCTGCGAGGAATTTTTCAATCTTGCTCGCGTCGATTTTGACGAACCTGTCGGCTTTGTATCGCCAGACCTTTTCCGCCCGGACAAATTCCATCGACTTTTTGCCCAGTTTCATCTTGAGCGAAACAATCTTCTTTGCGTCGATTTTCAGAACGGTCCTGTCGCGCATCTCGGCGGCGAGTTTATCGTAGAAACTACCGGGAAGTTCGCCCACGACAATCGGGCGGATTACGAAGTCGAACTCCCCGCCACTAGCATCTAAATCTAATAATATGCTCCAGACGTAGGATTTGCCCTTGTCTTTTATCACCATAAGTGAGGCTTGATGGGTGTCGAATTGCGCCGGACGAGTAGTCGGTTGTGAAGTCTGCGTCGCAGGCGACGAAGTTGTCGTCGGTTGCGTGGTGGGGACGGGAACGTGTTGGGTTGTTATTTCGACCCGGATGCCTTTTGCCTGGGCGAAGCGCTTCGGGAGGTTTTCGTTCAATGCGACGATCTTGTCCGCCCGGATGTTCCTTATAGCCTTCAGTATCGCCCCAACATTTTTGGCGTCGGTTTTGGCCTTGACTGGTTTGGTGAGTTTGAATTCGCCTTCATCGCTTTTTGCGATGGTGAATTTCCCGTCGGGGCGGTCGAGTTCGACGCTTGTAATGGTCGTATCTTCGGGTAGTTTGGAGATTGTCTTGGTCCAGTAGGCAGGGGACGGTTTGGTGAGTTTAGCCATGTCGGCGGCGGATATAACCGCGAAGGATTTGCTGCCTGACGCCATGACGAAGGCCATTTGTCCGCTGTTGCTGATTCTTCCGAGCAGGAGTGTTTCGGTCCTGTCGCTGCCTCTGAAATGCAGAGTGATTTTTCCCTGTGGCGGTTTCAGGCCGAAGGCTGCTATGGCTGTCGGGTTGTCCCGGAATTCGCCGGCTTTGAGGTTTTGCAACGTTATCAGGAGTTTGTGGACGGCGTTGTTTTCGCAGCCGCCGGCGAACGGCGAGAGCATTCGCCATTTGCCCTTGTCCTTTTCCAGCGTCGCCGACCCGCCGGCTGACAGTGTAATCTCAACTTTCGTAATTTCCCGCCCCGTAGCGTCCAGAATGTTCTTGTCGCGGAGGTCGGACAGTTTTGGCTGGAGGTCGGCCAGGCTGGACTCGTTCACCTGGAAGACCCATGGTTTGTCGGCGAGTTTGGCGAAGACTTTATTGTCCGTTCCCGTTCCGAAGGCTACGGAGATGACTTTTCCCTTTGGTTGGGTGGTTGGTGTTGTCGAAGGCGTCGGCGTTGGTGATAATTCCACGGTTACTATAAGTCGCGGATTTACCAGACCATAGGGTGCGAGGTTTTTTGGATTATCGTCGATGAATTTTTCAGCCTGGATGTCGGAGACTGCGTTGAGAAGGGCCTTGACTTTTTCCTGGTCTGTGCGGGCCTGGACAGGCGCGTCGATTTTCCATTTATTATCGGTTTTGACGAGTTGATAATTTTCGTCGCCGTTGACCGTAATGCGCCGGGCCTGTTCGTTTTCGAACCTGGCTACGTAATTCAGGCGATATTTCGCAAACGCCTTGTCGAGGATGCTGTAAAGGTCGGTTTCGACGACATATATATGTTTATCGCCGGCGAGTTGGACGTATGTCCTTCCTGCCGGTGGCGGCGGCGGGTTAAGCCCGACCTTTATCGTGTACGTTTTGTCTGTGTCGTCGGTGAATGTAACGGTATGCTGCGGAGCCGAGAGGTGTGTCAGGTCGTCTCTTGGGCATTCCGGGTCGTCGTCGGCGTATTTGCGAACGTATTGCAGGCTTGAGACGCTCTTTGCGACGGCATCGACGGTCCAGTCGGCGGCGGGGGCGTCTATCGGTTCGGTGATATGCCATTTTCCATCACGTCGGGCGAAGGCGATTTTTTCGCCGCCGGAGCGTTCCAGCACCAATTGCCGAATTTCGCCCACTTTTGCTGTGAGGCGCTTGTCGCTATCGGCATCGCCGTTTATCTTGTCGTCTTTGTCGAACCATCCTGCGTGAAAGACGAGCATATAACCGGCGCAAAGGATCAGCAGAATCAATAGAACTATTGTCGTCTTGACGTTCATTTTTTGCTCCGGGCAATTGTCAATTGGCAATTGTCAATTGACAATTTTACTGTTCTCTTTGTGGATGTTTTTTCACTGTGAAACTGGCTTGTGCCGAACCGGAGATGACGCTGTCTGCCTGGAATGACACGGTTTTGCTTCGACGGTAGGCGACCGTATCAATTGAGTCTTCCCGTCGGAGCAACTCCGCCATGCTTGCAGGCAGGTCTTCGAGTTCGTTTTTCTTCACCGCCAGTCCGCCTTTGGGTAGCGGCAGGTGCAGGTACATTTTGTCGGTTCTGGGTTCGACGACGTTTTGTAGTCCTGAGAAGAGTTGCTTGAGGTTCCTGGGTCTGAAGCGGTGCGGCATCTCTCGCTGCCGGGTGTGGGCTATGTCCGAGGCATCGCAGAGAGTCAGTGTGTATTGTCCGTCCGGCAGGTCGTCCGGTAAGGTTATTGCGACCTTTTTGGTAATGCGCTTGGCGCGGAAGGGTTTGAGCGTTACCAGTCCGGTTACTTTCTGGCCTGGCTTATAGACGTTGCGATCAAGTTTGAACAAGAGTATGGAAGCGGTTTTCTGCACCGGACGGATCGTTACCGTTACGTCGATTGATTTTGGCATGACCGGTTTTCCCAGCGGCGAACTCGCCAGTGTTGACAACGGGCGGGTAAGGTCGCTCATAACATCATAAATATCGTTACCGCTGCTGATATTGGCGGCGTGGTATCGACCATATTTCTCATATTCGATGTCAACGCTGTATTCGATGGTGTGAAGTTCGGGCAGGTTGCGATTGGCCAGGACGGATTCGAATGTGGTGATGGCAGCGAGGAGCGGCATTATCCGGCGGTGGCGGAGAATGTTGTATTTGTACTTCTGCTTTCCCGTAGGCCAGACGCAGGTAACGTTGACTGGGATCATGCTTACCTTTTTTCCGACCTGGCCGGCGACGCCTGTGTATTCGTCGTTCGTCAGCGCGCCGGTAATTTTCAGCGTCGAGCCGAGTTTGAAACTTGTGTGCAGCGACGAGATTGTCGTATGGATGTACGCAGTTGCCATGGGCATCTGCACTGTTCCGTCGCCGAACATCGCGTGTCCGAACGCCAGCACGCGATCACCGATAACTTCGGTAACGGTTCCAACGCCGCTCCAGTCCAGGTCGCCGGTAACCAGCGGGACGGAGACCGACGAGCCGGGGGCGAGTCTGGTTTTTTTGGCGGCCTTGGCTTCGACGCCGCCGACGGTGCCTGCCTGCATTGGAATAAGACCCGTTCCGGCGAAGAATTTCTCCGCAAGCCGAATCGTTTGCCTTCGAGCGCCGGCGACCATTATCGGCGTAGCCAGCGGAGCCAGTCGTGGCTTATCGCTTGATGCAGGTTGACGCTTGTGCTTTGGGAGGGCGAGTGTCGAAAAATCAATCTTTTTCGGATTCAGACCGGCCTGGGCGATGTCTTCGTCCAGCGTGTCGTCGCCCGTCTGCTTGTCGGCATTGGGTTTTGCAGCGGGTTTGTCTCCGGGAAGCGGAACACCCGGTATCGCCAGCATTTGCGAAATTGGCTGGATGCCGCAGACAGGTTCTTTCTGGAACGACCAGCCATAGGCCAGAGCGCCGATCATCTTGTGCTTGCCGTCGGCGCGGTCCTTGATATAGATTGGCGAACCGCTCATACCCTGGATGATCCCCGACTTCTCCAGCCCCAGCCCGCTGACCCTGCACAAAATCACGTCCTGGTGCGGGGAGAAGTTGTGCATGACGCTGATGACTGTAACGTCGAATTTTTCAATCTTCGTCCCAGCCATGACCGTCAGTCCGTATCCGGTATCGCCCCGTCGGAGTTTGGACTGATGGAGATATTTGTCCGATTTCGCCACAAACGCTTCAGCCTTTCGCAGACGGGCATCGGTGGATTTGGTCTTCTCAGCGGCGAGAGTTTGCAACGGGAGAAGCAGCATCGCAACAGTCAATCCGAACAACGTGCATGATTTACGCATTTCCAAAACTCCTAAATGGCTTTTTTCCGATTGAGAGATGCTATTGATTCGGCGTCATCAGGACAAGCGAAATCTCGCGCAGGTGCAGAAGACATGCGTCGCTAAAGCGAGCACGCCAAAAGAATGGGTGCGCTTCAAGCGGTATCTTTTGGCGTGCTCGCTTTAGCGACGCATGTTCTTTTGCGTCCTCTTGTACCTCTGATACGGAACATCTTCCATAAACGCCCCCAGTTCCAGCGCACGCCGAAGTCCTCTTTCAAATTCAATGTTGACATGCGTGTGTGGGTAATCTCTCCAGTTTGAACAGACCCCATGACGGACGCTTTGAGTAAGAGTGTAACGATAAGCAAGTCTGCACTGTTTTTCGTCGCGGATGCAACCGTCGAAGTAATCGCTGTGCCCTTTGCCTCTTTGCGTCCAGAATGGAACCCGCCGTTCCTGCAGCGTATCGTTGACGAGTTTGGCGACTGACCCGTGAATGCGCTGCATCATCTCCCCCATAAGCGTCCCTGTCTTGCAATACCCAAAAACGTGATAATGATTGTCGAGCAGCGTTGTTACCCAGGGTGTGAAGAGATGTTTGCTTGTATAGGAATCGAATCGGTTCCAGAATACCGCTTTTGCCTGTTCCGTCGCAAACGCCGGGAACTTGTCCCTGCATCGGGCGGTGATGAAATAAACCTGGTTATCGACGTACCAGTGTTCAAGACGATGCTTCTGTTTGTAACGTTCCTTTGTGGAATATGATGTCTTCAAGATATGTTTGAACACACCATAATTATAACATGCGTCGCTAAAGCGAGCACGCCAAAAGAACATAATGAAGTATCCAGCATTTTCGTTTTTGGCGTGCTCGCTTTAGCGACGCATGTTATTCGCGCAATGTGAAACCTTGACAAACCCATACGTGATTGGATATATGTTTTGTTTCTCGAATGGTTTGGATTAGGATCGAAACGCGATGATAGACGTAAAACACCTGACGAAGTATTACGGCAGGACGCTGGCGGTGGATGATATTTCCTTTCACATCGACGCCGGCAGCGTTGTCGGATTCCTTGGACCTAACGGGGCGGGCAAGTCCACGACGCTGCGAATACTGACCTGCTTTATGCCAGCGACGAGCGGTTCAGCCACTATCGCCGGTTACGATGTGTTCAAACAATCGCTACAGATTCGCGGCATGGTGGGATACATGCCGGAAAACGTCCCGCTCTATCCGGAAATGCGTGTCCGCGAATACCTGATGTTCCGTGCAGCCTTGCGCGGTATGAAGTCGAAGCAGAGGTCATTGGCGGTCGATAGGGCGGCTGAAAAATGCTGGCTGGTCAAACCAGAAGACATGATGCGCCGACGGATAGACCAACTATCCCGCGGATATCGTCAGCGAGTAGGTCTGGCTGACTGTCTGCTGCACGATCCGAAGGTGCTGGTTCTGGACGAACCGACTATCGGTCTGGACCCCGCACAGGTCCGCGAGATGAGAAACCTCATCCGCTCACTCGGCGAAGAGCACACCGTCATACTCTCAAGCCACATTCTCGCCGAAGTCGAACAACTTTGCGGGAAATTGATTATTATCTCCGGCGGGAAGATCGTCGCTCAGGGTACGCCGGACGAACTACGCCGGCAGGTTTCCGGTCCGTCGCGTGTGATTGTCGAGTTAAGGGGCGGTCAGGCGGAGCAAATGGCAAAGGCGGTGGCGGATGTTGACGGTGTACGCGACGTTCAGCACAGCAGGGCGGGCAACTGGACGCGGCTGACCGTTCAGGGCGCAGAAGACGCCGACCTGAGGCAGGACGTAGCCGATCTCGTAGCCGCCAAGGGGTATCACCTGCGAGAACTGCGACGGGAAATCGGTTCGCTGGAAGATTTCTTCGTGCAGATGACGTATGAACAGATTACCAGGGACTAGGGAAAAGAAACAATGCGTAAGGTGTTGATATTGGCGAAGCGGGAGTTGTCGGCCTATTTTTACAGTCCGATGGCCTACGTCATTGCTGCGCTGTTCCTGCTTATGGTGGGAGTGATATTCCTGTGGGGCGTGCGAGTTCCGTTCCTGAAGATAGAACTGGAGCCGGTCTTTCGAAGCGGGGCGGAATCCACTCTCCGCCCGCTGTTCGACGTATTGGCATACGGGTTGGCGGTGGTCGTTCCGTTGTTGACAATGAGACTTGTGGCTGAAGAGTTCCGCTCCGGTACGATAGAAACTCTTATGACCGCGCCGGTTACAGATGCAGCCGTGATCCTGGGCAAGTTCCTCGGGGCGTTCGTTATGTACCTGTTTCTGCTTGTGGCGACGGGGATATTTTTCACCCTGGTGGTGGTTTTCGGAAAGCCAGACTGGGGCGTAGCGGGAATGGGCTATCTGGGGATGGTCCTGCTGGGTGGAGCGTATATTTCGGTTGGGTTGTTCGCCTCGACACTGACGCGGCACCAGTTGGTAGCAGGCCTGATTGGAATTGCCATACTGGCGTTCTTTACGAGCGGGCTTTATCTGGTAGTATTGACCGTTCCGGCAGAATACGCCCAATCCGTCGCCAAACTGAACATGATTACATACTTTGCTGATTTTTCCAGGGGCGTTTTCGATACTCGCGGGCTGGTGTTCTTCCTGACGGTAACGGCGTTCTTCCTGTTTATCAGCGTGAAAGTCCTGGAGTCCAGGCGATGGCGGTAAAGCAAAAAAAATCGGTTTCCAATAAACCCAAAAATCGTGACCAGAAAATTTTACGACGCACAGCCGGTCTCAACGTGGCGATATCCATCGCTGTAGCGACGGCGCTGTTGATTATCGTCAACGTCATCAGCAACGAGAAAAACTATCGTTGCGACATGGAGACGCTCGGACGTTACGGGCTGAGCGATTCGTCCGAGAAAATTCTCGAACAGATAAACCAGCCTGTCCGCCTGACCAGCATCTACACTTCTGTTAAGCCAGACAGTAAGCCGCAGGAATATCTTCCCCGCCTTCGGGACATGATGGACGAGATTGCCCGTCAGAAAGACGATGTAACTCTCGTCAACGTAACGTCAGATCGCGCCAAGGCCGAGGTTCTGGGGCGACTGCGACGGGTGCTTGACGAAGCGGCTTTGGACCAGCGGGCAATTATAAAGGGTATCCAGGTACTCTACGGCGAGCAGGGTTCGCAATATGACAGCCTGGTGCGTCAGTGGTCGGAGTATCCTTCAGGCGGGTGGTTTGAGCAGTTCGGGCTACCGAAGGATACTGAGTCTGTTATGCGCGCCAACAAGAAACAGTTGCGCGAAACGACGACGAAACTTCGTCAGGACCTTTCCGCCTCGCTTCCGGATTACCCCGATATGGTACGACGGGTCGAAATTACGCTCGCCGAACTTCAGGAAAGACTGACGCGGGTAAGCAGCCGGCTTCGCAGTCTGTCAGCCGTTCCCGAAAGAGCGAAAAAACATCGCCGGGAATTGATCTCCGCCGCCGCTACGGTCAAATCCGCTCTCGCCAAGGCGTCAGTCTGTATCGGACGCGCAAATTCGCCCTTACCGCAGGATTCGCTGAAAGTCCTGAAGTCTTTCGCCGTTGATATTCGCGTTGCCGCCGATTCCGCACAGTTGGCGGCTACGAAACTGGAACAGTTCGCCGGAAAGGGACCCGTTCGCAGCGCCCGTTCCTGGCGACTTGAAAGAATTTCCCTTCCGGGGCTGTACCGCAGCATTTCCCGCAGGATTAACAACATTGCCGACCAGGCTGAAGGGCTTATTCGTCCGACGGTCAAGGTTGCCGACCGGCAGCGGTTCGTTACCGATGTCAGGCAGGTGATACCGCAGTACCTGGCGGGTGCGGAAAAAATCCAAACCTCCGTCAATGCCCTGTTGGACGAACTGACCAAACTCGATAAGCACACCCAAAAGATATTCGCCCGCGCCAAACAGGACAATTATCTCCAGGCCCAGATTAAACCGCTTGCAAAATTGCTCGAACAGGCAGCCGAGGTCAAACCGCTTCCCGAACACCTGAACGAACTGATCAAAAAGATTAATCAGGACAATATCGTACTGATTGAGATAGGCGACAAGACCGGTGTTGTCGGTTTTGACGAGGTCTGGCCTCTGAGAGCGGGGCAGCAGGCGAGTCCCGGTGATAAGGACGGTCAGGGTAAGCGAGCCTTTCATGGAGACTCCGCTCTTTGCGCCAAGATGTTGAGCATGACGTCCGAACCGTTCGCCGAGGTCGTGCTGACATTTTTTGAGGATATCCCGGAAAAATATTCCCCGTACCAACAGCAGCAGCTTATGGTTGGTCCGATCCCTTCGCCGTTTCTACAGACGGTCAGGGAACGGCTTGAGAAGGCCAACCTGAAGGTAACGGAATGGAACATCGCCAAGCAACCCAATCCGGCGAAAGCGAGCGAGGGTCGCCCGCAGGTTCTGCTGATTCTTCCTCCACCGGAACCGACGCCGATGCAGCCGAAAATGCCCCGGCGGAGGCCTGAATGGAGCGGTGCAGAGGTCGAGAAGGTCCGCAAAATCATTTCCGGCGGGACGCCCGCGATATTCCTGACCGGTTACCTCTGGCCAATGCCCATGCGCGGCATGCTGATACCGGCGCGCTACGGCTTCGGCGATTATCTGCGGGACGATTGGGGTATTGACGTCAAAACCAACCTGCGCGTAATCCGAACCAAACCTGACTCGCACGCCCCGGGCAAGTTCAAACTGGAAGTGGTGCAATGGCAATTTATGCCCCTGTCCAGTTTCACCGACCACGTAATCGGAAAACCGCTCCAGGCGCGACGGATGTACTGGTACAACGCATGCCCGATAACCACCGTTTCCGACAGCAAGACCGGTGCGATTATTAAAGATATCCTGGCGATCCCGGGAGACCGAAACGAAATATGGGCCATCTCTGATATAAGAGCGTTCTTCGATAAAGTAAGGGAAAGAGAGCCTCTCGAAGCCGACCCCGATAACGGCGACCTCATCCCGCCGTTTGCCGTCGCGGTCGAAGCGAATAAACAAGTCGGAAGCAAACAGGCGCGTATTGTCGTCCTGGCTGCCGGCGAAAGCTTCACCGACCACTACTTGCAGAACCCAGTGTACAATATCAGCGAAGACGGAACCATGGTGCCCGAACCGCCGCCGGTCGCCGACGTGGACCTGCTGACCAACAGCATTTACCACCTGTCCGGCAAAGACGAATACATCGGAGCCGGGCCGTCAATTATTGAACCAATAGGACAGATTGCATCGGGAACAATGCTCGGCGTGAAAATAATTTTCGGACTCGCCTGGCCTGCATTAATGTTCGCCGTCGGAATCGTTGTTATGATAGTGAGGAAAAGATAATTTAGTAGCCGGTAGTCAGTAGTCGGGAAAAGAAAAAACGGTAATGATGTGCATGCTGTTTTTTTCCGACTACCGGCTACTGACTACTATTTTGGCGAAAGGACAGAATGATGAAAAAAGGTATTATTGTCGCGGCGTCTGTACTGGCGGTGGTTTCGATTGTCTGGGCGGTCAGTCCGGTAACGTGGAGCCATTCCACCGAGGCGCAATTCGCCTCCGGAAAGTTGTCCAAAACAGTCATTACGCCTCTGGGCGAAGTCAAACTCTCACGCGCGCTTGAGACGATAGTCAAACCGGCCAAAGAGGCCGGGATTATCTCGGCAATGGTCATCGACCGGCGTGGCAAGGTGTACGTAGCCGCTGCGCCGAAGGCGACGATCTATCGCGTCGATGGCGATAAACTCGTCAAATTCGCCGAACTCCCCGGCGTACTCATAAGGAGCATGGTCTTCGTCGGCGATAAACTCGTAGCCGGAACCTGTGGGAAAGACGCGGGAATCTATCAGATCGACCGCAAGGGCAAGGTGAAAAAAATCTGGACCGACAAAAAGGTCGCCTCGGTCTGGTCCGTCCTTCCGGGGCCTCGCGGGTCGTTCTACGCAGCCACCGGCGCGGAAGGAAAAATCTATCACGTCAAGTCCGACGGCAAGGCAGAGGTTATCTACGATAGCGACGAAAAGAATATCCTCTCGCTGACTGCCTCGAAAAAGGGCGACCTGTTATACGCCGGTAGCGGCGAAAAAGGACTGATAATCGAACTGACGCCCGCGAAAAAGAAGGGGCGAATCCTCTACGACGCGGATGAAGCGGAAATATCCTGCCTGATAGTCGGCCCCGACGGTACGCTGTACGCAGCCACTTCCGATTCGTCCAAAGCTTCTGCCAACGGCGAAGCGCCGTCCAACCACGTCAAAGGAAAACCCGCCAAACCCAAGGCGAAAAAACCGGCAGGTAAGACCACTACAAGACCAACAACAAGACCGGCGAAAAAGAAGCCCGTTACAACCGCACCGGCCAAACGGGCGGATAAAAAAGCCTCGGAACTCGAATTGCTGAAGAAGTCTCTGGTCAAACCCGATAGCAAGTCGGCAGGGTCGGTGAATAAAGGCGACACACAAGCCAGACCAATGAGACTCATCAGAGGAAAGAGCGGTAAATTCAGAATAGTCGGTGCGAGTGCTCCGCAGATGCCGACGAAGTCCGCTCCGACCCCTCGGCAGATTCCGCCGGAAATTCTTCGCCGCATGATGTCTTCGAGGCGGAGTTCGACCCCCAGCCGCCCGACGCCGTCGAGTTCGTCGGGCAAGGGAAATGCCGTCTATCGCATAGGAACCGACGGATTCGTTCAGACCATCTTCCGCAGACCTATAACCATCCTCGCAATGGTGATGCGGGACGGCGTTCTGATGCTCGGAACCGGCCATGGCGGGCAGGTCTTCACCGTCAATACCGACGGCGAACAGATATACGCAATCGCGAAACTGGACCCGAAGGACATCACCGCGTTGGCGTCGGATTCCAAAGGTCGTTTGTACATGGGAACTGCCGGTAACGGGGGCGTTTTCGTTTTGGGTAAAGGCTTCGAGAAAAAAGGCACGATCATCTCCAAAGTCTTCACCGCAAAGCAGATTGCCGGGTGGGGCACGATGAATGTTAGCGCCGAAATCCCAGCGGGGTGCGGCGTTACCATTGCCACGAGAAGCGGAAACGTCGCCAAACCGGACGAGAAAACATGGTCTGACTGGTCCATCGAAACAATTGTGGGAGCCGGTTGGTTGCCGATAGCGTCCCCGGCTGGGAGGTTCCTCCAATATCGCCTGACGCTTGCCGGAGAGGGTAAGGCCACCCCGTCCGTCAATCGTGTTACGCTGGTTCACCAGGTCGGAAACATTGCTCCTGCCGTATCGGCCGTTCAGGTCGCCGCCGGTTCCGGACCCAAGCCGGGAACCGGAGCAGGCGGACCGATGCGATTTCGGACTATTCAGGCCAAGGCTTCCGACCCCAACGGCGACAAGATGCAGTTCGCCTTCTATTTCCGACGCGTCGGACGCGAAAAATGGATAAAACTTCTCGATAAATCCCCCAAACCGATGTATGCCTGGGACACGCAGGCGGTCCCCGACGGCCCTTACGAGGTTCGCGTGGAAGTTACCGACGCTCCGAGCAATGCGCCGTCCGCGGCGATGACCGCAGCCCGTATCTCCCGTCAGTTCCTCGCCGACAACACCAAGCCGGTAGTCGCCGACCTTGTCGCCAAACCTCTCGCCGACGGCAGGGTGCGCCTGACCGGAAAGACTTCCGACGCGCTTAGCCGAATCCGCCGGATTTATTACGCCGTCGATTCGAACAAGGAGTGGCACCGCCTCCTGCCGGAAGACGGTATCTGCGACTCGCAGAACGAGAAATTCTCGACGACCATAACCGACCTCGAAGAAGGCGCGCACCGCATCGCCGTCCGCGTTGTTGATAAATACAACAACACCGCTTACGCATCGGTCGAAGTAACAGTCGGGAAGTAAGATTATGTGTTGGGCAAAAGGGAGCAGACAATGAAAACGCACGTTGTAACGTTGATTACGGGTGATGGCGTAGGTCCTGAACTGGCTGAAGCCGCTCGTCGATGTGTCGCCGCTGCGCTGGAAAAGACCCCGGACGCAGGCGGCATCGAGTGGAAGGTATGCCAGGCCGGGCTGGACGTTATGGAGGCAGAAGGCACACCCATGCCCGAATCCACCATCGAATCCGTCCGCAACACCGACGCGACGCTCAAGGCCCCCGTTACAACGCCAATCGGCAAGGGCTTCCGGTCGGTCAACGTCCAGCTGCGACAGACGCTCGACCTGTATGTCTGCCTCAGGCCTTGCAAATCCTACCCCGGCGTCCGCAGTAAGTACGACAACATCGATCTGGTCGTCGTCCGTGAAAACACCGAAGACCTCTACGCCGGCGTCGAGTTCGAGAAGGGCCTGCCCGAAACGGCAGAGGTAATCGAAGCCGTCAACCGCCTCTCGACAGACAAGAAAATCAAGACCGGCCTGGCCACCACCGGCGTGTCCATCAAACCAATCAGCGTCGAAAATTCCGAGCGGATCGTTCGCTTCGCCTTCGACTACGCACGCGCCAACGGGCGGAAGAAAGTAACGGCTGTTCACAAGGCCAACATTATGAAATTCTCCGACGGCCTGTTTAAGGAAGTGGCTGAACAGGTCGCCAAAGATTATACAGACGTCGAATACGAAGAGCGGCTGGTCGATAATATGTGCATGCAACTGGTCCAGAAGCCGGAACTCTACGACGTAATCGTCCTGCCGAACCTTTACGGCGACATCGTTTCGGACCTTTGCGCGGGTCTTGCCGGCGGGCTGGGCGTGGCTCCGGGCGCGAATATCGGCGATAACGGAGCCGTATTCGAAGCCACCCACGGTAGCGCGCCTAAATACAAAGGCCTGAACAAGGTCAACCCGACGGCATTGATACTTTCGGGCGTCCTGATGCTGCGGCATCTCGGTGAGCGGTCAGCCGGCGACAGCCTCGAAGCCGCCGTCGCAGCCGTCATCGCCGAAGGCAAATCCGTTACATACGACATGAAACCCAACCGCGACGATCCCACCGCCGTCGGCACAAGCCAAATGGCCGATGCGATTATCGAGAAGATAGGGACGGGCACATAATTTTCAGGTTGGGTGGCACCTTCAACCGGAGCGAAGCGGAGGTTGTGGGTGCTGGATGGACATTGGCGAAGAGCACCCACAAGCTCTGCTCCACTTCGTTCCGCTTCGCTTGAAGGTGCCACCCCGGCGATTCAACTTTTTCCTGCGTGAAGATTAGGTTAGCATATCTGCGATGAATTGTGTCGTTGGAAAGATACTGGCGTCGCCCTATGCTTCTCTAGTGCGTCTGCGCCGTTGGGCGTATCGGCGGGGGATAAGGAAAAGTCATCCCGCTGGTGTGCCCGTAATCTGCGTGGGAAATATCACCGTCGGCGGGACGGGCAAGACGCCGATGGTCGCGTGGGCTGTCGGGCGTTTGAAGGAGGCAGGGCGAAAACCGGCGATTCTCACTCGCGGATACAAGGCCATCGACGGCAAGAGCGATGAGGCAGAACTGCTCAGGCAATCGACGGGCGTACCCGTGATTATCAATCCTGATCGCGTAGCCGGCGCGCAAAAAGCAATTGCCGGCGGGGCGGACGTGCTGGTAATGGACGACGGCTTTCAGCACATGCGACTGCGGCGGGATTTGGACATCGTCCTCATTGACGCGACCAGACCCTTCGGCGGCGGAGCGTGTCTTCCCATCGGAAGATTGCGCGAACCACTGACCGCCCTTTCCGATGCCGACGCAATCGTCATCACACGCAGCGACGCCGTTACGCCCGAACAGTTGCAAGACCTTCGCAATCGGCTTGTCCGTTTCGCGCCGGACGCATCAATCCACACCGCCATCCACAAACCCGTCAAAATTATCGACGAAAAGGGGGATGAGTTACCGCCCGACGCCTTGAGTGGGCGGAAGGTATGCGCATTTGCAGGCCTGGGTAATCCCGACGCATTTTTCGCGACATTGACCGATATCGGCGCTCGAATTGCCGAAAAGGTTTCCTTCAGCGATCATGCCGCTTACGATTCTGCGGCGATTGAGCGGGTTTCGAACGCAAACGCCGAAGCGGAGGTGCTCGTTACCACTGAGAAAGATTATGTCAAGTTAGCGGAGTTTTCACTGGAAAGACCCGTCTGGCGACTCGTTGTCGAAATGCGGATAACCGAAGGCGAGCAGACGCTTGTGGAGATGATACTCAAGGCGGGGCAACGGTGAAGCATTCGGCATTGGTGGTAAGAGGGTCGTTGTGCGTTCTGCTTTTATAATTCCGATATTTTATTGAACTGTGGAATTAAAAAAACCTTCACGAACCCAGTGCCACCAATGCCGAATGCCCCATGATTCCGTTCCAGTCTGCGATGACTATTATGCGGCATTGCAACTCTGACGCAGCGGGTATAGAATCCTGACATGCACCATTTGATAGAGATCGTCGAAGGTTTTTCCCATCCGAAGATCGCGCTGGTGGGCGATTACATGCTGGACCGTTACGTCAGCGGCGACACGGAGCGGATCAGTCCCGAAGCGCCCGTTCCTGTCTTTCGCGTTTTGGGTCGCGAGTCGCGTCCCGGCGGATCCGGAAGCGTGGCTATGAATATCCTTACGCTTGGTGGGAAGGTCAGTTGCATCGGCGTAATCGGACAGGACAAAGCCGGAGAGGAACTGATGAGCATTTTGTCGGTGGCGGGGGCGGAAACGGCCTCGCTGACACGACTTCGGGGCAGACCTACGACGCTCAAGCAGCGGCTGATCGGCCTGGCCCAGCATCGTCATCGCCAGCAGATTCTCCGCATGGACGAGGAGTCCTCCGAGCCGTTACCGAAATCCGTAGCCGCTACGCTTCGCGCGTCGTTGCGGTCGGCGATGGTTGACTGCCAGGCTGTGGCGATGGAGGATTACGATAAGGGAATTTTCAGCGACTCGACCATGCCGCAGTTAATAGCCGACGCCCGGTCGGCGGGGCTGCCGGTAATTGTCGATCCCGCCCGCATCGGCGACTACCGGCGTTATCGCGGCGCGACGCTGTTGACGCCGAACCGATACGAAGCCGCCCTCGCCAGCGGCGTCGAAATCACCGATGCCGATTCGCTGGAGCGGGCTGCAAGGCAGATAATCCAGACGACCGACGCCCAGGCCGTTATGATTACACTGGACAAAGACGGCGTGTACCTGGCGAGGTCAGGCGGTGAAGGCGTAATTGTCCCGACCCGCCCGCGCGCGGTCTATGACGTTGCCGGTGCGGGCGACGCCGTTCTTGCAATGCTGGCCGTCGCGGTGGCGGGCGGATGCGAAGCCGACGACGCAGTGGCCCTGGCGAACATAGCCGGCGGATTGGAGGTCGAACGCTTCGGCGTCGTTCCGATTACCGCCGACGAAGTGCTCGACGAACTTCGCCGAATGGTCGGCCTGCGCGGCGGGAAAGTCATCAGCCAAAAACGCCTCGCACGCGAAGTTGCCCGCCGACGCCGCAGCGGCGAGACAATCGTCTTTACCAACGGATGCTTCGACCTGCTGCACGCCGGGCACGTTCGCTACCTCCGCCAGGCGAGGGAGTTAGGTTCGTGCCTTATCGTAGCGATAAATTCCGACGATAGTGTCCGTCGGCTTAAGGGGCCTGACAGACCCGTTATCGGGGAAGATGAACGGGCGGAGATGCTCGGCGCGCTGGAATGTGTCGATTACGTAACCATTTTTGCCGAAGATACGCCCGAACCGTTGCTGGAAATGATAAAGCCGGACATCCTCGCCAAGGGCGGAACGACGCCGGTAGTCGTCGGTGCGGAAATCGTCGAAGCCTACGGCGGGAAGGTCCTGACGCTGGATATGGTCGAAGGTGCGAGCACAACGGAGATTATCAATCGGATAGTGAATACGACAGATGACGGATAACGGTAAAATCGACAAGATGATCGGCGAAATGGTCGTGGCTGCCGGAAGGATTGATGCGCCGACGATTGGACTGATTGCCGAGGTACTGATTGAGGCGTTCGATGCCGGCGCGCGTGTGTATGTCTGCGGTAACGGCGGGTCGGCTGCCGACGCCCAACACATCGCAGCCGAACTTATCGGGCGTTTCCGCCGCGAGGGTCGAAAGCCTCTGCCTTGTGTGGCTTTGACCACCGACACAAGTGCGCTGACGGCCTTGGCGAACGATTTTGGTTTCGAGCGGGTCTTTTCGCGCCAAATTGAGGCATTGGGAGATAAAGGCGACGTTTTATGGGTGTTGTCAACGTCGGGTAAAAGCCCTAATATCATATCAGCGGCGAACTCGGCGAAGCAGCGAGGGATGAAAGTCGTCGCAATGACAGGCGGTAGCGGCGGCGAACTTGCCGAACTGTCCGACGTTTGCTTCACCGCGCCGGGCGAGTGGAGCGACCAGATTCAGCAGATGCACCAACTGGCATATCATATAATCTGCGAAGTGATAGATGAACACTTTGTATAACACTGTGGTGACACGTTGCAGGAAATCCGAATATCGAAATCCGAAACAAATTCTAAATTCGAAATTCAAATGTTCCAAACAGTTACTCTCAAGACTCACCGGGCATGGTTTGGGTAATTCGAATTTGGGTCATTTGGTATTGTTTCGAATTTTGTATTTCGGGATTCGGATTTAGAAAGTGGTATTGCGTGCGTCAGAATGTTTAAGGGGTAAATATCATGGCTGACAAGTGTGTATTTCTCGACCGCGACCGGACGATTATCGAGGACCCCGGCTACATGACCGACCCGGATGCCGTCAAACTCTTACCCGGCGTTGAACTGGCGTTGCGGTCCCTGGCCCAGGTGGGATTCAAACTCATCGTCGTTACAAACCAGTCCGCCATTGCTCGGGGGCTGTTGACTGAAGACGGTCTGGAGCAGATTCACGACGAGATGCGCCGTCAACTGTCGCAGCGTGGCGTCGAACTTGACGCTATCTATTACTGTCCGTATCACCCTGAAGGGACTGTCGAGCGGTACACTCGCGTATCGGCGGATTGCAAGCCGTCTCCAGGTATGCTGCTGAAGGCGTCGAAGGATTTACAGATAGAGATGTCGGAAAGTTGGATGGTGGGCGATTCGCCGCGCGACATAGAAGCCGGTCAGCGAGCGGGCTGCCGGACCATTCGTGTTCGCCACAAGGGCGACGGGGCCTCCGAGCAGGATGAGGATGTTCAGGCCGATTTCACCGTTCGCAACCTCGTCGATGCCGCACGGGTTATTCTTCGTGAGAGCGGATTGGCTGCAGCGGTGGGAAAAATGGCTGAAAGCCCCGCTGTTTCCGTCGGCGCTGCAAGGCTTCCTTCGTCGGCCCAGACGCCCATTGACAGCATGACCGATTCGCAGACCCTTCACGAAATTCTCCGTCATATCACGCAGACCAGGACCCCCGGTAACGGGGCGGAATTTTCCTCAGCACGCCTGCTCGGCGCTATCTTCCAGATATTCGCTGTCATCGCTCTGGTATGGGGATTGATTTATATCCCCGACGTGATGAATTCCGGTGAAAGCAATCTTATCTGGCATGTGGCGATGATGACCGCAGGCGTTCTGCAACTTGCGGCATTGACATTCTTTATCCTCTCGCGACAACGATAAGGTTTCGGAAGAACAACTATTGTTCAGAGTGGACATAGTACGCCCCCCGGCGCTCCTGTGAACATGGTTATCCCGCTGGAAAGGTGGTATTGTTTATCTGGCACGGGTGTTGCACCTTGATAGGTGGATAAACAGGAGTAAGTGTATGAAAAATGTGCTTATCAAGAGTGTGGTTGTTGCTTCTGCGCTGTTCGTCGGTCTGGCCGGTTGCAGCCGGGAGGATGAAGATAAACAACCGACGACCAAACCGGCGGAAATCACACTGCCGACGACGCTCCCCTCGTCGGCCAACGACGCTATCGACGCCGACCACCTGGCGAAAGTTCAGAAAGACATTAATAAGGGTATCGGATTCCTGCTGTCGCAGCGCAATTCCGACGGCGGATGGGGCTCGCCGGGGCGGTCGGGTCCCGCCTTGACGGCGATGACGCTCAAGGCGATGCTTCAACATCCCGGATACGACAACGAATCACCCATTGTGTCAGATGGCTTCAAGTGTCTGATGAGATTCCGCCAGTCCGACGGCGGTTTCTATGTCCCAGGCCAGGGAAACAAGAACTACATCACCTCCGTCGCGGTAATGGCCCTTGCGACGGCGAGGAATCCTGCGCATAAGGCCATTCTTTCCGATGCGGTGAAATTCCTTCGGGGGCAACAGATTACCCCCGGTTCAAAGACGCCGACCGGCCAGGAAGTGAACGAGACGCATCCTTACGTCGGCGGCGTGAGTTACGGCGGAAAGGACGAGAGCGGAAAAGACAAGAATCGTCCCGACCTGAGCAATGTCGGGATGTGGATGGACGCGCTGCACGAAGCCGGCGTTCCGGCAGACGACCCGGCAATG
Source organism: Planctomycetales bacterium (assembly GCA_030612725.1). GTDB lineage: Bacteria > Planctomycetota > Phycisphaerae > SM23-33 > SM23-33 > JAUWNJ01. The sequence goes on from JAUWNJ010000020.1 coordinate 51,956, forward strand.
CAAAGGGCGCTGGCGTTCGTAACCCGCCTCCAGAACCGCACCGAAGGGACAGAGGGACAGGTATTCGTCGTCAGCGGAACAGACGACGGCGGGTTCATCTATGCCGTCAATCGCAATCGCAAAACCGGAAAATTCTTCGGCGAGTCCAAAGCCAGTGGTACCAGCAGACGAGGCCTGCGGTCCTATGGCTCAATGACGTACATCGGATTCAAGAGCATGCTTTACGCCAACGTCGCCCGCAATGACCCGCGAGTATTGGCTGCGTATGAATGGATAAGGCAATACTGGCGTCTTGACTCGAACCCTAACATGCCGGAATTGCAGTCAAAACAGGGGTTGTTTTATTACTACCACGTCTTCGCCAAGGCCCTCTGCGCCTGGGGCCAGGACGAAATTTCCGACCTCGAGGGCGTAACGTATAACTGGCGGCACGAGTTAATTGACGTGCTGACCGTTCGGCAGAACGAGGACGGCTCATGGGTCAACAAGGACTCGCCGCGATGGATGGAAGGCAATCCGGTATTGGCGACCTGCTTCGCCGTCCTGGCGCTGGAGGAAACCCTGAAATAATTTTCAATTTTTGATTTTTGATTTTCGATTCAGGTTCGTCTATTCTTGTTGTTGTTCTGTTCAATCAAAAATCAAAAATCGAAAGTCAAAAATGGATATACGTTCTTTTCAAGGTTGGCGTTATAGTGTCGCTGACGGCGACATCAGCAGGTTAATTTCTCCGCCGTATGATATCCTTTCGCAGGCGGACAAGGATGCGTTGCTTGCCGGCGACGCGAGTAACATCGTGGCCGCTGATCTGCCACACGTTCCTCCGGCTGGTGTAGGCCCGGACGAGGCGTATCGCGCCTCGGCTGGGCGTCTGGACGAATGGAAGTCGGCAGGCCTGCTGCGCCAGGACGATAAGCCCGCGATTTACGCATATCAGCAGACGTACGAATGGGCCGGTAAGACCCATATCCGCCACATGATGATTGCCCGCGTCCGCGCTACCGAGTTCGGCAAGGACGTCATGCCGCACGAAGAAACCTTCGCAGGCCCCAAAGCCGACCGGTTGAAACTCACCGAACACACGCAGACGCAATTGTCTCCGATATTCGGGTTCTACAACGATTCGGACGGAGCCGTTTCGACGATGATTCAATCGGCAATCGACGGCGAAGCCGATGCCGTCGGTTCTCTAAATGATGTAACGGAGCGACTTTGGGTCATTGACGACGAGAAGGTCGTAGATTCAATAGTCTCATCCCTTCGCGGCGAACCGGTCTATATTGCCGACGGGCATCACCGATACACAACGGCATTGAATTACCGCGACAGTCTCGGTGAAATAGCGCCCGACCACCCCGCCAATTTCGTCATGTTCGTCCTCGCGGCAATGGACGATCCGGGGCTGATTGTACTGCCGACGCATCGCATTATCAGCGGATTGAAAGGCTTTAATCTGGAGAAATTCGTAGCCGACACCGGCGACGTTATGGATTACGAGCCGGTCAGCCTGGAAGCATCCGACGTTATCGACGCCGGCGCTTTTCTTGGTCCTTTTGGTCGGCACGCGATGGTACTGGTTGGTCGGGACGGTGCGTATGTCGGGCGGCTTAAGGATATTTCCGTGATGAAGACCCTTGCGCCCGACGAGATCGACGCCTGGCGTGATTTGGACGTAGCCATTCTTCACCGGCTTGTGATTGAGAAGTCTCTGGCGGATTTCCGGACGGATGATACGTCCATAGACTACACCCCCGACGGATCGGCTGCGCTGGTTGCCGTTGAGTCAGGTCAGGCCGACCTGACTGTCCTGCTTCAGGGTACGCCGATTGAGGCGGTGCGTCAAATTGCCCTCGCCGGAGCCGTCATGCCGCACAAGAGCACCTATTTCTATCCCAAAGTTGCTACGGGAATGGTCCTTTACCAACTGGCGTGAGGTTTTCGTATCAGGGTTTGTCTGAAAAGTAGTTTTCATACCACCGCCAAATTAAATAATGCGCTCGGCAATATACTGCCGAGCGCATTGTTTAATCGGCGGCGGCATCACTACGTGAGACGCTCGCTGCGCAGCATTCTACCGGAGCCTCTTATTTTGTAACCTTCCAGTAGTCGCCATCAATATGGACGTCCTCATCGTCGGCCTTTATTGAATCAACGCTGCCGCTGCAAAAGAGATAGTTGGCCATATCGTTGTCTCGGTGCACGTCGATGGTTCCAAAGAAGTCGGGTCCTCTTCCGGTAAAGATTCCACTTCCGCAGTAAGCGCCATACTGACCCGGCATCGGATTCGAGCCCCAGTAGCAGGACCACCACATCTCACCCAGCAGGATGGTGCTAGATGGGTCTGTAGCCTCCGTTGTCCTACCGACC
>JAUWNJ010000061.1 GCA_030612725.1 Planctomycetales bacterium
CCTGCCAAGCGAAGGCAGAAGGATCGAAACCAATAAGGCAATGATGGCGACCACTACGAGCAGTTCCACCAGAGTGAAGCCGCGACGACCCGCGGTGGGGCGTTGACAAGTCTGCCCCTTGTTACTTCGAAAAATTAGTCCACACATAAAAATCTCCTTTCCTGTGGCTGGGGCGCGTTCCACATAACGGCAAACGTAGCCGCTGTTTATGTTCGCGATATATTACGAGTTGTACACTACAATAAATGATTGCGCCCTTATATTAAGTATTGTATCCTTGCCGGAGAGGTCTGCCAAACGTTTTTTTGAACAATTTACAATGTCGGGCAATTTTCCATTGCCTGTGGCGGCGACATTGGTAGAATTAGATGTACTATGACACTCGAAAAGAAAATCACGATAGCGACGTTGAACAAGCATAAAGCCGCCGGCGAGAAATTTGCGATGCTGACCTGTTACGACGCGACGATGGCGTCTATCCAGCAGGACGCAGGGGTCGAGGTAATCCTGGTCGGAGACAGTCTGGCCGGTCCTGTGCTGGGTCTGCCGGATACTATAGGGGTCGGTCTGGACATTTCCGTATCCCTGACAGCGGCGGTTCGTCGCGGCGCGCCTCTGGCGTTCCTGGTGGCGGACATGCCGTTTATGACCTACACCTCCCCAGCCCAAGCCATTGCCAACGCCGGGCGATACGTCGTCGAGGCCCGCGTCGATTGCGTCAAAATCGAGTGCGACCGCCGGTTTATCGACATCGTCCGCGCAATGGCCACCGTCGGTATATCCGTCATGCCGCACCTCGGACTGACGCCCCAGCGGGCGGGGCAGGTCGGTGGGTACAAGGTCGCGGGAAAAACGTCGGCAGGCGCGATTGAGATAATCGAAACCGCCGAGATAATGGTCGAAGCCGGCGCGTCGGCGCTGCTGCTCGAAGCCGTTCCGCCGGAACCGGCGGAGATGCTCGCCAAGCGAGTCTCCGTACCGGTTATCGGATGCGGCGCGGGGCCTGGATGCGACGGATTCGTCGTCGTTACGCATGACATGATAGGGCTGACCGAAGGCCACGTGCCCAAGTTCGTCAGGAAATACGCCGACCTTCGCGCGCCGATGCAGCAGGCCTTCGAGACCTACGTAACAGAGTGCCAAAGCGGAGCCTATCCCGCACCCGAACACGGATACGCCATGAGCGACGAAGAACTGTCAGCCCTGAAGGCTTGGGCGGGGAAGTAAAAAAAACAACCGTTTGTAATTTGTAGCAATTACCGAACAGGCAGTAACCCACCGTCGTATATAATTTTCGTGAGTTGTTGTTCATTCCAAAATACTTTCGGAGAACACGGGCGATGAAACATGTACGAAAATTTCTAACACCGGCGAGTGTGATTCTGGTTGTGGTGCTGGCGATAGTATTTGGCGATGCTGTTGTGGAGCGTGTATCGTATGCAGCAAACAAGGGCGCCAATATAGCCGACCGCGAAGCGCTTGCCGAATTGAGCAAGCATGACCAACTCAGCGAATTGTTCCGCACGGTAGCCAAAACAGTCAAACCGTCCGTAGTGGAAGTGCGGATCAAAAAGCGGGTTTCAGTACCGCAGATGCCGGATTTTGAGAATTTCTCCGATTTTGGTTTACCGTCACGTCGGCGGCGTTCTCCCCGTCGCCCCCAGCCACAACAACCGCGATATTTCCTTCAGCGAGGCTTGGGTAGCGGCGTTATCGTCGATGCAGACAAGGGGCATATACTGACAAATCATCACGTTGTCGGTGGGGCTGACGAGGTGGAAATTATCCTTGCCGATGGTCGTAAATTCAAGGCCAAGAAGGTCCTCTCCGATCCGCAGACCGACCTTGCCGTGGTGAAGATCAATGCCGACGGGCTTATCGCCGCGCCGCTCGGCGACAGCGACAAGATGCAGGTCGGCGACTGGGTCCTCGCTATCGGTTCGCCCGAAGGTCTGCATCAGACCGTAACGGCGGGGATTATCTCGGCAAAGGGGCGGGTTACGGGAAGGGGCGGATACGAAAACTTTCTCCAGACGGATGCCGCCATTAATCACGGTAACAGCGGCGGGCCACTGGTCAACATGCGAGGCGAGATCATAGGCATCAATGCCGCTATCGTCTCTCGAACCGGCGTCAATGAAGGGCTTGGTCTGGCGATCCCGTCGAATATGGCCGGCAACGTGATGAAACAGTTGATTAAAAGCGGTAAAGTCGTTCGCGGGTTCCTGGGAGTAACGATTCAGGATGTGGATGAAAAACTGGCTGGTAGTTTCAAACTCCCAAGCCCCGACGGCGCACTGGTAACACGCGTAGCGAAAGATTCACCCGCCGGACAGGCCGGTATAAAGGAAGAGGATTTCATCGTCGCTATCAACGCCGGCCCCGTCAAAAACGTCAACGACCTGCGCAATCGCGTAGCGGGACTGACCCCCGGCAGTGAAGCCAAATTCACGCTTTATCGTGATGGGAAAAAGAAAATCGTAACTGTGAAAATAGTCGCCCAGCCGGCCGATATGCGCACGGCATTGGGCGTCGGTAAAGAGAAAAAGGTTGCACCTGAACGATATGGCTTGGAAGTTCAGACGTTGACCGAAGCCCTGGCGGCCCGGGGCGGTTACGGTAAGGGCGCCAAAGGCGTACTTGTCGTCAAGGTCGCCCCCGAAAGCGACGCAGCCGAGCGTGGCCTGCTCGCCGGTATGATAATCGACAGCGTCGGCGGGCGGAAAGTTACCACCGCAGACGAATTCGCCTCGGCGGTTTCCGCTGCCGGCGGAAAACCCCTTCGGCTTCGGGTTAACATACCCGACGGCGGAAGG
>JAUWNJ010000003.1 GCA_030612725.1 Planctomycetales bacterium
GGGGGGGGGGGGGGGGGGGGGTTTCCCCCCCGGGGGTCGGCCCCAACTTTGCTGGGCTCAAAACCCCCGGCCCCCACGGCACCCGTCTTTAAACAGGTTCCTTACGAGATCAAGGTAACATAAGAACGGAAGCACTCATGGATAAGGAAATCATCGTTCGCCTGCACTCGAGATTCGAGGATGTGGTTTGTAAGCATGCCGAAAGCGGGGTGGAGTACTGGTGTGCCCGGGACCTCCAGACGCTGCTGGGGTACGCCCGGTGGGATAACTTCGCCAAGGTTGTCGACAAGGCCATAACCGCTTGTATCAATACTGGTTACGAACCGAAGGACCATTTTGCTGACCTCACGAAAATGGTCGATCTCGGCTCTGGGGCCAAGCGCGAGATCAAGGACATCGCCCTGACCCGTTATGCCTGCTACCTGATTGCCCAGAACGGCGACCCGTCCAAGGACCAGATCGCCTTCGCCCAAACGTACTTCGCCGTCCAGACCCGCAAGCAGGAGATTATCGAGAAGCGTCTGGCCGAGGCCGAGCGGGTCAGCGCCCGCAGGAGACTCACCAGGTCTGAAAAGGAACTCTCCGGTATCATTTTCGACCGGTTACAGGAGAACGAAAGTTTTGGCCGTATCCGCAGCAGGGGCGACAGGGCGTTGTTCGGCGGGCGGACTACCCGAGATATGAAGGGTAAACTCGGCGTGCCGAAGGGGCGTGCTCTGGCCGACTTTCTTCCCACCATCACGATCAAGGCGAAGGACTTCGCCAACGAGATCACCAATTTCAACATCAAGCAGAACGACCTGCATACGGAACCCCCAATCACCGACGAGCACGTCAGGAACAATCGCGAAGTCCGCAAACTGCTGGTGGATCGGGGTATTGTGCCCGAGGCGTTACCGGCAGCAGAGGATGCGAAGAAGGTCGAGCGCAGGCTGGTATCGGAGCAGAAGAAGTTGCCCAAGCAGGTTGAGCATTTCGAGAGCGATACGGAGACCGGAAACTGATGGGATTCCAACTCAAAGAATATCAGCAGCGTTGTCTGAACGAACTGGCCGGGTTTTTCCGGTAAACGAATAAGTTAGGTGCTGCGAAACTGGCGTTTTATGAGCATACGAACCAGCCTTACCGGGACGTGCTCAATCCCACTGGCACTGCTGAAAGTGTCCGAGCCGATTGCGATCCGTCATATCAGACATCAGCGGTGTAACCGTGATGAAACCATCGGCCAGGGCTGTTACGTCGGTTTCGGTTTCCTGGGGGCCATGCTCGAAATTACCGTCCAGCCTGAAGATCATTCGCCCGTCGGCATCGACTTTGCGGTGATACGTCTCGCTGACAGCGGCAGTACTTTGCGGGGCGACCCTTACGCCCCTTGGCGACGATTGCGACAATGCGGGGATGTTGACGTTGACAAGTTCCCCCCGCGCTATCTGCGCGGCCAGCAGGTTGTCCAGAACTTCCCGGCACAATTGTCCCGCCCGGTGAAAGTCCATTTCGCCGGTGCAGGCCAGGCTGAACGCCACCGATGGGATTCCGAACAGCGCCCCTTCGGCCCCGGCGGCGACTGTTCCGCTATAGAAGACGTTGACGCCGACGTTTTCACCGGCATTGATTCCTGAGAGGACGAGGTCGGGTTTTTCGTCCATCAGTTCGCGGATGGCGAGTTTGACGCAATCGACGGGTCGTCCCGCGACGCTGACGCCGTGAAATTCTCCGCCCACGTGGACGTGGTTGCAGACTATTGGGCCATGGAGGGTAAGCGACCGTCCCGCAGCCGATTGCGGCGTCTCCGGCGCGACGACCGTTACCTCGCCCATATCCGCCACCGCCTCGTGAAGGGCAGAAAGCCCCGGCGCCAAAATACCGTCGTCGTTGACAAGAAGTATTCGCATGGTTCTGGTGAGTCTATAGGCCCGGCCGAATCAATGTCAAATCTCTTGGCGGATTTTACGCCGGCAATGGTACAATATATCTGGAAAGGAGTTGCCAAATGAATGAGATATTGCAAAAACGAGTTCAGTCAGCCGCTGTGGCTGGATGGTGGACGATTCTCATTGCAGCCGCCTGGATGACGCTGGCATGGTTGGCCTTCCTGGTAATCCTGAATACCGAGCCGGGGTGGCTGCTGAAACTCTGGGGCGGCGGCGATCTGGACTGGCCGGACGTCCAAATGATCGTGTTGTATTTCTTCTCTGTTTTCAAGCTGATGCTGTTCGCCGTTGTCATTGTCGTCATTTGGCTGACGTTGTGGTCGAGGCGTTTGAGGCGGGAGGGGTAGTTTTACTTCGCCGGCGTTTATCTTGACCGGGCCTCTCGGTTGTGGCAGAATATGGATGTCCATCGGGGCGTGGCGCAGTTTGGCTAGCGTGCTTGACTGGGGGTCAAGAGGTCGCAGGTTCAAATCCTGTCGCCCCGATTTCTTATCCGCTTGTGAGCCAAAAACTTACAAGCGGTCATCCCCTCGTCATTTCCGTCGGCAATTGTGGCACTACACTTATAACTACACTTTTGGAGACAGAATAATGCCACGAAGTCGACCTGCATCGAATCCGCTGTCGTACCACAAACACACCGGCCAGTACTATGTCACCCGTGACGGGAAAAGAATTTATTTGGGGGCTGATCGGGACGAAGCGATAGAAAAATATCATCGCATGGCCCTCGGGATGCCCGAACAGGAAAAGCCAAGAACTATCTCGGCGCTTACAGCGAAAGAGTTGGCAAATCGGTTCATCGCGGCGCAGCAGGCCAATTGGACCAGCCCCGAGTCAATCAATCATTATCTGACTGCCGTTCGCAGTATTTATTATTTCGCCGAAGAAGTTGGCATACTGGAAAAAATCCCACGGCTCAGGCGGATAAAGAACGAACCTCGTCGGATGCTCGGCTCAAAAAACAAACCACTCTACACTGACAAGGAAATTCAAAACCTGCTCAAGCATGCCGATGGACAAATACGAGCTATGATTCTACTGGGATTGAATTGCGGTTTTGGTCCGAAAGATATCCGTGATCTCAGGTGGACGGACATCGACGGCCAAAGAGTCACCCTGCCCAGAAGTAAAACGGGCATATCTCAGACATTCCTCCTTTGGCCGGAGACACAGGATGCTTTGAAGAATCTAAAGCAAGAAAGGCATGACTTGATTGACAGGCTGACGTCGCTTAGATGCCCGCCTGGGCCGGATGGAAAGTCCGGGCTGCCAGCGGCGTGAAAGAAAATCCTGAAGTGCTTGCGGCGTGATGCGATAGAGCGGCCTCTTCCCACATGGCGTCTCCTCATGCAGGATGCCACCCACGGCGACCTTCTCTTCGAGACCGGCGAGCCGTCTGGTGATGGTTTAGGCGAAAGAACCGTCCCGCGACGGTTCCTCCCCACCTGTTAATCGGCATAGGAATTCCCCGTTATTTCTTCTTCCCGGCCTTTTCCAGTTTGGCGATGCGGGCCTTGAGGCTGTCGATATCGTCTTTGGTCGGAAGGTGCATCTTGTGAATCGACTGCTCAAGCCATTTATCGACCTGTGCCTGAAGGTCCTTCCTGGCCTTGGCGGACTTCCTTACCATATCGTTCGCCAGTTTGCGGGCCTCTGCCTGCGAGAGTTTTCCTTTCTCCGCCAGTTCCTTGGCGAGTTCTTCGACCTTTTCGCTGGCCGTCGCCGCCAGACCAACACCAATCAGGAACGCCTTGTTAATCGCTTCGAACATAAGTGAACTCCTTTCGGTTAATTCATTTTACAATGCTTGTGCCATTTCCCGTTGTATGTAACGTTCGTTCCAAATTTCGCCGCTCATCTGGCCGTAATCTTCTCCATAGGCAACCATACCACAACGATACTCCGAATCCGCCAGCGCCGCTGATGCTTCATCGTCAATCGGTTTCGCCTCGCTGTCTCTGGCAGCGGCCAGGAACTCGCCGAAGTGATCGCGGATGGCGCACGGGCAAAGCCAGTTTCCCGTATTCTCCGCCGGCTGGGCGTAGGCATATTCGTCCTGCCAACGGCGAATCTGCTCAAACAAAGGACAGGTCAGAATGTCATCAAGGTTTCCGCCGGAGCGGTAGATGTCATTGATATTGGCCGTTGAGTACGGGACGAACGCACACGGCGTAACGTCGCCGTCCCAGTCGATATAGAAGTATCCGCCGGGCCTGCCCGCGGCGATGCACCCGCTGCTGCTCGTCCCGCTGTTCCAGAAATCAGCGACGAATATCTTCCGCTCCAGCACCAGCCGCTGCGTGCGACGCCACATCTCCAACCGCTGTTCGGGTGAGACCATCAGGTCTAAAGTGTGTTTCCGTCCGATGGGCATGTACTGGAATATCCAGCCATAGGTTGCGCCCTGCTTGTCGAAATAGAAATCCGCGAATTCGTCGCTCGTTACCATCTCGGCATTGTGACGGGTCGCGGTAACTGAAATGCCGAAGGGAACGCCAACCTCGCGAAGGTTTTCCATCGCCTGCAAAATCCGCTTGTGAACGCCCTTGCCGCGACGCTGGTCAGTTTCGGCCTCAAAACCCTCGACGGAAATGGCCGGCGTTATATTACCCAGTTCAGCCATCCGTTCAGCCACTGCCTTCGTAATCAGCGTACTGTTGGTATAGACCATAAAGAAGTTGGAATCGTGCTTGGCCACCATATCCAGCAGGTCTTTACCGTCATCCTTCCACATAAACGGTTCGCCGCCTGAAATTACCGTAAAGTACGATCCCCAAAGGTTTTCCTTTTCGGTAAGGATGCGGTCGAACGTTGCCCAGTCCAGTTTGGCGGCAGAGGCGGAATCGCTGCAAGCGTAGCACCCAGTGCAGCGGAGGTTGCACTTCTTGCCCGGAGAGATCAACGCAAACAGCGGCGGCTTGAAACCAAGTCGCTGCTCGGCCTCCCGGCTGAGATCACCCCAGCAAAACACCTTGTCGAGCAGCGTCTCCAGCCAACGGTTCAGAACGTGCCTCGAAATCAGTCCCCGCTCGATGGTCCGATCAAAACTGTGCAAAATGGCCGTCAGGTAAGCGAGTTTGTCCTCCTGCACCTGTATGGGTCGGTTGTCCTTATTTTCCTCAACAACAATCCGCCGGGCCTTCTTTTCGATTATCTTCATAGAGGCCTGTCGCAGTCGACGGTGGCGGGCCAGAAAACGTACCAATGAAGAAAAAGAATCATATTGCGCTATTTTTGCAATGTTCATTTGACGTCTCCTTTCACTCTTGATCACCATCGCTAACGGCCCGACCTCTAGGTCTGGTCAAAGCGCCGTTCAGGAATATCCGTTCAGCCGCCTCGATTTCCTTCTCCGGCGAGTCCGGAGAAATCTCTCGAAGCCATGAAAACACAACCGCACTGGTCTGCCCGTCAATGGCCGTTGCCAAGTCCTTCGGCGAACCCTTTGCAAAAATCCCTTCCGACATTCCCCTTTCAATCGCCTCGGAAACACTGTCCAGCAATGCGCGGTACTTATCTTCCAGGGCAAACGACAGCGCCCGCTCCCCGTAAAGAGGCGGGCCATGCATCTCGACAAAGTAAAGACGAACAAAATCCAGGTTATCAAAGAAGAAGCGAAGTTTGGCCTCAATGAACCTCTTGACAATAAGCGTCGGCGAGGTTTCGTCGGCCATCGCACCGGAAACCGACGTAACCAGTTCGTCCACCTTCTGTTCGATGGCCTGCTGATACAGGTTTTGCTTGCCCTTGAAAAAACTATACACCGTTCCCAAGGCAAATTCCGCCTGCTCGGCGATTTCCTTCATCTTGACCTTGAAGAAACCTCGTTTGGCGAACATTTCCCCAGCCACGTTCAGGATGTGCCTGACGTGCTCCTGACGTTCCCGCTCACGACGCGGCATCTTTTCCATGACCTGCTCCTTACTCTCGTTTTCAACTGGCCCGTTCACGCCAATATCACCTTATCGAAACCGTCAATCCAATTTGCAATCTCTATATTCTATTATTAGAACAATGATTCTATTTGTCAAGTGGCAATTTCAAATTTTTTCATTTTTTTTCGCTGCTGTAACACCTTTAGATGCAGGAAGTTAATATGTAGGCGATGTCATTCCCTGAACCTGGACGTCGATTTTTCTTCTTGACGCCGGATACGAAATATGTAAGATTCGACCTTTAGACCGATATGGTCGTTTTGTTCATTGCCCTATAAGGGCAATCCAAAGTCGGGAGAATAGTAGAATGGCAGAAGATGTTCGATCTCGGATCATTGTTTCGGCCAAGGCTTTGTTTGGACGCCACGGCTTCAGGAAGACGTCGCTTTCCGACGTAGCCAAAGAAGCACGGATGGGCAAGAGCTCGCTCTACCATTATTTCCCCAACAAGGAGGAGTTATTCCGTGCCGTCGTGACTGTGGAGATGGAGGTGCTCTCGCAGCGGGTCCAGGAAGCCGTGTCCAGAGAAGACTCGCCGGAAGACAAATTGAGAGCGTTTGTGCTGACGCGTATGCACGTTCTCCGGAAGCTTGCAAACGCCTACGCCTCGCTTCATGAGGAATATCTGGATCACCTGGGTTTCATAGATCGCTTCAGGGAACAGGCATTCCAGACCGAGGTTGAGATGATCCGCAGCATCCTGGAGGAGGGAACGCAGACAGGCGCGTTTGAGATTACCGATATCGGTCTGGCGGCTTACGCAATTGCTTTGGCCCTCAAGGGATTGGAATTCCCGTGGATGGTCAAGTCGCAGGAGACACGCCTTGACCGCGACCTCGGCGTGTTGCTGGAGATGCTGATGAGGGCGATCCAAAAGTGAATATTTTTTGACCAGTTATCGACTAAAAAGACCGATTCGGTCGAATTGCTGATGCTGCGGGTGTTTGGAGATTCAACATGGTGAAAGAAAACATGCATACACTGTTGGGCATCGCTTTTGTGTCCGGGCTGCTATTGCTATCCGGCTGCACGGCGACCAGCGGCCAGTTCTCTGCATCCCGCGCCGCCTCCCTGAGGAGAAGGATACTTCTTCCGGAGGTGGAACGTATCCAGGATGGAGTGGAACCGGAGACGTTCCAGAAGGTGGCCATCCCCGACCGGGCGATGACCCTGAAGGAGGCGGCCGCCATAGCCCTCGCCAACAACCACTCGATCAAGATCTCCGCAGAGGATGTAACCATCGCGACGGGAAACGTGGGGATAGCACGGTCGCTCTTCTTCCCGCAGGTTTCGGCGACTTACGGATACGTCCACAACCAGATGCAACCGGCCTTCGTGAACCCCGACAATCCGTTGATGCCTCCGTTCTATGCCGGCGAAAAAGAGTTCCAGCGTGCCGAACTCAAGGCCCAGATGATTCTGTGGGATTTTGGCAAGACACTCGGCACTTATCGTCAGTCCATCCTTGCCGGAGAGATCGCCAGGTTGAGGTCAACACGCAACGCCCAGCAGGTCCGATTGCAGGTGGCTGAAGCCTACTTCGCCATTCTGCGCGCTCAGAAGGCGCGGCTCATCGCAGAGGAATCCCTCGCCCAGGCAGAAGCGCACGCCAGGACGGCAAGGAGTTTTCATGGACAGGGCCTTGTGGACAAGAGCGACGTTCTACGCGCCGATCTCCAGGTCGCGGAGGTCAAGCAATTGCTCATAAGGGCGAGGAACGCCGTTGAGTTGGCCACCTCCGGGTTCAATAGTGTGCTCGGTATCAATGTGAATCGCAAGACGGAAGTAGTCGATACCAAGGATGCCCCGGTAGCATCTCCTGGCCTTCAGGACGCCCTGCAACTTGCCGTTGATAACAGGCCCGAGTTTCAGGTCATCCAAAAGAGCATTCGAATCCAGGAAGAGGCCCTTACCGTCGCCCGTGCAGAGCACTTCCCCCGGATTTACGTCGGCGGCGGGTACAACTGGACGGACGATGCCTACCGGAAATGGGGCGACAGCCACGGCGACCTACACAAGGGGGCGTGGGTAGGCGAGGTCGGTATCGCGATTGACCTTTTCAGCGGTGGGCGGACGCTGGCCAAATCGCGCATCGCGCGCGCCCGAATCCGCCAAGCCGAAGCCCAGGCCAAACAACTCTGCGACGCCATCGCGCTTCAGGTAAAGAACGGCGTGCTGGGAATCGCCGAAGCCAGAGAGCGTATCACTGTGGCGACAAAAGCCGTAGCGCAGGCCAGAGAGAATCTGCGCCTTGTGAACAACAAGTACAGGCAGAACGTGGCCTCCTCGACAGATGTAGTGGACGCCGAGACTTCCCTGATCAGGGCGCAAAGCAATTACCACAGTGCCATCTACGACTGCCACACTGCTTTGGCGCGTCTGGTGAGCGCTACCGGCACAGAGGCCCTTGTGGCCGAAGGCCCAGGCCCCAAAGACGAGAAAGAGAAACGGGAGAAACAGAAATGATGAAACCAAACAGACGACGTTGGGCAAATGTTACAGCCCCCTTCGTTATTCTACTCCTGTCGGCCGGGGGATGTAGCGACGCCGATTCCGACAAGAACGCGCAGGCTGACCCCGTAAGGCACGTCGCCGCTGTGTCGGCTCAGAAGGGACCCATCGCAGAAGCACTACACCTGACAGGCACGCTCGCAGCCAACCATGAAATCAAAGTAACCTCGAAGATTCCAGGCAGAGTAGCGAAGGTGCTCGTCGAGGAGGGTTCTTCCGTCAAGGCAGGAACCGTACTGATCGAACTGGAACGCGAAGAGCTTTCTCTGGCAGTTGCCGAGGCGGAAGCGGCCGTGGCGGCCGCTGGGGCCGGTCTGGCCAAGGTGCTGGCTGGGACCAGAAAGGAAGAGATCGCCCAAGAAGAGGCTGCCGCAGCCCAGGCCAGGGCAAACGCGGACATCTGTCGGCTTACCTTCGAGCGGATGGCAAACCTCCTGAAGGAGCAGTCGATTCCGAAGACAAGGTACGACGAGGCGAAGGCGCGATTCGACACAGCCTCGGCCCGGTACAAGGCGGCCCAGGCCAGCCTTGAGATGGCAAGAGCGGGTGCGACAAAGGAAGAGGTTGCAATTGCCAGGGCGCGGGCCGGTCAAGCCCGGGCCGCACTGGCTTCGGTCAAGAGGCAATACCAGAACGCTTCGATAGTCTCCCCCATCAATGGAATTGTGGCATACAGGAACGTTGAACCGGGAGAGGTGGTTTCCCCGCCGATGATGCCCGGCAAGGCACTGCTCGTGATCGTGGACGTAAGCGCCCTAAAGACGAAGGTGAACGTCTCGGAAAAACGGGTAAAGGCCGTGAGTCTCGGTCAGGAGGCCGACATCACTATCGATGCCTTCGGCGGGGAGACCTTTCATGGCAAGGTCTCCAGGATCAGTCCCGTGGTGGACGCACGCAGCCGGACCTTCGAGGCCGAAATCCTGATACCGAATCCCGGCAGCCGGTTAAAGCCCGGCATGTTCGCCAGAGTGCGACTCGACCTGGTAAGAAGAACGAACGTTGTAAAGATACCCCTCAAGGCGGTCTGTGAGGGAAACAGCAAGGTAGTCTTTGTGGCGGCGAACGGCACGGCCGAATCGCGGCATGTGACGCTCGGCATTTCAGACGGCATTGACGTCGAAGTCATTTCCGGAGTAACGGCTGGCGAGATGGTCATCACGCGAGGCAATCTGGGTCTGGAAAACGGCGAGAGTATCGTTGTGAAGAATTCCGAGAAAACCGGCAAATAGCCATCGGGAGGTTGGTCTCTAATGCGAATACCTGAATTTTCCGTGCGCCGCCCCGTGGCGGTGCTGATGCTCATAATGATTATCGTGGTTCTGGGCGCGATCTCATTTCTGCGTCTTCCCATCGAACTGATGCCCGACCTGACATATCCCGTGGCCGCCGTGATCACGAGCTATGAGGGCGTCGCGTCCGAAGACATAGAGACGCTGGTCACCAAGCCCATCGAGACCGCGGTAAGCAGGGTCAAGAACGTCAAGACAGTTACGTCCACCTCGCAGGAGGGGCTGTCGATAGTAGTGGTCGAATTCGAATGGGGTACGAACATCGACTTCGCGGCCCAGGACATGCGCGACGGCATCGGCGTTGTCAAAGACTACCTGCCATCCGAGATTGACGACCCTATCGTCGTCAAGTTCGATCCGGCCATGATACCGGTGATTGCCTACGGTATCACGGGCAAGCGGGATCTGCGCGACCTTCGCACGCTCGTTAAAGACGAGATAAAGGATCGCATCGAGATGGTTGACGGGGTGGCAAGCGCCATGATCATGGGCGGGCGCGAGAGGGAGATACAGGTTCTGATTGATCGGGCGAAGCTGGAGTCTCTGGGAATCCCGCTTCAGCAAATAGTCTCAAAGCTGCGTTACGAGAACTTGAACCTTTCCGGCGGGCACGTCACGCGAGGCCACACTGAATATCTGCTGCGGACACTCGGCGAGTTCGAGAACATCGACCAGATCAGAAATACGGTTGTGGCTGTCCGGAACGGCGCCCCCGTCTATGTCAGAGACATGGCCACAGTCGCCGACACCCACAAAGAAGTCCGCAGCGACGGACACGTGAACGGGCAAAACGGGCTTATTCTTTCCGTTGTCAAGGAATCCGGAGCCAACACTGCGGACGTTGTGGCAGCGGTCAGGAAGCAGGTGGCAGCACTTCGGGGCGAACTTCCGCCGGACATCAAGTTCCACATTGCCCTCGACCAGGGAGTACTCACCGAGAAGATTGTCGCCAGCACGGTGCAGGATGCACTTTGGGGCGGGCTGATAGCCGCCGTTGTGATCTTGCTCGTACTCCGAAACTGGCGTCCCACCGTTACTATTGCCCTGTCAATTCCCCTGTCGATCCTGGCTACGCTTGTGGTTGTCCACGCCTTCGACTTCACGCTCAATACCATGACCATGAGCGGGATCGCTCTGGGGGTCGGAATGCTGGTCAGTAATGCCATTATCGTCATTGAGAACATCTTCCGGCATATGCAGGAAGGCAAGAACCGCTTTGATGCGGCCGTTGAAGGAACGAGCGAGGTGGGCGGCGCCATTGCCGCCTCCACCTTCACCACGGTGGCGGTTTTTCTACCGATGTTTTTTGCCACGGGGATCGCTGGTAAGATCTCCCGCGGCCTGGCCCTGACGGTATCGGTGTCCCTGTTCGCATCGCTGTTCGTTGCGCTGACGCTCGTCCCGATGATGGCCTCGAAGATATTTCGTCTCAAGAGCAAGCCGGACGGGGACCGGGCCAAACACAAGGCCGAAGGATTCGTTCGCAGGGGCTATGTCGGCCTTATCCGCTGGACACTTCGCAACCGCTGGAAAACAACCTTGGCGTCGTTCGCGGTCTTCGGAGCAAGTCTTGCGCTTTTGCCCTGGGTGGGCACCGAGTTCATGCCTGCAATTGATACCGGACTTGTGATCATCAAGGTCGAGATGCCGGTCGGTACGGAACTCGATGAGACGCGTCAAGTCGTCGAGCAGATTGAGGAGATAATGGCTTCTGAGGAAGGCCTGGACGTTGTTTGCTCATTTACCGGCGTGTTGAGCGGTGCAAAGATGGAAGCGGCCTTCGGTATGAGCAACCTTGGAGTGAACGAGGCCCAGATATTCGCCCATGCCGTGGACAAGGACAAGCGCAGCCGAACCACAACGCAGATAGAGAACAGCATCCGCAAGAAGCTGCCACGAATCAAAGGCGCCAAGATAGAATTTATGGACCTTGCCCGAATGATCACCAGCGCCGGTACCGGACAGATTCCTATTGAAGTGAAGATATTCGGCAAGGACATAGACACCCTTACACAAATGGCGGATGGCCTGGTGGCTGACTGCAAAGGTATTGAAGGCCTTTACGACGTGGATACGACCCTTCGGCACGGCAAACCGGAACTGCATTTCAAGATCGACCGGGAGAAAGCCTCCCAAATGGGCCTCTCGGTAGCCCAGGTGGCTTCGACGATTCGCTCTTCGTTCGAGGGACAGGTGGCGACACTCTACCGGACTGGCGGGGACGAGTTTGACCTTCGTGTGAAGTACCGCCAGGACGACAGGAGTACCATCGAGAACGTTGAGGACATCCTGGTAACGGCTCCGCTGGGCTCACAGCACCGGCTTTCGGACATCGCAGCAATATCGAAGGGCGAAGGCCCGGTCCGCCTTTTCCGCGAGAATCAGAAGCGCAAGGCCTCCGTGACTGCCAACTTCAGCGGGCGCGACCTGGGCAGCATCCTCGCCGACATTCAGTCAGATGTGGCAAAGATGGACATGCCCCAGGGTTACTTCGTGGAGTACGGCGGCGAGATAAAACGAATGAGGGAAACCTTCCTCTCCCTGGGAGTGGCCTTCGTACTCGCCATTATCCTGGTCTATATGGTAATGGCCGGACAGTTTGAGTCCCTGATCCACCCCTTCACAGTCATGTTCACTGTGCCGCTTGGGTTTATCGGCGTAATTGGGCTTCTCATCTTTACCGGCAATGCCCTGTCCCTGCCGTCGCTCCTGGGCATCATCATCCTGGGCGGGGTTGTGGTCAACAATGGCATCGTCCTGGTGGACTACGTCAACCGGCTCCGCGCTCGCGGCCTGTCAAGAGAGGACGCCATCGTGGAAGGCAGCCTGACCAAGATGCGCCCAATGTTACTCACAGCGATTGTCGCCGTTGCCGGAATGCTGCCGATGGCTATTTCCAAAGGCGTGGGGGCTGAGATGCGCGCTCCGATTGCTTTGGCCGTGGTAGGCGGTATGCTGATCTCCACCTTCCTGATGCTGGTGATAATCCCGACGCTCTACAGCATCTTCGACGACATTGGACATCACACAAAGCGGCACGCTACCCGAATACTACATGGAAATGCAGAATAGATGAAACTGTATGAATCCATAACCAAGAATGTATATGCCAGAGCATTGGAGATGCTGTCCCGCCCATATGTCCGAGACTATAGGAATTTCGACAATATCCCCAGGCAAAAAGGGAACGTCATATTTATTGCAAACCACAACTCCCTGCTGGACTCTTTTTTGCTTACCCCCCATCTGATACTGAGAACGGGGAAGATTGTATATATCTTGGGTGATAAGAAGGTATGGAGAAGCAATTTGTTCTACCGTTTTATAACAAGAATGATGTGCAACGCTATTCTCATGGATAGAGATAAACCGAGCGACATGGCAAGAGCTCTAGTTGAATGTGCAAGAAGGTTGAAGAAAGGTGGGATCCTTCTAATATTCCCAGAGGGAACCAGAGGTCTCCCCAATAACATTGCCCAGTTCAAGAGTGGGATTTATGCGATAGCGTTCCGTGCCCAGTCATCCATCGTGCCAATCTATTTGGGCAATGTTCCGCTTCTTTCCTACAAAGGAAAGCGTTTTCCAGGTTTGTTCAGGGCCTGGTTCAAACTGTCAATAAACGTTGGCTCAGAAATTGGTTATGCTGAATACAGTTCATACAAAGGGATGCGAAGCCAATTTTGTCAATATCTGAGGGAAAAAGTTTCTCGGTTACATTGTTGAACACGGCACCAAATCTGCAAATTGTTCCCAATTTGTATAGTGTCTTTGATGATATTGCCCGCGCAATAAGAAAGCGAACCGCTGCGATTCTGCACGGAGAGAGTACTGATATTTGAAGGTGTTCCTCCGATCCACATTTGACTGTGAGGCATGGTGAGGTGCACATGAAAAACAGGGGCGTCTCAATCCGCTGGCTCGGCCGTTGACCAGGATGTCAGTTCGGCGATCAGTCCCTGCTTCAGTGCTGACAGAGAGCGATGGCCGCTTCCCGCCTCTGTGTCGAACATGGACTCGACGATGATCCCGTTGATCGTGGACCAAATCAGAGAAGCCATCACTGACGGATTTAAACGCCGAGCGAACTCGCCACCAGCAACACCTTCGGCAAGGACGGCCTCGATCCATTTTCGCCACTGGGTGTTGGTTTGTGCGATGTTGACGGCAAGTTCACCTTCCTTCCGCTGTCGGGCCGCGTGAGCCCAAAGATCCATTATCAACCTGCCCGAACCGATGTAGAACTCCAGCTGGCTAAAGACGTGATCCATTATGCGACAGAGTTTATCCAGGGCGGGCAAGGGCTCTTCTATCAGGCGTTCCAGTTCTGCCTGATCACCCGATAGCCTTTCCGAGAACACTTTCGCAAAAAGGTCCTCTTTGTTCTGGAAGTAATTGTACAAAGTCCCCTTGGAGACCCCGGCCTCCTCCGCAACCTCTTCCATCGTTGCCGCTTCATAACCCCGAGCATCAAAGACCTTCTGCGCGGCGTCGAGAATCGCTCGCCGTTTCGCCCCCAACTGTGCATCATCTTCTGCCATGTCTCCACATCCTCTAAAAGCCCTTGGTCCTGAACTAGGCCAATGACACCCAGCAACTAGCTTCATTATTGATGGGGCATCGCTTTCAGGCAAGGCAGAAAACGGGGCGAGTGATTATGCACCTACGAATTCGAAGCCGTCGGGGATGTTCCAGCGGATGATCATGGCTTTGTCGGTGACGGTGTAGCCACGGCCCGTGTTGGCGGCGGGTTCGTTGCACCAAGGGTTCGGTTTGGTAGAGATCGCTACCCGACTTGGAATCGAGCCCTGAACCTGGCGGTTGACAACTGTGATAAGCAGGCTGTCTCTGTTATCGGCCTATGAAGGCCAGTTTCCATGTGTTCTCGTCGACAATCACCAACTCATATGCGAGTTTAACGGACCATTCAATTGTAAAGGCTTTCGCCCTCCGAAAAGATCCTGACGAAGTGCCATATCCGACATGGCTCTAGGCACGCTCCAAGACTGGTTTGGAACAGAGAATATTCATCCATCTCCAGCATTGGGGCAGTAAGAACGGCGGCGCGAAACTCGTTCACGGCGAGAGAGTTTGCTCGCTACTCGCGGAAATCCGCAAGATATTATCTACCAGTGACTTGCGTTCTGCCCGCCGTTTGGAACTCGTTCGGAGTGGGAAGTCAAAATCAATCATGCGGAGTTATCCGCAAGTTACAGTTGACAGAAACGTCCGGTAATGACATGGTGGCCGCTAGTAGCCGGTGTACAGACGGCTTGATCGTCGCCAACATGTAAGCCAGAAGAAAAACACATTCTCGCCTTATGATAATTTCTCCAAATCGACAACTTCTCGAACAAAAAGTTCTAACCACGTCCAGTCGCCCCGATTTGGAGCGGTCGTCGTCAAATAATGACGACGACCTCAATGCAAAGGGTGGATGACGGGATTCGAACCCGTGACCCCCTGGACCACAACCAGGTGCTCTAACCAACTGAGCTACACCCACCATGATTAACCAGCGAGGTATTATCCGATTAACCGACTCGTCAATCAACTGATTTAACGACCATCAGAACCACCATTCACCACCGGCCGGTTGGCGGAGGATGATGCCGCGGAGGTATTCGACAGCCTTTTCGAAACCCTCCGACAGGCTCATCAGCGAGTCCTCATGCTCAATGCTAAGCACGCCGTCGTAGCCGTAGAGTCGCAGCATGGAGATGAACGGCTTCCAGAATTCGTCGCCGTGCCCGTAGCCGACCGTGCGAAAAACCCACGCGCGGTGCTTCACGTCGCCGTAACTCTTAATGTCCAGGTTGCCGATGACAGCCGAGTTGGCTGGGTCGATCGCGCAGTCCTTGGCGTGGACGTGGAAAATGCAATTGTTCTGTCCGAGGAAACGGGCGGCCTCGACCGGATCGATGCCCTGCCAGAAGAAATGCGACGGGTCGAGATTTGCGCCGAGTTGCTTACCCGCGGCTTTGCGCAGGCGGACGATGTCTTCGGGATTATGCACGACGAAGCCGGGATGGGCCTCGAAAGCGACCTTCACGCCGCACTTGGCGGCGAAGTCGTTTTCCTTCTTCCAGTACGGGATGATGACCTTATTCCACTGGTAATCGGCAATCTCCGAGAAATCCGTCGGCCAGGGGCAGGTAACCCAGTTGGGCGTCTTGTCGCCCGGCGCACCGCCCGGACAGCCTGAGAAGGCGACTACCACCGTCCCGAACTCCGCCGCCAGCAGGAGCGAATCGCGGTAGGCCTTATGATGTGCGGCGGCGATTTTTTTATCCGGGTGGACGGGATTCCCGTGGCCTGCGATACCGGCGACCTCCAGCCCGCGGTCGGCAATTTTTGCCTTCAGTTCGGCGAGTTTTTTCTTGTTCCGGTATATCCCGCGAAGCCTCCACGGGTCGCCCGGATATGCCCCGCAAGGCAGTTCAATAGCGTCCAGCCCAAGCCGCCGGCAGTAATCCAGCGCATCGTCCAGTTTCATACCGCCGAAAAGTGCTCCCATCACACCAAGTTTCATCGTTGTGTTCCTTTCTTATTCAATTGGTTCTGTTGGTTTCAGATAACTACGCGCCTTTTTCCAGATAAGCACGGCCTCGAAAAGTATCCAGAGCATCAGCACCTGCACCGTCAGGCCGAAGCCGAAGAGGAGGTAATTTTTCTTCGCCAGCCAACCGGCTTCGGGATTGAACATTTTCCACAACATCGCCCATGCCGGCATCACCAGCATGAACGCCAGCGGGATAATCAGGAACCACACCGGCCTGCGCTTCTGCAGCAGGTAGAACACCAGCAGCAGAAAGATCATCCCCGCCAGCAGTTGGTTCAGCGCGCCGAACATCGGCCAGAGCGTCATTCCGCCCGCCCCCGGCGACTCGCCGGTGAAGATCACCACAAACGCCGCAACAATCAGCGCAAATGCCGTAGCCGCGTAACGATTGGTCAGAGGCTTGAATTTCACGTCGGCAGAGAGTTCCTGCACTACGTATCGTTGCAAGCGGGTGGCTGTGTCCATCGTGGTCGCAGCGAAACTGGCAACCAGGACCGCAAGGATACCGACGCCCATTTTCAGCGGGATGCCCAGCGACTTGAGGAAATTAGCCCCGCCCTCAATGAACGCCCCAATCTTTTGAGGTAGTTTGTGGCTGCCCCATGCGCCGACCTTTTTGCCCGTTTTCTTGTCGATTGTCGTCTTTTCCGAGTCGTACTTTGTCTTCCAGGCGGCGCTGCCGATCAGTTGGTTCCCGGATGCGTCCACTGTTTCGGCATATTTGTAATCGGCCCCTTCGCCCGTGCGATGAATCGCACCCATCCCCACGCCGGCACAGCAGACGAGGATGACAATGACCGCCAGGGCCGCTTCCATCAGCATGGAACCGTAACCGATCATCTGTGCATGTGGTTCCATGGAGACCTGCTTGCTGGTGGTGCCGGAAGATACCAGCGAGTGGAATCCGCTGACCGCCCCGCAGGCGATGGTGATGAACAGGAAAGGCCAAATGGGCGGGGCGTCGGACGGTATATCCGAAGCCGACGCTATCGCCGGAGCCGATCCGGTAAGGTCCGTATGCCCCGTTACGCTCGCCACTGCCAGACCCGCCACCATCAACCCCATCGCAAGGAACAGTTCATGACTGTTGATGTAATCCCTTGGCTGGAGGAGCGTCGAGACCGGCAACACAGACGCGATGAAACAATACACAAATAGTATCGCCGTCCAGACGACTATGGGATTGAGGTAACTCCCCAGGAAGGTATCAGCGGGAATGACCTTTGCAATGTCAAGCGGGACCATAGTTCCGAGCCAGATGGCCAGGTACATCACAGCCAGCGCCGCCAGCGAAGGCCATAACAGCCCGCCCTTCCTCTTATACACCCAGAAACCGACGATTAAGGCCAGTGGAATTTCTATCCAGACCGAGATGACCGATTCGGGATACCTGGCGAAGATGATGGCAATCACCAACCCAAAGACCGCCAGGACCATCGTCAGTTCAAGCAGCAGGATGATAAGAAAGAGTATCTTCGCACGCGGGCTGATGATTTTACCGGCTATTTCGCCGACGCTCTGTCCGCGATTGCGAAGCGAAACGACCAGAGAACCGAAGTCGTGGACAGCCCCGATGAATATCGACCCGAAAACCACCCACAGAAGCGCAGGCAACCAGCCCCAGAATACCGCTATCGCCGGTCCGACAATCGGGCCTGTGCCCGCGATGGAAGTGAAGTGGTGGCCGAAGATTACTCCCTTGCGCGTCGGAACGAAATCAACACCGTCAGCCAGTTCCTTACTGGGGACGGCAGCGTTTTTATCAAGCCGGAATATCTTTTTCGCCAACCATCGGCCATAGGTGTTGTAGGCGATGATGAACCCGACGAAACTTCCGATAGCGATAAGCAACGTACTCATAACGACACTCCTGTGCTACCCGCACCGGCGCATCTTACGCATCGCCGCCTCCGACGTCCAGTGGGCTTATGAGTGTTATCCAAACCAGGAAGAGATGGGGCTCCACTATTGAGATTGAAGTTTTCGTATGTTTTTGAGCAGTAATTCCCTTATTTGTTCCGGCGATTTCAGGGCAACAAGGCGAGCCTCTGCTCTGATATTGCCCTGACCGGCAGTTTGAACCTTAAGACACCACAAACCGTATCGAATTCCTATCGGTCCCCGTACGAGTTGCAAATCGGTGATCTTTACCAACGGAATAGTCTTTTCGCTCTCCCACAAACGAATCCCCCACAGTTCTAAATGCTGTCGAATCAGAATCGTATCGTTTGGGGCTGAATAACTTAAGGAATCAGCCCATTTCCGAATAGCCTCACGCCCTCCAAGACGCAGCAAAATCCAAACAACAATCAACCCGACACCAAGGCAAAGCAACCCCATAAATAAAAATCCGATTTCAGTACAGCGAGCGAGTTTCTCGCGTTGAATTTCGAATGGCTCTGCACACATGATTGTCTCCATATTCAAAATCCCAATAGCCTGACCTGCTCCTGATTCTCGCGCCAACCTGAATAAGAGTCAAATCTAAAATGGTGGGTGGCACCGGCGGATTGGTTTGAAGCCCAACGCAACCGCCTCACCTGGCGGACATATGACTGGCGATAGCCGAAGCGGTTCGCTAGCCTGTGGGGGTTATGGAAATTCAGTACATATCGCTTGTCGCAACGGGAGCGGTCGCCGGGTTGCTCGGCGGGATGCTGGGCATCGGCGGCTCGTGCATTATGATCCCGGCAATGGTGTTAATCCTGGGAACCTATGACGCAGCCGGGGTTGACCAGATACACCAGTACATGGCTGCGGCAATGATCGTGAATTTTCTGCTGGCGATTCCGTCGGTCCTCGCCCACCATCGGAACCGGGCGGTCTGGCCAAGGGTCCTGGCGCCGCTTGCCGGCGGAGCGTTGTTCGGAATCATCGTCGGCGTTCAGACGAGTTACCTTTTCAGCAACACCGCCGCCGAATACCTTCGCTGGACGCTGGGGGCGTTTTTCCTGTACGTAGCGGGCCAGAACGCCTGGCGGCTTGGCCATGCCCGACGGGCCGAGGGCCTCGCCAGGGAGCAGGTCGAGGCGATGCCGGTTTGGCGGAAACTGCTCGTCGGCGTTCCGATGGGTTTTTCAGCCGGGCTGCTGGGTCTTGGCGGCGGGACGCTGGCCGTGCCCGCGCAGCAGTCCATTTTGAGGATGCCCCTTCGTAATTCCATTGCCACGTCGTCGGCCACGATTGCCGCGATTGCCTGGTTCGGCGCGATACTCAAAAATGTCCAATTGGGATCCAACGGAACGATCGGGCGGAGTTTGATGCTGGTGGCGTGCCTCGCCCCGCCGGCGATGATCGTAGCCTACTTCGGCGGGCACCTGACACACAAACTCCCGCTACGGGTCGTACGCGTAGTATTCATGACGCTAATGATCGCCTCGGCAGCGAAAATGTTCGGATGGGTATAACCCGTATGAACGACCGGCAGCAGAAACATTCCGAGCACGTAGGGTGGACCAACTGGCCCACCACATGCAGACGCAGGCATCCCGCGGGCCCGCCCTACGAACTACAAACTATTCAGGTTCCACGACGACGTGGTCAGAGCCAAAGCAGCCGGCACGATTGAAGATTTCATCAAACAGGGCGGTCATCTGTTTCACAGCCTCCCGATAGTACCGCTCTTCGATTTCCAGGGTTCCCACTTCGTCCGGATCCGCCAAAGGGTCGTTCAACGCGACCAGCCGCACACCGCAGCCACGTGGCAACAGTTGCGTTATGCGACCGTCCCTCTTCTCAACGACACCATTCCGATGTGCGATGCAGTTCCGCAACTCCTCAATGTCCAGTAGCTCGCCCCACCGCGGGTCCGACCACCAGGAGGGCAACCGGGCAACCTTCGTCCAGAACTTCTTGAACCGCTTCACAGGATTCTTGACTTGCTGGTCCTCCATGTCGAGCGCGAAGTCTTTTCGCTTCATGATCTCCTGGGCGAGCAAGGACAGATTTGACTCGACCAAGGTGAAAATGCTCATGAGGACCGTGAATCTGAGTATCCGTGGAAAATCGATGGCATATCGCTGGTTGCACTCGTCAATCTCGTGCTGGCGTACGCAAAACCATTCCCGCTCGGATTCATCCGACGAATCCGGCGGCGTTCGGTTCTCGGTGAGGACTTGGCTCACGGCCGCATCATGGCTTTCCTGAATGTGGACTTCTACAAAGCCGATGTAGTCCTCCAACGCCTTGAACCGCGCCATTACTCGGGTTCTGAAAAGGTCGAACTTGATCCGCATGGTATTGGTTCCTTCGGCCAGACATCAACCGGCACTTCGGGTGTCACTGGTCTGCCAGTTGCGCTGCGCGCGGCAGATGCATCAGGGCTTGATTTCCATCGCGGCGTCGCCCCGGCTGTTCTTTGGCTACTCGCCCGTAACGAGTTCAAAGTACAGCACACGGAATTTAAGATTGGTCTGCGGGGTCTTGTCTCCCTGTTTCGATGTCAGCTTCTGAACACTCTCATCAATCTGGCTGCTTGCCCTCTTCCCCAACCCTGGTGGGATGATCCCGCTGTAGGTTACGAGGTCAAAATCAATGACCTCTCCTTTGTCATTGTGGAAGATCACGGCGCAGATGACATTCTTAACCGGATCACGGAGTTTGTTCCGAAGCGTAAAGGAGTATTTCCCGTACCATTGGAGAACTGGTTTCTCCCACAGGAAATCAGACGCTTCGACCCCCTCTGTGCTTCGCCCGCCCATCTCGTCGAGGATCGACTTTTCTTTTTTGTTCTTCCTCGCTTTGGCCGCTTTGGGCAAGGCCTGTGGGGCCTTGATTGCCGGTATCAGCGCCGACAGATATCGACTCGGAATGGCGAAATTGAGGTTCTGGCCTCCCTTGAAGGTCGCTACTGCGACCCCGATGACTTCGCCCTTGCTGTTGACCACCGGGCCGCCGCTGCTGCCAGGCGAAATCGGGGCTGTGATCTGGAGTAGCCAATCGGCTCCGACCTTGCGGATGCTGCTGACGACGCCGGCAGAGAAGGTGCCCTCCAGTCCGCGCGGGTTCCCAACGGCAAAGACATTGTCGCCAACGGCGACCTGGCTACTGTCGCCGACAGTCAAGGATGCGGCCTTCAGCCCGTCGATAGCAAGAAGCACCAGGTCTCGCGCGGGATCGGAGGCGACGACGCCCCGAACATTATACTTGGTCTTCTGATCCACGAGCTTGGCGTAACCGCGCGCGGCACCCTCGATGACGTGAAGGTTCGTCGCAATTACCCCGTCTCGGACGACAAAACCGCTGGCCATCGCGACGGGCTGTCCGTTGACGTCCTGCATGACCAGGAGCACGACCGAAGGCGAGACCTTCGCCGCAATCTGTCGAGGGCTTATACCCGAAGGCTGCGTGGACACGACGGGTTGTGATTTTTCTCCGGTTTTTACCGCCTGCGCAAGTTGCTGGGGCGGTTCTTCATTTAGCCCCGGACTGCCCGTGTTCGCAACCTTATAGACCAGGAAGGCAAGGAGGGCTATACCTGCCAGGGCCATTACTATTATGGACGTTTTAGCAACCCATCCGAGTTGCGCTTCGGAATAGTCCGAGGCCGCCGGACTCTGCGAGGCAAGTGAAGGCTGGAAGGTGTGTTTACATATCGGGCATTGTATGCGTACCGGGTTGCTGGTATCCGAAAATCGCAACCGTTTACCACAATTTGGACAATTGACGTGCGCCATGAAGATATTATCTCCCGATAAGCCATTTCTGTCAACGGGGTGAATGGAAAGGATAGCGTAAAGTTTGCAGGGCGGGCCTACGAACTCACTCACTCCGAGTACTGCCTGTGCAGGCTTACGAGCAAAGCAATGTCGCCCTTATCCGCCTGCTTGATGGCCTCCATATATCTGTCCCGAATGACACTGGTCGCTTGCCTCAGTTCTGTTGGCCAGGTGATTACCGGGCCGCCGTTTTGTTTTATCCAGATGTTCGCCAGGAGGCGCGACCACCGGCCATTACCATCCAGGAATGGATGTATTTGTACCGACCGATGATGCAATGTCGCAGATTGCTCGATCAAGTCCCACTCGCCTTCTCGCCAGCATGCCAGGTCCCGGGCGAGGTTCTCCAGGGCTGTTTCGACTTGATGCGCGGGAACACCAATGTTAAGGCCGTCGGTTGTGCGAATCTTCCCAGCCCACACCCACACCGCTGAGAACATCTCTTTGTGCAGACGGAGCATCCACCTGCTAGTGAACGGGGCCATACGTTTCGTAGGTTTGCGGTTCAGGTACTTACTGAACGCCTCATAATTGTTCAAGAACTCGGCTGCGTTGAGTTGCTCTCGGGTCTTGACTCGCCTGAGCTTCAGGCCCGAATAGTCATCAAGCGGAGTTTCGCCTTGAAGATTACGATGTAGATTCATTGTTACGCCCAAAGCCGGAGCGCCGGACCGGACAGAAGTTCATCCTCAGCCTGTCGCTCAACACGTTTGAGAACGTCGGGGCCAACGGCTTGGGCCTCCAGGGCGGCGCTGCCTTGGGCCATGACTACAAGTCGGTGGGCCTTCGCCTTGGCCTGTCTTCGTTTGACCGCCGAGAGTTTGCTCGCTCGCACAAGTCCGACCTGTGCCCCTAATGCCTGGGAAATCGCCAAAACCGTGGACAGATTTGCGTTTTTCCCGCCTCGCAAAACCCCCTGGACGGTCAGCACAGTAAGGCCGCTCCGTTCCGCCAGCGCCTTACGGGACATGCCTAAGCCTTTTCGCCGGGCTTCGAGTTTGGTCAATATGTTTTGTGCCTGCGTCATTCTGATTTCCTTTCCCACTGTATAATACGGCATAAACTCCCTCGGAGTCAAGGAAAAACATATAATTAAATATATGTTTTATCGTCATCAATAAGGCGTAAGCATCGGAATTTGCAGCAGTTGCCCCGAAAGCCGAACATAATACGAATTCTCTCATGCCGCGTACGAAAAGTTAATGCGCTGGCGAGATAAACGAGCCGTGACCGCGAGGGAGCGGTCAGACCGATGCGAAAGTATTAATAACCGCTCCTTTGCAGTCGCGGCTCGTAAGGCGCTCTACTTCCGCGCCATCTGTAATCTGGGGTCTTTCGTTTGGGGGTTTGATGTTGCATAATCTGCTGTGAATGAACGAGACGGAAGATAAACATTCCGAGCATGAGCATTTTTTCGGCGCAGCCAAGGTAGTGGCGGGCATGACGATGCTGTCGCGCGTGCTGGGGTTGGTGCGCGATATGGTTATCGTTCCGATTGGCGGGCCTGTGCTGGCCGATGCGTTCTGGACGGCGTTTCGTGTGCCGAACCTGTTCCGTCGTCTCTTCGGCGAAGGCGCGCTGTCTGCGGCGTTCGTACCGGTCTTTACCGAATCGGCTGAACGGGACGGATGGGACCGGGCACGGGTCGTGCTGGCCAATGCCGCCGGTCTGCTGGCGGTGCTTCTAGCGGCCCTGGCGATAGTAATCGAACTGGGCCTGCTGGCGGCGTGGGGGATTTGGGGCGACGACTGGGCGCGGGCGAAACTGTTTGAATACACAGCCGTCATGCTTCCGTTCATGGTTACGGTGTGCCTGCTGGCGCTCGGTTCGTCGGCATTGAACTGCAAGGGGCACTTTGCTTATCCGGCCTTTGCGCCGATCCTGTTGAACGTCGGGCTTATTACGGCAGCATGGTGGGTCGCCCCGGCATTGAGTCGTAGCGACGAGGGGCAGTTTCTCGTTATTGCCGCAGCGCTTTCGATTATGGGGGTGCTTCAACTTATCGGGATAGTCTGGCTTCTGCGGAGGTATTCGCTGTCGTCCAGGCCACGGCTCCGACCCGTTCTTCCGGAAATCAAGCGTATCGTCGCCTTGATGGGGCCTATGCTTATCCCGTTGAGTGTTGTGCAGTTCAGCGCGTTCGCCGACACGATAATCTCGCTGGTTTTGACGGGTCCGGGACTTCCGCTCCAGCCCGGTGTCGTTCGCTGCCACTACGCAGCCGGGAGGTTATACCAGTTGCCGATGGGCGTGTTGGCGATTTCGATAGCCACGGCTGTCTTCCCGCTTTTCTCGCGCTATGCCGCCCGCGACGATACGCATGGGCTTCGGACTGCGACCAATCGGGCATTGAGGCTGTGCCTGTTCCTCGGACTCCCTGCCGGTGTGGCGTTGCTTGTTCTGTCCAGGCCTGCAATCGCCATGATCTTCCAGCGTAAGGATTTCACCGCATTCGACACCGGCCGGGCGGCATTGATACTTCAGATGTACTGTTTGGGTATGGGCGCGTATTTCTGCAATCACATTCTGCTGCGTGCGTTTTTCGCGCGGAAGGATACGCGGACGCCGCTGCTGTTGGCGTGCGTGCTGGCGGGTGTTAATATATTGCTGGTCATCGGCGGGATGTTCACGCCGTTGAAGTCCGGCGCGATTGGAGCAGCCACTGCTGCGACCAGCACGCTGAACGCCGTTGCGCTTGTGTGGGTTCTTCGCCGCCGGCTCGGTGGAATTGGAGGGCGGCGGTTGTTGGCGAGTGTTGCGCGAACGATTGCAGCCTGCGTGGTGATGATCGCGGCTATGTGGGTGGTTTGGTATTTTGCAGCGCCGGACGAATCGTGGGAGATTATACTGTTTTGCGTACCGACGGGTTTGGCGGCGTTCCTGGCGTCGGCCGTTGCCCTGCGATGCCCGGAACTGCGAGAATTACTCAAACGCGGAAAGGCGGAGTAATTACGATGGACGAAAAATACACACGCATGGATTCGGATGAGGTCCTGCGACTAATTACCGAGCGGAAGGGCCAACTCGGCGGCGAGGTGTGCATCCTTGGGCATCATTATCAGCGCGACGAGGTGTTTCAGTTCGCCGACTTCACCGGCGACAGCCTGGTTCTTTCCCGTCAGGCGGCAGGGACCGGCGCGAAGTACATCGTCTTCTGCGGCGTGCGGTTCATGGCAGAGTCGGCTGACATACTCACGAGCGACGATTGCGCGGTCATCCTGCCGGAGATGTCGGCAGGGTGCGAAATGGCCGACCTTGCCAAGGCGGAAGACGTATCGGCTGCGCTGGAACGGGTTTCGTCGGCTACCGGCGCGACAGTCGTGCCGATTACCTACGTCAATTCCTCCGCCGCGGTCAAGGCCGTTACCGGGCGCGCCGGCGGGGCTTGCTGCACCTCCGGAAACGCCCGCAGCGTCTTTGAATGGGCGTTTCAACCAAAAGACTCCGGCGGCGCAGGCGGAGCGAAAATCCTGGCCGCCCCCGACCAGCACCTGGCGCGTAACACAGCCCTGGCGATGGGATACGGTCTCGACGATTGCGTGTTGTACGACCCAGCCGCCCCTAACGGCGGGCTTACCGACGGGCAAATCCGCGGCGCGGCTTTCATCCTCTGGAAGGGCTACTGCTACGTTCACCAGGTTTTCACAGTCGAGCAGATCGAGCGAGTCAGGAAGGCCAGGCCCGACATCAAGGTCATCGTTCATCCGGAGTGCCCTCACGAGGT
This sequence comes from Planctomycetales bacterium, assembly GCA_030612725.1. Classification (GTDB taxonomy): domain Bacteria; phylum Planctomycetota; class Phycisphaerae; order SM23-33; family SM23-33; genus JAUWNJ01. The sequence continues at coordinate 25,670 of JAUWNJ010000003.1, forward strand.
GGTCGCAGCGGCGGACTTTGCCGGTTCGACCGAGCAGATTCTCCGCGCCGTGGCCGACTCGCCCGCCGGGGCAGGTTGGGCCGTCGGAACCGAGGTCAATATGGTCCGCCGCCTGGCCACCGACAACCCGGACAAGTACGTCCGCCTGCTGTCCGACGAGCCGGCGGTGTGTACGTCGATGTCGCGGACCGATCCGCAGCACCTTCTATGGGTTCTGGACAACCTCGCTGAAGGCCGGATCGTCAACCGCATCATCGTTCCCGAAGACGTCGCCTCGGACGCGCGGGCCGCATTGGAGCGAATGATTTCAATCAAGACGGGTCGATAATTTCAGCAGATTCTTGGCAGGTCCTGTCCGTAGGGCGTCTGGACGATGCGTCGTCCTCCGGCGCGGGTGAGCATTTCCACGAGGGGCACATCGACAACGGAGCCGACCTCGCCGAAGGACGGGTCGTCAACCACATTTCCGTCCCCGAAGACGTCGTCGCCGACGCCCGCGCCGCGATGGAAAGGATGATTTCCTAATCACGTTCGATTATTCACCTTGGCGCGGGAACAGGCTCTTTTCAAACAATTCCTGAAGATATTTTTCCAACGCGGAAATAAATTCATCCACCAGAAAATTATCCGGGTCCGGAGATGTTATTTTCAATTCAAGGGACGAAAGGTTCTTTTTTACCTGGGTGAAAGTTTTCCGAATTTCACTGGCAAAGATATATTGCGAGACGCCCTTTCGGTTCAGTCGGACACATGTTCGATGAAGATGAATCAGTCCCCGGAAAATGGCGGACCAATCGGGCCACGGAGGAAAGAACCGCAGGCCAAAATTTTTTCGCCATGCTTCACGATCGACAAGGGAATAGCATTTTGCTGTCGCGCGCCTCTCCTCTCGGCATATACCGCTTTCTACGAACTTCCCCAAGACTCGTCCGACACCCACCTTACTGTATCCGGTCCGTTCCGCCACGAAGGATTGAAACACTTCAATTTTTGCAAGCAATAATGTCCAGACCTCCGCATCGGCTTTGTTTCCGAAGAAGGCGCGTGCCCGCAGCAATAATGATGCAGGGATTATTAGTGGTGGTTGTCGGGATTGTCCTCTCGTTTCGAGTATGCCTCGCACCAGGCCACGCTCTGCGAAATCGAGATCGTTTTGGGAAGGGATCGGAACGATCTTTCCGGACGGTTCAATAAAAAGAGGCGTTTTTGTCAATAGCGGCTGACCCTGGAATTTTTCATCCGTAGCCAGTTTCTGCCAACGTATGGCGCGGGCCTTGCGGTAAAGTCTGACGGCGATGGATGAAAGTATGCGCCAACGAACATCATCCTGCTCTGGACCGAGACGCCGAAGTCTCCGAACGTTAATCCTGTGATGGTTAACTTCAAGCCAATCAACTACCTCGTCGAAAAGCCTGGCATCGTACCGTCCAATCTCAAGGGTACACCATAAAAGCGATTCCGGATCAACCACAGCATCAGGTGGCTCATCCGTGCGCAAAAACACCCCTAAGGCTGCCCATTGCTGGGAAACCACTCGCAACAACCCCTCCAGCAGGATATTACCAACCGTATGCAAGGTCATTATGTCCCATATCACACAACAGGCGACGCAGCGCCTCTTTGAATTCCTCTGAGTCGTCCTGCTTCAAGGTCCAATCGAGTGCCTTTTCCAGTTCGCTACCATTAGGTCGCAGCATGTCGAGGTCCTGTATGTGTTGCTGCTGTCTTCCGGACCGGCTCGCGGCGGCATATAGTTTCAGGCAGATCAGGTCTTCTCTGCCAAGCCAGTACAGGCATAACCTCGACCCGAACTGCTCTTCTTTCAACCGCTTTTCTATTCCTTCCGGTAGTCCCTTTTTGAACAACTCACGCGGACCGGTATTGAGCCATCCCTTCGTAAGCCCAAAATCATCGGCGATTTCCCAAGCGCACTCGCGAATCTCTTTGGGTAAATCAGCCTCCTTCAATTCAATGGAGTTCTCCCGTTCCTGCCCCAGCGCAACAACGTCTATATCTTTTGTAGGTCGCCGAAGGACGCCAATAACATTCATGGCAGCCCCACCGCAAACTACCAGCCCAACGGGACAAGTCTGATGAAAATCCATTTTCTCACCAAGGGCCTGTAACAACTTGTGTATTTGTTGGGTATTTTGTAGGGTCATGTCTATTCATCGGATATTATAGTATGCGAATCGAATACTTTAAGCGCATTATTCAAGCCAAGCAATATTTGTGCCATTTATTTATTCTGTCGGAGTCTATTTAGCAGATTCTTGGCAGATCCTGTCCGTAGGGCGTCTGGACGATGCGTCTTCCTCCGGCGTGGGTGAGCATCTCCACGAGGGGCACATCATCGCTCTGCCCGACGGTACCGATAACGGCGGAGGAGCGGGCGATTTCGTGGTCGGCGAGGATTTCGACTGCTTTTTCGGCGGCATCGGAGGCAATCACTGCAACGAGTTTCCCCTCGTTGGCGACGTTGAGCAAGTCCAGCCCCAGCATCTCGGCGACTGCGTGGGCCGTCGGGTCGAGCGGAATGTCGGTTTCGCGGATTTCGATATTTCGACCTGTCGCAGCCGACAGTTCCGCCAGCGTCGCGGCCAGTCCGCCACGGGTCGGGTCGCGCATCCACTTTACCTTCGATCCAAGCGTCTCAATCATCGCCGAGGTCAGGCCGTGGATTGCGGCGCAATCGCTTTGGAGCGACACGTAGTGTCCCTTTCGGGCAGCGGCTACGCCCAGTCCGCCCCGTCTGGCCATCACCGCCAGTCCGTGCTGACCCAGAGGCCCGCTCAGCAGGACGGCGTCGCCTTCTTCGACGCGTTCGAAGCCCAGGTTCGCGCCGGCCAACGGTACACCCACGCCGGCGGTGTTGATGGTAATCCCCGGCTGGCCTTTGCCCCGTTCGACGACCTTGGTGTCGCCGGTAACGATTGTTACGCCGGCATCCTTTGCCGCCTGCCCAGCCGAGGTAAGTATGCGACACAGCAGGGAAACTTCCAGACCCTCTTCCAGTATGAGCGCCATGCTCAAGGCTACGGGTTTTGCGCCCGAGACTGCCAGGTCGTTTATCGTCCCGCAGACGCTCAATTTCCCGATGTCGCCGCCGGGGAACTCTAATGGCTGGACGACGTAACTGTCGGTGGTGAAGACGACCTGTCCACCGCCGACCGCAACCGTCGCGGCATCGTTCAGGCTTGAAGCGTCCTGCCCGCCGATCGCGGGTAAGATCACCTCGGCGATCAGTTCGGCGGTCAACTGCCCGCCCCCGCCGTGGGCAAGAAGGATTTTCTTCGATTGGTTCATCGCTTCGTTCCGTATTTGTAATAGGCTGCGCACGAACCTTCCGAGGAGACCATGCAAGGGCCTACCGGTTCGCGTGGCGTACATTGTCCGCCGAACATCGGGCAGTCCGTCGGAAGGCATCGTCCGCAGATAACGTCCCCGCACCGGCAGCCGGGTGGTTCGACTGTCTCAAACTCCGGTAAGTCGAACCGACGGGCGGTGTCGAAGTTGGTAAATTCACCCTTCAGCACAAGCCCGCTGGATGGTATCACGCCCAGCGCGCGCCAGCGAGCGTCGGTAACGTCGAATGTCTCCTTGATGACTTGTTTGGCTTGTGGGTTTCCATCGGCGCTGACGGCTGGATAGACGCTGCACGCCGACGGGGCGTCGTCGGCGAGTTGGCGGAGGATTTCGCTGATACCGGCGAGTATCTGTTCGTCGTCGAAACCCGCCACCACGCAAGGTTTGTCGAACTGCTCGGCAATCGGTTTGTACTCCCGCCATCCTGTGATGACGCTGACGTGCCCGGGACACAGGAACCCGTCAATTCGCACGTCTGTTTGAGAAAGCAGAACCCGCATCGCGGGCGTAACGAGTTTGTGGGCGGTCAGGGCAGAGAAGTTCGTAACGCCCTCATCGCGTGCCTGTCGGATCGCCAAGGCTGTCGCCGGCGCGGTTGTCTCGAACCCGATAGCGAGAAAGACCACTTGTTTATCGGGTCTGTTGCGTGCCAGTTCGACGGCATTGTGAGCGGCATAGACGATCTCGACGTTTGCGCCGTCGCAGCGTGCCTGTTCCAGCGAGCCCGACGAACCGGGCACGCGAACCATGTCGCCGTAAGTGGCTATGATAACGTCGCTTATACCGGATAAATGAACGGCGGCGTCCATGTATGACTGCTCGGTAACGCAGACCGGGCACCCCGGCCCGCTGACCAGACGCAGCCCCTCCGGTAGCAGGCTTCTCAGCCCGCCGCGACTTATGGCGACCGTGTGCGTCCCGCAAATCTCCATCAACTGAACGACGGATTTTCCACCGGACGATAATCGCTTCCAGTAGGAATCAATGTCTTTACGTATTTCAGCGAGATGGTTCATTTTGTCAAACCTTCCATTTCGCGGAAGATGGCGAATGTTTCGCGCGCGTCTTTTTCGTTCAGGATGGTGATGGCGTATCCGGCATGGACGAGCACCCAGTCGCCGATTTTCGCCTGCGGCGTCAGCGAGGTCATGGCCGTCGCGCGCGCACCTGCCAGGTCGATGGTAGCCTTTTCGCCTTCGAGCGATTCAATCTTCGCCGGTATCGCCAGACACATTATATTTGCTCCTCAATTTTATATTCCGCTGCCGCTATGACCGCTTGTCCCAGTGCTATTCCGCCGTCGTTGCACGGTATCTCCCGATGCGTCAACACCTCGAAGCCATCGGCTTCCAGCAGATTCGTTAGTCGTCTTGAGAGATACTGATTGGCGAAGCATCCGCCTGAAAGCACGACGGAACACAGGTTGCAAACCTGTGCCACCCGCTTCGCCGACGACGACAGGAAGGCTGCGACGGTGTTGTGAAATTTCGCCGAAACAATGCCCGTCGTAACGCCGTCGGCGATGTCCCGCACAATGCCTTCAATCATAGGCCTATAGTCTATCTCAAACGGGTCGGTGTCCGTCAGCGTAAACGGATATTCATCCCGCACACCATTGGTAATCGCTCCTTCAAGCAGCATTGGCGCTTCGCCTTCGTATCGGTTCCGCTCTGCAAGCCCGCATATCGCAGCGACACCATCGAAGAACCGTCCCAGCGAACTGCTCGGCATGCAATTTACACCGGATGATAACTGCTCGACCAGACCGGCGAATCTGTCTTCATCAATGCTCATCAGACGGTAGGCTGGGACGGAACGAAGTGGAGTCCCACCTTTCTTGAGTTGCCGGGACTCCGCTCCGCTTCGTCCCAGCCTACAATCCTTTCCGAAAGTCTCCCACAGCAATGATGCTGCGGGTCTGGCGGTCTCGACGGCGGCGGCGTTCCCGCCGGGTAAAGCGAAATATCGCAGATGCCCAAGACGAGCAAACCCCGCCGGAGATGCCCGCATAATCTCACAGCCCCAGACGGCTCCGTCGGTACCGTAACCCGTTCCGTCGCAGGCGATTCCGACGACCTCATCGCTTCGGCCATGCTCGGCCAGACAGGAAACGACGTGGGCATGATGATGCTGAACGCGGATAATCGGTAAGGCAGGTCGGCCTGAAAGTTTCCCGGCGGCACGGCGAATGGCGTACTCGCCGGAGAGATACTGCGGGTGCATGTCGGCGGCGATTACTTCAGGCCCAAGGTCTGCCAGCGTCTCGATGTCGCTTATGACGCCCATGAAGTGGCGATAGACTCGTCCATCCTTGAGGTCGCCGATGTGCTCGCTGATAACGGCCCGGCCGTTATGATAGAGACAGACGGCGTTTTTCATCTCTGCGCCGACAGCAAGGATAACGGAAGTTTTTTCGTTGTTACCGGTGAGTCTGACAGGTCTTGGCGCGTATCCGCGTGCGCGGCGCAGCACGGAAGGACCATCTTTGCCGACCTGCACGACGCTGTCGTCTATGCTCCGGGCGATGCGACGGTTGTGCAACAGGATCGCATCGGCGATTTGTCCCAGGTGCGCGACGGATTCGGCGTTGTCTTTAATCAGTGGCTCGTCGGAAACGTTACCGCTGGTCATCACCAGCGCCGGTAAATCACCGTCGAACAGCAAATGATGCAGCGGCGTGTATGGCAGCATGATACCAAGGGTTTTCAGCCCCGGCGCGACGGATTCGGCGACCGGAGCGTCGGGCTTACGAGTCAATAGACAGATGGGGCGAACAGGCCCTGCCAGCACATCTTCAACGTCGGCGTCAAATTCGCATAGTTGTCGTGCCTGCTCCAGGTCGCGGACCATCAGCGCGAATGGTTTGGCGTCTCGACCTTTGCGTAATCGCAGGCGGCGGACGACGTTGTCGATGTCGGCACGGCAGGTGAGATGAAACCCGCCCAGACCTTTAATGGCGACAATCCGCCCTGACCCGATGAGATTGGATGCTTCGGCGATTGGGTCGTCGCAGGGAATCGCTCGCCCCTGATTATCTATCAGGCGGCACGTCGGTCCGCAGGCCTGACAGGCAATTGGCTGGGCGTGAAATCGCCGGTCGGCGGGTGAAGAATACTGCCGGCTGCAAAGATCGCACATCGCAAAATCCGCCATTGTCGTATTGGGCCGGTCGTAGGGGATCCGCTCGATAATGCTATACCGAGGCCCGCAGTTGGTGCAGTTGATGAACGGGTAGCGGTATCGCGGATCGGACGGGTCGCGCATCTCGGTCAGGCAATCGTCGCAGACGGCTGTATCGGGCGTTACCTGTGCGTCAGCCAATTCCCCGCCGGCGCTGGCGCGGATTTCAAAAGCCTCCTCGCCGGTCAGCACGGGCAAATCGCTCCGGCGACATTGGCGCATCTCGGCAAGCGGCGGAAGTTCCGCCGGTAGCCGACGGGCGAACCGGTCAATCGCATCGGCGCTACCCTGGGCCTCGATTGTAGCGCCGGAGGCGTCATTGATGACGAACCCGGTCAGTCCCTCCGCGACAGCCAGACGCCATGCGTAAGGGCGAAAACCAACGCCCTGGACCTGTCCGGTAAGATGCAAACGCTCACGTTTTAAATCCGGTTTCGGCATAGGTGCGATTGCTCCATTGTAGGCCAACACCGGCGGTAATCGCCAGAGTTGCTGTTGACATCCTGTCCGTCGTTCACTACCAAGGGGGTTATGAACGTTCGCAGGAACATTCGCAGGGCGATTATTGTGCTGCTGATAACGGCGGTTTTCACCGTTGCGCTGCTCTACGGTCTGGCCGACCGGATTCCGTCTGCTTACCGCGAGGCGCAGCAGCGAGTTATCAGACTGGCCGAACTGAACGAACAGGCTGAACGGGAAAACCGGGAAGGTCCTCGTCGGCACTTCCTGAAAGTGTATGGCGATTTCAGCAAGTACGGCGGGGCGGGCAAACCATTCGAGTTCCAAATCACTGCCGATGAAATCAACCTGTGCCTTGTGTCGATGGACCAGATTGCATCCCTCAATTCCCCCAAACCGGTGTACGCGACGGCGAAACTTACGAAGGCGGGTTTTCGTGGCCCGCTGGTGTCGATGGACGACGGCGTGTTGACGCTGATGGTTAAATCCACACGGCATGATAAGATCATCAGCGTGGACCTGAAATTCGTCTTCGACGGACAAGGCGACATGAGGATGGAAATTTTCGCCATTCGCATCGGCGTATTACCCGTCCCCGTGGCGATGCTGGAAAACCAGATTCAAAGGCTTCGTGGGAAATTGCAAAACCTGCTGGGGCGGACGAACAATAACGGTGACGGTTCGTTTGCCGCTTCGACGAAAAATGTCGCCAGATTGTTGCGAGCGGTGGTGGATATGCTTGACGCCCAATCCGTCAGGCCGGAAGTAACATGGAAGGATAATAATGTCAGGCATCCGCTGTTGATTACCGACATGGTAATCAATGACGGTACGCTCACGCTCCATTTCGACCCGATCCTCGATTGAGACGCACACACCGCATAGCAACCGCCTCGTGGTCGTTCATTTTTGTTTTTGAATTTCGGGGTGGAGTCGGGTAGAATTTTAGTCTGGTTGCCGGGTGATTTTCGTTGCCACGGCCAGGATGAAGGAGGCCGGTGATGAGTTCCGGTTTCGGTAATTTCAGCGACGATTTTTTCATTAACATGGACCTGCATACTTCCCTTCCGCTACCACAAGGTCGGGAGACCGTGCTGCAATTCTGCGAGAACGTCCAGAAGCAGTTTCCGGACATGACCGATTTTCACCAGCGTGAAAACGGCGAATACGTTCTGGAGGGCGACCGCGGTAGCGGGGCATATCGCTGGCTTGGGCTTGAGATGCGGCGTCTTTCGACCGGGGCTTTCAATCCGTCCGAAGCCGAGATCGCTTACGAACAGCACGAATGGGTGCTGGACCGAAGTCGATACTTCCTCGGCGTCTCGCACCTGGACGTCGAGTCGCTCGACCTGGTCTATGGTTTCAACCTCGACTGCGTTGGAAACCGAGACGAGATAGTTCACGAGGCGCTGATAAGCGGAAGCCGGCTTGCTACCTTCCTGAACGAAGCCAACGCCGTGGCGCTGAACTTCGAACCGGCATTCGTTATCGCCCTGAACGATGATTGCAGCCTCCAGGCCCGCCTGGCGATAGAAACACGCAATTCCAGTTACCAGGTGCGCACGGGTATCTACGACGAAGAGCCAATAAGCATCTACTTCACCATTCGCGCCCATCCGTGTCCAAGCCAACAGTTCGATCTCGTCGGGTCGCTGGCAGAACAGTCCCGGATCGCCGAAGAGTACATCGTGCGGGTAATCCTTCCTAACGTCGTCCGCCCCATAGCGTCGGCCATCGCCGCCGCTCAATAACTCCACAAATTACGCGAATTACGAAGAAGCCGGGACCGTTTATGATAATAGCAGCATCAAGCCGGATTAGACAAACATGAGGTTAACTATGAGCCTTGAAAACACAAACAAGCGTATCGAACAACTCATGCTGACGGTGTTGGTGTGGTTCCTGTCAATCCTGGCGGCCGTTTCGATTCTCGTCGGTCTGACGACTGGGGTGATTCTGCTGATACGTTCGGCTTCGTGGTTGGGGGCGATAATCAGCATTGCAGGAGCATGTGGCGTTTCCGGCGTGCTTTTGGCCTTGGCATGGTTGTGCCTGAGAGGTTATCGCCAGTCGCTGGCTGAGCAGAAAATGATTTCGGTACTGGATCGCATTGCCAAGGAAGTCCAGGCTGGGTCTGTACGCCATATTGAGCGTGGAGCGACCGTCCCCCAGGGACAGGTCTCGGATACCGAAGAAGTTCCTGACGCATCCCATGCCGACCGGACCGAGGCGATATTGGCGCAACTGCGCGAGATGAACGCCAACTTGATGCTCTCCGACGAGCAGCGTCTAATAAAGGGGCAGCGACTGATTGAACAACATGTCCAACGGTTGAAGCAGAGACTGCAAGAGGCGATTTCCGCCGGCGAGCTTACCAAGGCCGAAATTATTCTCAATAGTCTGACCGGCGCGGAACCGGACTCGCCTGATATACCTCTCTTGCGTGAGCGGATCAAACAGGCACGCGCCGAGGCAGAATTCCACGACGCCGGCGAAGCCGCCCGCCAGGTCGAAAACCTCATGGCAGCAAGCGATTTCGCCGGCGCACGAACCGTTGCGGAAAATTTTCAGACTGCACATCCCGATTCTACCCAGGCATCCGATATGCTCTCAAGAATCACCAGGGAGACCCAAGCGTTCGCAACCGAGCAACGTGGGCAAATGTATCGGCAGATAGAAAAGGCGGCGGCGGGGCGGAACTGGCATTCGGCATTGGAGGCTGCGAAGAAATTCCTCGACGCTTATCCCGACAGCACCGAGGCCGACGCTGTAAGGGTTCAGTTGTCCACGATTACCGACAACGCCCATATCGAAGAGGTCCGCGTCTTCCGCGACCAGATACGCGACATGATTACGCGCCGGCGGTTCGGCGAGGCCGTTGAACTGGCGCGAGATGTTATAAAGCGATTCCCCGAAACCACCGTTGCAAACGAACTGCGCGAGCAGATGACCCGCTTGGAAGAACGGGCCAAATCAGAACAGGACAACAATAAATGAAGCAACGCCATCTGAACATCGTCCAATCGTTACTTTCCCAGCCGACCGCACCGTTTCACGAAGAGAAGATAGTCGAACAGGTCCGACGCTGGGCGGACAAACGCGGGGCCGACTTCAGTCGCGACAAAGCGGGCAACGTTTTTGTGCATCATCGCGGCCGGGGGCGACGCAAAGGTCCGCGGTGGGTTTTCGCCGCCCACATGGACCATCCCGGCTTTGTCGTCAGCCGCGTGAACCGGCAAACGGTTTGGGCGGATTTCTTTGGCGGGGTGGCGAAAAAATATTTCCCCGGCAGCAGGGTACGGTTGTTCGGCCCGGACGGCGAGGTGCTCGCCACGGTCGCCGGCGTGCGAGCGAGTAAGAATTCGCCGGGTCTGGCGTGCCGGTTGAAGTTGGACCGCCCCTGTAAGCTTCCTGCCGGGACCGTCGGCATGTGGGACCTTCCGGCAATGCGTATTCGCGGTAAGAGGCTGATCACGCGGGCCTGCGACGACGTTGTAGGCTCGGCGGCTGTCATTTGCGCGCTGGACGAGATTATCTCACGCAAAATCGAAGCCGACGTTACCGCCATGCTGACGCGGGCGGAGGAAGCGGCCTTCGTCGGCGCACTGGCGGCATGCCGGGACGACAGCATCGGTAGCGACGCGATGATCATCTCGGTCGAAACATCCAAGGCCCAGCCGGGGGCGCGTCTGGGAGACGGCGCGATTATTCGCGTCGGCGATGCGGCCCGAACATTCGACCCGATGCTGACGGCCCATATTTCGGCTGTGGCCGAGGCGCTGAGCAAACGCGACCGAAACTTCCGCTTCGCCCGCCAGTTGATGCCCGGAGGAACGTGCGAATCGACCGTCTATGCCATGTGGGACTACATGACCGCCGCACTTTGCCTGCCGTTGGCCAACCTCCACAACCAGGGTCCCGGCAACCGAATCGCCGCAGAGCAAATCCACACCGACGACTTCGCCGGCCTGGTCAAACTCATCGTCGCCATCACCGCCGAGACCCGAAGCCCGCGCGAGACGGACAAGGCCTTCAGGAAAAAACTCGACCAACTCCTGAAAACCCGGCGAAAGTATCTATAAAAAGCAAAGGACGGAGAATAATTTCGATGAACATTTTAATTGTCGGCGGCGGTGGGCGCGAACATGCCCTGGCGTGGAAGATTGCTCAAAGCGAGAAGTGCGACAAACTCTACTTCGCCCCCGGAAACGCAGGAACCGCCGAACTGGGCGAGAACCTGTCAATACAGGCCGACGACATCCCCGTCGTCGTCGCAGCCGCAAAGGAAAAAGACATCGACCTTCTCGTCGTCGGACCCGAAGACCCGTTGGCCGACGGAATGGTCGATACCGTCCGCGCCGAGGGGATTATGTGCTTCGGACCCGTGGCCGAGGGCGCGAAACTCGAAGCCGACAAAGCCTTCGCAAAAGAACTGATGCGAATCGCCTCGGTACCCACAGCCGAGACTCGCATCTTTACAGACCTCAGGAATGCTCGCGATTACGTCCTCTCGCGCGACCAGGGCGTAGTGGTCAAAGCCGCAGGCCTGGCCAAGGGTAAAGGCGTGTTCGTCTGCCCGGAACCACACATGGCCGTCAAACCGCTCGAACAAATCATGTCCGAGAAAATTTTCGGCGCCGCCGGCGCGACCGTCCTCGTCGAGGAACTTCTCACCGGGCAGGAGGCGTCGGTGCTGGCGCTGTGCGACGGGAAGAGCATATACCCGCTCGAACCCTGCCAGGACCACAAACCAATCGGCGACGGCGATACAGGCCCGAACACCGGCGGGATGGGAGCCTACAGCCCAACGCCTGTCGTCGATTCGACGATGATGGCGGGTATCGAACGCGAAATCCTCGTGCCCATCGTCGATGCGATGAGACGCTCATTCGGACGGTACGAAGGATGCCTCTATGCCGGAATAATGCTTACGCCGGCGGGGCCTAAAGTGCTGGAATTCAACTGCCGATTCGGCGACCCGGAAACCCAGCCTCTGATGATGCGCCTCAAAAGCGACCTCGTTGAGGCAATGGTGGCGACGTGCGAGCACAAACTGGACGAAATCGAAATCGAATGGGACCCGCGCCCGGCTGTGTGCGTCGTGATGGCGTCGGGCGGATACCCGGGTTCATACGAAAAAGGGCATGAGATCACCGGAATCGCCGAGGCTGACGCGCTGGGCGACGTGAAGGTTTTCCACGCCGGAACCGCTATCGCCGACGGCAAGACAGTAACTGCCGGCGGGCGGGTCCTGGGCGTAACCGCCCTCGGCGACACCATCGCCGACGCCCAGAAACGGGCATACGAAGCCGTCGATAAAATCCACTTCAAAGACGCCTGCTACCGCCGCGACATCGCAGATAAAGCGCTGCAAAAATAGTAGTCAGTAGCCAGTAGTCAGTAGTCAGTAAAAGAAGATTAAAGGTGGGACTTCGCTTCGTTTCGTCCCAGCCTACTCACCTACTGATCGGTTTTTCTTACGGATAAAGTAGAACGTCAAAACTCCCATAGCACATGCGCCCAACAAAAATGCGCCTGCTAATTTCCAGGGGGCGAGACTGGTTTTGTCCGAACCAGACGACATCTTAGCTTTTAGCGAGTTCAGGTTATTTAAGCGGTTAATGTCCACGTTCCGTTCCGTATCAAAGACGGAAATCAACTTGTCAACATGAATGACATTTGGTCCATCCGAGGATGATTTTAGAAAGAGCGAGGTAGTCCCATAGATGGGGCTGTAACGAATCATACCTTTGTAGGATAATGCCTCCTCTTTTACAGCAAACACCCACACTTCGCCTTTTCCATCTTTGGCTACTTGACTCGAAAAACCTTCTGTATAACCATCAACACCGAACACAACCAAGGCATGGCCGGGATCGCGGGCTTTTACTCGCCCATTCTGGTTGCCGTAGAACGACGCAAAAAATAAAATGGATGATTTTCCAATAGAAGGCGGAGTCCGAATCTGTAGATTCTCATATTTGCTGTTCCAATCGGCAACCTGCCTGGCTCGCTTTTCGTCCAGTCTGGATATATTGCATTCGACAGATGCCGCTAATTTGACGGACTTTTCTGTTTGCAAAAGATGGTATTTAAATAGATCAATTCTTCTTTTTGGTCCTTTATAGATAACCAACATCGTATCAAACGGAGGTGTTGACGGATGTTTTTCAGCCAGTTGGCGCGCCAGTGCGGTCGCGTCGCATCCTCGGTCTTTGCTTTTATCTAAAAGGCCAAGAGCCTCCTCGCACAAATCCCAAGGCAGGATCAGCACTGGTGGACACAGTATGTCACAAACGATTGTATCGGGATCGACATCACTCTCCCTGCTCATACCTCCGCCATGCGTAATGGCCACAATACGGGCATGGGCAGGGTCAGTTATAAATACTGCAAAAGTTATTGCAATGAAACCGAATGCTTTCTTCATTTTGCTCTACATTTCCTATCTTTCCCTGGCTACTGACTACTATCTTCTCACGTTTCCAGTCCCAGTTGCAGCGGCTTGGTGAATTTCATTGCTGTGGCGACGCTGGAGTTGTCCTTCATCGGTTCGTGGCGTAGGATATTCGCGTCGGTCGAGACGTTTTCGAACATGAACGTATTTGCCGTCGATCGCCCAAGGCGTACGTCGATATGAACCGGCTGACCGAGCGGGATGGTGTCCTCTATCGGTGCTGTCAGCAGCGCCCCGCCGTTGGAGAAGTTCAGCGTTTTCGTATGCAGCAGTTCTTTTCCGGCGGTGTCGGTAACGACGACCGGGCAGGTAAGGTCAAAGCGTTTGTAAGCGCGACGTTCATCCGGCGATGGGGTCATGGCAGGGGATCCTCCTTTTCATCGTATTCTTCGACGTTCAATTCCTTCAGCCAGGCGCGGGTCTGCTCGGGCGTCAGTCCGACTCGCTTTTCCGGCGGTTCGGACGGAAGGGTTTTGGGAGATTCTTCCAGCATTCGCACCAGTGCTTTTGCGAACTCTTCACTGGTCTTCAGTTTGCATTTTCGTTTGCGGGCGGCATCGCGGATTTCGTGATCGGTACTGACGAGTGTCAGTCGGCGCGGCGCGCTGTCGGCGGCGATGCTTTCAATAATCACGTCGTCAGCGGTTCGACCGGCGGAGTATTTTACGTCGATTCGATCATCTTGAATCTGACTGGCCAACGGGCCATAGGGCGGCGTACCGTCGAAAACGACCCGAACCTTCTGCCCACTCGAAGCGAATTTACCCAGTAACCGACATAATCCGCCGCGACCGACTTCCAGACCCACATCCCGCAACGCGTACATCAAGTTGTTCCCGTCAATTAGAAATGGCATGGTTTCATATGGTACTACCAAAGTGCGATTTCGACAACAACATTACAGAAGACGCTTTATTGAGCGGCGTATTTAGAGCATATAACAAAAAGAAATTCACCGCAGAGAACGCAGTCCGTAGGACTCTTCGAGAGCACGCAGAGAAAAGAAACAAAAAAGTTTTTTTATTTGTTCTCTGCGATCTCTGCGGTTCATTTTGTTATGGTTTCTTGACTTCTCCGCCGACGATGGTGGTGATGGGTTTTCCTTTGAGTTTCCATCCTTCGTATGGGCAGTTTCGGCTTTTTGATTGGAATTTTTCCGCTTGGACTGTCCATCGCTTCTTCGGGTCTATGATTGTTATATCGGCGTCGGCTCCGACGGCAAGCGCGCCTGAATCGGCGCGAATTACACGCGCCGGATTGACTGTCATCTTCGCTATCACCCCCGGCCAGTCCAGCAGGTTAGTGTCTATCAAGGCCTTGGCGTACAGGGCGACGGCGCATTCGAGGCTGATCATACCGAACGGCGCCAAGGCGAATTCCAGTTCCTTCTCTTCGTCCGATTGGGGTGCGTGGTCGGTGGCGAGGCAGTCTATCGTCCCGTCAGCCACACCGGCGCGGAGGGCCTCGACGTCAGTGGCGCTGCGCAAGGGCGGATTGACCTTGTAGACCGGGTCGAAGGAGGCACAAGATGCATCGGTCAGCAACAGGTGGTGCGGTGTGGCTTCCGCCGTTACGCGAACGCCGCGAGCCTTGGCCTGACGTATCAACTCCACCGACCAGGCCGATGAAACGTGCTGGACGTGATAACGAGCGCCGGTTCGTTCTGCCAGGACAAGGTCGCGTTGGAGCATCAGTTCTTCGCCGGCCGAGGCGATCCCGCGCAGGCCCAGACGGACGGCCACGGCCCCGGAGTTCATCGCCCCGCCGGAAAGGTCGCCGTCCTGACAGTGCTGCATCAGCGCCACATTGAGCATTCCGGCGTATTGGAGGGCGCGATACATCACGGACGTTGAGGCTACGCCGTCTCCGTCGTCGCTGAAGGCGACCGCCCCGGCTTCGAGCATCAAGCCCATCTCGGCCAGTTCCGCCCCTTCGCGGGCCTTGGTGATGCACCCGACCGGAAGGACGCGCGCCAGTCCAGCCTCGGCGCCACGCTGGAGGACGTACTGAATGGCCGTTTCGTTGTCCTGTGGCGGATGCGTGTTGGGCATCGCGCAGATTGTCGTGAACCCACCCGCCACCGCTCCGGCGGCAGATGTGGCGATGGTCTCTTCCTCTTCGTGTCCCGGCTCGCGGCAGTGGACGTGAATGTCGATCAGGCCGGGGCAGACAATTTTGCCCTTGGCGTCGATGACCTCTTTGGCCTTACCGGCAACCTTGCCGACCTTGACGATTTTACCCTTGGCGATAGCGACATCGGCAATTTCGTCGGTCCCGCAGGCAGGGTCAATCACGCGCCCGTTTTGTATAAGTATGTCGTTCATAATTTTTATTCGCGTAATATAGTTCGTTTCCGGCCGCGGAGCAGATTTTCTGTCGGCCCTTCGGGCCTTCACGACCGCGCCCCCACAGGGCTATTTCTGTTAGTTCCGCCCTGTTTCCCAGGGTTTCCGCCCTGGGCTAAAAACGACCGCCGCTTCGTGGCTGGAAAAAGACACGCCAACTGCTCACTCGTATAATTCGATATTTTATTTCGCTGCCTGACTCACTAAATACAGCACGGCCATGCGTATGGCCAGGCCGTTGGTTACCTGGCGGAGAATGCAGTTGTTAGGCCCGTCGGCGACCTCGGAAGTAATCTCCACGCCGCGATTCATCGGACCCGGGTGCATTATCAGCACGTCCTTCCGGCAGCGTGCCATGCGCTCGGAGTTCAGGCCGTAGAGCCGACTGTACTCGCGGACCGAAGGAAACAGGCCGCTGCCGAACCGCTCAAACTGTATCCGCAGCATGTTGATTACGTCCACTTCGGCGAGCACGTCGTCGAGGCTATGGGATATTTCGCAACCCATGGCGGTAATCGCAGCCGGTACGAGCGTCGGCGGTCCGACCACGACGACCTCGGCTCCGAGTTTCCGCAGGCCTATGATATTACTCCGCGCGACGCGCGAATGCGCGATGTCGCCGACAATCGCCACCCGAAGACCGGAAAGCCCCCCAAGCCGCCGGCGAATCGTGAATATGTCCAGCAGGGCTTGTGTGGGGTGCTCGTGCGAACCGTCGCCGGCGTTGACGATTGAGGCTGATACCTGCTTCGCCAGCATGTGCGGCGCGCCGCTCTGGCTGTGGCGTATGACGAAAATATCGACGCCCATCGCCTCGACGTTCCGAACCGTATCGAGCGTCGTCTCGCCCTTGGTAACCGAGGAACCTTTGGAAGTAAGCAGCACCGTGTCGGCCGACAGACGCGAAGCCGCCAACTCGAAACTCATCCGCGTCCGCGTGCTGTCCTCGAAGAACAACAACCCGACCACCTTTCCGCGAAGTGCGGGAACCTTCTTTATCGATCGCGTCGATACCTCGCGGAAACTCTCTGCCGTGTCGAGAATGTAGGTGATTTCCTCGGCAGACAGTTCGTCGAGTCCGACGAGGTGTTTTCGTTTCCAGATAAATTCACCCGTGGTCTTGGTCATTTTTTCGTTCGCTTTTTCTTTTTGGCGTCCGGTTCGGCGAGGAATGCGCCTTCGTCGCCGTCGTTTTCTTTCAGGTGCAGCCTGACGCTGGCATTGGTCGGCGCTTTTACCGTTGCGCCGACGAAATCGGCTGCGATGGGAAGTTCCCGTCCGCCTCGGTCGATAAGGACAGCCAGTCGTATCGCCATCGGTCTGCCGAAATCTACCAGCGCGTCCATGGCTGCGCGCACGCTCCTGCCCGTATGGAGCACGTCATCGACCAGCAGCACAATTTTCCCGTCCAGGTCGAAATCTATTTCGGTGGCGCGGATCAGCGGTATTCCCTTTCGCATCGAAAGGTCGTCGCGGTAGAAGGTGATGTCAAGCACGCCGTAATCGATGGGCTTGTCTCTCCGGTCCTGCAGGCGTTTGACTATTCGTCGGGCCAATGTCTCTCCGCGCGTGCGGATACCGATAACGGCAAGGGATTGTTCCTGGTTTAAATGGGATTCGACTTGCCTGTAAAGGCGGTTGAGTGCGTTCTCGACCTGCCGAGCGGTTAGCAGCCTTTTCATACGTCGTATGCCCTTTCCAGACCGAAATTAAACCATAACGACACACTACCCGAAATACAAGAAAAGAAAAGGGTACGGGAATTTTTTCTTTCATCGGTCCGGCGCGATAAATTCGCCCGGACGGGGCTTTTGACGGTCTATCTGCGCTTTTGAACGCACCAGAAGCACCCCACCGGCGACGATAACGACCCCGCCGAGCAACTCTATCAACGTCATCTTTTCGCCAAGGAATATCCACGCACCTATGTATGTAACGAAAGGCGTAGCCATAAGGATTCCGGTTGCGATCACGGGGCCCAGGCCGTGAATACCGCGATAGTACAACATATGCGAGAACACCATCCCAATAACCGCCGATGCCGCCAAAAAAACCAGAATCTTCAGCGTCTCATCGCCCAGCCCGCCCAATTCTCGCCATTTACCGAAGACGAACATCAGCACCAGCAACACCCCTGCCGTGTAAATGCTGATAACGCCGAAACTCAAACGCAGTGGGTATCCGCCTAAATATCTACGAACGCTGACGGCATACGCTCCCCAGAATAACGATGTAGCCACAAGTATCCACATGCCCGTCAGGGACGATTGCTCTGCGGAGAGTAACTTCTGAATGAACAATATCACGATCCCCCCGATGCACACGGCAGCGCCTATGAAAAAGATCGGTCTCTTCGCCAGGAGGCGTTCGGACGGTATCAGCAAAAAGCCGAACAGTACCGTAAAGAGAAAGGACGACTTGGTAACAAAAGTCATCGTCGCAGCCTCGACCTTGTAGTATGGGCTTAGCGCCCACAAGACCTGCCCGACGACGTTTATGACCGCCGGTACCAGCGCCGCCAGCCAGATATTCTTCGAGCCGGAAGCGTGCTTCCTCGCTTCGGGTCGATGGCGCAAAATCAGCACAAACGGAAGCAGGATCATCGCCGCGATAGTGTATCGCACGGCATTGACCGTCCATGCGTCGAGATAATCCTTGAAGAATCTCAGGAAGATCGACACCGACCCGTAGGTGAACACCGAACAGGCCATACAGACCGTCGCTATCGTTGTGTCTTTTTTTTCAGGTAATCTCATCATCTGACAGAATGAACCACAAAGAACACTTCGTAATTGCCAATTGCCAATTTCCAATTGCCGATTGATCAAAGAATCTATCGCATATTTCTTTCAATTGGAAATTGACAATTGGAAATCGGAAATCTTATTTATTTCCGTGTCCTTTGTGGTTCAAGTTTTTTTCGGTTTACCGTGGTCGAGAAAGAGCGTCGGCAGTGAGCGGGCCAGGCTGACGGGGCTGTAGAGGCATTCGACTTCGCCCCGGCAGTTGTACCAGCAGTCGCGGCAGTTGTTGCCACGGGCGGCGGTGCGGAGGCGACGCTCGATATGGCGGATGTCGTCGCGGTAGAGGTTCCCGACTGGCCTGTCCCGCCGCTCGACACAAATGGCTACGTCGCCGTTCTCGTCGATATTGAAAAACGCCCGCCCCGCCCGGCAGCCGGGGACACCTTCGGCGAGAAACGTGTCGAATTTCCCCAGATAATGCGGGTTTGACAGGAAATTACTGTAGCGGCTTCGCAGGTCGAGCAGGCGCGGCGAGACCGCCCCGTCGTTGTGGAAATAAGCGGCTGAGCCGGTCTTTTCCTGCCCGTAAGGCTGGACCATAAAGTACGCGCCGCGCTCGGCTGCCATTTGAATCAGCGGCTCGATCTGGTCGATATTGTCGTCCATCAGGACGGCGATGACGTTGACCCGCTGCCACTCGTGCACGCGTGCGGCTTTGAACATCTCGACTGCCCGCCAAGCGTGCTCCCATGCCCCGACCATTCCGCGACGTTCGTCGTGGCGGGCTTCCGTCGCGTAGTCGATACTTACCGACGCGCCCCACAGACCGGCACGCATCAGGTCGTCGGCGAGTTCGGGCGTCAGCAGCCACCCGTTGGTCGTAAGAAACGGGAAATGATACCGCCCAATGGCCTCGACGATTTCCGGGATGTCCGTTCGCAACAGCGGCTCTCCGCCGGCAAGGCTCACCAGCATCGAACCCATCTGCGCGAGTTTGCGCGCGCCTTCGGCGTAGGCCGAGGCCGGCGGCTCGGTAGCGGCATCGGCATTCAATGCCCAGTAGTTGCAGAATCGGCAGCGGAAGTTGCACCGGTACGTTACCTGCCAGGCGCACCAGAGCGGATGCCGGCTGGTCCACGCACGAAACAGTCGCCACTTCTTCTCAACCGAATTAATCATTGCATCTTTCATCAATAAAACAATAGTTACAGATTGCTTACTATAATGCCCGAAGGAGAAAATCGCTATGAACGAAATTACCGCACGACGGCGCGAATACCTTCAGCGCGTCCTTGACGAGATAGAAGAACCCTCAAAGGCCGACTACGAAGAGGTAATGCGCCCGACCGCCCAGCCGTTGGGACCGCAACAGCACCGAAAGGCCAAGTCGTATGATAGCAGAATGTGGGTAATCAACCATTCGCGCCTCGTTCTCGGCAGGGACATTGACAAGGCCAACCGCTACTTCGAGTCCGCCCATCTCGATACCCGGCCGGTGGAATGGCCGGACAGAACGACCGACGACCCCGACTGGGACTTCCTGGCCACAATGCTGCTAAAAACCGTACTGGACTTTGGTCGGTCGGACCTGCTGAGCGAAAAGGCCAAAACGAACCTCAAGGCGATATTCATCGACTGGAAGCAGCCGCGCCGCCCGGCGGTCAACGCCGACAACGACCGCGCTGCCCGCTGGCCCGTCATACACACGGAAAACCACGATATAATGTGCCTGACCATCGGCCTGTTCGGGGCCCTCTTTGCCGGAAGGGACACCGACGCCCACGTAAGGGAAATGTCAAAATCGTTGGCGTGGCGATTCGAGCGTGGCTGGGTCGAGTGGCACTCCCCGTGCTACCAGATACACTATCTCAACCCGCTTCTGATCCTGGCCCGGCACGCGCCCTCGCCGGCTCTGCGGAAAGGCGCCGCCGACCTTATCAACCTCCAGATGGCGGAAAGGGCGCTGTTGAGCGTCAACGGTCATCTCGGCGGACCGTTCTATCGCGGATACGACCGGCACATCGAGTCCGACCTCTTCGACGGATACCTGCCGGTGATGTGGCTGGCATTCGGCCTTGGGGATCCGTGGCTGACTCTCAAAGACGGCGTGGCGTTTGCCGTTGATTCCTTCGAGCCCGACCCGATTGTCTCTGCCCTGGCGGCGGAGGCTGCGACCAGGCCATTGTTGCAATACAAAGGAACTCGCCGACACCCGCAGGGGCGGGAGGGGCTGGCGCCGATTTATTACTACAACACACCCCACGTGTGCATGGGCTTTATGGGCATCTTCGGCTTCGGCCACCAGTCGCGTTTCTTCAACGTCATGTTCGCAGACGAACCGGCAAAGAGCCTGCGGACATTTATGCGGGAGCCGGAGTTGCAGAGCGACTGGGACCAGCGAAACGAAAGGGGCGAACTGGTTCAACATGAAAACTGGCTGATATCCCGAGGCGCCCTGGTCGAAGAAGGCGGAATTAAGCCGACCAACGCCGGTAAGTGGAACCTGTACCGCGTCGGCAAGGGCCTTTGCGCTCACGTCGAACTGGCCGGCGACCTGCACGTCTTCCAGGTCTCCGATCTGGACACTTACCCTGACGAGCAGGCTTTCATCTCGGCACTGTCCGTGCCGGAAAAGGTCGATAATTCCGTGCGGGCAAAAACCGCCGGCGGCGAAGAACTATCCGTGAACCTCTCCGATATGTCATTGACTCTCAACGGACAAGCCCCCCAGGACTGGTCCAATATGCTCCACGACTGCCCGGCCATGCGGTCCGAATACGGCAGCGGCGTGATAGAGATAAAAACAGGGCAAGGAACTCTGACCCTGGACAACAGAGCCTTGGCTGTATGAGAAAAGGGAACGATACATGAACGGTTCGCCGACAATTGACTGCGACTTTCCGGGCGGGAACATCCTCGTCGAGAGAATAGAGGCAGACACCGCCTACATCCGGCAGGACCTCCGCGACACGGACGGCGACTGGTTCTACTGGTGCTTCCGCGTTCGTGGGGCTGCGGCGGGGCGGATGCGGTTTCAGTTCACCGGAAGCGACGTGATAGGCGTCCTCGGCCCGGCAGTCAGCACCGACGGCGGGACGACGTGGGCCTGGCTTGGCTGCGAGACGGTCGAGAACAACGGCTTTGCGTACGCCTTTGCCGCCGAGGCCGACGATGTCCGCTTCTGCGTCGCCATGCCGTACCTGGAAGCGAACCTGCGAGAGTTTCTGGATAAGCACCGCGACAACCCGCACCTGGACGCGGGCGTACTGTGCCGAAGCCGGAAGGGCCGGGAAGTTGAACTGCTCCGCCTGGGCAGGATCGACGGCGGCTGCGACATCCGCGTGCTGCTTACCTGCCGGCACCATTGCTGTGAGATGATGGCCGACTGGGCCTTGGAAGGCATCATGGGAACCGTTCTTGCCGCCGGCGACGACGGTGAGTGGTTCGGCGAGCACGTCGAGTTCCTCGTGGTTCCGTTTGTCGATAAGGACGGCGTCGAGGACGGCGACCAGGGCAAGAACCGTCTGCCGCGCGACCATAACCGCGACTACGAGGGCGATAGTATCTACCCTGAGACGGGCGCACTGCGGGAGTTGGTTCCCGCATGGTCGGCCGGCCTGCTGCGGTTCGCGCTGGACATGCACTGCCCATATATTCGCGGCGAGGGACACGAGGAGATACATTTCGTCGGGACGGCGAATCGGGAGAACTGGCGTCGCGTCGTGCGATTTTCGGAAATCCTTGAGGATGTGCAGGTCGGCCTGTCCCGAGCGAAGTCGAGGGGCCCGCTGGTCTTCAAGGCCGAGAACAATCTCCCGTTCGGCCAGGGGTGGAACAAGCCGGACACTTTCAGCAAGGGCGTGAGTTTCAACGGCTGGTCGGCTGGGCTGCCGGGTCTGCGGTTTGCTTCGAGCCTCGAGATTCCCTACGCCTCCGCCGGAGGCAGGGCGGTAACATCCGAAACCGCTAAATTGCTGGGCCACGACCTCGCCGGAGCCATCCGACGCTTTCTGCAACAGGAATGCTGAAGGTCGGAAAGGCCCTGCGGGAATTTGAAAAATCAGGTCAAAAGCCCGTCCCCTTGAAAAAGGTCAAGAAGGAACTGGGGAATTAACGCGGTACGTCTCCGTATTTGCTGTGTCTGCTTGAAAACTGTATTGGAATCCGGTTATGGGTAATAATGACTGCTTGATCTTGGCACATGGAAGATTTGCCGGTTTCCTCGGAGCTTCCCGATGTTGAGATCTCAGGGAAGTAATCCACTGCGTGAGAGTATCACAGTCAAACAGAGCTCGCTTGTAGTGGCGGTGCTGAAGGTCAACCAACTCCTCTAGTTCGAGGCGTTCGACATGATGGAGTATGTATTCAGTCAATCTCGGAGCTATGGCAAAATTTAGTTTTCTGGCTGTCATGAGTGCAGTAAGAACGCACAATTTCGGGAAAGGATTGTCTTCGAAATTTATATCGATTGTTTTTTTTAAAACTGCCTCAAAGAAGCCGTTTGAATAAATTTTTCGGGACTTGCCCGGCTTGGGTATCAATTCAGCCACTACTGCTTGAATATCAAGAAATGTCGTTTTGGGAAGATCGGAGAAGGCTTTTCCGGGAAAATGGTTCTCCCGAAATGCCCAGGTATCCCCTAACGCCCATATGTCGAAATCCCAACGGGAAATGCAAACCTGGAAGCCGCCAAAACGAGTTCTTTTCTCCAAGTATTCGCTAAGGTACTCTTCCAGTTCCGGCGTCATTTTTGAGACAACAATGTCCAAATCTCGCGGATTCTTTCCGGGCCCGTGGATTATCAGATCTCTTAGTGCTCCGCCAAACAAAAAGGCCGTCCATCCCTTTTGGCGGATTTTATCGAAGATAGGCCTCAGCGGTTGGCGAATACCTGTTTGAGATGCGACGAACTTACTAACCTGTTTTCGAAGCGTGCTTCTCAACCTGTCTATTTCATTACCCATTCGTTAGCCTCTTGTGGAGGTTGACAGCAAAAGTATCTGTCATGCCACAGACGTAATCCGTTACCAGTTGCATACGGCAGTATCTCTTGGGCAAATCGGTCTTTTCTAGTGCGTGCTTAAAGACTTTTTGGTAGTTGTCAGACGTCAGATCGTACGCTTTTTGAGCAAACTTCTCGGAATTGGAAAGGTTTTTCTTACCATTTCCACGAAAGTCATAACCTTCCCAGTATATGTCGAGAAGATCCTGAATTACCTTCCGCCCCATTAATTCCAGATTCAATGTCTCATCAGAGCAGTACACTCGTCCCAAATTAATCTTCCGGCAGGCTTTAACAAGAGGCCATGCTGTGGAATCCTCTACCAGTTCTCCGTGATAATCCCCCTCCATAATCTCCTCATAATTATCCATGAATGCCTTAGACGAAGCCGTAACGATTTCCCTAATTGCCAGCACTCGAAAATACCGAACCAGGGTTTTGTCCTTGGCACGACCAGAGAACTGAATTTCTTTCTCTTTTTCTTCTACATGTTCTTCCACATCCTCGAGGTATTTCCGGATGGTAGTGTTATCATCACTGCTGGCTAGTAATTCGTCCTTGAGTAATTTCCAATCCAATATGCCCTTTGTTACTCCATCTTCGAGATCGACCGTGTTATAAACACAATCGTCCGCAGCTTCCACCAAGAAGGTGATGGGATTCCTAGCCTTGCCTGTTCCTGTCTCTGTGCGCAATTTTTCTATCAACGAATTCTCAGAGGCAAAGTAACCAACCTTGGCTTTCTCATGGAAACCGTCGTCCCCTTCATTGGAAGCAGCAACATATTTGCATGCCGCAGAAAGTGTGCCGCAAGTTAGATTGAGTCCGTGGAAGTCCGCCAGTATTTGAAGCTTCGTTATAAGTCGAATCGTTTGAGCATTGCCCTCAAACCGTAAAAAATCCTGGACATATTGACTGGCCTTGTTTCGTCTCTCCGAAGCGTCATATAACTCGCTAAAGAAGTTGGCATCCTTTCCTTCTTTTTCCTTTTTTTGAAACCATTCGCGGATTGCTATTTCCCCGGAGTGCCCAAAGGGTGGATTTCCAAGATCGTGAAGCAGGCCACACGTGGCAGCAATCGTCTCTATTTGCCTGCTTTTTAGGTTGTCAATATACCCCTGCTCTCTCATCTCACAGCACACGTCTTTCGCAAGGCCGCGAGCAGCATGGGAAACCTCCAGGGAATGAGTTAGCCGAGTCCTGACTGAGTCGTTGGGATCCAAGGGAAACACTTGTGTTTTGTCCTGGAGACGTCGAAAAGGCGTAGAGTACACGATACGATCGAAATCCCTCTCAAACTCATCGCGTTTGTCTCCAGGCACCCTCTCTGACTGGCTCGGACCACCAACAAGTTCCCTTGCCCGCTCTATACTCAAAAGCTTTTGCCAGTCCATTGCCACGCTTACCGCTCCAAGGGAGAAAGAAAAAATCTAATTTTGGGACCTCTCCCCGAATAGGGACAAATGCACACTCTATATCACAGCCTCCTCAACAGATAACCGCCACTTGTGTCCGAAGTCAAGGAGAAAGAAATGCGGACTCTAAAAGTGCCACACACACATTCCGGCCTATTCGGCCTGCTCGTTTATCTGCGGAATGTAACCCGCTTCGACGGTTGTGCCGTCGGTTTTGCGGATGGTGGGTTGGGGATTGGCTTTTTCGTGGTTTAATAATTGCAGTTCCAGGGCCTTTTTCTGGTCGGGCTTTAGGGTTTTCCAGCCTAGTCTGCCTCGGCATTTCGGGAAGGCAGAGCATCCCAGCCAAGGCCCACGCGCGCCGCGGCGCAAGTTCATCGGCTTACCGCACTTGGAGCAGACCAGGTCGGTCTCGAGCGGCGGGGGCGACGGCAGTTTCACGCCGCCCTTTTTGTCCAGATTGACAATTCCTTTGCATTCGGGATAGTCCGGGCAACTAAGGAACGGCCCATACCGGCCGTTGCGAAGAATCAGCGCTTTGCCGCACACCGGACAAGCAATATCGACTATCTTCGCCTCAATCTTCTTTCCATCCTTATCGACCGGGAAAGTCGTTTTGCAGTCGGGATAGCCCGTGCAGGCGAGGTACTTGCCGTTCTTGCTCCAGCGATAAACCATCGGCTTTTCGCATTGCGGGCAGGTGTATTCGGACGGTTCGACTTGGGCCTTTGCGTGGACCATCTCTTCGCCGGCTTTTTCAAGGTCGGCTTTGAAAGGTCCGTAGAAGTCCCGCAGCACGGATGTCCAGTCAGTGCGAGCCTCTTCGACCTCATCGAGTTTGTCTTCCAGGCGGGCGGTGAAACGCAGGTCGAATATGTCTGCGAAATGCTTGATGAGTTTGTCGGTAACGACCGTGCCGAGTTCGGTGGCGTAGAATCGCCGGTCGATCTGTTTGGCGTATTCGCGGTCCTGGATAGTTTTGACAATGGCGGCGTAGGTGCTGGGGCGGCCTATGCCTTCGGCTTCGAGGGCCTTGACCAGCGACGCCTCGGTGTATCGCGGCGGCGGCTGGGTGAAGTGCTGGGTTGGGTCCATCGCTGCCGGTGCGACGGGCGCGTTCTCGCTCAGTGGTGGAAGAATCTGCTCGCCGTATTTGGGCAGACCGGCGACCTTGAGGAACCCGTCGAAGATGAGTCTCCGCCCGCCGGCCTTGAAAATCGCTTCTCCAAGAGGCGTTTCGGCGACGATCTCGGCTTCGGTAACTTCCCATCGGGCGGGCATCATCTGGCAGGCGACGAATCGCCTCCAGATAAGGTCGTAAAGCCTCATCTGGGCCTGGTCGAGTACGCCGGCGAGCGATTCGGGCGTTCGGGTAACATCGGTGGGTCGGATAGCTTCGTGGGCCTCCTGGGCCCGTCCGCCCGAAGCATAGAGTTTGGGGTCTTCCGGCAGGTATTTTTCGCCGAAATTTTCGTTGATGAACGACCGGCACTGCGTAACCGCCTGGGTTGAGAGGTTCCGGCTGTCGGTTCGCATATATGTAATCAGTCCGACGCTTCCGGCGTCGGGGACCTCCATACCCTCGTAAAGTTGCTGCGCGACCCGCATCGTCCGCGAGGTCGAAAACCCCAGTCGAACCGAGGCTGCCTGCTGGAGTGTAACCGTGGTGAACGGCGCCGAGGAGCGAGATTTGTTTTCGCGCTGCTTGAGAGAGCGGATGATGTATGCGGGGACCGACTCGCCCAATCGCCCTGTAACGCTCGCCGAATGCTTGGCAGGACCTTTACCGTCTGGGTTCTCCGTCCGCTGAACATCATCTATCACCAGTCCGAGGGCTTTGGCGACTTCGATTGCTTCCTCGGCATTGTCGGGTGCGAATTTCTCGCCCTTCCATTTGAGAAGTTCGGCCCGAAAGGCGCCATGCTCGGCGATGAAGGTTTGCTGTTGCTGTTGTGTGGGACCTTTTCCTTTGTGGTCTTTTTTCGCCAGGAAGACCTTCCACTTGCGGGTCAGTTCGCCGGCGGTTTGGCAGTCCGGGGTAAAGACCGTTGGGATTTTCCAGAACTCCTCCGGCATGAACGCCTCGATCGCCCGCTCTCGCTCGACGATAAGGCGAACGGCGACGGTTTGGACGCGACCGGCTGACAGGCCTCTGGCGACTTTCTTCCACAGGAGCGGGCTGACCTTATATCCGACGATCCGGTCGAGTATCCGCCGGGCCTGCTGGGCATCGACCTTGTTCATGTCCAGTTCGTGCGGGTCGGCGAAGGCCGCCTGGATTGCCGATTTGGTTATCTCGTTGAAAACGACGCGCCTGAGGCGGTCTTTGGGAATCTTCAGCGCTTCGGCCAGATGCCATGCGATTGCTTCGCCCTCGCGGTCGAGGTCAGTCGCCAGGAATACTTCGGGCGCGGATTTGCTGAGTTTTTTCAGTTCGGCGAGGACTTTTTTTCGCCCTGTCAGCGGTTCATAGGTCGGCGTGAAATCGCCTTCCAGATCAACGCCGATGTCCTTTGTCGGGAGGTCGCGGACGTGTCCCATTGAGGCTTTGACTATGAAATCGGGTCCGAGGTAGCGGTTTATCGTCTTGGCCTTGGCGGGCGACTCGACGATGACCAGTTTTTTCCCGCCTGCTTTACCGGAGGATTTCCCTCGCGCGGAGGTTTTCCGTTTGGCCCGCGAAGGGGTCTTGGTCGGTGAACCGGTTTTTACGGCAGCGGTATTCATCTGCAACGCCTTTTCGGTCAGTCTGGTATGGCGACTGAAGGAAAAAATTGTGGCTAATACTTGACGCAAGCGTCGGGTTTGTCAAGTGTTTGCTTCAGACGGGGCGGGAAAGCGGTCGCGATTAGAAAAAGGTGGGTCTCCGCTTCGCTCCGGTCCAGCCTACGACTGTAACTGTTACCATGCCGAATTCGGAGGATTTTTCTTCATCGGTGGAGCCTCCGGCGGCGGTGGTCTGACGCGGTAAAGAACGCCGGTGGGTTTGGCGTCCACGTATGGCAACAGGGCTTTGAATAGCATTGACATGTTTCCGGTATCGCAGGACAATAATAGTTAAAGGGTTCGGTAAGGATCGTCGAAATAGCGACAGGCGATGCCCGGGAACAGGGAATGCTTTTTTGACAATGAAATCACGACAGATCAGCCGTTTTGCCTGGCGACATTACTGTGACGCTTCTCTGTCGATTCGCTGGCTCACGAGACTCCGACCGGCCATTTGTCCGCTCGAAGTCGTGGCGGAATCCGTACCGGTCGGCGCTCGGGTGCTTGACGTTGGGTGCGGGGCCGGTCTGCTTCTGTCATGGCTGGTCGAAAGCCGATCTCTTGCGTCGGGTGTGGGAATCGACCTGTCGCAACGGGCCATCGAAATCGCCAAGAGCGCCACATCGGATAGTCGTTTGCGATTTGAGGTTCGTCGGACACAAGAGCCGTGGCCCGTGGGTCCCTTCGACGTGGTAACGCTTGTGGACGTGCTTCACCACGTTGAACCGAACCGTCAGCGGGCGTTTGTGAAGCGGATTGGCGAGATAAACCCGAAACGGGTGATCCTGAAGGACCTCGACCCCAGACCTCGCTGGAAGGCATGGATGAACGCCCTTCACGATTTCCTGATGACCCGACGGCGGGTATATCCGCGAAAGATGACCGAAGTGGCGGCGTGGCTTGCCGAGGACGGATTCAACGTCGTCAGGGTCGAACGGTTGGATCGTCTTTGGTACAGTCACTACTTGATCGAGGCGACCCGAACTACCTCGCCATCGGCAGATTAAAGGAAGATTCCGTGAGACAATGTTCCGCGCCCCCGACCGGACCTGAAGCACTGCTTTCGGCGTCGTGCAAGCGACGAGCAGTTGTGGGTTGGTTTGTCGCGTTGGGCGTGGCGCTGGTTCTCTACGGTTTGACCATCGCGCCGGACCTGGTCTGGCATGATGCGGGAGACTACCAGTGGCAAGCGGCGAGAATGAATTTGTCTCGTCCCGGTGATACCGTTCGCGTACATCCGTTCTTCGTGATCCTGTCCCACGTTTTGGGCAAAGTGGGTCTGTGGAACTATGCCGAAGCCGCCAACGTTACCAGCGTAATCGGTACGGCGTTGTTGGCAGCCAACATCTGGTTGATCGCGTACCTCATCATCCGTCGCCTTGGGGCGGCTACGATTGGCTTTCTCTCCTGCCTGTTGGCGCACACAATCTGGCAGCAAGGCGTGCAGGCGCAGACATACGGTTGGTCCAACGCTTTCATGTCGGCGATGATTGTGGTCGCTATCTGTTACATATACACCCATCGGGTCCGTTGGTTGCTATTGATGTTCTTTCTCGGCGGCGTGGGGTTGAGCGCACACGTGATGTCGCAGTTGGTTCTGGTCGTGCTGGGTATTTGGGTGCTCTTTCAGGTGTTTCGTCGGCGAACGCCCGCCTGGATTCTTCCGGCGGGTATTGTGCTCTGGGTCGTGGGAGGCGCGCTGTTCTGGTACGTGGTATATCTGGAATTTCAGCGAACCGGAAGTGTCAACCAAGCGCTGGTATCGGCTTTCGTGGGCAAGTGGAGCCGGTCCGTCTTCAATGTGAGCGGGGTTCCGAAGATGCTTCTTCGCAGTTTCATGATGCTTGTGCTGAATTTCCCGACCCCCATTGCTTTACTGGGCATCTGGGGTATTTGGCGAAGCCGTCGGCTGCTGCGGGGGACCCCACTGGCCGGATTATTGGGCGCTATGTTGGCCCTTTACACGCTCTTTGCCTGTCGATACCAGGTGCCGAACCAGAACTTCTTCTTCACGCCGGCGTATGCGCTTGTTGCGGTCTATATCGCCTTGGGGGTGCACGCGACCGGATGGTGCGAACGCAAGTGGGCGCTGTTGGTTCTCGTTGCTCTGACGGTTTCCGTGGCGCCGACGTATTGGGCGATGACCCATGTCGCCAGGGCATGGAAGGTGGACCTGCGAGGGCGCGGAAAGCACGAGCGTGTTATTCCATACCGAGATTTCTATACTTATTACCTGTTACCGTGGCAGCATGTTCAGACCGGACCGCGGCGATTTGCCGAGGAAGCGATTGGGTCCCTACCGCCTGACGCTGTTCTAATCGCCGACTCCACTACGGTTCCGCCGTTGGGTTATGTGCGATACATTGAGGGGCAACGACCGGACGTGCTAGTGATGGGTACGGGTTTCGACCAGCAATCGCCCTCGGTCAGGAACTATTGGTCAAGCACGCATAACTTGCTGCCCGGGTTACGAGCCGAAGGCCGACGGGTCTTTGTCGTCTCCGGCAACCCTTCCTACATGCCGAAATGGGTCTCGCGGTATGCGAGGGTTGAACCGTTTGGCATCATCTTCGAGGTCAAACCTCGCAAACCAAAGGGTAGCCAGGCAGGACAATCACGCCGGTAAATAGATTTCCTCCGGTACGAGAAGCCTTTTGTGGAGGGGCAAAAGCCATTTGGTCGATATGAAGTGCAGAATCATCGGCGTATTACGAAAGGACGCTGTTGGAAACAGCATGAATGATAATGTCGAACAAATCAGCAAGGTTCCCGCCTCTACCCGCACGGGTCTTGGTGCGGTTGTCGAGACCTTGCGGATTCCGCATTGGATCAAGAATGTTTTCGTGGCTGCGCCAATCCTGTTTTCCAACCGGTTTGACGACCCACAGGCATGGGGCATGTGTATCCTGGCCGTGGCGGCGTTCTGTCTGCTCAGCAGCGCGATTTACCTGATAAACGACATCGCCGACCGCAAATCCGACCAGACTCACCCGGTCAAGAAGGACAGGCCAGTCGCATCGGGACGATTGTCGCCGTTGGTAGCAGCCATCGCGGCGGTGGTACTGCTGGCAGGTGGGATGGGAATCGTCGCGCACCTCTGCCGCAAGTTGTATCAACCCGGTATGCCACTGGCGGGAATGGGGCTTGCGGTCTGGGCGGGTGCATATATGCTGATTAACCTCGCATACAACCTCGGACTGAAGGGCAAGCCTATACTCGACGTTATTATCGTGGCGATGGGGTTCGTGCTCCGCGCCATGGCCGGGGCTGCCGTCATCGCCGTGGTCATCAGTCCCTGGCTGGTGGTTTGCACGTTCATGCTGTGTTTGTTTATCGCTCTGGCCAAGCGACGCAGCGAAATTATCGCCCTGGGAGACTCGGCTGGAGATACCCGTCGGGTACATGGATTTTACACATTGGCAAATCTCGACCATATGCTGTCCGTTTCGGCGGGTCTGGCGATTCTGACCTACAGTCTGTATTGCCTGGCTCCGGCTACGGTTGCGCGTATCGGTTCATCGCATATGATATGGACCATTCCGCTGGTGGTTTATGGAATGTTCCGCTACTACTGCCTGACGTTGTCAGCCGGCGGTGGCGACCCGGTGCGAGTGCTCCTGCGGGACAAGGTTCTCTGGCTGGTCGGAGCGGCGTGGCTTGGGTGCGTAATTGTGGTTCTGCGATGGGGTGCCGATGATGCGGTGCGCGGGCTGCTGTTGCAGTAAGTATGTTTAGAGAATATTGAATATTGAACAAAAAATGTCGAATTTCGAAGTAAAAGAAACAAATCGCCTTCGTAGGGATGTTTTTTTCACTTCGTAATTCAAAATTCTCTGTTCAATATTCAATATTCATTTTTCATCTGTTTCTCATTATCCCGCACTGCCATATTATCACTTAACTTTTTCATATACTTTTCCCGCTTCGCGGATCAGCGACGTTCGCCATGTCTGAAGTTGCTCCGGTGATACTGATATCGCTCGCATCCGCCGGCTGTCGTATCTTGGCGGCTTGGAGTCGGCGGTGATGCGAATTTCCATCAGTATTTTTTCCAGCGACGAAGCATTTTGGGATTTCTCTTTCGCTTTTCGGACGAGCGTTTCGCACCGGCAGGCGAGGTCGTAGTCCGCGACGCTCTGTTGGAACTTCAACAATCCCAGCGTAGGCTCGAAGTCGCCCTTACGCGCGGGTAGCAGCAGGTTTCGCGGATCGAAGAAAAACGCGTTGAACGGGGGTCTGTAAGCGAATATTCGGCTTATGTACGCTCCGTCGGCTCCGACGCCCCAGCAGTAGAAACCTCCGGTGTACACGTCGGGGTAACTTATTCGAATAGCGAATATCTTGTTTCGACCGGTTTTTTTAAACTTTTCACCGATACCACCGAGGTCTTTGTGGTTCGGTACGCAGATAAGCGTCTCCAGCGCTGAAAGCAATTTTGCCTGCTGTACCGACTCCATACTGCTGAGGCTCGACGCCGACGTGCTGATGGCCGGAGCGCCCCCCTTGGTCCGGCGCACCGCCAAGGCCCTCTTGGCAACCCCCGAGAGCGATTTTTCGTTCTGTCCATGCCCGCAGTACAATGAGTAATCGGTAAATTTATTTTTACCCGCAATGTCATTGCACATCCTGACCGTATCGCGGATTTTGTTGAGATATTGTATGGTTCCGGGCTGGACCCGAGAAAATTGCAGCACCCAGTGAACGGGATTGAGATTGACGAGCATCCTTCCGTGGTGATCCGGACGCGGATATTTCTGAAGGTTATTTATCATCGGAGCCGGTTGGAGTTTGAGCGTATTCGTCATTGTCGGCCCGTTGACCATCACGGCATTGATGCCCGCGTCGTAGAGGCGGGTGAGTATGTCTTTAGTCGCCCTGTTCCGGTGCTGGACGGACAGGATATATGCCAGCGAGTAATATGCCTCTGCGCAATCGCCGGTCTTCATAACGGCGAATGTCCGCTTCCGTTCAGCCCGGTCTGAACCGATGTTGACGACTTCGAGTTCGACCGGAATCTGCGTCTGGGCCCGGTCGAGCGTAATGCGGACAGTTCCTTTATAGACGCCTGTGCGTGTTCGTCCGGGCACTTCGGCACGCAGTATAAACCAATACACGCCGCCGGCGCTTACGTTGCGGAAATTTCGTACGGGAAGGAACGGCTGATAATGTACGCAGGCGTTTTCGACGACCGGCATCGTATCGAGAGCGTAGAGTTCCCATCTACCCGACGGAACGGCGGGTTTTCCGGGATCGCGCAGGGCATCAATACGAAGGTTAAGCATTTTACCGTCCTTGCACGGTACTGCCGCAATCGCCGCAATTGTTGAAGAACCCGAAGCAACTGTAAGTTTGAGAACATCGGCGCGGTGTTCGGCCTTGGGAACATGCTTGCGATTGAACCAATCATTTCGAGGCGGACTGAATACGATGCATCCGCCCTTTGTCTCTTCCGGCGTCGGCGTTACGTTGCAGCGGGTATGGTGTTGGGTGGCGAGAACGAATTGCCTGCGATAACGCAGGAGATCCTGCTCCAGTTGTTTGACGTAAGCACGGGTCGCATTTTGCGACTTTCGGGGCGATATGATTACCGCCGCCAACTGGCAATTGAGCAATTCGAGGCGGTTTTTATCGCCCTTCAGTGAACATTCAACACCGGAGACAACAGCGGGCACAAAGGATTTCCGGAACCATTCAGTCGTCCATGGCTGATCTTTACCACGAAGCAACCCATCGGGCGAAAGCATCTGCCCCGGCAAAAATCGGCGACGAAGGATGGACTTTCGATTCATTTTGGCTGAATACTCGGCTGGGGAGGAAAAATCACGAGCGTAGTGCGTCATCCACACCCATACCGTAGATTGCCCCTCACTACGCAAAGTGATGGTTTCCAACCGCTTATGCCCCATCTGACGACCGGTAAAATCGCCCATAAGCGGGTCAGGATAGCGGTTCGCGTAGGATAATATTTCGTGAGCCCCGCTCCACGCGATGGAAGTACCTTCCGCGCCGGCCGGTTCAAAACCTGGCCAGAGCACCTGGTTTGGCGGACCGAAATCAAGCAGTATCACCCCGCCCGGCGGTACAGCCGGAGTAACCAAACGCACGTTATCGATAACGACCGGATGTTGACCCGGATTGTGCAACGTGACAGTAAGCGGTTTTTCAGGCCAGGCGCCGCGATGCGCCCGAGCCACCAGTCCCAAAGGAACTGCCAGCGTGTCGGTTCCCGGCGAGACATATCCCCGACGTGAAAGAATTTTCCCGAACGACACATTGAGCGAAGCCATTACAGGGCGGACCTCGAATGTGTCAATTTTAAGCCACCCGACCTTGCTTATGGCCCCGGCGGGAACCTGGATCGTAACTTTTGCACCGGGCGACAATTGCAATGCTCCGACCCCTTCGGTAACGGCATCGACGCCCTTCACCGGGGAGACTTTTCCAGAGGTTTTCAAACTTTCGGGCTTCTCGAAGCCTTCGAGCAGCACCTCACCGGCATGGGCCGGTACGGAAACCGAGGCCGTTAGAAAAACCACCAAAAGAAAAATCAGCACGTAAGGAAAGAATGTCTTTCCGATATCCATATCACACCTCGCGTCCAGCGTTCCACGTATTGGTACGTAGTATCGCTACGCGCTGCTATGCGTAGCATCACTACGTGACACACAACCATCACACTATCTTTTAACCCTGCAGATAAAGTAAATGTTCTGCTGATTTCGTCAACGGTTATATCGTAGCGAAATTCGCACCGGTTCTCGGTATGATATTAAAATACCACGAAAAAGATTGAGCCTCAAGAGACACGTTTGCCGTATAATAATGCAGGAGAACGGTATGGTATCTACATGGAAGAGGCTGATTTTGGTATCAGTTGTTGCGATTGCGCTATGGCCTGTCCTTCTTTACGCCCAGTCTCGAAGCCGGCACAAATGGAAAACGCCGAGTGTTGGCGGTCTCAGTACTATAGGGGGGGATTTTTCGATTTATTCTTCCGGTCTTGGCGGGCTGAGGAGGCCTGGTACGGGCATGCCGACAGGTATATTGAAAAGTTCCCTTTTGAGTAATTACAATCTCCGTCGCGGTGGCGCCGCCAAGGCAGAAACTCTCGGAACCGCTCTTCCTAAACTCTCCGGTAGTATAAAAGGGCAATCCTACGGTACCACAAGGATTAAACTGACCACTCCGATGGGAAATACGGGATTGCCTAAAACGACAGGGGGCATAAGAAGCGATACCACCCCCACCGGCGCGCGGTCCGAACTTGCATCCAAAATCGGACGACAACCCACAACTTCGAGTACGACAAAACCAAAAAAGATCAAACCGATTTCCTCATTTGTACCGCCCGAACCAAGCCGGTATCAAAAATACATGAAACAGGGCGACCAGGCCTTTCGGGCAGAGCAATTCGCCGAATCGTCCAAATCCTTCGACGTCGCAGTCTCAATGGGGCGGTATCTACCGGAAAGCCACCTCAGTTTGGTCCACGCATATTTCGCCATGGGACGTTATCACTCGGCAGCATATCACCTGCGTCGGACCTTGAAGTATTTCCCTGATCTACCTATGGTGTCTATGCGCATCCGCCTGTTCTATGGTCGGACCGCAACATTCGTCGCCCACGTAGATAAATTACGCCGGGAGATCAAAGAGTCAGGCGCTGATGCGGACCTGTCTTTGCTTCTGGGATACGTCCGTTATTTCGACAACGACGAAGCCGATGCCGCAAAAGTGCTTCGAAGCGCCTGGAACACAGGAAAAGGAAATAAGGCAACGATCGAAGCAATTGAGACTTTCTGGTCCGGTATGGTCGCTGCCGGTAAGGTGGAGAGCCCCTTGGGAACTAAAACGCAACCGCCCCGTCCTGCCCCGGTCAGTCGGGACAAACCGACGGGTAAGTATTTGGTTTCGCCGCCGCCGGCGACTCGTCAACCAACTACCGCCCCCGCCGTCAAAAACGCGAAAAAACGTACAGAAAACAAAAACTCCCCGGAAAAAGGGCAGGATAAAAAATGACCTGCCAAAAAAGCCGAAGCGGTTCTATTCCATATTGCAGGACGAAGTTTTTCCGAAAGTCGGGTATAACAAAGAGAAAACCCTCTGAAACATACTGATGCGCCCTGCGTTACACTATTAAAGGCGATTTCCTGGTAATCCGATAAGCCTAATAGCAGCAAGGGTATAGGTGTATTTACAGTGTCCGGACATGGGTAACGATTCTTTAAAATCAGAACATGATGGGCCGCACATCAGGTTCCTGGCCTGGTGCGCCAACGTGGCGATTCGCTACCGCTTGGTATTTAATCTTGTGGTTCATAACTTCCTGTTCGCGCTGGCGTTACTGCTGGCGTACTTGGTCTGGTTTGAGGCGGCCTACCGACAAGCGGACACGGGCAACTGGTTCGTAAGACTGTATCTGACTCAGTTGCCGTTCGTTCTGATCGTCAAGTCCATAATCTTCCATTGGTTGAAACTGTTTAGAGGATGGTGGCGGTATGCAGGTATCCGTGATGTGGTTAGCATTCTCATAGCCAGTTGGTTGTTCCTGTTGGTGGCCTATGTGACGGTCGGTGTATTCTTTTGGCTTCCCAAACAATTGGGTAAGGAGCCTATCCTCACGACTTATAGTCAGGGTGTGATGTTATTGGATTTTCTGGCGACGGTCTTCCTTGTCTGCACCGCCAGGCTGGGAGCGAGGTTCTATCGCGAGGAGTTGCGACCGGCTTCAGCAGACGGCATCCAGCGGGTCCTTATCGTCGGGGCTGGAAATGCCGCCGAATCGCTTCTGCGGGAAATTCATCGAATGAAGGCAGAACGTTACCGCGTAGTCGGACTGGTCGATGACGACCCCGCAAAAAAAGGTATTTTCATCCACGGTGTGCCTGTTCGAGGAACTGTTGCCGACATAAAGCAAATCTGCGAAGAAGAAGAGAACATAGACGAGATTCTCATCGCCGTTCCCTCTGCCAACCAGAAAGAATTGCGACGGATTATCAAGGTCTGCCAGGGAACGAAACTGAAATTCCAGACCCTCCCGTCAATGGATGCGTTGATTGACGGGCGATTCATCGTCAGCCAGTTCCGCAAAGTCCAGATCGACGACCTGCTCGGACGAAAGGCGGTCAAACTGGACACCGAGGCAGTGGCCACCTTCATCAACGGACGCAGAGTCCTCGTTACCGGAGCCGGTGGAAGCATCGGTTCGGAAATGTGCCGGCAAATCTGCCTGTACGCACCGTCCAAATTAATCCTTCTGGAGCAGACCGAAAACGTTATCTTCGACATCGGAAACGAACTTCGGCGTGATTTCCCCGACATCAACATCGCCTCGATTATCTGCGACATCTACGACCGTCAACGGGTAATGGGTGTATTCGAAGCCGAAAAACCCGAAGTCGTCGTCCATGCCGCTGCGCACAAGCACGTCCCGCTGATGGAAACCAATCCGTGCGAAGCCATAAAAAATAACATATTCGGAACCAAAAATGTGGCCGACGCCGCCTGTGAATTCGGAGTAAAGGAATTCGTCCAGATATCGACCGACAAAGCCGTCAATCCGTCCTCGATAATGGGCGCATCCAAACGAGTGGCGGAGATTTATACCCAGTCGCTCAACGGACGGGACGGATGCCCCACGCAGTTCAAGTCGGTGCGATTCGGAAACGTCCTTGGCTCATCCGGATCGGTCGTTCCAACCTTCGAGCGCCAGATACGGCAAGGTGGACCTATTACAGTAACTCACCCGGAGATGACACGGTACTTCATGACCATTCCCGAAGCCTCTCAACTGGTCCTCCAAGCCGCCGCTACAGGGTCCGGCGGGGAGATTTTCCTGCTGGATATGGGTGAACCGGTAAAGATCGTCGATCTCGCACGCGATATGATAACGCTCAGCGGAATGAAGGTCGGCGAGGACATCGACATCGCCTTCTCCGGAATCAGGCCTGGCGAGAAACTTTTCGAGGAACTCCGCACCGCCGGAGAAGACATCGCGCCAACCGTCCACTCAAAAGTCAAAATCTGGAAGCACCGAATCGTCGATTGGGAATTAATCCGGAAGGTTCTGGAAGAACTTCAAACGCTGACAAACTGCCCCGACCGGGAAAAAATCATCGCGACGATAAAACGACTCGTACCGGAATACGACCCGCAAAATCCACCCTCGGACAAAGCCCACGGACTGCCGGGCCACGACAGGCTCCCCGACTCGGTCACCGTGACGAACGGTCGCCCTGACGAGCGTTCCGCGGGTTCGGTAAAGACTTAAAGGATTATGGGCAAATTTCCGCTAACTTGCGGGGGCAGGTCGGTTTCGGCGACGACGGCGTTTGGTGAGCAGGCTAATTGCGCCAACGGTCAGTAGTATAAGGCTACCCGGTTCGGGGGCATCTGCCTCAATAATCAAAGTCGGACGGTCTGACACATTCGCCGCACCGCTACCGTAAAAATAAGGAACCGAAGTTCTGTTGCTCTCCAGCCTCAGCCCGTTATTAGGCGTCGCACCGGCGATCCAGTCCTGGACCCCGGCGGTATTGAGTGAAACCTCCAGCGTTTCCCCATCCCAGCTGCTTCCGCTTCCGCCAAGCCAGTAATCCGCATTCTCAATAGTATCGGCCTGACCTGAGCTGTTCTTCCAGGGGATATCGTCGTCGCCACGGGTATCGTAGTATTGCCAAAGCCCTGTGGCGTTCTGTGGGGCAAGATACCAATCCGTGTTGTCGTCGTAAAATCCGTAAGCATAGACGGTGTATGGGCTTGGGTTTTGTCCGCCGGATTTGGTAAGGCGCATCTTGGCGCCGAAGACGATTGTATGGTTCGGCCAGCCTGTAAAATCGAACCGGACAAGCATGTAATCTGTCTGAGAATCAGTAGGGGGACTGGTTATAGTGCAAGGCTGGCTTGGGGTAAAAGTGTTGTCGGAATCAAATTTTGCGCCCACGCTCACGTCAGCGCAGAGAATATACGTTTCGGCTGAAGCCAGCTGCGAACAAGCCGTCCAGATCAGCAAGCCGAATATAAATACCCTTCGTACAATTCCCGACCCCGACACTGGTTCCGCCTCTCCCTTGAGAGTCGATATGGATGAGCAGGAGCACTTGTAAGCGTATCGCAACTTTCCCGCCTACCAAAGAGAAATCTTTACAGATGGACCGATAATGACGATATAGAGCCATGTCCTAACGGACAGGAAGGAAAAAATATGAAGATAATCAACGTAGTCGGCGCTCGTCCTAATTTTATGAAGATTGCCCCGCTGATGGCGGCCTACAAGAACGCATCCGGCATTGAGCCTATGCTGGTCCACACGGGTCAGCATTACGATGAGCGGATGAGCGACCTGTTCTTCCGGCAGTTGGGTATCCCCGAGCCGGACATCAACCTCGGCGTGGGCTCCGCCAGCCACGCCGTCCAGACTGCCGAGATTATGAAGTCCTTCGAGCCGGTCGTCCTCGAACACAAGCCCGACGCCGTCCTCGTCGTCGGCGACGTCAACAGCACCATCGCCTGCGGGCTGGTGGCCGTCAAACTCGGCGTCAAACTCATTCACGTCGAAGCCGGTCTGCGAAGCGGCGACCGGACCATGCCCGAAGAAATAAACCGCGTCCTTACCGACTCGATAAGCGACCTGTTGTTCTGCACGGAGACCAGCGGCGTCGATAACCTCAAACGCGAAGGCGTCTCCGCTGAAAAGATATTCCTCGTCGGAAATGTAATGATCGACACGCTGCTGAAGAACAAGGAAAAAGCGAACGCATCGAAAATACTGGATGAATCGAACCTTTCAGCCGGTGCTTATGCCGTCCTGACATTGCACCGACCGGCCAACGTGGATGACCCGGTTGTGCTCGGGCGAATACTCGACGCACTGGAGGTGATTCAGCAGGACTTGCCGATTGTCTTTCCAATCCATCCGCGAACGCGGAAGAATATCGCAGGTTCATCCCTGGCTGGACGTGTCAAAACAATGACAGACCTGCGTTTGATTGACCCGGTGGGATACCTGGACTTCCTGAAACTTACTTCTTCGGCTAGGCTGGTGTTGACGGATTCCGGCGGGATTCAGGAAGAGACCACCATCCTGAAGGTTCCGTGTATCACGTTGCGGGAAAATACCGAGCGTCCTGTAACGGCCGAGATCGGCTCCAATCAAATCGTCGGGACGGACCCGGAGAAGATAATCTCCGCTTATCGAGAGGTTATTGACGGGCATTGGCGCGAGTCGCGGATTCCCGACCTTTGGGACGGGCACGCCGCCGAGCGGATAGTCGAGATACTCACCGAGCGATTGTAGAAAGGGATTATTCCTGTTCGGACCCGTTCTTGTCGGTGGTGTGATGTGTATTGTGTCGGTTGGGGCGGAACATACCCATCCTGACGAAGATAATTGCGATGACGGTCAGGATACCCATGTCCATCAGCAAAGCGTACCTTCCCCGCATAAATATCGCCTGGGCGACACCCAGCGCCGCTGCGAACACCGCCAGTGCATAGAACAGCACGACGACTTTCTTGACGCTCATACCTCGATCGACCAGTTGGTCGTAGAGGTGGCTTCGGTCGCCGGCGAAGATGTTCATACCGGAAATGACCCGCCGCACCACCGCCAGGGCAGTGTCTATAATCGGAAGTCCGAATATCACGCAGGCGGCAAGGAACCATCGCCCCGTACCTTCCAGCCCGAACAGCATAATCATCGTCGCGACGAAGAACCCCAGCAACATCGAACCGGCGTCACCGAGAAAGATGCTCGCCGGAGGAGCGTTATACGGAAGGAAGCCCAGCACAGCCCCTGCCATTGCCAGGCAGAGAATCACGCGGAACTCGTCCGGACCCTGGTGATGTCCGTAACAGGCAAGGTACACCGTCAGACCTACGAACCCCAATGCGATGATGCCCGTAACTCCCCCAGCCAATCCGTCCAGTCCGTCCAGCAGATTCGTCGCGTTGCAGGCAGCGATCACTACGACCACCGTCAGTCCGGCAGAGAACAGCGCAGCCAACCACCCCGGCGCTTCGAATCCCAGTGGTAACAGGAACATCCTTGCAGCCGAAACGTGAATCCCCGCCGACCACAACCCGACGAACAGTATCCCCGCCGCGATTACCTGACCGACCACCTTGTATAGAGGTTTCAAGTCCAGCAGGTCGTCCAGTAGGCCCGTCAGCGTGATTGCGACGGTGGCTATACCGATGGTCGTAGCCAAAAAGTGAAGATCGGGACGATTGAAAACGCCCACAATCAGCGCCGTCAGAAAACCGATACATACAGCCAATCCGCCCAGATACGCGATAGGCCGACTGTGAGGCTTGAGCAGATCATCAGGCCTGTCAACTATTTTCGACTTATAGGCAATCCATCGCACTATCGGCGTAAGCAGTACGCTGACGACATAGGCAAGTATCGCCAGAGGCCAGAGGCCTTCCAGAACTTCCATTGGTGAATACATAACAGCCATATGATGTTTCCCTGATACTGTGATGTGGCAAGGTCTTCCGCCCGGTATTCTATCGTCGTACCTACGAGATTTCTACTATGTTTTTTCGGTAATGCCGAGGCAGTTGCGTTGTTACTCATACAACGAATCGACGTGTTTGGCGTGCTCTTCTTCAGGCTTTTCAAGCCCGCCCAGACCGAAATGAGCGGCTGCACGGTAAAGCGTTACATACAACGTCGGTACAACAATCAACGTCAGCACCGTTGCAAACCCAAGCCCGAAAATCACCGCGATTGCCATGCTCGCCCACCACTGGCTTGACTCGCTGCTGGTCGATAAGGCCATCTTGTGGAAATCGACGCTTACTCCCGTCGCCATAGGCAGCAGTCCGAGGATTGTGGTAACTGCCGTCAGCAGCACCGGTCGCAGGCGGGTAGCGCCGGCCTCCAGAGCGGCTGCGACGACGTCCATGCCGCGCTTTTGCAACTGTCGGGTGTAGTCCAGCAGGACGATGGCGTTGTTGACGACAACCCCGGCCAGGCTGATAACGCCGACGCCCGTCATGATAATCCCGAACGGCATCCGGCAGATTAAAAGCCCGCTCAATACGCCGATCATCGAGAGGATAACCGTCGTCATAATGATAAGCGGGGCAGACAGCGTGTTGAACTGTCCCACCAAAATCAGCACTATCAGCAGCAGCGCGAAGCCGAAGGCCTTGGTCAGGAAGGTCATTGCCTTGTCCTGTTCTTCTTTCTGTCCGGCATATCGGATGTAGTATCCCTGCGGCATTTCGAGTTTTTTCAGCCTGTCCTGTGCGTCCTTGAGAACGTCGGTATCGAGCCGGCCTTCGGCATCGCCCGTCAGCGTAACAACCCGCTTGCGGTCCACGCGGTTAATCGTTCCGAACCCGCCGTGATACTTGAACTCGCCCAGCGAACTGATCGGCACGGGCTGACCGGCCTCGTTGGGGATGTGCAGTCGGAAGATGTCTCGGATGTCCTTCCGCTGCGATTCCGGAAGGCGGATGGTAATGTCGTATTCGTCGTTGAACCGGCGATACGTGCTGACCTTCCATCCGAAAATGCAGGCCTTGAGGAAGTTTCCGATTGTCGAGGCATTGACGCCCAGCAGCATTGTCCGCCGCCGGTCGGTGTCGAATTTCAGTTCCGGGCGTGTCGCCTCCAGGTCGGATCGCAGGTTCACCAGGCCGGGCACGTCTTCAATCATCGCCTTGGCGCGCTCGGATAGTTCCTCGAGCGTCTCATACTTCTCGCCGATAACGCGAACGGTAACTGCCGCTCCGGTGGGCGGGCCTTCTTTATCCTTCTCGACCTTTATCTCGGCTCCGGGTATATCTGCCAGCGATTTGCGGATTTCATCGACAGCGTCGGAGGATTTGCGCGGGCGGTCGTCGAAATCGTAAAAAAGCAGCGTTATATTTCCGACGTGAGGTCCGGACCCGCCGCCGACGTTGCTGATTATGTGCTTCAGGTCGCCTCGCTTCCGCCAAGGTTCCAGGCGCTGCTCAACGAGCCTCGTCAGACGGTCGGTCTCCTTGATATTCGTTCCCTGCGGGCAGCGGATGTTAATCAACGCCCGACGCGGATCGAAGGCGGGGAATAACTCTATCCCGTGTCCTCGCTTCCAGTAGTAAGTCCCAACGCCGGCCAACATCAGGAACACCAGACCCAGCGTAAGGGCCCAGTGATGCACCGCTTTATCGAGCAGTCCGTGGTAGGCGTGGATGAATGGATGCCGCTCGTGGACTTTTCGGACGTGGCCTGATAGTACCGCGCACAGCGTCGGACTGATTACCAGGGCTACGAACAGCGAACTCGATAGAGTAACAATCAGTGTAGCGGGCAGATATTTCATGAACTCGCCCATAAGCCCAGGCCAGGCGAGCATCGGCGAGAAAGCGGCGATGGTCGTAGCGGTTGATGCTATCACGGGCCAGGCGACCCCGGCGGCGCCTTTCATCGACGCCTCGATCCGGCCATAGCCCATCTGACGGTGGCGGAAGATGTTCTCGACGATGACGATCGCGTTATCGACCAGCATCCCAAGCGCGAGTATCAGGCTGAACAGCACGATCATGTTCAGCGTGTATCCGAGCAACTGGAGAACGGCGAAACTAATCAGCATGCTCATCGGAATTGCTATGGCGACGATAATACTGGACCGCCATCCCATAAACGCCATCAGAACGAGCACGACGAGAATCAGTCCCGTAACGACGTTGTTTTCCAGGTCGGCGACCATCAGGCGGATGTCTTTGGACTTATCCAGTATCGTTTCGAGCCGGATGCCGGCGGGGATTTGTTTGCGTGCTTCGGTCAGAACGGCTTTAACGTTGTCGGCGACCTCGACGATGTTGGCGCCGGTGGTTTTGCGGACGTTGATGGTGATGCTGCTCGTTCCGTCCAGACGGGCGAGACTCTCGCGGTCCTTGAAAGTGTCCCGCACTGTTACCACGTCGGTCAGGTAAATTATCTTTCCGTTCCGTTTCGTCAGCGGCAGGCCGAAGATGTCATCGACCTTGTCGAACTCCGCCTGGAGGCGGACGTTGAATTTCGTTCCGTGTGTTTCAAGCCCGCCGGCGGAGATATTGACGTTTTCGGCTCTGAGGTGCGTCAGAAGTTCCGGGATGGTCAGACCATAGGCCGCTACGCGGTCAGGGTCGATCTCAAGGCGTATCTCACGCTCCAATGCGCCCAGAATGTCTGCCTCCAGAACGCCGGGAACCTGCTCGATAGCGTCTTCAAGTTCATCGGCAATGCCTTTGAGGCGCACCGGCGAAATGTCCCCGCTCATGCTGATAATCAAGATCGGAAAATCGGCAACGTTGATTTCCTTGATTATCGGTTCGTCGGCCTCGTCGGGCAATTCCGCCTTTGCCAGATCGACCTTGTCGCGGACGTACTGGAGGGCGTCCTCGATGCGGATTTCAGGTTGAAACTCCATCATTACGACAGAGGACCCCTCGGCGCTGGATGAGGTCATTTCCTTGACGCCTTTGATACCCGTCAGTTCGTTTTCGATTTTAATCGTTACCTGCGATTCGACGTCCTTG
Source organism: Planctomycetales bacterium (assembly GCA_030612725.1). Taxonomy (GTDB): domain Bacteria; phylum Planctomycetota; class Phycisphaerae; order SM23-33; family SM23-33; genus JAUWNJ01. The sequence goes on from JAUWNJ010000003.1 coordinate 69,919, forward strand.
GGCGAGACGCCTTCATAACCGGTAGTAACGAGCACGAAAGGTATCTGCACGTCCGGCTCGGACTCGCGAGGCAGCGTAGCGTAACTGTATATGCCCGCTACGGCGATTAACGCCATAAGCACGAATACCGTCGTGCGATTCTTGATTGCCGTATTGGAAATCAGCATTGGATTACCTATCTCGGCTGTGTCGCCGCCTGCGATGTTGCCGGTTGACTCGCCGGACCGTTGCGACATTTTTCTCTTACCGTTCGCCCCGGTGATACGAAGCGCAGACCCTTGACGATTAACTTATCGCCTGCTTTCAGTCCGCTGCGGATGCAGACACACTGCTTCGACGAAAGGTTAAGTTCTATTTCCACCTCCCGACGGACCGCTTTCCCGTCCTCGACGACATATACAGCCTTTTTGCCCTCTTCCATCGGGATAACCGCTTCGAGCGGGACCAGGATAATGTCCTTGAGCACTCGCCGAAGCAGGTGAACGTCAACTATCTGCCCGCTCCACAGCAGGTCGGCGCGGTTATCGACGCTTATCTCCACACGGGTGGTGTTCGCCACCCGGTCGATGAGTTTGCTGATGTAGGTTATCTCTCCGACGAGATTTTCCGCCCGGCCCTTGATGAAGATTTTCCCTTCCTCGCCGATTTTCAGGAACGACACATCACCTTCCGGCACATCGACGACAACCTTGGCAGGGTCCATATCGACGATGACAGCCACCACGTCGCCGCAGTTGAGATATGTTCCGATCTCCGGGGCTACGTCGTCCAGCGTCCCGTCGAACGGCGCGACGATGGTCGCCCGCTCAAGCCTGGTCTTGGCTATATCGAACGCCGCCTTGCTGACCGCTGCCCTCGTCCGAAACTGGTTCTCTTCGGTCGCTGTGGCTGCGCCTTTCTTGTGAAGATCGGCGATATGTTTGTATTCGCCGGCGTCGAATTGGGCCTGGGCCTGGGCGCGGTCGAACTCGGCCTGGAGTATGTCCGTATTCAACCGGACTATCGGCTGACCCTTACGCACAGCCTTGCCTTTCAGACAGAGTACTTCTTCGACTCTGCCGTCCACCTCGGCGGCGACCTTCACTACGCGGTCGGCTTCGACCCTTCCGACAATCTCGAACGTGTCGAGGACGCTCGCTTCGGGGCGGATAACCTTCGTTACAACGTTCACCGGCGGACGCTCGGAGGGAGGTTTCTCGTCGCTGCGTTTCTTGAGAAACAGCGCAATCGCCACCACGCCGAGAAAGACCGCAACAACAATCAATCCCGGAATCGACTTGCGAACCAGCCGGACCCATTTCGCCTGTTCACTCATAATTCACCTCTGCCTGATTGGTCTTTCGTGCCTGCCTGCCGTAGCCCTGGCGAAGGCAGGTCCGCCCATGCCGATAGCCCGGCCAAAAGTCCTTTCTTCAGCCCCTCCAGCGAACGCGGACTGAATTTCGCTCCGACGTCCAGGAGCGACTGGACGATAATCCCGTCCACAACAGCCACTATCAGCGAAGCCGCCACTTCCGGGTCTATCTCCGCGCGGAACAGGCCGGACTCGATACCCTGTGTAACGATTGCGCCTATTCGCCGGCGCCATCGGCTGAACATCTGCTCAAACATCTCTGCCAGTTCGCCCTGGTGCTTCTGACGCGCCGCCGTCGCCCAGAACTCCAGAACCAACCCGCCGATGGCTGTGTATCGCTCCAACTGGGCGAAGACGTTGTCTATCAGTTTCTGGAGTTTCTCGTCGGCGGGAATATCCTCTGCCACCAGTTGCTCGGTCTCGGCTTCGTCTCCGGCGATTATCTCGGCGAATAATTGCGTGAAAAGGTCCTGCTTGTTGCGGAAATAGTTGTAGAGACTACCCTTGGCAACACCGGCGGAGGAGGCGATGGTTTCCATCGTCGTAGCGGTATAGCCGTGGGCGCGAAAAACCTTCCCCGCTGCCGACAGAATCGCGCCACGCCTGTCAATTGTCCCTTTGACGCTACACATCGCTTCGCCCTTATTCCCAGTTCTCCCGCATACGATAAAACCATGCCTCGCTGAAGTGAGGTATGCCTTCGTCGCGTGCAACTTCTTTTGCAATAAGTAGTTCCGCAGTCTCCCATCGGGGCGGCGAACGGACGCCTGTAATTAAATCCGGATTAATGCAATTCGCCTGACTGACCGGTCAGTCATATTATTATAGACCTGCACACCGGTTATGACAAGTGGTTTTTGGGGGAAATTCCCGGATTATTCAAATGTCAGTGTCCCGAAGAATTCGGGCTTGTGGTAGTCCGGTTCAGGCCAGTCGATCCGGTTCCATGCTGCGTATTGCGGGTCGGTCTTTCCGCCGCAACGGTAGAAATTCACCCGCCAGGTGTCGCCCGATTTCGGAGCGACGTCGGAACCGACCATTTTGGAAATCGCCTCAAACGGTATCTTCGCCGCCAGCCACCATCCGTCGTCGGTCAGGAATTCTTCCTTCGTCGGCATGGGGATGGAGGTCTTTACCTCAACGGTATCAAGCACTTCCGGCGCAGCGTGCGACCGGACTTCGCGCCACGCGCCAAAGCCCAGGTGAATCGTCCCGCAACAATTGGCTTCGAAATTCAGGTATTTTATGACGCCTTCGGATTCAAACGCGATGAAAAACTCCACGCAACTGTCTTTGCACACCCAGCCGTTGGGGTGGGTCTCGACGGCGGAGATGTGCTTATCGTCGCAGACAAACAGGAGATAGACTGCCCTCTCGTCGTACAGCATCGCTACGGTCGTATCCTGCTTCAGCCCGGCTGTGTACCAGGGATACTCATCTATCGAGAGCACATCGGCCCGACTCCAGACCTGATCATCACATGCCAGTCGCACGGTTCGGTCGGCCCGGCGAGCGAGATAATTCTTCGGTTGATTCATATACACATTTCCTGATTGAAGTTTATTTTTCCACGCGGATGAGTGAATGGATTTCATAATCGGTGAGTTTCTCGCGCCCGTTCAGGAAACACAGTTCAATCAGGAACGCTATGCCGACAATATCGCCGCCGAGGTCTTTGACCATTTCGCAGGCAGCCGCCATTGTCCCTCCGGTTGCCAACAGGTCGTCCAGCATGAGGACTTTCATCCCGTCAGCGATTGCGTCGGCATGCATCTCGATTGTGTCTGTGCCGTATTCGAGGGCGTATTCCCGGCTGACGGTTTTGTGGGGTAGTTTCCCGGGCTTGCGAACTGGCACGAATCCTGCTCCGATTTCGCGTGCTACCGCCGGGCCGAAGATAAACCCGCGAGATTCGATACCGACTACAATCTCGATACCGACGTCCCTGTAAGGTTCCGCCAGTTGACCTATGGCTTCGTCCAGCGCCACCGGATCGAGCAGCAGCGGCGTGATGTCCTTGAAAATGATGCCCTTCCTGGGAAAGTCCGGTATATCTCGAATGAAATCACCAAGGTCAATCATGCATCGCAACTCCTGAAAAATGGTTTCACTAATGGACGAATGAGTGTAGCGTCGCAACAGCCGGAAACAAGGATAAGTTAATCGCGGATAGAAGAAAAAGGCGGGACTCCGCTTGCTACTCTCGAAGAGTCCTACGGACTGCGAAGTAGTTCGCTACGTAGCACGAGTCGCCTCGTTCGGAGCCTGCCTACTATGCAAAGCGCAGTAATTAATCCCAAGCGGTATTACACACAATTAGTTGCACCGCCCGGATCGGGTTATTTCGGCGCGGGGGCGTATTTTTCCCAGGAGACGAATTTTTCCAGCGGGGCGCGGTCGGCCTTCTTCTGGGGCTTGGCGGGATGACCCACGGGAATCATCGCCACAGGCCTGACGCCGGCGGGAAAACCGACGGCCTTGGCCACGTCGCCCTCGTTGAACGAACCGATCCAGCATGTACCCAAACCCATCTGAACTGCTGTCAGCATCAGGTTCTGAATGGCAGCGGCAGTGTCCTGAATGTAGAAAAGCCCCCTGAACTTGTAGGCGTCCCACCTGTACCATACCGAGCCTTTCTCGGCGAAGACCTCGGTGTCGGCCCCGACGACGATGATGACCGGAGCGGTGGCGATAAAATCCTGCCGGGCCGCCTTCGCCAGCAGGTCCTTACCGTCGGCTTCGGTAACAGCTACGAACCGCCAACATTCCGAGGCATACGGCGCCCACCGCGCCATGTCCAGCAACTTGACAACAGCCTCCTTCGATACGGGCTTATCGGTATAACTCCGCACCGAACGCCTGGTGGTTATAATCTCTTCGAGTGTCATGTTCTGATCTCCTTTCTAAAAAATAATGGGCCGCTTTGTAATTGCCAATTGTCAATTTCCAATTGCCAATTGAAAGAACATTCGGCGGCTCGTCTGATCAATTGAAAATTGGCAATTGGAAATCGGCAATTGCTCACTCGCTTCTGTATCGGACTATCATGTACGCCTCGGCGGGTCCTTTGCCGGTGTTGCTGAGTGTGTGGGGGATGTCCACGCGATAATGGATCGAATCGCCCTTCTTGATCACAGCGGTCTGGTCGCCGCTGGTTATATCCAATCGGCCTCTGGTCAGGTGGAGAAACTCCTCGGTTCCGGGAAAGTGCGGCTCGGATCGCAGTTCTCCGCCGGCTTCGAGTTTGAGGTGATAGAACTCGATGCTCTTTTCCAGGCTCAGCGGGCTGAGCGTGCGGATCGTGCAAAGCGAGTCGGACCGGAATGTGTAGCGGTCGTCGGAAGCGGGAATGATGCGAAAGATATTCTCGACGGCGGGCGAGTCTATCAGTTCTCCGATGTTCAACTGAAGCGCGGCGGCGATTTTCAGCATGACGGCGACGGTAGGATTGACCTTGTCCTGTTCGATTTGCGAGAGCATCGCTTTCGAGACGCCGGCCATACGGGAGAGTTGTTCGAGCGTCAGATCCCTGGCGGACCTGAGCGACTTGAGCCGGCCGCCGTGTCGGGCAACGTTGCGGAGGGAAGATTTTTTTTCAGAATGTTTATTGACTTTCGCCATTTGTTCATTATATTGGATTTTAGTATAGTGAACGTTACTATTTTATATTACACAAGGAAGCGAAATCATGCAAGCAATCATTAAAGCCCGTCCGGAAGTGGGACTTGAACTGGCCGATGTACCTCGCCCGGTTCCGGGCCCGCGAGATGTGCTGGTTCGCGTCTCAAAGACCGGTATCTGCGGGACGGACCGGCACATTTACGAGTGGGACGCCTGGTCGGCGGGGCGAATCAAGCCCCCGCTGGTAACCGGACACGAATTCGTCGGGATCGTCGAGGACACCGGCGTAGCCGTCCGGTCCGTCCGCCCCGGCGACCGCGTCAGCGGCGAAGGACACATCGGATGCGGATACTGCTACGCCTGCCGGACCGGACAGACGCATATCTGCGAAAATGTTGACATTCTCGGCGTCGATATCACAGGCTGCTTCGCGCCGTACGTGGTCCTGCCTGAGTCTAATATATGGAAGGTGGACCCTGCCATCCCCGACGACCAGGCGTGTCTGTTCGACCCGTTTGGCAACGCGATGCACACAGTAATGGCCCAACCTATTTCCGGCAGGCAGGTTCTCGTCGTCGGATGCGGGACGATCGGTCTGATGGCCGTCGGTATCCTGCGCGTCGGCGGGGCCAATCTTGTTATTGCCGTCGAGCCTAATCCCAAGAAGCGCGAACTGGCCAAGGTCATGGGCGCTGACATCGTACTGGAGCGAGTGGACGCAAAAACCATCAAGGACGCCACAGATCGCGGCGGGGCCGACGTAGTGCTGGAAATGAGCGGGCATCCCGGCGCTATCGTCAAAGCCTTCGACTGCGTGCGCAACGCCGGAGACATAGCCCTGCTTGGTATCCCGCCGGGAGAGGTGTCTATAACATGGGCCGAGCAGATCATCTTCAAGGGCCTGACCCTCCGCGGTATCAACGGGCGGCGAATGTTCCAAACGTGGTACCAGTGTGACAGGTTTTTCCGCCAGCATCCGACACTAATCGAGCCGCTGATTACCCATCGCCTGCCGTTCGATGAGTTCGAAAAGGGCATCAAGGCGATGCAGGACGGAAGCGCGTGCAAGGTCGTACTCGACTGGACAGATGCAAAAACGTAAAAAAGAAAGATAGACCGGGTACCATGCCTTCACGCGCAGCAAAGCGGAGCGGGTAGGCATGGCACCCATCCAAAGTGTTTATGACTACGTTTTTACCAAAATAAAGGATTTTACAATGAGCAACACAATCGACGAAATTCGCGGTGAAATTGACGCACTGCACGAAGCAGGCACTTATAAAACCGAGCCGGTGCTGTCAGGTCCGATGGGTCCGACGGTGAAACTGGTGGGCGGGGCAGAAGTCATTAACTTATGCAGTAACAACTACCTCGGCCTGGCAAACCATCCCGACGTCGTGGCCGGGGCGAAAAAGGCGATGGACAAATACGGTAACGGCACCGCGTCGGTGCGATTTATCTGCGGGACTTTCAGCATACACCTGGAACTGGAGAAGGTTATTGCGGAATTCTGCGGTACGGAAAAGGCCACTACTTACGTCTCGTGCTGGAACGCCAACGAAGCGTTCGTGCCTTCGCTGATTGGTCCCGGCGACGCTGTTATCAGTGATGAATTGAACCACGCCAGCATCATCGACGCATGCCGGCTTTGCAGCAAAAAGGCCCAGCGCCTCATATACAAGCACAGCGATATGGACGACCTTGCCCGGTGTCTGGATGAAGCCAAAGGCGCCCGACGGAAACTGGTTTTTACCGACGGCGTCTTCAGTATGGAGGGGGATCTCGCCGACCTTCCGGGAATAGTAAAGGCCGCGAAGGCCCACGACGCGCTGGTGGCGGTGGATGATTCACACGCTCACGGCGTGGTCGGCAGGACGGGAAAAGGTACGCCGGAGCATTTCGGCGTTACTGTCGATATCGTTACCGGAACGATTGGAAAAGCCCTTGGCGGAGCGGCAGGCGGGTTCATCGCAGCGGCCTCGCCGATTATCGAACTGATGGTTCAGCGGTCGCGCCCGCAGTTGTTCAGCAACGCACTTCCTCCCGCGGTGGCGGGCGGGGCTTTGGCGGCGTTGGCCCTGCTGAAACGCGAACCGAACCGCGTCGCACACCTTCAGGAAAACGTCGCTTACCTCCGCGACGGATTGACGAAACTGGGTTACGAGGTTCTTCAGTCACCGACGGCCATCTTGCCGATTATCGTCGGCGACACTGCTAAAGCCTTGCGGCTGGCCGACGCGATGCTTGAAAATGGCGTGCTGATTACGGGGTTTGGATTCCCCGTTGTACCTGAGGGAACGGCTCGTCTGCGAGCGCAGGTCTCGTCGGTGCATACACGAAACCATTTGGATCAGGCGTTGAAGGCTTTTGGCGCGATTCGCGATAAATAACCGATAAAATGAAAACGCCGAACAGCAATTGCCGTTCGGCGTTTTCGTATCGCGGCGATTATGTTTTTACCTTATTCCGTTTTCTCGCCTTCCGGTTCCGACTCTGCTTCCGCTTCTGCTTCCGCTTCTGCTTCCGCTTCTGTTTCCGGTTCCGCTTCTGTTTCCGGTTCAGATGTCTCTGGAGTTTTTTCTTCTGCTTCCACCGTTGCTTCCGGTTCTGTTTCTGTCGGTTCGGCGGGGGTTGGCTCCGGGTCGGTTTCGGTGACGGCCGGTTGCTCTTCTACTTGCTCTTCGGCCTGGGTTTCTCCATTGGTCTTGGCCGTTGCTATAAGCGTCTTACCCTCAATGGTTCCGAACAGGCCTGTTTCTGCGCCGAGTCCGCCTCTGCGACGGACGGGCGTTTCGGGCGGAGCCTCGCCGGGTACGCCGTCTTCGGCTGCCCATTGTGCCCGCTTAAGCGACAGTCCTATCTTCCGGTCTTCGCTGTCCACCCGCAGAATCTTGACTTCGACTTCATCGCCGACCTTGACGACATCTTCGGGGTTTTCGACCTTGTGGTCCGCCAGTTCGGATATATGCAGCAGACCTTCCAGGCCGTCTTCCAGTTCAATAAAGACGCCGAAGTTCGTTACCTTGATAACCGCGCCTTTTACGATCTGCCCGGCGATGTAATGTTCGGGAATCTGTCGCAACCAGGGGTCTTCGGTGAGTTGCTTGAGTCCCAGTGCGACCCGGCTTTTGTCTTCATCCACTGCCAGGACGACACACTGCACTTCTTCGCCTTTTTTGAGCATCTCGGCGGGATGCGTGATTTTGCGTGTCCAGGAGAAGTCTGAGACGTGCAGCAACCCGTCTATTCCTTCTTCGATTTGAATGAACGCGCCGTAGTTGGTCAGGTTCCGCACCTGCCCGGTGATAACCGTGCCCGGAGGATACTTCTCTTTCACCAGCATCCACGGATTAGGCTCGATCTGCTTGATACCGAGTGAGATTTCCTGTTTGTCCTTGTTGATTTCGAGTACAACCACATCGATTTCGTCGCCGAGGTTGACTATCTCGGACGGATGATTTATCCGTTTTGTCCAGGACATTTCCGAAATGTGCACCAGACCCTCGATACCTTCCTGAAGTTTCACGAATATACCGTACGGAACCATATTCACTACTTTTCCGCGTATCCGCGAATCAACCGGATACCTCTGTTCAATCCCTTCCCACGGCGACGGCGTCTTCTGCTTGAGACCGAGAGCGATCTTTTCCTTTTCGTAATCGACGTTTAAGACCATGACCTCGATTTCCTCATCGACCTTGACTACTTCGGTGGGATGTTCAATTCGTCCCCAGGACATGTCGGTGATGTGCACCAGGCCGTCTATCCCGCCAAGATCGACGAACGCGCCGAACTCGGCGATATTCTTGACCACGCCCTTGCGAATCTGACCAACCTCGATCTCGGCAAAGAGGGCGTCCTTGGCCTCGCCGCGACGCTCCTCAATGAGTTTGCGACGGGAAACAACAATGTTCCGGGCGTCCTGATCTATCTTGAGTATCTTGGCTTCGACTTTTTTACCGACGTATTCGCCGATGTCGAAAGGTCTGCGGATATCGACCTGACTGGCAGGAAGGAACACGGGAACGCCGATATCAACAAGCAGCCCGCCTTTGATCTTCCGTGTTACGACGCCTTCGACGATGTCGTCTTCGGATTTCGTGGAGATGATGCGTTCCCAGGCCTGGATGCGGTCGGCTTTACGCTTGGAGAGCACCACCAGCCCGCTGTCGGATTCCACCGCCTCCAGGAGGACTTTTATTTCGCCACCGGCTTCAGCCGCGCTTCGGTCGGCGAACTCGCCCAAATCGACCACGCCTTCACTCTTGAGGCCAACCTCGACAAATACGTCGTTTCCGATGACGCTGACAATCTGACCGGTCAGGATGCTCCCGACCTTGAACCGCGACGACGCTTCCTGCATCGCGTCGGTAAGGTTCTGTGAGAGTTCCTCGCTATCCAGAACACCGCCTATTTGTTCCTGGACTTGCTCGTCCGTGATACCCAGTGAGTTAATTAGATTTCGATCTACCATTTGTTTTCTTAACCAGCCTGTGGTTGTCAAATTCCCGCCGGGATTGTTTTGAAATTTACTCCCCAGCCCAATCGGACCATCCGATTGTTATTCGGCGCGATACCCCAGGCACAAAAAAGACACCACACCGGCGAACCCATAACTCTAGTCGATATATTGACATTCCTCAAGGGGAAATCACGATAAAATCAGAAGCCCGATTATCACTTCGAGGGCTTCGGCTTAAGCATCTCGCCCAACAGGTCGAGCAGCGGGCCGGCGGGTTTTGTAGTTGGTTGGGTGACAGGTCTGGTCTTTGGTTTCAGAAGCGGGTCCAGGATGGGAGGCGGGCCGAACTTCGGCTCCTGCCGCGTGCCGATGATGCGGACACGCCGAATGGCGGCTATGATGTCAAGGCCTCCCGATAGCGGGTTGAGTTTGCCCAGGTCGATGCCGGAACGAAGTTTCTTCAGCGTCATGATACCGGCGAGTTGCTTAAATTGCTTCAGGACGACCGGCAGCGTAACGATCATGTCCAGCGTATCGTCGAAGCCCACCGAGCCGGAGAATGTCATGTCGAGCGTGCCGGCGGATGTTACCACCAGGTCGTCGTAGTAAAACCGCCCGTCCCTTATCTCAAAGACCAGGTCGCTGATTGTCAGGCTGGTCAGGTCGTTCGGCGGCGCCAAGCCGCCCAGGTTGGTCAGGTCGGTCATAAGCCCGTTGGAAAGGATTTTCACATCCTTCAAAATCAACCTTCCGCGCCCGCTGCCGGTGTGATTGATACTCTTGCCAAGAGGAACGTCCATGTCTTCAATTGTCAGCGAAATATGTCCGGTAAGTTCCTTAGGTTCATAGAAGATAGCCACGAGTCGGCTGAGGACGTCGCTGCCGAATTCACGGTTGACTGGGATATTTTCAGCGACTTTCAGTTCTTTCGATATTCGCAGCACGGGTTCATCGCCTGAGAAATCCATCTCGCATCCGATGCGCAGGAAGCCGGGCGGCGCGTCCTTTCGCGGCGGAACGGTTGAAACCGGAATCGTCACGACGGGAAGGTCGAGGCGTTCGTTGCGAAAGGTCGGCTTGAATTCCGCTTTATCCAGCACCATTTCGTACATTTCGAACGAATCCCACGAGAACTCGCCCGCGATGTCCTTGAGCGTGTTCAGATCGAACTGAGCGTTAAGCCCCGACAAGTTGCCCTCAGTCCCGCTGGCGAGGATTAATTTTACGCTTCCGTCGCGGACTGTGATTTGCCCGAAAAGTTCCGGCAGGGGTTCTTCGGAAGGTTTCCGGGGTTTCAGCGCCTCGGCGAGTGAAATTTTCCCGTCAGGCCCGACGATAAGTGTCGGCTTGGGCTTGATGACCTTGACGTGTCCGAAATTTTCCACGCCCGTAATCCCGCGCCACGCACCGTGCTCCCAGATAATCTGTTCGACGTGCAGAACTTTCCGGCCTGAGGTGTCGGTTACGCCAAGCCCCCTGACTTTGCAGGGACCCATCCACGACAGCGAAAGATCGTCAATCTGAACCGTGCCGTGGATGCGGGAATTAATGGCAGAGACTATCAAAGCCTTTACCGGTCCTGTCGATGCGATGTAAGGCCCAGCCGCTACAATCACCACCAGCAAAAGCAGTATGACAATCACCGCCCGACGGAATCTGCCCCGGCGACGCGGCTTCGGATTGTCCCGATGGGTATCCTGTTCCTTGTTGCTCATTATGTCAGGCATTCTAAACTATTATGCGCGATTTCTCATCAATTGTTTGCCAGCCCTTGTCTCGAACGCATAGAATCACCTCATTGTGGACAAACCAATCTCCATTGCGATAGAGACTTCCTGCCGGTACGGGGGTGTGGCGCTGGGCGCGGGCGACGAACTTATCGAGTGCGTCGCCTTTGAATCTGCTCGCCGACACGCCGTCCAACTCGTCGCCAGGCTGGATGAACTTCTGCGTCGGCACAAACTGGAGGCGAAAGACCTGGATGAAGTGTATGTTTCAGCCGGTCCGGGAAGTTTCACCGGGCTGCGGATAGGCATCACCGTTGCCGGCGTACTTACTCAAACCGTTGCGGACCTTCGCTGCGTGGTCGTTCCGACAGTCGATGCCGTCGCCGAAAACGCATTCGACGCCGGTCTTGACGGGCATATCGGCGTAATCATGGACGCCGGGGATTCGATATACGCCGCCATATTTACAAATACAAATAAGGCAAATAAGGGGACAGTTACTGCCGAAAAGTTTCTCGCTGATGCTCCCAGGCCTATTACGCTTCTGGGTGAGGGTTTGGGTTATCACCAAATTACCGGCGAGGGCGTAACTCTTGCCGATGCGAGTTTATGGTTTCCGAGGCCTGAAGGCGTCTGGCGGGTCGGGCGACGATTGGCTTCGAGAGGCAAATTCGCCCGGACTGATCAAATTCGCCCTTTTTACTTACGCAGACCCGCTGCCGAAGATGCTTTTGGCTCGCAGTTAGCCTGAAGGGTTGTTTTTGGGAGGTTGTTGCCGGTCTTTCCCGTCGCGTACCTGCGGTGGTGCGCTGAGCGCGCCGGGATGTTTTGACTTTTTTCTTCGCCGGCGTGATTTTCCTCGGCGTTTTCCGGCGTCTTGAGTCTTTTTTTGCGATTGCTCCTGGGCGGTTTTATCGGAAGGTGCTCCTCCTTCGGGGGCCGGTTTGGGTTGGCGCGGTGGACGAGGCGTTTTGACCGGTTTTTTGCGTTCCGGCGGAGGGGCGGGTTTCGGCGGGGCGGTCATGTCTCGCTCAACGATTTCATCGTTGGATACTGCCACTTGCCTCTTGTCGATTAGTTCCAGGCGGACCAGTTGCGTGATAATTTGCGTACCCAGCACCTTCCCGACCACACCGTCTTCGGTGCGGACCCAGGTGCTTCTATGGGGGAGTTTCCGGCGCAGTTCTTCGTATTCCTTGTCCTCGTATCTCAGGCAGCACATCAGCCTTCCGCATCGTCCTGAAATTTTGGCGGGGTCCAGCGTCGCTTTCTGCACCTTGGCCATTCGCATCGAGACCGGCTTGAGCAGTTTGAGGTATTCCCGACAGCAGCACTGTCGTCCGCATCGCTCGTAATCGCCCATTAATCTGGCTTCGTCGCGTGCGCCGATCTGACGCATCTCGATCCGCGTGTGGTATTGCCCGGCGAGACGCTTGACCAATTCGCGGAAATCAACGCGGTCCTCAGACATGAAGTAAAACACCGCCCGCTCACCACCGAGGATATGCTCAACAGCCACAATCTTCATATCTATCGCAAGCGCCTTGATTTGCTCCCGACAGAAAGAGGCCTCGTCTTTGGCGGACTTATCGAGGTGCTGCTGGTCGTTGATGTCCTGCGGGTTGGCCCGACGTTGAACCTTCCCGCCACGGGTGAACGGGTATCCCTTTCCGCTGGCGGCGATGTATTTCCTGAGCGACTCGTCTTCTATGTTCCACGGCGGGTCGCCGGAAACATTTATCACCACCGTACCGATTTCCGTTCCACGTTCAGTATTGACAACCAATTTTGTGCCGGGCGCAGGCCTGGACTTCAGTTTGTGTCCAAACAAACCAATTTGCATCATCCGACCGTAACGGACGACAACCTGCCCACCTGCCTGCCCGGAAAGACGCTTCGTTTTGCCCGATTCAGCAGGCGATTCGGAGGATTTATTCGTTTGCTCTATCATAAGCCCGGTCATTATATCGCAAACAGTCCGCAGATGCACGAATTCGTCGCGGCATGCTGCCGGCGCAAATGCAAAAGAATTTCTGGCCTACAGAACGATATATACTTTAGAATCCCTAGTAAGAAAAAACCTGGGCCACAGTCCCATAAGGATGCCTGTGGGACTACAGTCCGTTTTACCAGGTGTTTTAGAATAGTGCATCGGAAGGAGCAGCGATGTCCGGGAAAATTACATTACCGTCCGAAGCGAAGCCTTCAGTTAATGTCCTTCGTATTCTGGGCCTGGCGATTCTGACCTTGGCCGTTGCGGGTTGCAACACCCCGCCGAAAGTGGTCGTCGCCGACCTGCCGAGGGATTCCGCCATTGAAACCTTCCCGGCTCCGGCTCCGATTCACGATACCGGCGGCGTAAAACCGCCTGTCAAGCCGGACAAACGGGTTGCTGTCAATGTGCCGCGTGGATGGATTCCGACAGTTCACGAACGGCCCTGGCGATGGATCGTGCTCCACCACAGTGCAACCGACGGCGGATCGGCTGCGATTTTCGACCGGGCACACCGAAAACGGGGATGGGACGAACTGGGATACCATTTCGTCATCACAAACGGCCGCCACGGACCGGACGGACAGGTGCAAATCGGAAGCCGATGGCCCAAACAGAAATGGGGCGCACACTGCGGAAAAACACCGAACAACGCCTACAACAACTACGGTATCGGTATTTGCCTGGTGGGGAAATGTTCCAAAAAACTACCTTCCGCCAGGCAATTGGCAAGCCTGAAAAAACTGCTGCGGTTCCTGATGAAGCGATACGAAATCGCCCCTTCCGACGTAATCGGACACCGCGACGCGCCCAACACTGCCACCAAATGCCCCGGCGACGCAATGCACCGATACCTCAACAACACACTGCGACCGGAACTCAAAAACAGTAGCCGGTAGTCAGTAACCAGTAGTCAGAAAAGGTCCCTGTTCGGATGCCGCCTGATGAAGAAATACGAAGGGGAAATCGAGATGTCTATACAAAGATTCTCTGTGAATATGAAGAAGATCGTTGCGGGCGCGTTGATGCTGATATCCTTTGTTTCAGTTACTGGATGCGTAAAAGGTATCCGTAATCTAGCCAAGATAGATGCCTCCGCTCCGGTCCCTTTGCCAATAATAGATTCGTACACGCCCAGGAACATCCGTCTCGGTACTATGAAAATGGTTCGAGCCCCGCACGGCTGGCAGATACGTGAGGTGAAACGCGGGAAAGGCAGCGAAGAAATACGAACGGTCAGATTTAAGGTGGCCGAAGCGGATGGATTGGGACTCGTCCAGTGTTTAGTTATACCCAACCGCACCCACGTTGAAAATGAAATTATACAGTCTGACATAAATCTCATTTTTCTATGCGAGTCAGAGTTGACGGTGGAGGGTTTCCGTAAGCAGTATCCAACAGATAGAGACATCGCCCTCGCTTGCAGCCATTTGTTGCCGGGGGATCCCGCAAAGGAAGAGAAATGGTTGAGCAAGACCGAACAGGAAACGTATCTCTTGGCGTGTATCTCCCGGGGTCTTTTTGGCCGCGCGATACCAGCCCGATTAACAAATGAGCATTTCGATTTCTTTCTGGGGAGGGGGGAGTCGGGGTTTAAGACAGTAACATCCTCAGGCATTATAGATGAAACTAATTGCACGATGTTGATATTCGAGAAAGGTGCGGAGAAAGGAACGCTTGTTGTGTTCAGGGTTGAGGTTACGGAGGAGGAGGCAGAGAAATACGGGCGTTCCTTAGCGAGGAAACTTACGAAATTTGCCGTTACTTTCGCGGCTTGTTTAGAACCAATTGGAAAGTAGTTTGCAGGATGTGCAGATTCTGTTTCCTGCACACGCTACGCCTCTTTTCCTGGCTACCGACCACTGACTACTATCCCCTACTTATATTCCTCTGGATTGACCTCGGTATCTGAATCCGGCTGTGTCGTTGGTTTGACAACGGGCAGGCCCGTATCGGGTAGAGGTTCTTCAGCCGGTTGGGTTGTCGGTTGGGTTGTCGGTTCAGGTTTAGGTTCGGGCTTCGGTTCAGGTTCGGGCTTCGGCTCTGGTTCAGGTTCAGGCTTAGGCTCGGGTTTCGGTTCCGGTTTAGGCTCGGGTTTGGGTTCTTCCCTTTCTGTTATCATCCAAGGCCCAAGTGTGCCGCTTTGCTTGAAGTTGTAGCGTCCGCCCTGACTTTGATATTCCTTACCCAGTTTTTCAATCTGTATGACGTATTCGGCAATGGCGGTTCGCGTTTTCGCCGATTCGAGGTTCTTGAAACCCCGCAAATCCTTGACCATGTACTTATCAATATGCTTCATTCGATGAATCGTCGAACTGACGCCCTTGGAGTGCAGAAACCGCTTGATGTCCCCGGCCTCCTGCATCTTCTGTATGACACCCTGAATAACCAGGTAACTGTAACCTATCTTTCTGACCACCGGCTGGGTTGTCGGTTCCGGTTCAGGTTCGGGCTTTGGTTCGGGTTTAGGCTCAGGCTTTGGTTCGGGCTTAGGCTCGGGCTTGAGTTCGGGTTTCGGCTCAGGCTTGAGTTCGGGTTTGAGTTCGGGCTTGAGTTCGGGTTTCGGTTCGGGCTCGAGTTCGGGTTTAGGCTCGGGTTTGAGTTCGGGTTTCGGTTCGGGTTTCGGTTCGGGTTTGGGTAGAGGTTTTGGTTTTGGCGGTGCGGGTTTGATTACTACGATTCTCTCGGCCTCGATTATGTACAACTTCATCACCTTGTCGTATTTCGGCGTTCCGATTACGCCTACGGTTGCTCCTACATGCCCGTCGAGTTCGACCGTTCCGGTCGTGCACTGTACGTATGCGGTAATCAGGTGTGCGTTGGCGTCTCTGATGATGTACCGTTTCGGTCCGGTCGCCCCACCTGTGAAAAGTTCGCTGGCGGCGATGACGCCCTCTGCCGCGTATTTTTCAGTCGATCTGGTCGGCGGCGAGATTACCTTGATTCGATCAAGTTCAGCGGCAAGTTTTGCCTGCCTGGCCTCGCTGCTGCGGATGAGGTCGGCAACCTTCCGCATGTCTCTGGCAAGGTCCAGACGCCCCCGGATAAACGCTATTCTCAACTTGACATGTGGCGCAAGCGGACTATCGGGGGCGAGTTTGATGGCCCGATATTTCGCCATAACCGTCGAGAGGTTTCTCGTCTCGCGCGGTTTGGCTAGTTCGTCCCGGAGCAATTTGTCAGCGGCTTCGAACGCCGAGAGTTCATCTTTAACCACACCCGGCTGGGTCGTGGGAACTACGTCCGGCTGGGTCGTGGCTGTCGGGGTCATTTTGCTTCCGGGCGGAAGAGGTCTGACGTACTTTGCCAATATCCACAGCCTCACGTCGGGCGGAGGTGTGATATGATAAAATCCTTCCTGCTCGCCGATGATTGTTACCTTATCGCCGGTGTTGAGTCGTGTCTGCTTGACGTCGATACGATCGCGATGTCCTTCCAGGCTGCTGCCTGCTCGGACGTTCACCCTGTCGCCGGTTACTGTTCCGACGTTTCCCGTAACGCTGGTGAATTCTTTCGAGATCAGGCTGAAGGCGCCTTTCGGCGGGATGATTTCAAGCCAACCTTTTCGCTTCCCGACGACGCGGACTCTGGCGGGTCGGGACAGTTTGATACACGGGTAATTTCCGGGCTTGCTTCGGACATACACGTTCATTTTGGTTACGACGCCGATAACCTGTTTTTCCGCAGGTCTGGTCGTCTGGGCCGATGCGACCGTTACCGTCAGTACCGACAACGTAAAGACCATTATTCTGGAAAGCATGATTTGCTCCTTAATCCCGATTACAGTTAGTTAAAACCGTAGCACTCGTTGTAAGGATTGTCAATAATTCCGGATAGCGCATAAATCAACCATCGGTTTCTTGCCTACCCGCCGATTAAACAGATATAGTAACCATAATATGACAGGAAATAAACGATTGAATGAACAATTCCATAATTCGGACCGCAAAACCAACCTCCACGCACCGTGGCGAATCGAATATATCAATATGCTAAACAACGCCGACGAAGGCTGCTTCCTCTGCCGGGCGCGCGATGAAACAGACCGCGACACTGAAAATCTCCTGCTGTGGCGGACCGAAAACTGCATCGTAGTGATGAACCGCTTTCCGTATTCGGCCGGGCATCTGCTGATAGCACCGGCTGGGCATATCGGCGATATGACCGACCTGGACGACGATACCCTTCTGGAAATGATGCAACTCGCGCGCGATACGCAGAAATTATTGGCCCATTCGATCGGGGCAGATGGTTTTAATATCGGTATCAATTCCGGGCGGTGCGCCGGAGCGGGGCTTCCGGGGCATCTGCACATGCACGTCGTACCGCGATGGAACGGCGACACAAACTTCATGGCCGTCCTCGGCGACGTCCGCGTCGTCTCGCAATCGCTGAGCGAACTGTACGAACAATTGCGCGAAGCCTCAGCCAAACTGAAACTACCCGGTGTCGGATGAACGACGAAAGACCAGCATCGCCTGCTCCTTACGCTCTTCGCGTCTCCGACAGCGGCGGGCGTCTGCACGCCGAAAGCGAACACGCCTACCGCTCCTGCTACCAGCGCGACCGCGACCGGATAATCCATTGTTCAGCCTTCCGGCGGCTCGACTACAAGACGCAGGTTTTCGTCCCGCACGAGCAGGACCACTACCGCACACGCATGACGCATACGCTCGAAGTCGCCCAGGTAGCCAGAACGCTGGCGAGGGCGTTGCGGGTCAATGAGGATGTGGCCGAAGCCGTCGCACTGGCGCACGACCTGGGACACTCGCCATTCGGACACGCCGGCGAAGAGGCGCTCAACGAACTGATGGCTGACGCCGGCGGATTCGAACACAACCGCCAAAGCCTCCGCGTCGTCGATTACCTCGAACATCCATATCCCGATTTTCGCGGGCTTAACCTTACAAACGTCGTCCGGCAGTGCCTCGCCAAGCACGAAACGCGATACGATAAACCGCAAAAAAATGGGCAGGGGTCTTTTTTACCGCTCGAAGGGCAGATCGTCGATCTCTCCGACGAAATCGCCTACACCTCCGCCGACCTTTCCGACGCACTGTCAGCCGGGTGGATAACCGTCGAACAACTTTGTGATTTGGAACTATGGCGGCGTGCGTGGGACAATGCCGAAGACGTCATGCCCGAAGCGCGCCCCATTCACAAGCGCATCAGCGCCTGCCGGGGCGTAATGGGCATCCTCACAGACGACGCCCTGGTCGAAACCGCTCGAAGGATAGAGCAATTAGCGCCGACCCGCCCAGCCGACGTGCAAAAGGCATCGCAACGGTGTGCCGCCTTCAGCAGCGAAACGGCCGATATGCTCGAAAAAATGCAGGGGTTTCTCATGGAAAGTGTTTATCTCCACGCCGAGTCTCGACAGCGCCACACCGACGCCCTGCTGGTGATAACCGGACTTTTCCGGGCATACGAAGCCGAGCCGTCGCTGCTTCCAAAACGATATGCCGGAAGGATTGCCGACAACGGCCTTCATCGTGTCATCTGCGACTACATCGCCGGAATGACCGACCGCTTCTGCCGACAGGAATATCAAAAAACGCGACGGGTCGTCTGACCCGCCGCGTAATATTACTCGGAAAAACTTTCGATTATTTATTCGGCTTTTTCTTCGCCGGACTCGTCCTCGCCTTCGTCAGCAGAAGGTTTTTCCTCTACCGGCGCTTCTTCAGCGGGCTGGATATCATCATCAGGTGCGAACGGTACTTCTTCTGCCTCTTCTATGTACACGTCGTCTAAGTCTGTCGCGTCGATTTTCCGTCTCAGGAGGCAGTAGATATTCGTAGCGGCCGAGAAGAGGAAGCAGATTCCGAACGCCGCTACTACTCCGATAACGAGGTACACCCACAGCGACATCACAACGGCAGCGCCGGCTTCGGAACCGCTCATCGCCTCGAAGTGGAACGGAGCGTGGAACGATTCAAACGTAGGTTTCGCCCACATCACGTCGAGTTTGCCGGCCCCTGGGGCATACTCGGGACGGTCTGCGATGCCCATCCACCATCCGACCCAGGAGTGCACCGCCAGCAACGTTATAAACGCAAATAACCTGACAAACAGGTAGCAGATGGTTCCGTAGATAGCGGCTATCACCCAGTACAGGCCGTATCGGAACGGGCGGGTAAAGGTGTAGCTGAACGACCTGCTGATGGCGTCGAAGGAGTCGGAACCTTCCACGGCGATTGTAGGCCACATCAGCGGCGCCCCGCCGATAAGCCCGACCGTCAGGAACGCGATTACCGCGCCGAGTATCAGCGCCAGGAAGAACAGTATGGCGACGATCCATTCGCCGATGACCGGAATCGTCCCGATCAGCCCACCCAGCGCCAGGAATATCCCGAGAAGAACAATTATTCCCAGAGGAAGCAACGGGGCGGTGAAGAAACCGATGAACTTCGACAGCGAGAATGACACCGCCGTTTTGATTGAAATTTTCTCCTCACGGGCTGCGTGCAGCGCGGCGATGCGACAAATCGCCCCGCCAAGCACCGACCAGATCGCAAGGGCGACGACAATATAGATAATTGAATAAACCGGATACGTCGAGATTATCCACCACAACCCCCACAGCATCAGCACGATCCAGGCAATGACGCCGTATCCTTCGGGGTCGTTCGTAGAGGCGTCGAACTGGGTTCGGTTCTGCACCGCCGGAGCCGACGGAGCCATCGAACCTCGTTGATTCAGGAGGTTGGAGATACCCGTGGCAACGTTACCGCGACGCACCGAACCGATGGCGTTGGAGACGCATCGACCCTGCCAGTCCATAAAACCAGCGAATATCCCGCTACCCTTTAACTTCTTCAGATTATTCGACCCGGCGATGTACGCCTGCAGCGCTCCGCGCTTCGCATTCAGACGGGCCTTTTTGGCGACTTTAGTATCCTGCTTTCGCTCCTTCTTGGACGAGAGGCCATCGATGCGTTTCTCCTCCTTGTCCCATGCGTCATCGGCGGCATCCTTGGCCTTCTTGTATGACCGCTCCAATGCCTCATCAAGCCTTTTGACTGCTTTGCCAAAATCATCCTTGGCGAGTTTGGTTGCCGCTGTCAAGTCCGTATCGGCGCTGGGCGTACGGGCCAGCGTCTCCGCTACACCGGCAACGCGGGTCTTTTCGAGCCACGTCTCTTTGGCTTCGCCGAAAGAGGTCCGGCTTGGAGACCTCCAGTATCCCCAGGTCTCACCCTCCATAACGACAGATGAATCACTTACGCCCGACCACATCTTGTCCATCACAAGACCCAGCGCGCAGGTAAGAATAATTGCAAGCAAAGCCAGAAAAATCTTGCTGGGATGAATGGCCATCTTGAAAGACTTGAGGATGTGCGAAAAACTGAATACCTCGTTCCAACTGACGCCCCTGATGACATTGTGTTCGTCGGCCATAACTGCTCCTTTCGATAGATTGGATTTGTTCCAAACGGTACTACTGTTGCGAATTATATCCCGCACTATACACGGTTCAACGAATTTTTAGCGGTAAATACAGATAATCTTATTCAGTGTCGATATTCGAATTTTAGCCCTCGGCTGAACCGGCGGCGATAACGACACGCAGATGTGTGATTTTTCGAGCGTCAGCCGCCAGCACCGTGAAGGTGACCCCGTTGGCGCTCAAGGTCTGACCCACCGGCGGAATGAAACCCAATTCAGAAAAGACAAACCCCGCCACCGTTTCGTAATCGGCCTCCTCCGGAAGGTTCAGTCCCATCGCGTCGTTGAGGTCTTCGATGTCCATCCGCCCGTCAACCTCTGCCGTCCGCTCGTCGATACGCTTAATCAGAGGCGATTCGGCATGGTCGTACTCGTCGGAAATCTCCCCGACAATCTCCTCAAGCAGATCCTCAATCGTTACCAGCCCCGCCGTCCCGCCATACTCGTCCAGCACGACCGCCATGTGCATCTTGCGGGCCTTGAACTCCCGCAAAAGATCGTCCAGCAATTTCGTTTCCGGTACGAAAAACGGTTTCCGCATGATAGACCGCAAATCGGCTCGGTCAGGACCTTCGATCGCCAGCAAGTCCTTGGCGTAAAGGATACCGATGATATTGTCGATGTCGCCGGTGTAAACGGGGATTCTCGTATGCCCCGCCTCAACAACCGTCCGTCGAACCTTCTCCAGCGTGGAATCGGACGGCAAGGCGACGATGTCGGTCCGGGGCGTGATTATCTCGCCGGCTTGACGATCGCCGAACTCGATTACCGATTCGATCATCTCCATCTCTTCGGCATCGACCGCCCCTTCTGCCTTCCCGTCGGAGGCGACCTGCAATATCTCGGCCTTGACTGCCGTCCCAAGACGCGACATATCAACATCAGTCGCGCCGTTTCCGGAGCGATCCTGTTGAGGGTCGGGTACGCCGCTGAGTCGGCGAACCGGCACGTCGAAAGCAACCATTACCGTTATAACAGGCCACAGCGCCCTGCGAAGGGTCAACAACACACCGGCCGTTACCGACAGAACCTTCTCGCCGGTATAACTTGCCCATGCGTGTGGAATCGCCACGACGAAGATGCCGATGAGACCAACAGCCACAGCAACAGCCACGCCGATAGCGACCGCCCTGTTTTCAAAACCGGAATCGAACGCGAATAGAAGCAGCACCAGAATCGCCAGATTGCATACTGACCGGAGCAGGGCACAGACCATTCGCAACTCAGAGAGGTGCTTGAGGAGTTCGTCCAGGCGACGACGATCCCTGCCGAGAAAGGCCGACTCAAGACCGCGACGGGACGGGTCGCGAAGAGCGCAGGCATTCAGCGAAAAAAAACCTGACAGGGCAACTGTAAAAACAGCAGCCCCAAATAACAGCGGTTCCACCTTTCAGAATCGCTCCACTAATACGCATCCACTTTCACTAGCCGTGCGGAACGCTGAACACGGGGGCAAGCATCCTGACCCGCAATTATTCTATCCTGACGGCGCAAACTTCGCCAGTAATTCTTCCTGGCGGGTTCTCATCCGTTCCGCCTGTCCGACCTCGGCGTCGTCATAACCCATCAGGTGCAACAGGCCGTGAATTATGTAGAGCATTAGTTCGTCGTCGCCCGACAAATCGTGGCGGGGACCGACTTCGGCAGCCACGTCGCCGCAAACAACTATCTGGGCGATGATGCCGGGCGAGTTCGCCTCGGAAATGTCGAAACTCAATACATCCGTTACCTCGTCCTTACCGAGGTAGCGGCTATTCAATGATGCGATTTCATCGGTATCGACAATCGCTACGTCGATGGAATCTATTTCGCGGACCTCCGCTTCGGCTACGAATTTCACCAGGCGGCGTAACGACGCCTCGGAAATATCGATGGCCTTCTGGCAATTGGAGATGGTTATTTTCGGTTTCATACCAATACGATATTTCGTCGGAAGCGTTTTGTCGAGCGTGCATCGTTCCGACGAGAATGGTACACTTTCAACCGATATGACCGATTCGCAATTACCATTTGACGCCGGCGCGAAAAAACCCGCAACGCTGACCGTCTCGGACCTGGTGTCGCGGATTAAAGATTCGCTGCTGGAGGCATTCCCGAAACGCATCTCGGTTGTCGGGCAGATCAGCAATTTCAAGCGCCACTCGTCGGGTCATTTGTACTTTTCACTCAAGGACGCCGACGCATCCATTGACGCGGTGATGTTCCGCTCTGCCGCCGATAAGGTTCGCTTCGATATCGAAAACGGGCTGGAAGTCGTCGCCGGCGGCAGGGTCGATGTGTATGAACGACAAGGCAGGCTGCAATTCTACGTCGAGCGCCTCGCGCCGCAGGGGGTCGGTTCGCTGGAACTGGCGTTCAGGCAACTGAAAGAACGCCTCGAACGCGAAGGCCTGTTCGACCCCGCTCGCAAGAAGCCGCTCGTTCGTTTTCCGCGTGCGGTCGGCGTGATTACTTCTCCGACCGGAGCGGCTGTCCGCGACATCGCCCAAACGCTGTCGCGTCGCTGGCCCGCAGCGAAAGTGTTCCTCGTTCCCGTTCGCGTCCAGGGCGACGAATCCGCCGGCGAAATCGCCCAGGCCATCCGCCTGATGGATTCCGCCGCCGGAAAATATCAAATCGACACGATAATCGTCGCTCGCGGCGGCGGAAGCCTCGAAGACCTCTGGGCGTTCAATGAGGAAATCGTAGCCCGCGCCATTTACGCGGCGAAATCGCCGATTATCTCCGGCGTGGGACACGAGGTGGACTTCACCATCGCCGATTTCGTAGCCGACGTCCGAGCCGCCACGCCGACCGCAGCGGCGGAACTGGCTGCGCCAGACGGTACCGAACTGGGCCGACATTGCAACGTCCTTGCCGGAAGACTCGCCCGAAGAGTCAAAGACCTGCTCCAAAACGCCCGAATTTCGCTGGCGTCGGTGCAGCGAAGCGCCGTCTTCCGCGACCCGGCTGGACGAACCCGGGCAGGCCAGCAGATGCTCGACGACCTCACCAGCCGGATGCGCCAAGGCCTCCAGGACCAGCGAACCACCAGCGAGCGACGATTCGCCAATGTCCGGCGGGACCTGGCGTGGGTGTTGGGACACCGCGCAAAGAAGGCCTCCGGCGACCTGGCAAGGGTGGAAAAACGATTCGCCGCTGTGCATCCCCGTCATCGCATCGTCCTGGCCCGACAGCAATTGACAGCCCTCGGCAGGCAACTTGATGCGATGAGTTACAAAGCCGTCATTAAACGCGGATACTCCGTTACGCGAATCAAAGGAAAGCAAATCCTCCGCAGCGTCAGCGAGGTTTCGCCAGGCGACCGGCTTGAGACGGAACTTTCCGACGGTAAAATCACCTCGCGCGTGGCCGGAGAAAAAACCACGCCAACAAAACAAAACGCCAAACGGGAAAACACACCGAACCTCTTTGAACAATTGGAGCAATAATAATGGCAAAGGAAAAACCGACATTCGAGCAGGCGATGGAAAAACTCGAAGGGATCGTTGAGCAGATAGAATCCGGACAAATCGGACTTGCTGAGTCCATCGCCGAATACGAAAAAGGCGTAAAACTCATCAAGCAATGCCGGACAATACTCGACGCCGCAGAGAAAAAAATCCAACTACTCGCGCGCGGCGAGGACGACAAACTCGTCCCGGACGGTGAACTGAAAGAAGAAACAGATTAGGATTACTGATTACGAACCAATGAAAATCGTTCACGTTATAACCCGATTAATCCTGGGCGGAGCGCAGGAGAATACGATCCTGACCTGCGAAGGTCTGTCCGCTCGCGGGCATGAGGTAACGCTGATTACAGGCCCGGCGATCGGGCCCGAAGGCGAACTGCTCACTCGCGCGCAAGCGGGAAATTACAAGGTTATCGTCCTCAACTCCCTCCGACGTGCAATCAATCCGCTTCTGGATGCAACCGCTTATCACGCGTTGGCGAAACTGCTCGGCAACCTGAAAACCGACGTGGTACACACGCATTCATCCAAAGCCGGTATCCTCGCACGACGAGCAGCGGCGAAACTGCGAAAGGATTCCGCACTACCGAAAATTGTTCATACAATCCACGGCCTGCCCTTCCATCCTTACGGCAATCGGTTTGCGAACCGCCTTTACATCGCACTGGAAAAGAAAGCCGCCCGACGAACAGACGCGATTATCTCCGTTGCTGACGCAATGACCGTCCAGGCGCTCGCCGCCGGAGTAGGCCAACCCGAACAGTACACCACAATCTACAGCGGCATGGAGGTTTCAGCCTTCCTCAATCGCCCCGACAATACCGACGAGTTCCGCCAATCACTTGGCCTGACAGACGACGACGTGCTGGTTACGCAGGTCTCACGCTTGGCCGAATTGAAGGGGCATGAGTTCATACTGGCGGCGGCTGAACGAATCGGCGACAGGCGGATACACCTCTGCTTCGTCGGCGACGGACACAAACGCCACGCCATCGAACGGACGATACGGGCATCGGCCAGCCTGACCGGGCGAGTGCATCTGACGGGACTTCTGCCGCCCGAACAGATGCCGGTCGTCATGCACGCTGCCGATATTGTCGTACACTGCTCACTCCGCGAAGGACTGGCAAGGACGCTCCCGCAAGCGATGCTGGCGGGTAAGCCGGTAATCAGTTTCGACATCGACGGCACCCGCGAAGTCGTCGATTCCGACACCGGCATACTGCTGGAGCCGGGCGACACAACAGGCCTGAAGACCGCCATCGAAACACTGGCTGCAGCACCGCAAACCCGCACCCATCTCGGCGAAGAAGGACAACGCCGCGCCGTCGAAAAATTCGACCATCGAGTCATGGTTGAAAAGATTGAGGCGCTGTATGAGCGGGTTATGGAAGCCCACCTTCTTTCCGATAAAGAGAATATTGAATATTGAATGGAGAATTTTGAATGACGAAGTAAAAAAATATCCCTCATAAGCGTGTTGTTTCTTTTTGTTTCTTCTACTTCGAAATTCGACATTCTTTGTTCCACGTAGTGGTACGTAGTACCGCTACGCGGTGCTATGCACAATATTCAATATTCATTTTTTCCATGGATAAGGTGGGCTTCTTCATTGACTACGCCTGAAGCGACAAGTTCGTCCCAGTATTGTTGATTGAGGACGCATCCCGGGTCGCCGGCATCAAGCCTTCCGAAGTATGCGTCCGACCGCGCCCTGCATCCACCGCAGTAATCGGAGAATTCGCACACTTTGCAATGATGGATGCGGTCGGAGCGGTCATTGAGAAGATCGTAGTAACCGTTGCGGAATATCTCGACGATGTTAGCGTCCCGAAGGTTGCCCATGACGCGATGGGGCAGATAGACGCATGGCGTAACGTCGCCGTTCGGCTCGACGCAGATGTACGTGCGACCGGCTCCGCATCCGCCGAGGTATTTAGCGACAACTCGCGCCTTTGTTCCGCTGCCGCTACCGGCGTGCGAGCACGCGGTTTTTCCCGTGTCAATCGGAGCGCCCATCAAACAGACTCGACCCAATTGCGGAGCCGTTGAAATTATCCCGATTTTACCGGACTGCATGTATTCGTTCAGCAGCCCCAGCAATTCCTCCCGCTGGGTCGGCGTTATGTCGCCGGAGACCATTTTGCTCCCGCGCCCGACGGGGATGAAGTTGAAGTGCGCGAAGCAGCCGGCTCCGATGGAAATGGCAAACTCTATCATATCGCGGACTTCCGTGTAATTTTCGCGATGGACGCACATTGCTATTCCCAGGCGCAGGCCTTCGGTGGCTACGACTATCTTCGCGCCGCGGACTGCCTTTTCCCACATTCCCGGAACGCCTCGGAAGGCGTCGTGGCGGGCAGGATCGGTCGAATCCAGCGAGATTTCGACGTATCGCAAACCGGCATCGAGAAGTTCGCCGGCGAACTTTTCCGTTATCATCGTACCGTTGGTGGCGATGGTCGTGTGCATTTTGTACTGCTTCGCCCGCCTGATGACCGGCAGCAGGTCGGGGCTTATTGTCGGTTCGCCGCCGGACAGCGCCAGCATCGGCATGTGGGCTGAACCCATCTGGTCAACGACGGCGAGTTTCTCGTCCAGCGTCAGTTCATCGACCAGTGCGTTCTTGTCGCTGCTCTGGTAGCAGTGTTGACACCGGAGGTTGCAGCGGTTCGTGAGGTTCCAGACGGCGAACAGCGGGGCTGAGAATTTCTGCGGGGTCGTCAGTCCGAACTCGGATACGCTGCGAGCGACGATTACCAGCCCGCGAACGGTCGGGGCATGAGAGGCGAGGCGCTCGCGGAAGGTCTCGGCTGGGACGCTCCCGCGCATCCGGTCGATAAACAAATGTATCGGCCAGTATTTCAGGCGTTGGATGAACGAGGCCTTTGGGTCACGGTAAGTGGAGATAATTCGTTCGAGCGCGGTCCCGTTTTTGCCTTCCCTGGAGAGCCATCGCAGCAACCGGCGGAATGGCCAGGTGCCAAGGTAATCTTCCAGCGGATGATGATAATTCATCTCCGCCGGAGCGGGTGCATGCGTCGGGCGGTCCATAATGAGGCCGTTAATCCTTCAGCGCCTCATTGTAGTTAGCCTGTGTGGCGAAGACCTGGATCAGGCCGCCTGGAGCGAGGTCGCTGCGCCCGTTCAGTTCGACGGTCAGTTTGAGCGGTTCGCCGGTAGGCCAATCCGGTTCGACCGGAAGGTTCAGCGTGCATTTGTAGGTTTTCCGGGCAGCGAGTTTCCACGGCGCTGCGACCATCACAGCCGACTGGGGATAGCGTTTGACCTGTTCCCATCCGATCGTGGTTTTGCGCCACAGTGTCGCATAGACCAGCGCGCCGCTGTCAGCGCCGATAGCAATGTCGTCTCCCGATACGTTGCTCACTTCCACCGACACCGTTACCGTACCGCCCCGAATGTAATTTCGCTGAGGAACACCGGCGGCAACGACAAGACCGTCGTCGGCCTGGGCGCGCCAGAGAATCTCGTCGGGCTTCTGACAACCAGCCGACGAAACCAATCCCGCAACCAGGAGCATAATTGCAATTTTCTTCATCATAAGATTCTCCATTTCAGATATTTTCATCCGACTTTGCATGTTTCTTTTCGACGAACGCGCGGTATTCGGGTCCGCAGTTATACGCACAGAACGGGAAAATCCCTTCCGGCGTCGAGTACAGTATGACACAGCGTTTGACTCGTTGCACGTCGTAATTATATCGGTCCTGAAAGTGCATCCCGGCACAAAGCAGCGTCTTGTAGGTATGCTTCTCGCCTTCGCCCCGACCAAGGTTTTTATCGACCAGACCCCGGAGGCTTCGGACGAATTTTTTCACGTCAAGCCCCGGCGGAGCGGATTCGGCGTGAAAATGCCGCTTGAACATCCTGAATACAGCCATTTTATCCAGCCAGGACATTCGTCCTTTTTTCTCGATTCGCCGCGCGAGACGGTTCATGTCGCTGAACATTCCCTCGACATCGACGACCTGCGGGAAGGGAAACGCCTTCCCGTCCGGCGAGATCATAAGGTATGTTCCGAAGGCGCAGTCCGGGTGGCAGGAGGGGCGAATCTTGGCCTGGCCCGTTATCGCCTGGAGGAATTGGCCCAGCGGCGCGACGATCGAAAGCGGGTACATGTCGCGTAGCGGTTCGGCTCCGGCCGCGTCGGCGATGTCATGCGCCAGGTCGCCGAGTGTGTAGCGTTTTTCGGCCACTTCGGACGGATCGGCCCGACCTGAAAAACTTACAGGCTGATAACTGATACCGCTGACAACGTCTATATTCGCCACGGCGAAGCGGAAAACCTCACCTACCTGCTCGTCGTTGACGCCTTTGAGGATGGTCGGGACGAGGCAGACCTTCAGGCCGATCTTCCGGCAATTTTCGATGCAGGCGAGTTTCTTTTCCCATATTCCGGGGTAGTTTCGCGTGTAGCGGTGCGGTTCTTCGCCTACGCCGTCGAACTGGAGGTAGAGCGTGTGGATGCCGGCATCGGCGGCGGCACGGGCGAATTCGATATCGGCGAAGGTCAGGCCGTTGGTCGCTAGTTGGATGTGCGAAAAGCCCATATCGCGCGCTGCCGAGATAATCCGCAGAAAATCGGGATGTATCGTCGGTTCGCCGCCGGTGAACTGAATGGCCGTCGCCGGCGTCGGGTCCATTTCACGCAAGGCTCGCAACTGCTTGAGCACCTGCTCGAAGGTCGGTTCGCAGACGTATCCGTTCGCGCCGGAATTGGCGAAGCAGACCGGGCAACGCATGTTGCAGCGATTGGTCAGGTCGATCTGCGCCAGGCATGAGGCTGAGGTGTGCTGCCCGCACAACCCGCACTCGGAAGGGCATCTACCGGCCTTGTGGGCAGGATGCCGCTGACCCGGAGCGTCCTCGAACGTCCACCAGGAAGCCTTTGAGTACAACAGCACGTCGCTGCTGATGCAATCGCGGAAATACCCGTGCTCCGGGCAGGTCTTTTCGATGAAGACAGCCCCATCGGCGACGAAATATCGTCCTAGTATCACCGCGCAACATTCGGGGCAGAGCGTCTCGACGGTTCGCGGCAGTCGGCGAAGAATCGGCTGGATCGGCGAACCGGAAAGCGTAGCACGGGCGTCTCGCCCGTGACTGGTAGCATGGTCGTCTCGGCCATGAACTTTCACGGGCGAGACGCCCGTGTTACTCGACCATATCGTATCGGCGTGGACTTCGGCGTTTTCTCCGCAATCGTCGCAGTGGTATGTCAGGACGATTTGCTCGCCTTTCCGGTCGAATTCGGCGTCGATTACATTTTGGCAGATTGGGCAGGTCGCGCGGGTCGCCACGGGCAGCGAAGAGTACGTATCCTCAAGCCGTCCGATTGATCGGCGAAATTGCGCGAGTTTATCGCTAGTCGTATCGACGGATTCGTGTCGGTCTATCGCAATCTGCGTCATCTACTTAAACCATCGCGGATAGCGCCTTGGGCGTTTTTTTCGTCGGCAGTAGGAAAGAGCCAGTTCCATGAATATATCCAGGTCGCGCTCCATGTTGGAAGTGCTCGCATCGAAATAAAAGTTTCTGATGGGGATTCCGTCGTGATCGCGTGAGACCGAATGATAAACGGCCTCGGATACGATCCCGTTCATGCACGAGAATGGGCTGATGTCGATGATTCCGTCGGCGCCTTTCTCGTAGAGATAGACACTTTTCCCGATTGACAGGGCCATTTCGCCCAGCGCGCCGTCGGCGGGAAGGTAAGGCCAACCCGGTTCGAGCACGTCTTTGTACACATCGTGCGGTTCCTCGTATCCGACGAAGTCCTCGGCGAACGGCGCGTATAGTTTGTGCTCATATCTTTTTTGGAAGCGGTTTTTAATAATGGCAGCGAGCATCGTGCGGCTGAAGGCTTTTCCTTCGCGCTTCAGGATGGTCTTTTGCGACCAGTTTGTGTACCAGACCCACTCGCCAACGTCTGACATCCATGCCTCTCCGCCGTGGGCCTCAATCCGCCGGATAGCGTCGCGATTACTGAACGTATTAAGCCGGCAGAATATCTCGCCGACGACGCCTATCAATGGTCGGTCCTTCGTGTATGTAGCAGGGACGGCCCGGAATGCGTCGCGCATATTGACAAGCGCCGTTAATACCTTTTCGAGTCGCTGCTTGCCAGTCAGCGCCGGGTCCGAAACCACCTCTTCGACGGCGTCCAGCGAGTTTTCGAAAACTTCGTCGGCGTCGCCGGGGGTGTCTTCGTACGGGCGGGTCTTAAGCTGCATTTTCACGAGGATGTCCGCCGATACCATGCCCCACCATGCCCGTTTCATGAAGTCGGGCGCGTGGGCTGTGAAATCGTCGTAACTGTTCTTCGACGTCGGCGAGATGACCGGAACGTCGTCGTGGCCCAGTTCGCCGAGGACCTGTTTGAGATACGGTGCGTATTGACCGAAGCGGCAGGGTCCTTCCGCCGTCGGCATCAGGAACGCCGTTTTGTCCGGGTCGAAGTCGTCGGCATGGATAATCCGCAGGAAGTCGCCGATTGTAACCTTTTCCGGGTAGCATTCTTCGCCGCTGGTGTAGAGTCCGCCAAGTTCGAGCGTTTGCTCATCGGATTCAGGCGTAACTGCCGAATCGATACCGATTGAGCGGAACACTGCCGCCATCATCCTCGCACCGGCATAAGTCATTCGCGGTATCCAAAGCGTCCGCCCGGTAAGACTGACCCGCCGGGAATGACCCGCCGCAGGTTCCGTCATCGTTTGTGTCTGTGAAATCATATTCGTCCGTCCGTTTTCGTTTAGCCGTCGCCGGTACGGCGACGAATAAGGTTAAACCTGCGCCATTACGTCTTCTTCGGCGGCGTGCTTCTTCCAGGGTCTGAGGATTCCTTTGCTGTCGAGGTATGCCTCGCAGCGAGTCATCATTCCGGCGTCGTTGCTGTGCCCGTCAAATTGCAGCGACAGGAAGGGTTTTCCTGCCGATGCTGTTCGGATAAAGTGCCTGATGAACGAATCAGGCCCGCACTTGAAGTTGGTAATGTGGATAATGTGCAGGTTGTCGCGCTCGCCGGTGATCTTCGCCGCTGCAATTAATTTCCGGCCATACTCCCAGTACATATTCTCGTTAACGTCGCGGATGTCCACGTCGTCGGTATCGAGGCAGTCGATGGGGATGCAGTTGACGCCGTAATAATCGCGCAGTTTCTTGGGAATATTGAGGTTAACGCCGGCGTCGTGAACGTTATAAGGTCTGCCTATAATAACAATCCCTGATTTGCGAAGTCTTTCGAGCGTCGCCAGCGCTTCGCGTCCAGCCTCAATCAGACGACGACGGAAATGCTTCTGGGTCTCGTAGGCTTTCGACAGGGCCGAATCGACCGTTTTGTTCTTGATGCCCAACTGGTTGCCTAGTTGTCGCATTATTTTGCTGACGGGTTTGAAGCCGTCGCGGAAGCGGACGCACGGGCAGAGGAATTTGTCGTAATGGGTTTCGAATGCAGGTGAGCGGCGGATGACGAACGGGAGCGTCTGCCCCCACGGGCAGATATGCGACTCGGTCTGCATCCACTTCGTCTCGGTCGATACGGTATTCGGCAGGAAGATGTAATCGACTCCGGTTTCGAGAAGTTCTGCTACGTGCCCGTGGGCGACGATTACGGGAAAGCAAGGTTCGGCTACGACGTTGCTCAACCCCGAAGCCGCTGTTTTCCGGTTCGTCGGTTCGCTGACGACCACCTCGAAACCACAATGCCTCCAGAACGCCCTCCAGAACGGAAGGTAATCCATCGCGAACATCGCTCGCGGGATACCGATCTTCGGCGCGCCGTCTGGGACGTCGGGCAAGCCGGACTCATCATTAAACAACTGCTCGCGGAAGGCGAAAAGGTCTTTGATTACCGGTTTTATTGCGCTTTTGCTGCGTTTGCGGTATCGGTCGGAACACTTATCGCCCCAGTAAGTCTTTTCGCCCTCGACGGTGAATTCCTGGACGATGCAGTGGTTTGAGCAACCGTTGCAGGTGAACTCGCGCAGGCTGTAATCAATCTTGGAAAGGTCATATCCACGGAACCGACTGGAAGCAGCGCCCACAGGGACATATTGACCGTCCTGCTCCGAGGTTTCCTCGCCCGCCCCGGCGGATCTTTGACCGGTGGCCATTGTCATTTTGTCTCTTGCCAGAAGCGCTGCCCCGATAGCACCCATAACGCCGTTGTACGGAGGGACGATAATCTCCTTGTCCAGCACTGCCGACATTGCGGCGACTACCGCGTCGTTATAAGCGGTCCCGCCCTGAAAGAAGAGGCAATCGCCGATATGCCGACCTCGAATGACACGATTGATGTAATTATGAATCACTGAATACGCCAGGCCCGCCACGATGTCAGCCTTTTTGGCTCCGCGCTGCATGTAATCGGCAACGTCCCGCTCCATAAAGACTGTGCATCGCTCGCCCAATCGGATGGGCGCGTCGCTGGAAAGAGCCAGTTCGGCGAATTCATCAATGATGGATATTTCCAGTTCTTCCGCCCGTTCTTCCAGGAACGAGCCTGTCCCTGCCGCACATGCGTCGTTCATGGTGAAATCGACTACCACGCCGTCCTGGAGTGATATGAATTTGGAATCCTGCCCGCCGATCTCGAAGATAGTGTCGGGGACTTTTCCGTTTAGCATCGTCTGTCCGATAAAGGTCGCGCCGGTTTTATGCGCGGTGATTTCGTCGTTGATGGTGTCGGCTCCGACGAGTTGACCTATCAGTTCGCGTCCGCTTCCGGTGGTTCCTACGCCGCGAATGATTACGTTGTCGCCAATTTCCTCGGCGATTTCGGTCAGCCCCGCCGAAACGACCTCGATAGGTCGGCCCTGTGTGCGAGTGTATATTTCCTTGATTACCCCGCCGGCAGAGTCGATTACGACGAGGTTCGTGGAGACTGATCCGATGTCGATTCCGAGGTATGCGTCGATTTTCTCGTTGCCGTAGGGTAGTTCGACCAGTTCGACCTGGTCCCGCAGGAGCACGAGTCGATGAGTGCTGAGCGGTTCTGATGTGGGGAAGTTACCACCGGTTGCGTCTGAGGCAGAGCGAATCTGCTCCATTTGCACCGCGAGGTTCCAGTCTGTTCGGGGGCCTTCCCTGCGAGCCGCCGCCACCGCACCGACCGCCGGGACGTGCGCGTAAGCGTCCGGGACGATAAAATCGCCCTCGCCCAGATCGAACACTTCCCGCATCGTGCGATCAACAGCGGCATTGGCCGCCAGACCTCCGATAAATACCACGGGCGCTTCGACCGGATGCGACCGGACGACGGCCATGTGGAAATTTCTCGCCACTGCCTGGCACAGACCGGCGAGAACCTCGCCCGGCGAGTAACCCTTCTGCTGGGCGTGGATCATGTCGCTCTTGGCGAAGACGCTGCACCGCCCGGCAATCTGGGCCGTCCGTTCGGACTCCAGGGCAATCCTGCCGACATCCTCAACGGCAAATTGGAGACGACCTGCCTGCTGGTCTATGAACGCGCCCGTCCCGGCGGCACAATCGCCGTTCGTGGCATAATCGACGATGGCGTAGGGTGGCACAGCCTTTCCAGGCTGTGTGCTTTCCTGCACAGGCTGAAAGCCTGTGCCACCACCACCATCCAACAGCAGGTATTTACTGGTCTGCCCGCCCATCTCAAAGACAGTGCGAGCGCGAATACCCATTGCCGATAAACCGAGGGCAACTGCCTTGAACTCGTTGACCGTGAAGACCTGGAGTTTATCGGCTACCAGTTGTCCCGCCGAACCCGTCAGGCACACGCCGACGACGTTCTCAACGCCGACGACAGCGACAACCTGCTCCAGAATCTCGGTAGCCACCGCAATAGGCCGGCCTCGAGTCCGACGGTATGCACTGAGGTAAAGGTCCGCACCATTGACATTCCTCGAACGCGTGAACTGCCCATCGGGAAAAGACAAATCCCCAGCCTCTTCAATCAGCACAGCCGACGTTATGCTGATTGCACCAATGTCTATTCCTATATAGCATTTCATACGTTTGCTATCCCATAATCAGCGTTCATGTTTAAATCGACACCACTGCGATATTATGACTGTTTAAGGCCTCTAATTTCAAGAACTCCCCCAATGTCGTTTTTCAGGTTTGCCGAGAAGATTCGTACTCGATTACCTGCTGGAGCGTTTCGTCCAGCGAAAATTTTGGTTTATAACCTATTAATCTCTCGATTTTCGCCAGGTCAGGCTTGCGTGTGAGCATGTCGTCGAAAGGACGACCGTATGCCTGCTCGTATGTGAGCGAGCGGATTTCACTGGATGAACCGGTCATCTCGATAACTTTTTCCGCCAGCGCGGTAATTGTTATAGGCTCGTCCGAACCGATGTTGACGACCTGTCCGACGGCCTGTGGGCAATCCATCAATTTTACCAAAGCGCCGACCACGTCGGCGACGTTTGTGAAGCACCGGCTTTGTTGACCCGTACCGTACACCTCCAGCGGTTCGCCCCGCAATGCCGCCTTTACAAATCTCGGTACGACCATACCGTAAGCGCCCGTTTGTCGCGGACCAATGGTATTGAAGAGTCGGCCTATAACGGCCCCAAGCCCGTACTGGTCGTGATAGGCCAGGGCGAGGAACTCGTCAACCATCTTGCTGCACGCATATGACCACCGCGTGAACCGCGTCGGTCCCAGCACCGACTCGTCATCCTCATTAAACGGTATCTTTTCGCTTTTTCCGTAAACCTCCGAAGTGCTTGCTACGAAGATTTTCCGCCCGAATTTGTTGGCAAGGTTCAGAACGACCTCCGAGCCGTGAATGTTGGTCTCGATAGTGTGAACGGGCCTATCGACGATAAGTTGGACGCCGACAGCGGCGGCCAGATGAAATATCATGTCGCACCGGTCAACCACCACTGCCATCGTGTCGCTGTTGCGGACGGACTCGCGGACGAATTGGAAACCTTCCCGATCCGCCAGGTGCCGGATGTTCTCCAATGAACCTGTCGATAGGTCATCGACGACGGTAACGCCGTGCCCGGCCTCCATCATCGCCCCTGACAGATGCGAACCGATGAAACCTGCTCCGCCTGTAATCAATACGTTCATATCGAATTATCCTTATACCGAGAAATTACGAGCCTCCACAAGAGCCTACATCTCCGTCGCTTCGCTGACAAGCGCCAAATTCGCCCCGCATGAGCCGACGCGCTCTCTTTACTTCGAAGTTCGGAATTCTCTACCGTCAGACCACGGCATGCCAATGCCGTGCCAGGGTTCATTATTCGATATTCTCTTTCCCCATCCATCTTCCCAACCAAAGCAGCGCCCAGAGTCGATGGCGATGGTCGGCCTTACCAGTCAGGTGCTCGTCGATTATCCGTTCCATCGGTATCCGTGCCAGCCATCCTCGACCAACCAGCGGACCTTCGAGCAGTGTTTCACGCAAAGTTCCCCGCAGTTCGTTCTGAAGCCAATCGTGAACCGGAACGCCGAAACCGCGCTTACGACGGGTAAAAACTCCTTCCGGCAACAGGTCGCCAAAGGCGTCGCGGAGGATTACTTTTCCCCGCCGACCTCGGATTTTGCAATCGGTCGGCAGCGACAGACCCAACGAGACCACCTCGTGATCAAGCATCGGGCTTCGCAATTCCAGCGAACAGGCCATTGAGGCGATGTCAGCCTTTACCAGCAGGTCGTCCGGCAGGTAGGTCAAAAGGTCGTGCCGCTGAGCGTAGGCGATTTCATCGGAAAATTCGCCCTGTTCGTAGAGGCTACAGAACCACTCTGAAGGACTGTTCACGTCGGCCGAGGCTGCGAAATCCCGCTCCATGACGAATTGCAACTGCTCCGGCGAGAATAATCGGCGGTAGGTGAAATACTGTTTTGCCGGCGGCTTATCCAGTCCTTCGGCGAATCGCACCAGTCGTCGAAGGCGCGACCGCTCGTCGTGCGGCGCTATAATCGCAGACAGACCCGCCGCGCCCCTGGTCAAAAGCCAGATAGTCGGACCCATCGTTTCGGCAAGGCGCATCGCGCGATAGCGGTCGTATCCGCCGAAGGTTTCGTCGCCTCCGTCGCCGGTCAGCGCAACGGTTACGTGCTCGCGGGCTGCCTGACAAATCAGGTACGTCGGAATGGCCGACGAATCGGCGAACGGTTCGTCGTACTGCGCTACCAGTTTATCCAGAAGCGTCGGAATATCGAATTGCGACGGGCTGATGAGAAGTTCGTGATGATCCGTACCGAGATGCTTTGCGACCTGGGCTGCGAACGGTCGCTCGTCGAAGTCGCTTTGGGCGAATCCGGCGGTAAAGGTTTTGACGCTCCCCGCCGACCCTGCCGCCAGGCACATCAGGGCGACGATGATGGATGAGTCCACGCCGCCCGAAAGCAGCGCGCCGAGCGGAACATCGGCAACCATTCGACGCTCAACCGACGCGGTCAGCGCTTCTCGGACGCGCTCGACGGCATCGCTACCGGAAATATCCGCCGGCCTGTCCGGCAGCGACCAGTACCGCCGAGGTTCCGGCGACGAATCCGAAACCGTCATGCAATGTGCCGGCGGGAGTTTGGCGATCCCGCGCCAGATGCTCATCGGCGACGGAACGTACCCAAGCGTCAGATAGAACGCCACCGCTTGCGGGTCAATCTCGCGCCCTACAGACGGATGCGCAAGCAATGCCTTGGCTTCGGAGGCAAAAACTATCCGGCCCGGAAGCGTCGCGTACCACAACGGTTTCTGCCCGAGTCGATCCCGAGCCAGGAATAGGCGCCTTTTGCGGGCATCGTAAATGGCGAAGGCGAACATACCGGTAAGTTTTTCCGGCATCGCCTCGCCGTATCGCTGCCACAGAGCGAGCAGGACTTCCGTATCGCCGCGGGTTCTGAAGGTATATCCCCCGGCTGAAAGTTCGTCCCGCAGCGTGTGGAAGTTGTATATTTCGCCGTTGAACGCGACCACGGTCAATCCGTCGGGCGAGACCATTGGCTGGTGCGAAAGCGGGGGGTCGATGACGGACAATCGGCGAAAACCGATGGCGCACTTGCCGTCATCGCTCATAAAGTTACCGGCATCGTCGGGTCCGCGATGGTCAAGACGCTCGACTATCGTCTCAACTATCGCGGGATCGGCCCGTTCTGTTCCGGTAAAAACATATTCACCTGCAAACCCACACATTCAGCGGTATTGTATCGCAGGTGGCACAGGTTTGTAACCTGTGTTTCTACAAACAGCGAATTTCGGCGATCCTCCCGACAAATACGGCGTCGTCCATAATGGCTTCGACTATAATCTCGCAGGCAGGGCGAATCCGACCGTTACCGTCAGGCCACGAAACGTCCAGTTCATTATCGTCGGCCAGGGCTTGGACAGCCTCCATCCACGTCCGCTGAGTAACTCGCAATTGCTCCAGTAACGACTCGTCCTCGGGCATCGGGGGCGGGGCTGCCTGCGAAGAGTCTCCGAACGCCGCCAGCAGGCGAGTCCGCTTGAGCCGCAGGGCGATTTTCAGCAACTCTTGCAGGGATCGCTCCGCGCGGGTATGCGCGTCGCGGTCGCTGCATATATTTTCGGCTTCTGATTCAGCGGCCTCGACCAATCGGCGAAAGGCCCGTCCTGCCCAATCATCAAGAAAGCGCAGTAACCAACGTCCGTTGTTGGCGGAGGCCATGAATTTCCCTCCTTTCACACTCTCGCTGACTGGGTGCGGCAACGCCGGGTCCATTGACCTTACCCTCAGCCGGAATTTTTCCAACGTCAGCGAGACCGGCAGAAGGTTCCCGAAATGCGGGGAGCGACGTAACTTGGCGAATATCGCGGCAAAAAGCCGTGCCGCCTTCCTTTTCTATATGTAATATACGATTAAACCGCCCCCGTCGGCAAACGTCCTTGCCCAAACGACGAAATCCGCTATGATGCTCCTTATCGATACGCGACACAAACACCCACCAAACGACGGAGATAGTTCATGGATAAACAGACCATCAATTCACTGGAAGACATCTGGCCGATGCAGGCAGCCCTCAACGCCCGGACCGGTTTCGATACCGACGCGATGGGAAAATCGCTGGCCGGGGACGAAAACAACGCCGAATTGAGGCTTAAGGTCGGAAAGGCGCTGAAAAATTACATCGACGCCCTGGCCGATGAATGCCGCGAACTGCAACACTGTCTTGCGTGGAAGCACTGGTACAAGGAGGCCAAGGAAGGCCGGCAGTACGAATTGCAGGATTTGCAGAACGCCCGCGTCGAAGCCACCGACATGCTGTTCTTCTGGATAAGCATCTGCCAGTTGCTAGGCCTGGCCCCTGCCGACGTGTACCGCCTCTACGAATCCAAACTAGGCATCAACCATAAGCGCCAGGACGAAGACCGCTCACAAGCGGAACACAACCAGCACGAAGATGAAAATCGAAACGTCGTGTGACAGTAGTCAGTAGCCGGTAGTCAGTGGTCAGTAAAAAATGACGACGACAGACTTAACTGAAAGGGACGAAACTTATGAAGCATATCCACTGGAAGAATCTCTTTTGTGTATCATCTTTGTCGATTTATTTACTGACCGCTCCGGTTGCGGGTCAAAAACCCGCATCCCAACCTGCCTCCAGGCCCGCCAAGGTCAGGATCACAATTTCCCGCAAGACCACCTATGTCCTTGGGCCTCTAAACGCTGATGGGACGGTCAACTATGTGGCTGCGATTAACAAGATGTCCAGCAAAGGCGTAACGCCCAAAAACAACGCCGCAATCCCGCTGATAAAAGCCCTTGGCCCGGAAGTGCTGGATAAGAAATTTCGCAGCCGAATCCTCAAAGCCCTGAAAATGCCGCCCCTGCCCGAAAAAGGCGATTATTTCGTCCCGTTCTGGAAATATCAGGAGGACCATGAGCCAAGGGACGGAACGGACGAGCAGATTGACGCCTTCTACAAAAAGACTGACGCAAACCGGGACAAGGCCTTGGCAGCGCCTTTCTCGCCCAAGGATTTCCCCTTCGTCGCAGCCTGGTTAAAGGTCAATGAAAAACCGCTTAATGCCGTCGTAGCCGCAACGAAGCGCCCGCGATATTTTGTGCCGTGGATGTCCGATTCGGTTCCGCCGAAACTGGAAGACGGCTTGATGCGTGTGTCATGGGGTAAATTGAAATACACGGCGAAGGCGCTGATTTGCAGGGCAATGCTCAAGTCCGCCAAAGGCCAGGCGGCTTCGGCGCGTTCGGACCTGCTGGCAGTACACCGTCTGGCGCGCCTGGTTGGGCAGGGACCAACGCTGATTGATCGGCTGGTTGCAATGAGCATTGAGGCGTTTGCCTGCGGTGGCGATACAGAATTGGCCACAAGCGGCGAACTCACCGCCGACCAGGCCAAGGCCCACCTTGCCGACCTTCAGGCCCTGCCGCCACTGCCCAGCATGGCTGACACATTTGAGAGGGGAGAACATTTCTTTGCGCTTGATGCGATTATGTCATGTGCCCGCGTGGGTATTCGTGAAGCCTTCGCAGAAGTATGTCTCGAGTTTTATAAAATTCCAAAGCATACGATTCCCAACATTCCGGTGGACTGGGACGAAACTATGCTCAGGTACAACCGCTGGAACGATAGAAACGTCGCAGCATTCAGCAAGGCAACCTTCGCCGAGAGAAAGTCGGCACTGGCGGCATTCGGACGTGATCTTGAAAATTTGTCGAAACAATTAGACAAGAAATACGGACCGGTCCAGACCACTCAACCTTCCCTTCTCGCAGGAATGAAATTGTTGGTAGAGCGGATGAAAAGGTTGGAGGCAAAGAAGAACGTATCGACCGACGAACTCCGCCGGGAGAGCGTCGAAATAATGGTCGCCTATCTGGTACCCAACCTCGGTCGCGCTTCGGAACTGTACGACAAAGTAATTATGCAGCGGCGGATGGCGGAGGTTGCTTTGGCACTGGCGGCGTGTAAGGGTGATATAGGCCGGTACCCGGTAATACTGGCGGTGCTGAAGCCGCACTATCTCAAAAAAATCCCAAACGACCTGTTCATCGAGAAGCCGCTGCATTACAAGCGAACGGGCGAAGGCTATCTGCTTTACAGCGTCGGGCCTGATATGAAAGACGACGGCGGAAAGGGTATAGGCGACGGCAAGGGCTGCGACGACATCGTTGTTAAAACAAAGCGCGACACAGAGACACAGAGGTTCAGAGAAAAAAAGTAGATGTTTTTATATCTCTGCGTCTCTGTGTCGAAAAGTTTTTCACAAGGAATAACTATGGAACTCAAATGGTGGCAAAAGCCTGTCCGGATGATGCGACGGGATTTCCTCGGCGACTTCAGCAGGTACAAAGACCTGGACCTGGAAACCTTCGCCCGCGAAGCGAAGCATCGCTGGCACATTAATTGCGAATGGATCATGGCCACACCCGGCTGTGCACCGGGCCTGGCCTATATGACAACCTTCAACAGCGCCGAATTTGAAAAAGCGCCCGGCCTGGGCGACTTCGACATTCTGCGGGAATATCTGCCCCACGCCCGGAAGCATGGAATCCGCGTCGTTCCATATATCAACGCGCACTGGTACTCCTACGAGTTCGCCGAATCACACCCCGGCTGGGAGCAACTGCTCGAGGATGGAACGTCCTATGGGCGGAAGCATCCGCTCTACGGCGGCGGGACAACCTTCTGTTTGAACTCGCCATGGCGAGACTGGATTTTCCGCCTCATCCGCGAGGTGATTGCCATCGGGGTGGACGGCTGTTTTCTCGACGGTCCGTCAATCTGCCCAAACGCATGTTACTGCGAGCACTGCCGGCGTCTTTATGAAAAAGCGACCGGCCAGAAGCGGCTGCCGAAGTACATGGACTGGGCCGATCCGGACTGGAAGCGATTCGCACAATTCCGGCGCGACTCCCGGGCGAACTTCATACGGGACGCCCGCACCGAGGTCGAAAGTGTCAATCCAGACGCAGTAATTTTTCTCAATGGCGGCGGATTCTCTTCCGCAAATATCGGCGGCGGCGGAGATGTCTACAAATTCCAGGAGCACCAGCATTTCACAGGCGCAGAGGAGTTCTATCACGTTTCCGAGGAATATCGCTCGCCCTTCCGTTCGCTCAATCTCGGACGGTTTCTCTCTGCCGGCGACAATCCGTCGGTGGTCTTCACGCACCACACCATGAGCGCGTGGCATTACATACCGCTTTGCAAGAGCGAGATGCAACTTGCCCTGTCGGAAACCGTCGCATCCGGCGCGAATGTTTGGTTTGCGATCTTCGAAGAGGCGATGAAACACCGCGCAGAAGAGGCCTATGCCGCC
This sequence comes from Planctomycetales bacterium, assembly GCA_030612725.1. Taxonomy (GTDB): domain Bacteria; phylum Planctomycetota; class Phycisphaerae; order SM23-33; family SM23-33; genus JAUWNJ01. Next base: position 111,233 of record JAUWNJ010000003.1, read on the forward strand.
ACAGAAAAGATGTGCGAGTTTCTGGAAAAACATGAGCAGTTCTACACGGACACCGAATCGGCGGCCGAGACCGCCGCACTGCTGTCCAACAGCACGCTCTATTACTACATATCGGCCCAGAACGCCCTCTACAAAGACGTCGGCAGCGGCAAGGAGGAGAATCTGACGGTCGATATGGGCACCGGTAAAGAAGCGGAGCACATCGCCGAGCGCCGCAGCACCTCGGCGGCCATCCTCGACAGGGAATACTCCGGCTGCCTCGACGCTCTGACCCGGTCGCACGTCCCGGTAAAAGTCCTGTGGGATGAGCACCTGATGGAAGAGAAGTTGAAGGGAGTCAAAATTCTCGTCCTTCCGAACACCGCCTGTCTTTCTCAAAAGCAACTTACGCGCATAGAGCAATTCGTTACCGACGGAGGCAGCCTGATCGCCACCTTCGAAAGCGGTTTCTACGACGAACTCGGCGACGCGCGCCGGCGGGCGCGATGGAAAAAATTCCTCGGTATCGCAAAGGTCGAAGGGGCTTTCGCTCCATCGGCGGTCGAGGACTACATGGCGATAACAGGCGGAAAAATAGACGGTTTCCGGGACGGTACGATCCTTCCGCGAACGTACAACGCACTTAAGGTCAAACCGGCAGCCGGGAGTGAAACGCTTATAAGGTTTATGAACCCGATCGGAAAGTCATACCTCCCGATGGCGGGGGACTCTCCGTACCCGGCAGTGCTGCTTTCCCGGCGAGGTAAGGGGCGGGTGGTCTATGTGGCCGCTCCGTTGTTCGAAAGCGTTCACCGCTTCGGTCTTGAGGATCACCTCCGGCTGGCGCAATCGCTTGTCCGGCTTGCATCCGGAAGGCGGGGTCTGCAAGTTCAGACCGACGGACCCGGAAGCCTCGCGGTCGAGATGCGAAAAAACGCAAAGGGCGTCCTTCTGCACCTTGTTAACGCCACGGGGGACATGAAGCGGCCAATTGAAAAATTTGTGGCGCTCCACAACGTCTCCTTTTCCGTCAGGGCCGGTCGCATCAAGCGAATCAGGGCGCTTGTAGCCGGGAAGAACGTCCGCTTCAAAACCGATAAGGGCCGGGTCGCCTTTTCCATCCCTCGCATCGACGACTACGAGGTCTTGGTACTGGAGCGTTGAACCCGGGCAGAGCGGGGCGATATACTGTCTCATAACATGGCAGAATGCGACATGAACACTGAAAACTCCACAGGCCGACGCGAATCCACGCTCGCCGGAAAACTTTTTCGCAATCTTCCGTATAAAATTGTGATCTTATTGGGGGCGGGGATTTTCCTGGCCGGGCTGGGCGCGTCGATGTGGGGGTTCATCGCAGCGGGGCTTTACATACTCTACGGCCTCGTCGGGTCGCTGTGGATTATCCTGTTTCTGTGCCCCTATTGTCGCCGTTACGGCTCACGGTCGTGTCCCTCCGGCTACGGGTTGATTTCCGCCAGGCTGCGAAAGCGCCGGGACTTCGGCCGCTTCGCCGAAAAATTCAAGAAGCACATCCCCGTAATCGTGCCGTTATGGTTCATTCCGCCTATAGCGGGAATTATCATCGAAATCATCCACTTCGACTGGCTGCTGCTGGTGCTGCTGGTGGTCTTTGCGATTGACGCCTTCATCATCCTGCCGATGTCGTCAAAAAAACACAGCTGCAAAACCTGCCCCCAACGAAACGAATGCCCGTGGATGAAAGACAAAAAAGAGGTTACTTAATTCCCAAATCTTTGGCTGTCAGTATGGCGTTGAATTCGTATCCGGCGGATTCCACGTTTTCGCGCGCGCCTTCCATGCGGTCGATTGCGAAGACCAGGCGGGTGATTTTCGCGCCGGCGGCGGTGAGGGTTTCGGCGGCTTCCAGGGCTGCACCTGCCGTCGTTCCAATATCCTCGACAAGCACAACTTTTTTACCCTCGACCGGCGTGCCCTCGATGAGTTTTCCCGTAGCATAATCTTTTTTCGCTTTTCTGACGATGGCGAAGGGTTTTCCGGTGGCCATGCTCGCCGCTGCCGCCAGTGCGACTGCGCCGAGTTCCGGGCCGGCGATTACATCGGCATCGTCGGCGAATTCGCCCATACGCCTGCCCATCTCTGCCAGAATGTCGGGAGCAGTCTCGAAGAGGTACTTATCGAGGTAGAACTTGCTCCGCCTGCCGCTTCGGAGGAGGAAGTCGCCTTCGAGGTAAGCGGTTTCCTTTACCCGCGCCGCCAGTTGCTCTTTTGTCATAGCCATTCAGTCGCTCCTTCGGATACGGAGTTATCATACCCGCGCTTCGACGTCAAGCCATTGCAGATTGGTGTGTGTAATTTCCCCGAAGCCCAGCCATTCGAATGGCTGGGCTTTTTACTGTACCTTGCGTGTCGATTGTGTGCGATGATAATTACTTTGCTGTTTGCACAATTGCTCACGAACCGATAATGTATTGAACCTTGTAGAAGGTGCAGATACATGGCCCGTAACGATAATCAAAGCAGTGAGCAATCCGCATCGGTCCGCGAGACGGTCGAGAGCGTCTGGATCGCGGTGGTGCTGGCGTTTGTGCTGCGCGCGTTTGTGCTGGAGGCGTTTGTTATACCCACCGGTTCGATGGCGCCGCGGCTGATGGGGCAGCACTGGCAGTTCGACTGCCCCGCCTGCAAATATCATTACGCTTTCGGCATCCCCCAGGCGCCGGGCTCGCCTTCGCCCAATATCGCGCTGCCGTTACCCCCCAGCGGACGAAGGGGCAAAGACGGAGGCGCTCCGGCAATCTGCCCCAACTGCGGACACCAGCACCGCTTCGGACAGGAGTTCGCTTACGGCGGCGACCGCGTGCTGGTGTTGAAATATCTCTATCGCTTCGGCGAGCCGAGGCCTTGGGACGTGGTCGTCTTCAAAAACCCCCAAGACAACGAGCAAAATTATATCAAGCGATTAATCGGCTTGCCGGGACAGATGATCGAGATCGTCCACGGCGACGTGTTTGTCCGCGACGGGAAGGATTTCAATAACGACGGCGTCATCGATAAAAAAGATTTCGCCGACCCGCGAGCCGAAAAAGAATGCCCCTGGCACATCCTGCAGAAAAAGTCGCCACGGACCCAGCAGGTCATGTGGCAGGTGATTTTCGATAATGATTATCAACCGGATCAGGTCGTTTGGCAAAAAAGAACCGGGAAGGAATGGAAATCTCCCTGGCAGCCACATTCAGGTCCGGACATATGGGAAATGCGCCACGGCGGGCGGGTCTTCGCCTTCGACGGGTCCGAAGCGACATCGGAGTTGCGATTCGCCAACTCCACCAAGGCCGACCGCGAACGGTTCTGCCCGGTATATGCCTACAACCAATCCAGCCAATACAGAGGGAAAGGTTACGATTCGAACGTCGATGTCTGCTACGACCTGAAACTATCGTTCATGTTCGCCCCAAAAAAGGATAGTAACGCTCGCGTGGGAATGCGCATAAGCAGTTTTTCGGACCACTTCCGCGTATGGGTGAGCATGGACGGAAATTGCACGCTGGAGCACGGACTCGCCGACAAAGACGGTAACGTAAGGTGGGACAAGAAACCCTGGGGTTCATGCCAACTGGACAGGCCTGCAACAGGACGGGCGTACGAATTGTCGCTGACACACGTGGACCGGCAGGTAACGTTGTGGGTGGACGGCCAGGCGGTACTGTCCAGCACCGAGGACCAATACTACGCCGGAAGGGAGCGGATCATCCGGGACGCCGCCGCCGGAGCGCCGACGCCGACCGTCTCGATCCTGGCAAGCGGAGGACCGGCAGAACTGTGGCACATAAGTCTCATGCGAGATGTATATTACACCTGCCTGCGCATCGCGGACGACAAACCCGGAAGAGCAACGACCGGAAACCCATTTGTCCTGCGCAAATTCAACAATAAACCGGATACGGACGAGTTCTTCGTGCTCGGCGACAACTCACCGGCAAGTCAGGATTCACGCCTCTGGGACCACCACGCTCCATCACTCAGACCCGGATACAGAGATGGGACCGTACCGCGATACAATATGATCGGAAGAGCGTTCTTCGTGTACTGGCCCGGAGGTTTCCGCCTGCCGATGCTCAAACGCCTGCCGATCGTACCCAACGTCGGTAGGATGAGGCTGATACGGTAGGTAAAATACAGGAGTTCAGCCATATGCTTCAGGGAAAGACCAGGTTACGCCGGAAGCATCGGGCAGTAGGCATTCGGCAGTAGGCATTAGTGGTCGAGGGTTGTTGTGCGTTTTGTCTTTATAATTCTGCTATTTTATTGAATGGTGGAATAAAACAGGAAAAACCTTCACAAGCCCAGTACCACCAATGCCCAATGCCAAATGCCAAATGCCTTATACCTGACTTGCTCTTTTCATTTTCGGTCATTGCGGACAGGCGAACAGGTACGAGAAAATGAACAAAATCTACTTCGGCGACAATCTTCCGATCCTGCGGGAATTACCCGCCGGTAGCGTCCAGATGGTCTATACCGACCCGCCATTCAATACCGGAAAGGCCCAAAAGCGCACACCCCTGCAAACCGTCCGCGACGATACCGGCGACCGCACAGGCTTCGGGGGAAAGCGATACCGCTCGATCCGCCTGGCTGGGAAGTACTTCGACGACTCGTTCGACGATTATCTTGGGTTCCTCGAACCGCGCCTGGTAGAACTGCACAGAATCCTCGCGCTCGACGGCTCGCTCTTTCTGCATCTGGATTACAGAGAGGCCCATTACGCAAAGGTTCTCCTGGACGGTATCTTCGGGCGGGAGTGCTTTATGAACGAGATTATCTGGGCATACGATTACGGCGCAAGGTCGAAGAAAAAATGGTCGGCCAAGCACGACAACATCTTGTGGTATGTGAAGGACCCGAAAAACTACATATTCAACTTCGAGCAGATGGACAGGATTCCGTACATGGCCCCGGGTCTGGTAGGTAAGGAAAAGGCTTCGCGCGGAAAGACCCCGACGGACGTCTGGTGGCATACGATTGTCGCGACCAACGGACGGGAAAAGACAGGCTACCCTACGCAGAAACCTTTGGGTATAATACGCCGACTGATTCGTGTACACTCTCGCCCCGGCGATACGTTGCTGGATTGCTTCGCCGGAAGCGGAACGCTCGGCGCGTGTGCGGCTGAGGAAGGACGAAACTTTATACTGATAGACAACAACCCGCAGGCGATGGAAGTTATGGTCCGTCGACTGGACTTCGCCAAGCCGGAGTTTTCGGATTTTGGCGCCTTGAGCGATGTAAGGGCAGGGTAACGGATGTCCCTGTAATGACTTGTTTTACCGCAAAGTGCGCGAATAGTTATCAACATTAGCGAAGAGGGATCGGCAAGGGTCAATCGATCCGGTGCGTCGGCACAGACGGGGTAAATCTTTAGTAAAACTTAAAGATAGTGAAAAGAATTTGCTAATTGTCAATCTGTCGGTAACAGGTTATAAAAAAGGAACTTACTGCAAGCAGTACACAAAAATCCGGTCTGCTGACCCCTTGGGGCGATAATTTGGTAGAATAGCGGGAAAAACACGCCTTCTATATCGGCAAGGCGGCGAGATGTAGTTTTGCACAAGTTATCCACAAACGGAAAGACGGCGAATTTATGGTACTTCTGGAAACAAAAAACCTGGTAAAGAGGTATTCGGGGCGAGCCGTGGTGAATCAGGTGGGTTTGTATGTCGCCCAAGGCGAAATCGTCGGGCTTCTGGGGCGAAACGGAGCCGGGAAAACCACAACCTTCCGAATGGTTATCGGTATGATCTCTCCCAACGAAGGAAGAGTCATCTTTAACAACGTGGACGTAACCGAGATGCCGATGTACCAGCGTGCCCGTCTTGGTATGGGATACCTTTCGCAGGAACCGAGCATTTTTCAGCGTCTGACGGTCCAGCAGAACCTCCTGGCCGTTCTGGACACAATGCACCTCACCAAACAGATGCGTCTCGAACGGGCGGAGCAATTACTGGAGCAGTTCGGTCTGTCGGCGCTGTCCGATCACGAAGCCCGTACGCTCTCGGGCGGTGAGCGGAGGAAACTGGAGATCGCTCGCGCCCTGGTTACCAACCCGACGATGATCCTGCTGGATGAGCCTTTCAGCGGCGTGGACCCCATCGCCGTGGAGGAACTCCAGCGAGAAATCAGCGGACTCAAGGATCGCGGTATCAGCCTCCTGCTGACCGACCACAACGTCCGCGAAACGCTAAACGTTACGGACCGTTCCTACATCATCGACAATGGAAAGGTCCTTCGGGAAGGCGCACCCAGAGACCTGATTAACGATCCGCTGGTCCGCAAAACCTATCTCGGCCGGACATTCCGGGGCGACGAGTTCGACGAAGACGGACACTTCGGCCAACGGTGAAGGAAAAAGAGAATGTCCCCTTTTTCCTTCTTTACTCAGTTATCTCAACAGGCTATTCTCGCAGTATCGTCAGAGTGGCACCTCTGGTGTTTGGGGCTTATCGGAACAGGAAAAGACGGTCCATGAAAAAAGCGGCGTTAACAATCCTTGTTCTCTGTGATGAGGCCCGCACATTTGCGGAAGTCGAATCGGCACATCCCGAGCCGTCTCTCTACGGTGTTACCGACGGCAAAGCGGTAGGCACCTATTTTGAGCATAAATTTCAAGCATATCTGAAGAAAAAGTACGTGTACGAGAAGGGATCTTCTGCAAAAGGGATTGATTTTCCGGGTCTTGGTGTTGACATGAAGGTTACCAGCATCAAGCAGCCCCAATCATCCTGTCCCTTCAAATCGGCAGGCCAAAAGATATGCGGATTGGGTTACTCTCTCTTGGTCTTTATGTATGACAAAAAAGATAATCGAGCCACGCAAACAGGAACTTTAAACATTCTGCACACTATTTTTGTGCAGGCAGATCGAACCGCTGACTACCAGACCACAACGGGCATTCGTCAAATAATTAAAAACGATGGGAACATAGAAGATATTATGGCATTCATGTCGGATCGCAATCTTCCTCTTGATGACATTGCGGCCAAGAAACTCGCCGAGCGTCTTCTAAAGCGTCCTCCAAAGGTGGGGTATTTAACAATTTCCAATGCACTGCAATGGCGATTGCAATATGCGAGAATCATCAAGAAAGCCGGCAGCGTCGGCGGCATCATTAAGGTGCTGTAACAGCCATGATAACGAAGCGTAAGACAAAGCAAATCATTGAGTTGGGCGATTTTCAGACTCCACCTCAACTGGCTGGCGAGATTTGCCGTTTGCTGGCGGAGAAAGGTATTAGCCCGGCAAGCATTCTTGAGCCAACGTGCGGCAAGGGGAATTTCCTTTTTGCCGCGCTCTCGCAATTTCCGAGGACAAGAAAGGCCTTTGGCATTGAATTGAACCCGGAACATTACAGGGCAGCCAAGCAGGAACTATTACGGAAGCCATTCGCCGGGAAGGCGCATATCATTAATGGCAGTTTCTTTTACATGGACTGGAAAACCATAATCGCAGGTTTTCCGGAACCCATTTTGGTTGTAGGTAATCCTCCCTGGGTTACAAACTCGGAACTTGAATCACTGGGCAGCTCAAATCTTCCAGACAAGGAGAACTTCCAGGGGCACAATGGCCTGGACGCCATTACCGGAAAAAGCAACTTCGACATCTCCGAATGGATGATGTTAAAAATGGTTGACTCGCTGAATGGATACGGCGCAACAATAGCCTTGCTCTGCAAGACGAGTGTTGCCAGGAAAGTGCTCCTGCACGCATGGAAAACCCGCATCGGCCTGCAACGTGGGGAAATGTATATCATTGATGCGATGAAACACTTTAACGCCGCTGTCGAAGCGTGCCTCCTTGTCCTGCAATTTGGCGAGGTGGACGCAGGCATGACTTGCTCCATTTTCCGCGATCTGCACGATACTGAACCAGAAACAACTATTACATATCGCAGCGGTACCCTGATTTCCGATCTCAAAACCTATAATCGATGGAAACATTTGGAAGGGACATCTCCATTTAAATGGCGTTCCGGTGTTAAGCATGACTGCTCTAAAGTCATGGAACTTCGTAAAGAGACGGGGGGATATCGCAATGGGTTGGGCGAGGTCGTGGATATAGAAGACACCTTCGTGTACCCAATGATGAAAAGCTCAGACCTCGCCAGCAGGAATAAAATCATTCCAAGACGTTGGATGATCGTTACTCAAAAACGTGTGGGAGATGATACTGACATAATACGCGAGCAGGCTCCAAAAACATGGGACTATCTTGAATCGCACGCCGCATTATTAGACCGCCGGGGCAGCTCTATTTATCAAAAACGGCCTCGCTTTGCTGTTTTCGGAATTGGCCCGTACACATTCGCTCCCCATAAAGTGGCTATTTCCGGCTTTTACAAAAATCTATCATTCAAAAAGATTGGGAGTTACGAAGGCAAACCTATTGTGCTCGATGACACCTGTTACTTCCTTCCCTGCCGGAACCAGCATCAAGCAGATTGCCTCTGGACTCTTCTGAATTCCGGGCCTGCAAGGGAGTTTTTCTCGGCTTATGTATTCTGGGATTCCAAGAGGCCCATAACCGTTACTCTATTACAGCGGCTTGATATTGTCGCGCTTGCCGCCGAACTTGGGTTAGAACAAGACATTGTGCAATATATCCCAGAAAATGTCCGGCGCAAGCAAGCCAGCCCCACAAAAACGCTTTTCAGCGCACTGAAGTGACGGATGCAACGCGGCTTACCTGCCCGCCGCGGTATTGGCGTCGGCTGTAAGCCGCCGTCTTCGCCGTTTGCTTCTTCGTCCTGCCGCTACCCCGGTCCGGTCGGCGAGCCTTCAAGGCAAACGAGATCATCAGAAATTTCTTCAGCCACAACAAGTCTCCCTATGTCAAAACCTGATAGTCAAAGCCAGTACCCCTATGACGGCTGCCGCGAATCCGACCAGTCCCCATTTCCCGACTTTCTCCCGCCAGATTGCCGCTCCGGCGATCTGGACCAGTATCATCACGCTGACGGTTGTAACGGGAAAGACGACTATTCCATCCAGTTCCCGAATCGCCCAGACTCGTGAACCCGACGCGACAAGACCGCAAACGCCGAGCAGCGAGCCGTAAAGCAACTCCTTTCGCCCCAGGCGCGCCTTTACTGCAACCATCACCGGAAGAGTTATAAGGAACGCGCCCATGAAAACCATCGTTATAAAGAAGAATCGGCTTTGGTCGTCCGGGAGCGTGCGCGTGGATCTCAGCATGATTTCCCATCCGCCCTGTCCGAAGAATGCAGCCGCCAGCCAGAATGCCCACACCTTCGAGCCGCCCTTGCCTGAGCCGCCGGACGCCAGAGCTCGCTTGTTTCTCGCGTGGTCCAGTCCCAGTAACACAACTGCCAGAGTAACCACCGCGATCCCGCCGAGCCTCATGATGAGCGTCCGGCTCGCCGGGCAAAGCGGGACCTCGTGCCAGTAGAACAGCGACGCGAGCGTCGGCAGGACCATCGAGCATCGCAGGATAGTCCAACTTATGCCCAAGTGACCATGCTGCACCGCCTTAATCGCCGCGAAGCCGGCCCAGAAGAAGAACATCGCCGCAATCACGCCCCACCAGCCGACAAGACCCCAAATCTGCCGGAGCCTCGACAGGTCCATCGTAAAGGACGCCGCCACCAGCATCAACACTGCCGACGTTCCGCGAAAGACGGTGTTCATGCCCAAAGCCCCTGCCCCGCTGCGCGTACCCATCCGAAGAAGCACGGCCAGCATCGTCATGAAGATTATGGAAATTATCAGGTAAATCATTCGGCATTTTCCGTAGAAACCGCTCTTCAGCCATGTGCAAGACGGTCATTGTGCCAGATGATGTTGTTGTTGGACACAATATTACACTGACGTAATGGAACTTTTTATCTCTTCCGGCGTCAAAGTAGATAGGGGGGGCAAGGCGAAAGGAGACTAAAATCATGCGTACGACGGTTTATATCCTGTTGTCGTTGTGTCTGTTGCTTTCTACCGGCGAGGCCGGACCCGCCGAAAACCGGACCGAACAAAAGGCTGTTGCGGTCAGACCGACGGTCAATGTCCTGACGCGCTACCTCGACCGGGCAGACATACATCCGCCAGCCAAACTCGGACGACTGACTATCTTTCCGATAAGCCTGAGCCGAACCAATCGCCTTGACAATGTCCTGACGATGACCCAGGCGCTGGACAAAAAGTTGCTGGTAATCGAGGAAATGAAATCGGCCCAGGTACCCAAGGCCAGATTCGTCAACAAGTCGGGAAAGATGATTTTCCTGATGGCCGGCGAAATCATCACGGGCGGAAAGCAGAACCGGACGTTGACCACCGACGCGCTGCTTGGTCCTGATTCGGTTACGGTGTTACCGGTCTATTGCGTCCAACGCGGGCGATGGAGTGGCAGGAAGGGATTTAATAAAGCGGCGACGGTCGCGCCACAGGGCGTTCGGGAAAGGGCCTCTCAAAAGGCCGGACAGGGCGAAGTCTGGGCCGAGGTCGCCCGCGCCAACGAGCGCCTCAAATCCACCGACGCCAGCGGCGACCTGGCAGTAGCAATGGTTAAACCGGAAAACGTCAAACGCATGAAGAAACTTCGCAACAAGATCGTTCCGAAACTACCGAAAAATTGTGTCGGAATTGTCGTAGCGAAGGACAAACGCATCATCGGCGCCGACCTGTTCAACTCGCCCGCACTGTTCGCAGCCATGCGCGAGAAGGTCCTCGACGCCTACCTCAGCCAGTACAGCCCGAAGGAACTGGCGGCGGGGGCAAAGAGCGGTTCACGCATCACCCGTCCGAATCAAAATGACATCCGCAAATACCTCCAGACCTGCTACAGCGCCCGCTTCACACCGGGGAAACTGCGCGGCGTCGGACGAATCTATAATATCCAAGGCCCGCGCTTCGGCCAGACGCTCGCCTACCAGAAGCACTTTGTCACCATGGTGCCAACAGTAGCTCCGGGTCAACGGATGCCGGAAGACAAAACAATAAGAAAATACATGGTCCACACGGCGCTGATGCAGAAGATCGTACCGGTTAAACCAAAGGTGTCGCACCCACCGCTCAGACCCCAAGGCCGACGGTGAGAATTTGCATTCCCGAACCCAAACCTGCGCACTGTGCTGCGCCGGCGAAGCCGCAAGCGGATACGGAACCTTTTTGACGCTCACTGCTGACAAGGGCGACGTGAGCTGTTACCTTATCGGGTTCTATGTCCAACCAGAACGGATATTCCAAGCCTGATGAGGTGGTTTCGACGACGTGGATAACCGGAACTGTGCTGGCGGTCAGTCTGGCCGCCGGCGCCGGTGGTGCGCCGCTGGTGGGGGCATTGCGCGAGGGCGTTCAGGAGCAGTTCGCCCTGCCTTTCTGGGTAACAGGAGCGGGCGTGGGGGTTCTGGGGTTGGCGGCGGGGATACTGGGGCTGATCCTTACCCGTCGGCTGCCCGGTGTCAGGAGGACGGGGTTATTTCGCGTCGGGCTGATTTTGTCGTTCCTGGCATTCGGGTTGTACTGCTTCCTCCAGCAGAGCAGTTGGTGGGCGATCGCGGGTCTGGCGGCTGGGTGGTTCGTTTTGTCCCTTGGCGTGAGTTTCACGGGCACCTCCAACGCCATCTTTGCCGACCTGTGGCATCATTCGCCTCACACCGGCGTCATCCTGCTTCACACGACCAATTCTATCGGCAAGGTCGTCGCGCCGGTGATGGTGCTGGTCGTAGGCGCCGGATTGAGCGGAAACGCGCGCGTGTACGCGGTAATCTGGCTGATGCTGACGCTGGTTGTATTCACCTGGCCAAGGAAGGCGATCGCCCATCTGGACCGGACCGAGCAACACCAGCACGCCGAGTCGCGCAAGGGCGCTTCGGTTTTCCACAGCCCGCTGTTCTGGCTGGTGTGTCTCCAGTTCGCATTCATCGCCGGTAGCGAGGCCGGTGTAACCAGCACGCTGCCTTCGTTCATTGAAAGACACCGCCAGGGCATCTGGGGCTTCTCGGCTCGCGGCTTCTCGCAAGTGGTATTGGTGGTGATGTTGCTGGGAATTGTCGCAGGTCGGTTCATGGCCTTAATCGCCTCCCGCCGGGTCGGAGAGCGGGGTATCATCAAGGTCTGTCTGGTATCCGCAGCCGCAGCGGTCCCGGCGGTTTTTCATCCCGCCCCGGTGGTGTTCCTGCCGTGCTTCTTCATACTGGGGATCACATTTTCGGCGACCTGGCCGGCCTTTTTCGCTCTGGCCGCCAGGCGCTTTCCAAACGATAAGACGATTTTAAGCATGGTCGCGACCATGTGCACGATAGCAGGGATCAGTGGATTCATGCTCACCGCCAGCCTCATCGGAAACAATCCCGCCAATCTACCGTGGGCGGTGCTGACGTCTGCCGGGAGCATCGTCGTTTTCGCCGTATGCTTCTTCGCCCTTCCGATGCGCCGGTCTAACCTCTGATTGATTACCGCCGCCTGCGCTTCAGAATCGCCAGCCCACCGAAGGCCAGCAGCAAAAGCGTTGCCGGTTCGGGAACATCGGGAATCCCAGTAATCCAACCGCTGTCTTCTCCCGTTTCCCCGATGTTCTGAACGTGCGCGGCGATGAAGAAGGGACCGTGGTCCGCGGGTGTGCAGAGGAAACTGAAGGACCCGGCTCTCAGCGAGTCGGCCCCAGTGATGGCGTACTCGACGGCTTCGCCGGCGCCGAAGCGTGCGTTCAGCCCGCCGCCGGTAGAAAAATCCATCTTGATGTCGAAGTAACCGGCCCCGTCGGCCTTGAAAGCATCAATGCTGGTACTGATAGCAGGATCATCGAAACTGCCGGTCTTGATCGGTGAAGAGAACTGAAGGTCCGCCGGCGCCAGACCGGGGTCCAGATTGAACTCCCACTCTGAGACGAACTCCGCGCCGGTCAGGTTGGTAGCCGTAAGCGTCATCATCACCGAGCCGGGCGAGTCTTCGTCGTCAAAGGTCGCGTTCAGCCACGGCGCCGCTCCATCCGGAGGTGTTGCCCCGCTGAACTCAACGCTCAAATCGAAAGACACTATCGCACCCGATGCCACAGACGAAAGAGCCAACAGCACGCATACAACAACGGTTCGCGTTCCCATGATTTACCCTCCAAATTTTCAGGTTAAATGAGCCTTCCGTGGTGGTATTTCTCCCAAGCAAAGCAATCCGGAACCCTCGCAAGCAGACTTGTCCCTGGCCTTACCTCCAAACAACTATTATACCGCATGTTGCGAATTGCGCCTACCCGGATTCTGGAACATTTTTACCTTTCTGAAGCGAAATGTGCGTTTAAAACTATACGGATAATACCTTCTTTCACATTCGGCCGCCGTAACGCACGCCGCGCTCGCCGTTTCGATATTTCACTTTCGCACGACAAACGCCGGTAGTGTACAATGCCGGAGACCGGCACACCCCGAAAAGCGGGATTGTTCGGGGAATATTCCGTCGCGGACGCGTTCGCGCGGAGGTTTATTGGACTCTGAAATACACCGGCGGCACAAATGACGGACAAGATAGACAAGTGGCTTCGAAGCGGGCCTGAGGCGGTTCTGCGAAAAGCGGGTCTGCGCGAGGGGAATCGCGTTCTGGACCTCGGCTGCGGGCAGGGGCGATATGCGATACCGGCTGCACGTATCGTGGGCGATACCGGATGGGTCCATGCGGTCGATAAGGACAGGCAGAACCTCCGTGAAGTAAAACGCCGGGCCGCGAAAGAAGGGCTTCGCAACATTGACACGGTCCACGTTCACGTCGCCCGGCACAGTGCGATTCCAATACAGCCCGGTACGATTGACGTGATCCTGATTTATGACGTGCTGCATGGATTCCCCGAAAAGGCGGAGCGAGACAATCTTCTTCGGCAGGTTCACAGGTTGCTCAGGCCCGGAGGTTTTCTTTCGTGCTGCCTGACACACTTGAGAGAGTTCGGGTGGACCTATAAAAAGACACTGGCGGAGATAGCAGACGCCGGTTTCCGGCTTCGCCGCCAGTTCAGGCCTACGCTCGTTCACGCAGGCAAACTCGTCAGGGTGCGCATCTTCCAATTCGCAAAACCCGGATAACGTCCCTGGGTATCCCGGACTATTCCACCGGTTTGATTTTCGCCAGGAGCACCTTTGCTTCTTTGGCGGCTTTGGTGGCGGGGTAATCTTCGAGTATTCCCTTCAGGATAACAACGGCCTTATCGTTCATTTTGTGTCGGAGATAGAGTCTTGCCAGTTTGAGTCGTTGCTCTGCCTGGGTTTCCGGGTCTCGCGGTGCAGCAGGTCTGGTCGAGATGGGAAAGTGCTCCGCCTCGGGCGTAAAGACGCCATCGACTGCCGGCGGGTCCCAACGGAAAATCCTGTCGGCCCCACCCTTCAAGCCTCGCATCTGCCGCTTCAGTTGATCGAGTCGGGTCTCCTTGTCTTTCAGTTCGACCAGTAGGGCGTTTGACTGACTTCGGATGCGTCTGCGTTCGGACTTGAGCCTTGCGAGGGCTTGTTCTTCCTGGTTAATGCGATCGTACAGGTCGTCGCGATACCTCCGGCTGTGGCGGCGAGAGACAAGCCTCCCATTGACATCGCGATGCACCACGCCGGTTCGCAGTTCGCGCCAGAGTTCGTCAATGGTCCGTTTGCAACGGTCGATTTCGTTGTTTATTTCGCGCACTTGCGAGTCGAGTTCCCTCCCCGCTTTCCGCACCGGCAGGACCTCTGCTTCGATGACGGAAACTTTTTTTTCCAATTGTTTCATCAACGACGCCTGTCGGGCGCAGACGGACTTAATCTCCTCGTAGGCCGACGAATACGGCTTCTTTCGGGCCAGTTCCTTTTTCATCTGCGACAAGGCCCGCCGGGCGCGGTCGGAGACTTTCGGAGGGTTGAGTGCGCTGTCGTACCATGCCGCCAACTGTCCGGCGTTGTGCAAAATGGAAGGATCGTCGCGGTGCTTCTCCAGCGAGCGCATCGTAGCGACGAATGCCTTGTCCAGTTCGCCGCGCTTACCGTGCATGTATCCGACGACGCCCCACGCCAGGCCGTTGTTCGGATCAATCCTTACCAGCATCCGGGCGGGGTGGTAGGCGATCTTCGGCAGGCCGAACTTGAGCATCCGCTCCATATAGGCGTTTTGGAGTGCGGCACTGTTGCGGTCAATGCCGCAACCACGGGCATAGGCCGACATCGCCAAGCGGGGGTCGTCGGCGTCGGCGACAGCGCGAATAAACGCCTTTAACTTATCGGCCGGCGCCGTCGTCGCACCTGGACCAGTCGTCGGCGCAGGTTTATCGGCCGGGCCGCTGCGACCAATCAGGCACACACAAATCAACACCGCCGCACAAATCACCGCCAAATGCCTGCTTCGCATGACTTTCTCCTAACTTCCGTTCGCCCGGAATGTCTTCCTATATGGTATAACCCGCCCGAACCGGGGAAACAACGCGGATTCTCGAATTGTTTGTCCGTCTTGACCAGGCACCCTCCGGTCGATACGATGCGTATATGATCGTTATTATCGACAACTATGACTCGTTCACCTACAACCTCGTCCAGCGGATCGGAGAACTGGGGGCAGAAGGTGAGATTCGCGTCTTCCGCAATGACGTTACAAACGCCGAAGCCGTTGAGGCTGAATGTAAGCCGACGCACCTGATTATCTCGCCGGGGCCTTGCACGCCGAACGAAGCCGGTGAGAGTATGAACTTTATCCGGCACTTCCACGGGAAGATTCCCATCCTCGGCGTCTGCCTTGGTCATCAGTCCATCGGTCAGGTCTTCGGCGGAAAGGTCGTCCGGGCAGAGCGGATAATGCACGGAAAGACCAGCGAAATCAAACACGACGGTAAGGGCGTCCTTGCGGGCCTGCCGAATCCATTCACAGCGACGCGATACCACAGCCTGATAGTGGACCCCGCCGGTATGGACGCTGATTTTGAACAGACCGCCTGGACGACCGACCAGAATGAATTAATGGGCATCCGCTCAAAGACTCACCCCACCGAGGGCGTACAATTCCACCCCGAAAGTTTCCTCACCGACACCGGCCACGAACTGCTGAAAAATTTCCTGGCCTTGTAACTGAACGTATGTGATTGTTGCAAACTTGGAGAAAGATAAGTTATGAGCAAGGATGCAGGACTAAAGTTTGATGAAATAGGTTACTGGTCTGAAATCAAACTCGACATTATCAGGGACTATGCTGCGGAATACTCCAAGATTCTGGCTGTTCAGAAAAACCCGGGCTTTTATCATGTTTACATCGACGGGTTCGCAGGAGCAGGGATTTACGTATCCAGAAGTACGGGCGAATTTGTGTCAGGTAGTCCTCTTAATGCCCTTCAGATCACACCGCCATTTCGTGAGTACTATCTGATCGACCTTGATAGCCAAAAAGTGTCTTCGTTAAAGCAGATAGTGGAAGGCAGGGAAGACGTTCACGTTCTGGAAGGCGATGCAAATCGCCTATTGTTACAGGAAGTGCTCCCGAACGTTCGTTATGAAGATTATCGCAGGGGCTTGTGCCTCCTTGATCCCTACGGCCTCCATTTAGACTGGGAGGTCATCCTGAAGGCCGGACAGATGCGAAGCATTGATCTGTTTCTCAATTTTCCGGTAGCGGACATGAACAGGAACGTATTCTGGCGAAACCCTTCCGGTGTTAGGCAGAGCGATATTGAAAGAATGAATGCTTTCTGGGGCGACGAAACGTGGCGAAGCATAGCATATAAGCCGGAAGCCACCCTTTTCGGAACGGAACAAAGAAAGGTTGACAATAAAACGATAGCAGAGGCATTTAGGAAAAGGCTCCGCAACGTCGGCGGATTCAGGTACGTGCCTGAACCGATACCGATGCGGAACTCGAAAGGTGCGATTGTCTATTACTTGTTCTTCGCTTCTCAAAAACCGGTGGCCGAGAAAATTATCCAGCATATTTTCGATAAGTACCGTAATCGAGGTGTTTCATAATGGCTTTGAATTCAGCGATAGAATGGACCGAGGGAACTTGGAATCCTGTAACGGGCTGCACCAAGGTCAGCCCGGGCTGTGAACATTGTTACGCGGAGCGTATGTCCCGGCGTTTGCAAGCTATGGGGCAACCGAACTATGTGAACGGGTTCAAAGTCAACATCCACGAACACGTCCTCGATATGCCTCTCCGGTGGAAAAAGCCTAAAACGATATTTGTCAATTCGATGAGCGACCTTTTTCACAAAGAGGTCCCTGACGAGTTTATCCAACGCGCCTTCGATGTTATGAATCAGGCATACCAACACCAGTTCCAGGTATTAACCAAGAGGTCGCAGCGACTTCTCGACCTTAGTCCTCAACTACCTTGGGCAGATAATATCTGGGTTGGCGTAAGCGTTGAGAATGAGGATTACACATTTCGAATCGATCACCTCAGGCAGACGAACTCACATGTAAAATTCCTGTCTCTCGAACCGCTGCTGGGGCCGCTGGGCGAACTCGACCTCGCCGGAATTGATTGGGCAATCGTCGGGGGCGAATCAGGCCCGGGTGCCAGGCCAATGGATCCTTCATGGGTAATCGATATCAGAAACCAATGCCTTGACGCCGGAGTTCCTTTTTTCTTCAAGCAATGGGGAGGTTTTAATAAAAAGAAGGCCGGGCGCGAGCTAGAGGGGCGCACCTGGAACCAAATGCCGGAACCGGTCGCCATCAGCGGGTAAAACAGAACGCAACTTAACTTTGACCTATTCGCTCTGGTCGAACATTTTTTGTGCGGCGGCGACTATGTCGGTGGCTGCGAGGTTAACCAGTCCGAGGGCCTCTTCCGGCGTACGGGCGGATTTGGGTATGCGTCGCAGCACGAGGCTATCGACCATCACGCCCAGGTCGCTGCAAGCGGCGGCGGCGGTGATTTCGTCGGCGATACCACCGACGTAGTTGTCCTCGACCACCAGTATCTGCCCCCGGCAATCATCGCCGATTTGCAGGATTTCGTCCGTTTCGAGTGGAAGGGAATATGCGTCGATAAGGCCGGCCGACAGGCCCGTCTGCTCTTCCAGCATTTCGATGGCCTGCTTGGCGACGTGTACCATGTACCCGCTGGCGACGATGACTACATCCTCGCCGTCGATAAGGTGCTTGAATCCGCCGAGTTGGAACGTTTCGTTTTCGTCGTAGAGGAACGGTACATCCGGTCGGTGAGTTCGCATATAGCACATTCCGTCGATGTTGGACATCAGTTCGGTCAGTTTGAATGCGCTGACGGCGTCTGACGGGAGCATAACCCGGCAGGCGGGCGCTCCGTCGGCGCGGCGGGTGCGAGCGAGTGTGCGGAAGAATGCCACGTCCGTCAGGCCCATCTGGCTAGGTCCGTCTGCCGCCAGGGTAATCCCGGCGTGCGAACCGACCAGTTTGATATTCGCGCTTCCGACGGCCGCCATTTCGATCTGGTCGTACGCGCGTCCGAGGAACTTGGCGAAACTGGAGACGAACGGAATTTTTCCAGCCGCTGCCAGACCGACCGCCGCCGATACCATGTTCTGCTCGGCGATGCGTGCCTCGAAATATCGCTTTGGGTAGTGGTCGGCGAAGAAGATGGTGAAGGTGGAGTTTCGCACGTCCCCGTCCAGCGCGACGATTCGCTCGTCTGCACCGATGGCGTTCAGTGCGGCTCCATAGGCCCGACGGGTGGAGAGCATTTTCTCCTCGACGGCTTTTTCAAGCCCGACGGTCTTGGCTGCGGCGGTGAGCATACCGGCTGAAAAACCGCCGGCAGCGGGAAGGGTCGCCACTTGCGGCGACGATAATTTATCGACGCGAACGGCCTCGCCTTCGCCGGATACGCCTAATTCGCCGGCCTGGGCGTCGAGGTCGGCAATGGCTGAATCAACGGCGTCTGCACCGAGCGGCTTACCGTGGCTGTTTTCGTTCTGAAGCGCTTTTACGCCCCATCCCTTGAGCGTCCGTGCGATAATCGCCAGGGGCTTCTCGCCCGCCTCGGCGCTCAATGCGGCGAAAATCTCGTCCCAGTTGTGTCCGTCGATAATGCGGACGTCCCATCCGTAGGCCGTCAGTTTCGCCGCCAGCGCATCGGGCGATTGCTGAGGCGAGACGTATGCGTTCTGCGCCTGGCCATTGCAGTTGAAGATAGCTACGACGTTTGTGAGTTTGTGATCGACGATAAAGTCGGCTGCTTCGGCGATTTGTCCTTCGCGTGCTTCGCCGTCGCCGCAGATGCAGTAGATTTTTTTATCAAGCCCGTCGAGTCTGGCCGCTGCTGCCAGACCTGCTGCCGTCGAAAGCCCCTGTCCCAGCGAACCTGTCGCCGAATCGAAGAATGGGAAGCCAATGGCGGGGTTTGGATGCCCGTCGAGTACTGAATCGCCCGCTCGGAGCGTCATGGCGTCCTCGAACCGCAATTCCGAAGGTCTGTCGGACGTTCCGACCACGCCGCCGAGGTCGCAGTATGCGGCATAGATAACCGGTACGGCGTGCCCTTCCGAGAGCACCAGGCGGTCGGCGGCGCGGTTCCACGGGTTCTTCGGGTCGTATCGCATCGCGCGGTACATCAGGGCCGACACTATATGCACCAGCGACAGCGCCGTTGACGGGTGTCCGCTACCGGCTTCGGTGCACATTCGCACAATTTGCTTACCTAGTTGAATTATCTTGCGATCAAGGTCTTTGTACTCTGCCACACTGTATCTCCATCAATATCGTTCTTGTTGCGAACTTACCACAAAATCCAACTTCTTACGCCCCGTACTTCCGAGGTGCTTCGGCGGATACCCTACGCAATAAGCCCCTGCAAGGCAAGATGATTATCACTGTCCACCGGCGGGGTGCCCAAATTTACTGGTTTCTGTGCAACTGACAGGATAAGCAGGCAGGTCGAAGATGCGCCGTGGCGTGCCCACCTTTATCGTGGTAAAGAGAATATTGAATATTGTGCGTAGCACCACTACGTGGAACAGAAGAATGTCGAATTTCGAAGTAACAGAAAGAAAAAAGGATTCTGAATCCACGCTTTGGGTTTCATTTATCTTCTTTTTCTTCTTTTCACTTCGAAATTCAAAATTCTTTATTCAATATTCAATTTAAAAGCACCACCTTGAAAATCTCGCCGGAAAAATTAGTCACACACCCGGCGGGGGCCGTTACATGTCCCACGGTTCCGGGTTGGTTCGCAGCGATTTGGGCAGGCCTAGAATTTCGGCGCAGATGATGGCCGTTCTTGCCGCTTTGGGGCCGGTGAGGTTTATGTGGATTTTAGGCCCGTCCAGGGAGGCGTATTCGGCATGCACCGTTGTGGTGCCAATCGTCGGTTGGAGAGGTTTGGCCTTCGCCAGTCGTCGCCTCCGTTGCATTTCTTTGACGGTGAGTTCTTTCCTTTCCCGCATGACCTCCTGACCGACGCCCTGACCGAGGGCTTCGGCTGCGTGAATGACCGACGCTCCGGCGGTAGAGACGGGGGGGCTGATCGGCGCCGGAGGCGGCTGGGTCTGCATGTTCTCGGACGCATGTTTCTCGGCTGCGTGGCGGCGCTTGGACTCCTCCACCTTACGGTCGGCCTCTTCGACCTGCCGCTTCTCCTGGGCTTTTTTGATCACGTGCCCGATCAGGCCTATGACCATCAGCACAACCAGGACAAGGATGTTAATCAGCCCGTCGTCATCGGCCGCCAGGATTTTGTACCATTGAAAGTTCATTTTGTCCGGTGGTTATTTCTTATGGGTTTCACCGCCGGTCGTTCCGCCGCCGATGTTGTTGCGCATCTGGGTGTCGGACTGGATGTTCTTCATGCGGTAATAGTCCATGATTCCCAGGTGTCCGGAGCGGAACGACTCGGCCATAGCCAGTGGAATCTCGGCTTCGGCGAGGACGACCTTCGCGCGGTTTTCCTGTGTAGCGGCCTTCATTTCCTGCTCAAGCGCCATTGCCATTGCGCGGCGTTTTTCGGCTTCTGCCTGGAAGCGGCGTTTATCGGCTTCTGCCTGGTCGGCCTGGAGTTTCGCGCCGATGTTCTCTCCGACGTCCACATCGGCGATGTCGATCGAGAGAATCTCGAAGGCGGTTCCGGCGTCCAGACCCTTGGCGAGCACCTGCTTGGAGATCTTGTCGGGATTCTCCAGAACGCTTTTGTAGGAATCGGACGAGCCGATAGTGGTAACGATGCCCTCGCCGACGCGCGCGATGATGGTTTCTTCGGTCGCCCCGCCGATGAGGCGGTCGATGTTGGCGCGGACAGTTACGCGAGCCTTGGCCTTGACCTGGATACCGTCCTTGGCGACCGCGTCGATGGTCGTCCTTCCGCTGGCGGGATTGGGACAGTCGATGACCTTGGGATTAACGGACGTCTGGACGGCTTCGAGTATGTCCCTGCCGGCAAGGTCGATAGCGGTGGCCGTCTTGAACGTCAGTGTGATATTGGCGCGGTTTGCGGCGATAAGCGCGGTGATGACATTCGGAACCCGCCCGCCGGAAAGGTAGTGGCTTTCCATCTCGCGTGTCGTAACTGTCAGGCCGGCCTGGACAGCGCGAATCTTGCTCAGGACGATCATTCGCGGGTCAACTTTTCGCAGGCTCATACCGATAAGTTCGCCGAGTCCGACTTTCGCGCGGGCGAAGAGCGCCTGAATGTACAACGCGAAGAACTTCATAATAATAGCGAGGAACACCAGCGCAATCAGCGCTAACACGATGAGAACTATCACAACTGTATCTGCCGCCAACATGTTTTATCCCTTTCGAAAGAAATAACATTTCGTAAAACCGACGCTATTATACCGCTTCGTCGCTGTTTGGCAAGACTTCCCGCACGACCACGTCAGCGCCGCCGGCCTGGATTATTTCGACCGTTGCGCCTTTTTCGATGAATCCCGCTTCGGCCATGGCGACGATGCGTTTGTGGTTCACCCTGATAGCCCCACTGGGGCGAAGCGACGTTTCAGCCACTGCCGTTGCGCCGATGAGCGATTCGAGTTCCGCTGCGTCGGGCGTTCCCTCGCCCGGATCGCGTCGCCGAGCCTTAAGTTGCAGGATGCTCCCTATCGCCGTGTTCGGAAGGTATTTAACAATCGCCCACAGGTACACCGGTATGGCGAACGCCAGCACGACGATCATCACCACGCCGAACACCTGGTTTATGACGAAGCATTGATACACCGCCCCGGCAAGACACGCTATCGCCGTCAAGGCCAGAAGCCCGAACGTCGGCGTACATATCTCGACCGCCAAGAGCAGCAACGCACAAAACAACAACGCGATAATCAGTAATATCGTACCAGTCATTTTCTTCCCACCGCCATGATTTACGCCTTTGTTTCTATTACTACGCGGTTTCCTTCGTTTCGGAGGACGACGATTTCGACACCGGCCTCGATGAACGCGCCGTCGGCGACGGCATCTACCAGTCGTCCGTCGATGCGGACTTTTCCGACAGGCCGGCACGTTTGTGTTACTTTTCCGACCTGCCCGGCGGTGATATTGAGGATCGGCGCATCTGCGGTTGTCGGCGGCGTGTGCGGCGCTTCGGGGGCCGCCAGTACAAGCCGCCCGGCAATCGGCACCTTCGGTAAGTATCGAGCAAAGAACATTGCCGTTACCGTAGCGGCTACAAACGCCACCATCATCCAAATCGCGCCTGTTTGGAACATGTCCCACGCCCCCTCGGTGTCGGGCCAGGGAAGTTCCGTCGGCGCGTTGCCCACCAGCATCGCCAGAAGCGCCACGACGCAGCAGAGGATTCCCGAAACGCCCGCGACGCCGAATCCGGGAATAAGCAACAATTCCACCGCCAGCAGCGCCACGCCGACAAAGAACAGCGCTATCTCCCACCACTGTGCCAGACCGACAATATAGTGGCTGCCGAAGACAATCGCAAAACACACTATCGCAACAGCGCCGGCCGCTCCGAAACCCGGCGTGTGCAACTCGGCATAGATCGCCAGTATGCCGACGAACATCAATATGCTCATCACAATCGGGCTGGTCAGCAAGGCCACAAGGTCTTCCGACCAATTATCGCTCAGTACAACCGGCTCGACGGTGATGTTGTAGTGCTTCTCAAGCGCGTCCATGTCGTTGAAAGTGTTCACTATAAAGCCCAGGCGCTGGGCTTCGCCGGTGTGCATGGTTACGAGTTCGCCGGGCGTGTCGATGGTTTTGGCATATTCCCAGTACCCGCCTGCGAGTTTCGTTGCGCCCTTTGCCGGTCGCGTCGTTGCCATAGGAGCGCCGTGGATTTTTCGGTACTCCTTTTCGGGATTCACGAGTTGCAACTCGCCGGTTTGGGTGTTTCGTATCAGCCAGACCTTCATTGTAATAGTGATCATAGCCTCACAGAGCGCCTGGTTGTGCCCGTTGCGTTCTGCCAGCATACGGATTTCGGCGCGGGTGGCGGATTCAAACTTGCCCCGCTCCTTTTCGGGAATTTCCTCCAGTTTGCCCCCTATGATCATAATCGGCATCGCATCGCCGATAACCGCTGTCGGCGACATAACAATCTCGTTGCACGCCAGCGAGATAATCGCTCCGGCACTGAAAGCCTGGGGGTGAACATACGCGACGGTATAGACGTCGCGGAGGTCGTCGATAATCTGGCGGACAATACCGCTCGTCGCGCCCATCTGCCCGCCGGGAGTGTCCATGTCGAAGATGACTATCTGAGCGCCGGAAGACTTGCATTTGATAACCTTTCGCTGGACGGCCTCGAAGGTGGTATTCGTGATAGGCCCGTGGATGGGAATCACGAACGCCTTTGTGATTTCCGCCGGCAGGGCGGGACGCTTGACCTTGGGGCGGGCGAACCAGTCGTCTCCCACATAGATACGGTCGGTTTCGACGCGAACCGTCGCCGGCGCGGTGGTCGGCGCAGGTTTCTCAGCCATACCCGCAGCACATATCAGCAGCAACGCAACCGACGCTATGGCGACCAGCCTGAACTTGCTTCCAGAAGACATGAATTCAATTCTCCCATAGTTTCTGCATGTTATTCTAAACCCAACCATACCGCTAGGGCAACCTTATCGTAGCATGGCCGTCTCGGCCATGAACACCCTCCCCCGCACGGGCGATGCGTAGCATCACTACGTGAGACGCCCGTGCCGCGTTTCCCTTGCTTCGGGCGCGACGGTTCCCGTATCATCTCCAACCATAATTATAAAAGGAGATTCGCCCGTGCCATGTAAAGAACTTCTTATTCCAGTCCGCAAATACCGGCGACTTTCCGGCTCGTTCACCTTCAGCCGGTCGGCCATTCTGCAAAGCGAACATGACGCCGATCAGTTACCGATGAAGCAACTGCTCGACGACCTGGGCGGTCGCTCGCGCACGGCCCGTTCAGCAAAATCGGCTGACGTACGTCTAATCCGCGACAAACGGATTTCCGGCGACGAGGCATATCGGCTGACGATTCGGCCCGCCGGGATTGAGATACTTTCGGCCTGCGACGCCGGGGCGTATTACGCCGTTCAGACGCTCCGCGAACTGCTGACCGTCCACGGCAAGACTCTCCCGGCGATGCGGATCGACGATGCGCCGGACTTCGCCCGACGGGGCGTCTATCACGATTGCTCTCGCGGGAAGGTGCCGAAGGTCGCCACAATCAAGCAACTCATCGAGCGACTCGCACGATGGAAGGTCAACGAACTGCAACTGTACGTCGAGAACGTCTTCACCTTCGCGTCCCATCCGTCCATCGGGCGAGGCTATAGCCCATTCACGCCGACCGACATCCTGACCATCCAGGCGCATTGCAAGGCCCACCACATCCGCCTGGTCGGGTCGCTGTCGAGTTTCGGGCACATGGAAAAGATTCTCGCCCTGCCGGAGTACCGACATCTGGGCGAACTACCGGGCCATAATGGCCACCCCTGCGGGACGACGTTGTGCCCGGGCGACCCCGGTTCAATTAAACTGCTGCGAGATATGTACGCTGATTTCCTCCCGCTCTTCGAGGCGACCGACTTCAACGTCTGTTGCGACGAGCCGTGGGAACTCGGTAAAGGCAGAAGCCGGAAGCAGGCCGATAAAATCGGCGTCGGGCGGGTGTACCTGGAGTTCATCCTGAAGATTCACAAACTTTGCCAAAAGCACTCCAAGCGGATGAACATGTGGGGCGACATCGTCCTGGACCACCCGGAAATCATCCCGGAGATTCCAAAAGACATCGTTATGCTCAACTGGGACTATTATCCCAAAGCCCGGAATATGCGGCGAACGCATGAATTCACCGACGCCGGCCTGTCGGTCTTCTGCTGCCCGGGCACGAACGGATGGTCGTCGCACGGAACGCGGATGGAACAGGCAGTCAGTAACGTTGCAAAGTTCGCCCGCATCGCCAAACGATGCGGCACCGAAGGCCTGCTCAACACCAACTGGGGCGATTACGGACACCGCAACAGTCTTGGCGTCAGCCTCCACAGCTTCGCCCACGGCGCCGCCTGCGCATGGGCCGCTACCAAAGTAAATCACAACCTCTTCACTGAACGATTCTGCCGCCACACCTTTGGCGAGCGTTCCGGAAAACTTTCAGCCGCACTGCGCACGCTCGGCGCCGAACCGGGATATTACCTCTACCACGCCCTCGTCGAACCGTTCGACCTGAAGAAGTCCGTTTCTCTCGGCGGCGCACTGGGAACGCCCCAACGGGTTATAGACAGCCCGAAGGTAAAGTCAGCCGACCTGCGAAGGCGACTGGCGGAGGTGAAGAACCTGCGGATACCGAAAATCGCCGGATTGGGCGAATTTGAGGCGATTGCGATGGAAGAGTTCGACCTTGCCCGACGGATGGACGCCCTCGCCTGCCGGCGGATACTTGTCGGTCGCGACCTCCACGCCGGAAAGAAAATCTCCGCCGCCGTGCTGCGAAGTCTCGCGCGTGATATGCAGGCGATGGCCGACGATTTCGCCCGACTCTGGCGCGCCCGCAACCGCCCATCGCGCCTCCGCAACAACCTGGCTGCATTCAAACGAACCATCACCGAAATTGAGGGCGGGCAAACCCGCAGAACCAAGTAAGTTGCCTGTTGGCGACTACGACGGGGACACTGTGTCGATGCGAAGCAGGCCGGGGCGAAAAATACGGTTGAAGTCGTCGCCGGAGGAGTTGCGGGCCTCCGGCGTACTACTGGACAATTCCATTGCCGATGGCGACATAGACCTGGCAGGCATCTTCGGAAATACGCGCCCGGTCGAAATCGAGATCGGAAGCGGCAAAGGTAATTTCCTTCTTCAGCGGGCCACCGACAGGCCGGAGATAAACTTACTGGGAATCGAGTGGCTCACCGGATACGCAGCATACGCAGCCGATCGCGCCTGCCGGGGCGGACTTATGAACGTCCGCCTGCTGTGCGCGGACGCCGGAGAGGTCTTCGCAAAATCCCTGGCCTGCGAATCCGTCCAGCGTGTGCACATCTATTTCCCCGACCCCTGGCCCAAGCGAAAACACCATCGCCGTCGATTAATCCAGCCCATTTTCGTCCGAAACCTGCGCCGGACGCTTCGCAAGGGCGGAACTGCTCATATCGTTACCGACCATGCCGAGTATTTTCAGCACATCCGCCACATACTGGGGGCGGCTGACGGTTTTGCGAATCTTGAAACTGCCGAAGCCGAGTCTGTCGGCTCAAACTTCGAGAAGAAATATGTCGCCGATGGCCGGCGTTTTTATGCGGTAACGGTCTTTCGGTGCGGTTGATTTAGCAGGAATTGTGGGTTTGCGCCTATACCTGTCCGGTCTGGCGAAGTTTCTCCATCGCCTTGTCCATTCCTTGCTTCCCGATCACGATAAGCGTGTCGCCTTCGTTTATTGTCGCGTCCGGACCCGGATTATACAATGTTTCCCGGCTTGGGCGGTGTATTGCCACCACCATCGCCCCGACACGGGCGGGAAGAGCCAGGTCCAACAGCGTTTTACCGGCGATGGGGGAATCGGGCCTTATCGTTAACTGTTCTATCTCCAAATCTACGCCCTTGTGGGCCATTTCCACAAAATCCGCAATCGCCGGGCGCAGCAGGACGTCGGCAATGCGGTTGCTTCCAATAACGAGAGGGCAAACCACCCGCGTCGCACCGGCCTTTGTGAGTTTATCCTGGGCCGATAACTCCTGTGCGCGTGCGATTATATCGAGTGATTCGTTCAGCCCGTGGGCTGAAAGCGTCAGGAAAACATTGGCTGCATCGTCCGGCAGGGCCGCAATAAGCGACGACGCCTTATCAATGCCCGCCGCCAGCAGAACGCTCTCTTCCTGTGCGTCGCCGAGCAGATACAACACTCCGTCCTGTTCCGCCAACGCCGTCTTTCCCGGCGAATTGTCGATAACGACCACCGGCCGGTTGCCTTCCTTCAGCAGCCGTGCTATTCGGCGCCCCATTCGACCGTAACCACTGACGATCACATGTCCCGATAGTGATGCTATTTTTCGTTCCAATTGCCTTCTCCCAAACAGACCTCTGATCCTGCCTTCTACAATCACCGCCACAATCAGAGAAAGAGTTACCGCCCCGGTTATCACGCCCCCCAGAAGAACGAAGATGGTCCAAACGCGCCCCGTTTTCGTCAGCCCGCCGCCTACTTCCTCGTAGCCTGTGGTTGTTATCGAAATGACGGTCATATATACAGCATTGTGCCAACTATACCGAGGCTCAATCAGATAGTAACCCAGACTGCTGATAAAGATGAACAGCACAACGACTGACATCGCCAACAGTATGTGCCGATAGGCTAACTGTTCTCGACCGGTTCTTGAAGTTTTGGTGGTCACTGCCCGAAAAGTATAACTGAACGATGTCGC
The DNA here is from genome assembly GCA_030612725.1 of Planctomycetales bacterium. GTDB lineage: Bacteria > Planctomycetota > Phycisphaerae > SM23-33 > SM23-33 > JAUWNJ01. The sequence goes on from JAUWNJ010000003.1 coordinate 138,950, forward strand.
TTTGAGCGACATTAAAACTGAAGCAGACGCAAGAACATCTGTTATTTTTTAAGGTAGAAGAAAAAAAATAGTAGCAGGTATAGGTCTTGTGAGTAATGACGGCAATCTGTTAGGAACACCCGCAAAGCCCTATGGCGAAAGGCGTTATCTAACCCAGCCGGCTTATGATACCTGTGGAAAACCTGTCGGTCTCGATAATGAGAACAGAGAAGTGAGCAACTGTTCGCTTGTTGGCGTATAGCGGCGAGGGCAAGGCAAAAAGAAACTGTTGGCCAGGAGAGCAAAAGCCCACAGGGTAACCAACAGGTATTCCACGCGTCGTCGTTGTGAAAGTCTTACCGGATGTTGCGGAGTTCCTGTGTGAGGCGTTCGAGGGTAGCGCGGAGGGAAACGTCTTCCTGGCGAAGCGACTTGATTGTCCGGTCGGCGTGCAGGACGGTGCTGTGGTCCCTGCCGCCGAAGTATCCGCCGATCTCCTCCAGGCTGTGCCGGGTAAGACTCCGCGCCAGGTACATACAAACCTGGCGGGGCAGGCTGACGGACCTGCTGCGTTTTTTACTCTGAAGATCGGACAGCCTCACGTTGTATTGTCGCGTTACGGCATTTATGATTTGTTCGATAGTTACTTCGCTGCCATTACGCTCGGGGCTTATCCCGGTCGCCTCCTCCGCCAGCGCCAGGTCTATGGGTCGATCCAATACTCGTGCCAGCATGTCGATTTTTGTGATCGCACCTTCCAGTTCGCGGATATTTGAGTCGATAGTTCCAGCCACGAAGCAGACCACGTCGTCCGGCAGCGTGATATTTCGCGCCGAGGCTTTCTTGTGTAGAATTGCCATGCGGGTCTCGTATCCGGGGCGGTCTATCCGGGCGACCAGTCCCCAGTTGAACCGGCTTACCAGTCGCTCTTCAAGGTGGGGGATCTCCGCCGGCGGACGGTCGCACGAAAGGATAATTTGCTTACGAGACTGGTAAAGGGTGTTGAAAGTGTGGAAAAACTCCTCCTGCGTCTGGTCGTGATTGGCGAGAAACTGAATGTCGTCAACGACCAGCAAATCGGTGGAACGATAACGATAACGAAACTCATGGAGCCGACCGGTCTCAATGGCCTCAATCAGGTGATTGACAAACGTCTCGCACGACAGGAAAGAAATCCGCGCATCCCGACCGGCGAGGATGGACTGGCAGGTGGCTTGGAGAAGATGGGTTTTGCCCAGCCCGGCTGCCCCGTGAATAAAAAGCGGGTTATACGTCCGCCCCGGACGGTCCGCCACCGCGACGCACGCCGCCGTCGCCAGGCGATTACAAGGCCCCGTAACGAACGACTCAAATGTGTACTCGCTGCTGAACACGGGGCAAGGATTCTCGCCGTCGGTGGAGAGGTCGGAAGCAGAGCGGTATTGGCCGTCCTGGGATGACGGAGGCTCATCCGTCAGCGAGAAGCGGACGCTTACAAGCCTGCCGGTTACCGCCTGGGCGGCCTCGACGAAAAGTCTGGATGCCCGCTCGGCGCAATACGCCTGCTCCTGGGGGCCCGGCGCCAGTATCTCCAGCTGACCATGATCCAGGTCACCCGGCTCTAATTGAGAAAACCACGGACGGATTACATCCTTACCGTGGGCAACGACATGCTGAATCAGCCCCTGCCATAATTGCGGCTCTACACTACCCACAAGGCAAGCCCTTTATTTACGTGCGGCCATCAGGCCGCGACAACCAAACGAGTCAAACAACAGAATCGCCCGAGAACAGAAACCAGATCATCCCTGACTTCAAAAGTGGAGGGCAAATCCCTACCCCGGCACTGCTGTCCATTGTCCATACCAACCACGATAAGGATAACCGCTTTTGTGAAATTGGTCAAAGGTAAAATAGAAAGATGGGTTTGCGAAAACGGAAAAATGTAATTAGGGAACGAGCAATTCGTGAATGGAAGAAGCACCGCGCTTACTGACACCCGATTTCTGTCCCGGCTGGATTACTGGGCGGCGCTCATTAAAATACGCGGGACACAGCATTACTCCGCGGGACTGCGAAACTTGCGTTCGGTGGCGGGCCTCGGTTTCATCAGCAGTTCAAGCCGCTTGGAAATAATCTTCTTGCGGTCTTTTTTACGCTGCTCAATCTCGGCCTTCAGTTTGGCGAGTTCCTGAGCCAGACGTTTGACCTTGTATTCCTTAACGGCCTGGTCGTTGTCGAACTGCTTACCGAGCAGGTCGAGGAGTTGTTTTTTCAGTTTCGCTTTTTCGTCCTGATTGTTTGTCTGGAGAATCTGCCTGTGCATTCTGAAGATAGCGATGTTAAGGCGATGCTTCGCCACAGCGGCAGCCTGTATCTCCTCCGGCAGGTGCCGAACACGCTTATATAACCACCACATCCGGCGAATCGCACGCCGGAACTGGCGAGGATTTTCCTTGCGCAGCGATTCAAGCCGCTCGTGCTCTTCAGGGAAATGCTTTTTGGCGAAGGCCATTACCTCCTTGGTCTTGTCCTCTGTAAAACGGTCTTCTCCGAAGAGTCGAGGCCTGCCTTTGCCCTCGCGCATTCGGTGACCACGAGGAGGTTTCCGCTCGTCGGCGACACTGCGGGTGCTCGTGTCCGAAGCCGGTTTATCGCCCGCTCGCAGGCAGGTCGGTACAATCACCGCCGCTGCCGCAATGGCCGCTATCAATGCCGCAAGTCGTTTGTTTATCATGGCGAGTCTCTCTTTCTGTCGATACCGTATTTATTATAAAGGGCCTTCCGGATTATACTGTTCTATCCACGTTTCCGGGTCGGTGTCGTCGAGGAACAGTTCTTCCATATCCTGCTCCATCGACGCCATCGCCAGTTCGTCTGAAAAATCATCATTTATCAGCAGTGCGGTTCTGGCATCGTCCAGTTCGTCGGAAAACGCCTCGACGCGGAAGTCCAGATCGTCGTCGGTGATGGTATTGTAAACAAACTGTTCGCCGTTGACAGGCTGCTGCGCCGGTGGAGTCAGCGTGCTGGGCGTTTTCGGTTCCGGCAGCATGAAAACGGCCGCGACGATAACGGCTGCCGCTACGGCAGCGGCTGCTCCTGTCCAGCGCAACCACATCCTCGCGGGTTTCGATTCGTTGCGGTCCTTCCTCATGCGGGCGTTAATCCGGTGGAGCGTTCCGCCCGGAAGGTCGATATCCATCGCCATACCGACAGCCTCGGTATCGGCGGATATTTCATCCGCCAGCGCCTGCTGGTCGGCGGTCAGTTCAACGTCCTCACCGTCAAGCCGGCGTGCGACGATTTCGTAATCGTAATCGTTCATATTCATCACAAAGCCTCCAGCACCGTTCGCAGCGTTTTCAATGCCCGGTGCACCCTCGCCAGCACCGTACCCACCGGGCAGTTATAGATTTTCGCAATCTCCTTGAAACTCATATCGCCAAAATGCCTCAACAGGATCATTTGCCTGGACTTCTCCGACAACTGCGCCAAGGCGGCCTCCAGGGCGTCGCGGTTCTCGCCGGCGAGGAGTCCGGAATCGACGGGGTTGTCGGCTCCGCTGATTGTCTCGCCCATACCGGCCTGTTCGTCGTCGCCGCTATCCAGCGACATTGGCGTCGGCCTGACCTTAATCCGCCGGATGCGGTCCCGGACGAGATTGGCGGCGATGCGAAACATCCAGGGTTCGAATTTACCACGATCATCATATTGGCCTATCTTTCGTACCAGGCGCACCATTAATTCGCTTACCAGGTCCTCGGCATCGTGATGCGATCCGGTCGCACGAAAAAAAAACCCGTAAAGTCTTTTTCCATAAACAGCCAGAAACTCTTCCCACGCACCATCAGCGCCCGCTCGAACAGCGGTAATCACTGCCCCGGTCCGTTCCGGGATAACCTGACGATGCCGGGATTCTGCCATCTGTCTCTGTCCTGCTTAACGCCGCCGAACCGGCGGTATTGCCCCTTGACCATAAAACATCATACAATCATATAACCCAAGACGTACAGATTGGAGATACTCAAATGAGAAAATCGACAAAAATTTCCAAACGGTATTTTCGGTTCCTGGTAATTCTTATTGTTTCAGCGGGGTGCCTTTCCGCCGTCGGCTGTAGTTTCGGCCAGGCCGCCAGCGCCGGGGCCGCTTACACCCTTGGGGCCGAGCACGGTACGCTGTTCTACGCCTTCGATACGCTGGCGCATCCGAAAAAATCAACCGAACTGCTTGCCCAGGTCATTTACGTCAAAAAATTAGAGGAGGTCGAGAAGGCTACGGTCGAGTTTTCGCTCGGAAAAGAATCGCTTGGCGAAGTCCTTACCGACAAGGACGGATACGCCCGTTTGAAGTGGGCGCCGCCGAAGGCCGGCGATTACGAGATTAAGGTCAAAATCAAAGCCGTTCCCGACGACGATTACAAGGAAATGCTGAAGGTTACTCCGGCTTTGCTGCTGGTCTCTGCCCGCCCGAAGGACACACGCTTTATCGTGATCGACCTGGACCATACGGTGGTGGCTTCGAGCTTTTTCAGGGTGATCACGAGCGGGGCCAAGCCGATGTCGAAGGCCGACAAGGTCGTCGGCGAATTGGCGAAAAAATACAGCATCATCTACCTGACGCATCGGCCTGACCTGTTGGGCAATAAGTCCAAGAATTGGCTGACGGATAACGGCTTCGTCCGTGCGCCGCTTCTGGTCAGTTCGTTCAAGCAGTCCATCGGCGACAGCAAGAAGTTCAAGTCGGGCCGGCTTGCCGAACTGCGAAAGGATTTTCCCATAATCTGCATCGGTATCGGGGACAAAATTGGCGACGTCGAGGCCTACGTTGAAAACGACATGACAGGCTACCTTATCCCGAATTACGACCGCGACGACGATGATGACGGCGACCTGCGCAAACTAGCCAAAAAAATCCGCAAACTTGATAAGCGGATTTACGTCGTTGATACCTGGGACGAAATCCGAGCCGCTATCCTCGGCGGCAAAAAATTCACAGCCACCGCCTACGCCGACGGCCTGGAAGCCCGCGCAAAACAACTCAAAGAAGATAAAAAGAAGAAAAAAGATGACGACGACGATGACTAAGAAACTATCCCAAAACGTAGCATGGGCGTCTCGCCCATGTCCCCGTGTCCCGTAATTAGGGGATAATCACGGGCGAGACGCCCGTGCCACGTTGCGACGGGACGTTTTGAGATAGTTTCCAATATCAAAAAAAAGCCCGAATGGACGCCCGCACATGACCGACGAAACGACGACAATAGCGAAACTCGATGAACTGCTGATAGCCATTAGAGGCTACGACGATCCACGTCGGGCCGGGGGCGAATGGAAGCAGGCGTACAGGCTGCTGCAGAAAACCGACCTGCCCGGTGCCGGCGTAACGCATGTGGTGGGGATGCGCGATGTGGCTCGGCTGGCCGAGCTGATCGAACAGCTTCGTGCGCCCGCCCCTGCATCGGCATTGCCGCCGCCTGAGGCCCCAGACGCGGAGACCTGCAAGCGAGCCTTGCGGGCGTTCCGCAAGAGGCGGACGCTCACTCTTCTGGACGACGAATCGCATATCAACAGCCACAGCCCGTTAACCAAGGGCGCGGACTCACACGCCGCCACCGCCATTGTCCCGCCAAACGACTGGCCTGAATCCATCTGGCGAGAACTGGTCCGCCAGGGCAAACTACGCTACATCGGCCACGGGTGCTACGACCTGACAAAGCAGTAGCAGCCAACTGCCTCGAAGCCCGCGAAAAACAACTGAAAGAAGAGAAAAAGAAGAAAAAAGATAACGATTAATAATTGTGCGCCACAAGCGCACAGTCATGCGCAATATGAGAACAGAATTAAGTAAGGTGGCCCAGGAACTCAAATAAAGTTTCTCCGAAACTAATATGCGAAACTAAAACGGGAACTGCAAAAACTGACTATCGAAAAAATCAAGAAAAAGTGCTTGATAATTATTTACCTATTAGGTAAATAATTATCTTGACTGGTGCCGATAATGAATATAGAATTCAATACTAACAAGTTGAGGAAAGCCTGTTCTTCAGAAAAGGTCATGAGGGGCGAATGGGGCGTCAAGATGGCCAGAAAACTGATGCAACGCCTTGCAGACTTAGAGGCCGTCGAGAATCTTGGGATCATGACGAAATTGCCAGGCCGCTGCCATGAACTCAAAGGGGCACGTAAAGGACAGTTGGCCCTAGATTTAGCACACCCCCGGCGCCTCGTCTTCGAGCCGAATCATAACCCCATTCCACTCAAACCAGATGGAGGGTTAGATTGGAAACTGGTAACCAGTGTTCTTGTTCTGGAAGTCAGCGATTATCACTGAATTGAAAGGATGCGTAGAGTGGCTACTACCAAAGCAGCAAACACATATGAACCGGAATATGCAGTTCCACCAGGTGAGACTCTTCTGGAAACGATTGAAGAGCTGGGAATGGACCAACGTGAGCTCGCAACGCGACTGGGCCTCTCAGCAAAACATGTCAATCAGATCATCAAGGGACACGCCCCAATAACCCATGATACCGCCATCGGACTGGAAAGGGTGACAGGTGTTCCTGCGCATTTCTGGAATAATCGAGAGATGCTCTATCAGGAAAGGCTGGCAAAAATCAATGACGCTAATAGACTAAAATCGGACCTTGAATGGCTGAAGATAATTCCGACGAAGGAACTGTTGGAACGACGGGCGATCACTCAGCAGTCGGACAAAGCTGCTTTATTACGGGAAACACTGAAGTTCTTCGGTGTAAGCAGCACAGAGGCATGGAATAATCTATGGCTCAAGCCCAATATAGCGGCTCGGCGTTCCCGGTGCTTGGAGAGTCATCCCGGCCCAACGTCGGTTTGGTTACGCTTAGGAGAATTGGAGGCCAGAAACATTGAGTGCAGTAAATATGATGTGGCCAAATTCAAAGCCGCGCTCAGTCAAATCCGTTCTTTGACGACAGAACCTGTAGAGAAAGTCGCACCTGAGATGCAACAGTTGAGTGCCCGATCTGGTGTCGCTGTTGTGTTTGTGCGGGAAATTAAGCACGCTCCTTGGTATGGGGCATCATTGTGGCAAACGCCAACAAAGGCTATTATTGAGTTGAGCTTGCGGGGCAAATCAGATGATCAGTTTTGGTTCTCTTTCTTCCATGAAGCTGGACATATCCTGCACGATAGCAAGAAAGAAGTTTTGATCAATGACGGAACCGACGATGATCCACGAGAGAAGAAAGCTAATAAGTTCGCTGAAGAGTTCCTGATTCCTCCGGAAAGCGCCTCCGAGATACCTTTTCTACGAAGTCGCGTACAGGTTCAGAATTTTGCGGAATCGATTGGAATTGCCACCGGAATCGTTGTCGGCCAATATCAAAGAAGAACGGGGAAGTATGACTGGTTTAATGCCCTTAAACGCAAGCTCGTTTGGAGCCATGAGTGAGCCAACAAAGCCATGAACTCCGGCGGCACATTTCTTAATTATTGGAATCCCGCTATTCTTGACCTGGGGTTCCGGGGACAGACGTATTATCTTGTTGGCGTGCGGGGTTGTTTCTGATGTTGCTTTGTAACAAGCCCCCGGCATCGCGTAGCGATACTACGTATTGCCGGGGGATATTTTTCCCACCGCCGGCGGGTGGCAGCGGTAAGGGATGTTGATGCCGGGTGGCACCTTCAACCGGAGCGGAGGTTGTGGGTGCTTGCTGGACGGGGGCGTAAAGCACCCACCATCAACCTTTACCCAGGCCACCCGCTGAATTGCGGTCTACCAACGGAAGGCTACCGCATCGGGGGTTTGAACTTCTTGATGACCTTGACCAGAATATCATAGACCCTCCGGTAAATCGTCGTCGGCTTGACGTTCGTTTGCATAGAATCAAGGTTGTCGTTGTCGTGTGCGCCCTGAAAATGAGCCTTCAGGCGTGCCTTGGCGGTATCAGCTTCGGCCCTCGTGAAGAGTTTATTCTGGTTTCCAAAGTCGGGATCAGACGGGCTTACTCTCTTACTCGCCCTTGCTTCTTGTTGTACTTTCTCTTTCATCCTCTCAAACGCCGCATCCAATGCCGCTTCGCGGTCCCGTTCTTCGGCATCGGCAACATAATCGTCATGGGCCTTTTGCTTTTCGGCGATCTCGTTGTGCATAGCCTCAACCAAGGCTTCCTGTTTTGCTGATAACTGTTTGCCGCCGTTGGCGGCACGCATGGCCTTCATCATGCCAGCCAAAGAGTAGTCCTCTTTCATACTTTCCGTCCTTCCGGTCCAACCCGGGCAGATTCCAAGGGTAGTATATAGGCCCATTGCCACGGCAACAAGTATTGGCCAGGGGTTCCGGGGACAGACGTATGGGTTCCGGGGTTCCGGCGGCAGACGTATTATCTCGTTGGCGTGGTGGGTCGTTTCTGATGTTGTTTTGTAACAGGCCTCCGCTTTGCCGAAGGCATGCTTACGCATAGCGGGGGTGCAAGGACTGGCCACTTCAGTGGCCAGTTGTTACTTCGCGGGTTCATTCGCACGAATACTGGCCACTGAAGTGGCCAGTCCTTATTTTACAGGGTGCGGCGGGTGGCGGGGGGTAAGGGATGTTGATGGCGGAGAAGAGAATATTGTGCACAGCACCGCGTAGCGATACTACGTACCACTACGTGGAATAATGAGCACGGAATTTCGAATGTCGAAGTGAAGAAACAGCGGTCCGGTCTATCCGCTAGCCGCGAGTGGAAACGAGCGGGATTGACTCAACGGTGTCGGCGGAATATCCCGCTTCATTGGCAAAATATCCCGCTCCCTACCGGTCGCGGCTAGCACGCCACCTTGATCGCGCTGTGTTCGCATCTGCGCGCGCAAAGGCGAACGTAAAAATCGGGGTCACGAAAAATTCCAAAAAAACTTTTCCCAAGGCCGCCAAGGACTTATGGAGTCGCTATCCGTTTTGTGTTCGCGTTTGCGCGCGCAAACGCGAACGCAAAAGTTAATATAGAGGACAGATAGGGACCAGGGAAAAGAAAAACAGATGAACCAATCAACCAGTCAACGGATTAACCGGAATACCGGAATACCGAGGAATCCGCAATCCACGATTCGCAATGGTGCTCTGGGCCGTTTAGGCAAGATAGGCAATGACGGTTTTTTTAAAATGGGCGAAAAAATGACCTCAAAATACGCAAACCCATACAGGCCAAGGATTTATGAATTTTGGAAACTTTCCCAATTGTTCCCATTCGTTCCCAATCGTTCCCATTCGTTCCGAATCGTTCCCAATCGTTCCCAATCGTTCCGAATCGTTCCCAATCGTTCCGAATCGTTCCGAATTGGCCCGTTTCGTTCCCTAACGGACAGGCAAACACCGCGGCCGCGGTACCCGACAATCATCAGCAAAAGCGTGAACAGTTACGGATTTTCCTTGGGCGCTTTGACCGTTACCGTCTCTATCTTACCGCCCAGCGTTTTGGTGCTTTTGTCGGCGAATATGATTTTCACCTGGCTGTCGGGATGTCCAATTTTCACCTTAAAGACCTTATCGGCAGGCTTGGTTATCGTCGTATCGGGCGCCCTGTCCAAATCGTAGGGGATTTTCACGCCTTTTGTCCTGCACCGCTCCATCGTGTTTTCGGGAGAAAACATGCGGAATCCCACATCACAGTTCTCCACGGTGCAGCCTGTAAACTTGTTCTTTACGCACTTGCGATTCAGGTCGTATCCCTTCCTGCTGCTCTTGCTGTAGAAAGCGCTTCTCACATCAAACCCCCGTGAACCGTTCCTGGCGAGACAGTTCTCAAACGTGTTTCCGCTTGATGCGTCATAGACCGCAAAACCGACCGACCCGCCAAGTTCCATAGGCCCGCCGCGCTGCGGGTGCGAAGGGTAACTCTCATTCCTGCCGTCGGCGACGCAATCGACGAACTTGTTGTTGTTGCAGTTGGCGTTTATTTCGAACTCGTAGCCGCCGTTATTGAAGGCCTTGTTGCCCTTGAAGAGGTTATTGGACGTGCCGTATCTCAGCCTGAATCCGTGCCAGCCGTTACCGAAGGCGACGTTGTTCAGGAAGACCGACTCGGTGCATTTGTCGATGCGGAATCCATAATCGGCCCTGCTACCGAAGCCGGGAATGGTCCGCCAGGTGTTGTAGGCGATGTTGCGCTCGATCTTCTGGTGATGCCCGCACACCATGAAATTGTACAGGTCGTTGTCGAATCCCACGTTACGCCGGATGGTGCAATGGTGGCTCCTGCCGATGGCAAAGCCTCTTCCTTTACCGGCCAGTTTGCCCTTTCCCGCATTCTCGTATGCTATGTTGTCTTCAAGTGTAATATGATGGGACCAGCCGGCAACGACGAAGGCGTCGCGATAGTGCTCGACTACCAGCCTGCTGACTTCGACATAGGATTTACCGTTGATTGCGATTCCGACTCCCGTGTCGTCGCCTTTGAGCACAGGCATGACCGCTCTGTTCCATACGCCCTTGAATTTGATTGGCTTTTTTGCCGTTCCCGAATTGGCGAATACGACGCGTTCGCAGCCGTAGTTTCCCGGTTGGATCGTAACCGTATCCCCGGCATTGGCGACCTTGGCGGCGTGAGCGATTGTCCGCCAGGATTTTTCTTCGGTCAGGCCGTTGTTGGCGTCGTCGCCTTTGGTCGAGACATGATAAGTTTCAGCCCGCACCATACCGGCGCATAAGACCGTTACGACCAACATCGCCGCTGTTGCGTGTAAGATAGTTCTCTTGTTCATCATGTTTTTCCTTTTCAAAGAGGCGGGTTATCTGGGGACACAAGACCAATTTTCGAGGTCCAAGTCAATAAAATCAGTATTGTGCCCCCAGATTTGTCCGGATTCCCTGGGTGATGTATAAATTATCCCCCAACCCACGCACGGAGAAAGGAGAAGCGTCCGTAGGCTAGGGGTTGCACATTCTGGTTATCCGGTTATCTGGGGACACAATACTAATTTTCGAGGCCCGAGTTAATAAAATCAGTATCGTGTCCCCAGATTACCTTAATTCAACGTCCATATAATTCTCTTGGTTTTTCTTATTCTGTAATCTTTGAATCAGTTTTCATTTTCTGCGCTTCGAGTACACAGGTGTAAGACCTCATAAGCGCGCCGCCCTTTTTCTTGTTCTCCAGCGCATCCAGCACTATTTTAGGGCCTTTCCGATAACCCCACGGTTGAATCAGACTACCGGAGTATTGTTTTATCCTCGGATCAAGGGCCTTGCGAACCGCGGCATTCGCGGCCATCATATAGACACGCGCATTATCTACCATGCCGTGCTTTTTGAGCAGGCCAAAGAGTAACGGGCAGACCTCTGGCTCCTTAACATCCAGCAGCAATCTCATGTCGTGAATCCGGGCGAAATCCAGCGCCTCCGACAACAGGGGAACTCGCTCGCCCTTGAACTCCGGTCGGAACCGGGAGCCGGCGTCATACCGCTTTATTTGCGCATAGGTCAGTTCTTTTACGTGTCCCTTGCCATTGGTCGTGCGATCAAGAGTCTCATCATGAATCACGACAACTTGACCGTCCTTTGTAATCCGCAGGTCTATCTCGGCATACCTTGCACCAAGGGCGACAGATTTCTTCAGGGCGGCGATGGTATCCTCCGGCCCGTCCCAGTCTCCTCCTGCATGAACAACCCAGATCGGCCTGCTCCAGGGCTCCAGAACGCCCATGTCTATGCTGTGTTCACCGGCGCTCCTGCACAGGCTGTCTGGTTTGAGACGAAAATTCCCTTTTCCGGCATTAACAAACAGCGGGTTCTTGCTCATATTTCCCGCACCGGATGGAGTTTTGAAGCCATTATCCCAGAAGTTGCAGTAACTGAAACGGAACTTGTTGGAAGACCCCTTGCTCGGAATGCCCGTGATGATGCTGTTGGTGATTGTATTGCCGCTCTCGGCGCCGGCGACATAAATCAATATTTTCGGGCCTGTGATGATACAGTTCCTGATCCTGTTGTTAATAGAGCCGGACCCCTTGCGGTGAGTATTTCTAAGGAATATTCCGATGTTTCTGGCGCCTATAACACAGTTCTCAAAAACATTGTCTTTCTGAATTGCCGGAGGAGGATTCTTCTGCTTGGGTATCTCTTCGACAGTATCGTAGATGAGTATTCCGTCCTTCACTCCAACCGTTCTGCAATTGACAAATCTGTTGCGATAGGAGCCGTCCCTGACAAACAGGCCACCGCCCCATCCGTGAACCTTGTGCTCGCCGTCGTCATAGACAGTGCAGTCTCGGAACTCGTTATCATAACTGAAATGGGCGACCCCTATGGCCTCCCCATGTCCGCGCGCGACACAATTGATTACTTTGTTGTTGTAGTTCTTATATTTCAGGATGATGCCATGCCCAGGGTGGGTCTTGACCAGGGGGTGTTTATTCTGGGTAAGACAATTCCGTATGACGTTGTCATGCGAATATCCCACGGCTATGTAGTAATCGACAGCGTTGCCTGTCTCTATTCCGTATGAAGTACAATTTTCAATGAGATTGTGATTTGAATGCCAAATCTGGAAGTTCACCGCTCGAGCATCAGTTACACTACAGTTTCGTAAAATACAATGATGAGAACTCTGTAAATAGATGCCCCACCCACTATACCCGCGCCCTCCCAGGTTGGTTGCGACGATATTGTCTAATGTCACATACTCTGCATTGGTCAGGAGAACGCCCCATAGATACTGGGTTACTTTGATGTTTTTCAATTCAATGTATTTGCTCGAGTTTACTGCTATGCCTTTTCCGGTCCGGTCCTTGCCGTCAAGGACCGGCGTGCCGCCGTAGCCCTCGAAGAAGATGGGTGTTTTCTTGGTTCCGGAGTTTTCTATGACGACGTGCTCGCCGTCGTATTTGCCAGCCTTGATCTTGACGGTATCGCCGCCGGTAACGACCTTGGCCGAGTGTGCTATCGTCCGCCAGGCGGTTTTCTCGGCCAAGCCGTCAGCCGAATCGTCTCCGGACGTGGAAACGTAATAAGTCTTTGCCATAGCCCCGTGCTTTTCACCACAAGCAAAGGCTGCAATTAGAATCACCAGCACGACCAGTCGTGTCTTCATTATCCGACATTTCCTAGATAGCCTCTCTCCCCGTGACCGTCGCGGGGCTTCTGCAGTGATTGTATCCGATGCAGCGCGTTGGACAAGCCCAATCTGCGTGCTGGGGAGTTAGGGGGTTTAAGGGACAGACGCAATCCTGTTCGGCACTCGGTTTGCTGCGAAGTTTATTGTTTGTAACTTCTTGTTATGTAAGGGGTAATGAGTGTAGTTTTTTGATCGATGAGCCAGTGGCATTCAGTTAGCATCATGACGTGTACGATAGCATATAGAGGCAAAGGCGGCAACCTGGCGGAGCGGGGAGATAGTGTCAAGTATTGTGTGTAAGTTTGACCTGCTTACCTGGCGGAGGCAGGCAGGTTTTGTGCCATCGAGCGAGTTGTCCAAAGACGACCCGCTCGCCCGGGCCGGAGTTCCGGGGACGCCCGTGCTACGTATTGCTGCGACATTTTGCAAAAATAAGACTTACGAGATATGAGCAGGTAAAGTCGGTCAGTTTGAGTTAATTATTGGTTTCGGGAATCCCGCTATTGTTGGTTACGGTGGTAGAGGTTGCCTGTTGGTGGATTACCACATTTCTTCGAGGAGGACTTGCAGTCGGGACAGGGCTTCTTTTTCCAGTTGGCGGGCGCGTTCGCGTGTGAGCCCGACCAGTTTGCCCACTTCCTTGAATGTTCGCTGCGCACCCTTATGGCCGTCAAGCCCGAAGCGGTACGTCAGTATTTTCTGCTGTCGTTCGGGAAGTTTCGCCAGTAGTTTTCGGACGATTGCCGCGTTCCCCTTGTCCTCGAAGAGCATGGCTGGGTTCGTGCTGTCGTCGGCGAGTATCTCGGTAAGCGTCTGCGGTTCGTCGCCGGCCATTTGTGTGGGGGCGCTGACGGCCATGATTCCCTGGCAGATCATGGTTGCCTTTTTGCGTGAGATTTTCAGTTCTTTCGCTATTTCGTCGGTCGATGGTGGACGGTCCAGTTTTTCTTCGAGTTTTCTGGTGGCCTTGCGCCATTTGGAAACCTGCTGGGCCATATAATCGGGGATACGCACCGGTTGGACTGCGTTTATCATCGCGCGCTTGATGGTTTGCTTTATCCACCACGAGGCATATGTACTGAATCGCACGCCCTCGTCCGGGTCGAACTCTTCCACGGATCGCATCAGTCCGATATTTCCTTCTGCTACCAGGTCGGACAGCGGCATGCCCCTGTCGGCGAACTGCTTTGCGATATTGACCACGAGGCGAAGATTTGCCTGGATCATCTGCTCGCGAGCGGCAGGGTCCTGGTCCTGTTGTATCCGGCGGGCGAGGTCTTTCTCCTGCTGGGCCGTCAGAAGGTCCGTCTCGCCGATGTGATCCAGGTACCATCCTAATCCTGCTTTCGCCATGGTCGATAACCTCCGCTTTTCGTGGGTCTGCCGGTGTGGTTAACCCACATAAAATGTCGGTCCGCGGAGGTGGCGACTTGATTAGTACGGATATTTCACCGCAGAGAACGCAGAGTTCGCAGAGATTAAAAAAACAGCGTGTTATTTCCCGAAATCGTTCGTAAGTTTTTTTGTAATAAATACCTCTGCGGCCTCTGCGGTGAAGCATCTTGATTAGGGAATGTCGCGGCGTCAGGCGGTTTTATCTTCCTTGTAGAGCTGCCCGTACAGTTCGCATCTCTCAAGCAGTTCGGCGTGCGTACCGGTGTCGATGATCCTACCGGCGTCCATTACCGCAATGCGGTCTGCCTCCAGAACGGTCGAGAGGCTATGGGCGATAAGCAGCGTGGTTCTACCTTTGCGGAACTCGGTTAGCGCACGGTGGATTTTCTGTTCGCTGTCGGGGTCGATCTGGCTGGTGGCTTCGTCGAAAATAAGTATGGCAGGATCGCGCAAAATGGCCCTGGCGATGGCGATTCGCTGCTTCTGCCCGCCCGAAAGCGTCGAGCCGTGCTCGCCGACCATTGTTTCGTATCCGTCGGGCATCTCGGCGACAAATTCATCGACGAAGGCCTTTTGGGCTGCGGATTCGACTTCGCCCGGTGCGGGGCGACGCTTACCGTAGGCGATGTTCTCGCCGATGGATGCGTGAAAGATGACCGAGTCCTGCGTAACAATTCCGATCTGCCGGCGGAGCGAGCGGATAGAGTATTCGCCGACGTCTGCGCCGTCAACGAGCACCTGCCCTGCGGTAGGGTCAAGCAGTCTCGGCAGGAGCGATACGAGCGTTGTTTTCCCACAGCCGTTGGGTCCGACGATTGCCAGCGTCTGACCGGCGGGGATTGTCAGGTTGATCTCCTTCAGCGCGTCGTCGGCGGCACTGGGATAACGGAAGGAGATGTTTTGGAATTCGATGCTTTGGCAATGTCGCGGCAGCGTCGGCGCGTTTCGGGCGATTTTTTCGACAGGCTGGTCCTGGAGTTCAAAGACTCTTTTGGCAGCGGCGTCTGCCCGCTGGAATCGCGTGTTGACGTGGGCGAGTTTTCTGACCGGATCGAACATCGCCGCCAGGCACGCCATAAGCGCAATGAACCGATATTGTGGCATTACTTCCAGAACTATGACCCAGTATCCCGCCACCGCCACAGCGCCCATAGCCGCGATTATTCCAATGGCTTCGACGGCCGGCGAGGTGGCAGAGTCGATGGCCGCCATACGCCGCTGCTGCTTGAGCAGCGCGCGGTTGACGCGGAAGAATCGCCTGCGTTCCGCCCCTTCCATCGTGTAGGCCTTGACGACGCGAATACCCGTGAGGGTTTCTTCAAGCACGCCGAGAATGTCGGCCCACGATTCCAGCGCCCGGCGGGAAGCGCGCTTCATAATCTTTCCGAACTTGCGGATAAGCAGGAACGCCGGAGGTCCGACCACCATCGTCAGCAGCGTCAGTTGCCAGGAGAAATACATCGCCATCGCGAGAGCCCCGATAAGTTTCGCCGGTTCGACCAGAGTCTTTCCGAACAGCGTAATCTGCCCACGCGCCAACTCGCCCGTATCGTTGATGAACCGGCTCATCGAGTCGGTAACGCCCTTCTCGGAGAAGAACGTCGTCGGAAGGTGCAGCACGACGTTGTAGTTGTCGCATCGCAGATCCATCAGCCCGCGATAAACCGCCGACTGAACCAGGTACTCCTGCGCGAAACGGAAAATATCACGCAGAATCGTAACAACGATACCGAATCCCAAAAGCATCAGCAGGAGTTTGTACCGGTCATCAGGAAGTCGCTCAGCCAGGGTGCCGAGAAGGCGGCTTGACGCCGTTGTCTTGTCCAGCGTCACGCCCCTGATAAGTCGGCTTTCGCGAGTTTGTGGGTCATAGGCCGCCAGGTCCATTTTCGCCCCGGACGAGTCATCTCCAATGACCTTTGCCAGTTCATACGCTCCGGGCAGTTGCAATTGACCTGACTCATCGATATATCCGACGAGCCATTCAGCCTCGTTCAAACCCGTTTTCTTTGCGGTGCTGTTCTTCCGCAACTTCACTACGTCCAGGACGTCGGCATTCTCGAGTTTCTGTCCGTCGAAGGAATGTTGCCCTCGCATGGTGCGGACGACGATTTGCCCGCCGATGCGGTCTTCCGCCATCGACCGCCACGCCCAATCGTGCAGACCTTCATCCGAGGTGAGTATCTTAACGCCCGGAAGCAGCGCTCCCAGCCCGCCGGCCCAGAACAGCATGATAAAGAGCACGCACGCCATAGCCGCCGCCAGGCGGGCGCGATAAGGCCAGAGGTATTTGACTGACCGGAAAAAATGTTTCATTAGCAAACCTTATGTCATTCGGGATAATTTTTTCGTTGCAGGATAGCGCACAGGATACTCTGCGTTCGGTCAGATTTCCAGCACCGGGTGTTGTAGCATGGCCGTCTCGGCCATGTTGTTTTTTTCACGGGCGAGACGCCCATATCACGAGTCAGACCTCCAGCGCCGCTGCCGAGGTGCAGGTTACCGCGACGTTGTCCCAGAATAGTTTCGCGTTGACGTTCCGCCAGAGCAGTTGTTCGCATCGTGCGAGTTGTGCGAGGATTTCCGCCAATTCGGACGGGTCGAATTTCCCGGCAATGCGGGCGATGGCGTCAGGCTGGTCGGCGTGAACGACCTGCCCACCCGAACCGGTCGCCGAAACCAGCGCATCATGGTAAATGCTGGAGATTATCTCCAGGATTGTTTGGCTGGCCTGACGATTGGCCAGCGACATGGCAATGTCTTTGTTCCGGGTGTGGAGTTTCCGGGCGAGTTTTTCCGTAACCTGGATCAGCATTTCCGCCAGGACGACGGGCGGATCGGGTTGGGCGAGTTGCTCGACGAGCGATTTCTTGAACTCGTACAATTTCTCATCAGCCCGCCGAACCGACAAACCTATCGACCCGCCTGTCATAGCCGCCCAGAACCTCGCCTCGGATTGAGCGACGCCGTCTTTGGTCAATGTTTCCGCGACGAAATCGACCGGTAGCGGGGCGAAGCGGACCAGCTGGCATCGGCTTCGGGTCGTCGGGAGCAACTCGTCGGGGCTGGTGCAGATAAGGATTATCGTTACACCTTCGGGGGGTTCCTCCAGCGTCTTGAGCAGGGCGTTCTGGGCGGGGATGCTCATTGTTTCTGCGCCGCGAACCACGAAAACCTTCCCGTGCCCGCCGGATGATGCGCGCCATGCCGGGTCAATCAGAAATTGGCGAATCACGTCAATGGAAAGGTTCTGCATCTTTCGCTCGCGGACCTTCGGATCATCGTGGAACTTCGCCAGTTCCTTATAGATGAGTTTGAGTCCGGGGTTCGTCCCAGCCAGGACGGTCCGGCAGGAGCCGCATCCCCCACAGGCCTGACGGAGCGAAAAATCGCCGTCCATCGCCGCGAATCGCCCGGCATTAGGCCTGACCGACGGATTCTCGCACAGCAGCAGTTTGGTGAATTCAACGGCTGTCGTTCGCCTCCCCACACCCTCTTTTCCTGCGAAGAGATAGGCATGATGCCTGCGTCCGCCGGCAATAGCCTGCTGCAACTGAACCAGGGCTGAATTTTGTCCGACAATGTCTAATAGTTCAGGCATCCTTAACGAGAAAATTCCTTTCCAGAACGGACAGCGTTTCGGCGAATACCTCGTCGGCGTCCTTCTCGGCGTTGACGTATTCGACGGGTCGCCGATAGTATTCGCCCAGTTCACCGAAGATGCGTCTGACCGATTTGTGGAAGGCTGAACCCTTTGTTTCCATTCTGTCGCCGGGGCGGGATCGCCCGGTGCTTATTCTTTCGAACCCTGTCTCAACGGGCACATCCAGGATTATCGTCAGGTCGGGCCAGAGGTCGCCGGTGGCGATTTCGCCCAGTTCGATGATGGTTTCGTGGTCTATCCCGACTGCTCCCTGATAGGCTATCGTCGCCGAGATGAACCTGTCGCACAGGACGACTTTTCCTGCCTCCAGTGCCGGTCTGATCCGCTCGGCGATGAGTTGCGCCCGGCTGGCCATGAACAGCAGCACCTCGCACATCGGGCTTACCGAACCGGTTTCCCTGTCGAGCAGGATGGACCTTATCTTCTCGCCCACCTCCGTCCCGCCGGGGTCGCAGACCTTTGTCACTTTTGCGCCCTGCTGAACCAGCCAGTCCGCAAGCATCGCAATCTGCGTGCTCTTTCCGGACCCGTCCGGGCCGTCGAGTACGATGAATTTACCCGCCAGTTTTTTCGCTACCTCGCCCATAATAGTTCCGTTAGTATGTCCTCGCCGGAAGTGTTTGACAAGCAACATCCGTTTGCGGCAGCCATTTATCTTGCTGGAGTCTTGAAAGCCGCTCTCCGGGGGTGTATAAGTTGAAATCTGGAATCCGTGGATGTCGGCCTGGATACGGTATCTGAAATCCGCAATCCGCAATCCGCAATCCACAATTGATAAGAGGAATATCCCATGAAGATTATCGTTCAAACAGCAGCATTACAGGAAGCATTGAATCTGGCGTCGGGTATCGTCGCGGTCCGCACGCCCAAGCCTGTTCTCCAGTGTGTAAAACTCATCGCCGCGAATAACACGTTGACTCTTCTGGCGACGGACCTTGAGGCTGGCTGTCGATACACGATTCCACAGGTAGAGGTCAAGACTGAAGGCGAAGCGTTGATTCCAGTCCAGAAGTTTGCCGACATTGTCCGCGAAAGTTCCGGCGAAGAGGCGTTGACGATTTCCGTCGAGGGTCAGACCTGTAACATTACCGGCGCAGGGTCGAGGTTTAAACTTCTCAGCATGGACCCGGGCGAGTTCCCCGTCGTCGCGGAATTCGATGGAGAGGGCGATTTCCAGGTCGCTGCCGGGATACTTTCGGGCCTGATAGACAAAACCATCTTCGCCGTCGCGCGGGCACATAGCCACTACGCTATCAGCGGCGTACTGTGGGAAACGTCCGGAAAAAAACTGCAACTTGTCGCCACCGACGGTCATCGCCTCGCATTGGCCAAAGCGGCGCTGGCAAAGGCAGCCAAAGCAGACGTCAGCGCCATCGTACCGGGAAAATTCATGAACCTGCTCCAGCGTGCAACCGGCGCAGGCGACGAAACGCTTGCCGTGAAAGTTACCGAAAACCAGATACTCGTCCAGGCCGCCCGCGTCGTGCTGATATGCTCGCTCGTTCAGGGAAACTTCCCGAAATACAACGACGTGATACCCAAAGAAGCATCACGAAAGGCCACCGTCAACACAGAAGCCTTCCTGCACCGCATACGCCAGGCCGCTCTGTTGACCAGCGAAGAGTCCAAGGGCGTCCGCCTGGCATTCGGAGCCGAGGATTTGACCCTCACCGGTCGAAGCCCCGAATCCGGAGAAGCCGAAGTTACCATGCCGGTCAAACTCACCGGCGAAGCGATGGAAATCGCCTTCAACCCAGCCTTTCTCGCCGACGCCCTGAAAGTCGTCGGGACGGACGAAGTTGTCATGGAACTCGATGCCGGAAATAAACCCGCCCTGATGAAAGCCGGAGACGGAACCGGCGGCGACTTCCTCTACGTCGTCATGCCGGTAGACCTGGGATAATTTTCCTGAAGTTTTTTCCTTGCACCGGGCGATGATGAGGATAGGTTGATGCGCCTGTAGGCCTTCAAACGAGACGCAGCGAACATGCAAGAGTGGCAACTCAGAAACGTCTGGCAGAACCGGCAACCGAAAAACCGTATCTCCGCGCTGGCAGAACCGCTCACCACGCTGATGAAACGCCATCTGGCCAAGCGGGTCCGACAGATCGGGCAACTTTCCATCGCGTGGGACGAATGCGTCCCGGATTTCATCCGCGAGCATGCCGCCCTGGTCTCGCTCAAAGGCGGAAACCTGACCGTAGCCGTTGATTCAGCCTCCCACCGCTACCGCCTCGAAATGCTCCTTCGCGCAGGCTTACTCGACGCCATCCGCGAACGCTTCAGCGGCGCCCTCAACCGCGTCCGCCTCATCCCCGGCGAATTCGACGCCCTCGAAATGCCCGACCGCCACCCATCCCAAGCCTGACGCCGCTACTCCACCATCGGCCTCGTATCTTGAGATGCACTGTTGATAAAACCCCATTATACTGTGGAATAACGGGGTAAAACTGAAGTAGTGGCCAAATACTAATTATCTACTAATTTGTCCTAAATTAGTATTTACAGGGAACGATTAATACCCAACGCACAAAGTAAATGCGCTGGCGGGCGATAAACGAGCCGCGACTGTAAAGGAGCGGTCGGACCAGTGCGAAAGTCTGAATGACCGCTCCTTTGCAGTCGCGGCTCGTAAGGTGCTCCACTATATCGAGCGCGTTAACCTTGTGCGCTGGGTATAAGTAGTTTCAATATCCCGTGCTCGCGTAATAAGTACTGTCGTTGCATGACGTACCGGCATTAAAATAAACGCGAAATTGTCGCTGTAACATGTAGAATGTTTTAACCTGGTCGGAATGAACGGAATCATGATGTCCCCAAATAAGGTCAACCAAATCGACAAACTTGCCCCCATAATCGTTGACTGTCGCGACGGCGGGGATGAATTGCTTTCGCGCGAGTGGCTTATCACAAATAAACTCGGCGCGTATTGCTCTTCGACGATTTCAGGCTGCAATACCCGGAGGTATCACGGGTTGCTTGTGGCTGCGACGGTCCCGCCGCTCGGAAAGGTCGTCGCGCTGAACTACCTGATGGACGAGTTGGTCCTTTCGGACGATTCCGGCGGCGAGAAGGTTTTCGACCTGGCGGCGTTCGAGTTCGACGCGAAGTTTTCTCCGGACGGGCGGGCGAACCTTCTCGAATTCCGCGACGATCTTGCCGCGACGTTCCTTTACCGCTGCGGGAAGACCGAGATACTCAAGGAAATCATCCTCGCCGAATCCGTCAACGCAGTGGCTGTTCGCTATACGCTTATCGCAGGCGCCGGCGGGATGCTGCGGCTCAGGCCGTTCGTTTCGCTACGGGATTTTCACGCTCTTCGCCGTGCCGAGGAGCCGTCGCATCTGACTTACCTTCACTATCACGACGGTATCGGTATCGAAGACTGCCGGAGCAATATCGGTACGTTGCATGTCGCCGTCAGCAGTTTTGCCGGTCCGGTCGGGGCGATACCCGGACAATTTCATCCCGATCCGCAGTGGTGGTATCGTTTTTGTTACCGTCGGGAGATTACCCGCAGGCAGGAAGGATACGAAGACCTCTACACGCCCGGATGTTTCCAGGCCGGCTTGGCCGAAGGCGGCGCGGTGCAGTTCACAGCCTCATTTCCCGAATCGGTGAAAGTTGATTTTGACGCCACCGTTGAGCGGAAACGCCAAAGGATTGAGCGGCTTGTCGAGTCCGTTGGAGATAATGCCGACGAGTCCATGCGTCGTCTCGCTGCTGCCGGTGATGTCTTTATAGTTTCGCGGTCGCACGGCCTGCCCGCCCGAACCGACAGCACCATTATCGCCGGATATCCCTGGTTCGCCGATTGGGGAAGAGACGCCATGATCTCCATGCCGGGCCTGATGCTGGAGACAAGACAATACGAATCCGCTCTCGGCGTGCTGCGGACCTTCGCCGAGGCCGTGAACGAAGGGATGGTCCCCAACTGCTTCGATGATTACGGCGGCGGATCCCACTACAACAGCATCGACGCGTCGTTGTGGTTTATCATTGCCGCCGACCGATACGTCCGCGCCACCGCCGACGAGGCCTCATGGCGAAATATACTCGCCGAACCGGTCGAAGAAATTCTACAGTCCTATCGGGACGGAACCCGCTTCGGTATCCACGCTGAAACCGACGGCCTGCTGGCCGGCGGGGACGCCCAGACGCAACTTACCTGGATGGACGCGAAGGTCGGCGACCGCGCCGTTACGCCGCGATGGGGAAAGTGTGTCGAGATTAACGCCCTCTGGCACGAAGCATTGCGAATAGCGTCGGAGCGGTCCGAGCACCACGACCGCGTGCTGCTCTTCTCGGCGCTTGCAGACCGCGTAGCCAAAGCCTTCGAGCAGACATTCTGGAACGAACAGTCCGGCTGCCTCTACGATTGCGTCAATAACGAAGGGAAAGACGCTTCGATCCGTCCGAACCAGATATTCGCCGTCTCCAGTCGCTACTGTCTTCTTCCGCCCGAAAAACAACGCTCGATTGTCAAGGTCGTCCAGACTGAATTGCTGACGCCTTTCGGCCTGCGAACACTTTCACCGAACGACCCGGACTATCGAAGACGATATGACGCCGATGCCGCCGCCTACCATCAGGGAACGGTCTGGCCGTGGCTGATGGGGCCTTTCATCGAGGCGTACCTTAAGGTTAATAATTTCTTGCCTGACTCGCTGGACCAGGCCCGGAACTGGATGGCGGCGTTCGACGGACATTTTTCCCAAGCCGGTATCGGATTCGTCTCCGAAGTCTTCGACGGCGACCCGCCTTACGAACCGGGCGGATGCATCGCGCAGGCGTGGTCGATAGCCGAACTCCTGCGAGTGAAACGACTGATCGCCCGTTGCCGCGTCGACAACCGATAAAATTCTCTTCTACCGCGACTTGAAAGTTTAGCGACGTTTCTTCCATAATGTAAACCGTGAAACGATTCCGGGTCATCCTGACGTTGATTCTTTTCGCCACCGGCGGCGCTTCTGCCGAGATAAACGCTTCGCTGGAGGTCTCAACCCAACAGGACGCCTCCGATAAAGCCTATCGCCGAGCGGAACTGACGATTACAAACTCGGCTGACGCTGCCGTTGAATCCGTCCTGCTCAAACCGACCGGCGCAGGCCTGACGGTTCGCTACAACTTGACCGTCCCGCCAGGCTCGACCGGAAAGCAGACCGTCGCGCTCCCGGCGGTCTCGCCCGTACAGGAATACACACTGACCGCGCTGGACGCATCCGGCGAGACCATCGAGAAAATTTCGATTCCGATAACCTGGCCTGCGGAACTGGTTTCGACCGACGCTTTCATTGATGATGCGTTCGGAGCGTGGACCGACGAAGCCGCCCGCCTGCCCACGAAAACACGCCGAAATTACCTGCTTGTCCTGGCGATGTTCGTAACGGCGGCGGCGGCGACGCTGTTTATCCGCAGGCCGCTGCTTCGGGTCGCTGCCGTGGTGGTCATTGCCGGCGGGGCTGCGGCATTGTTGATGTTCGCCTATTTACCCCGCAGTTCACCTTACAACCAGGAGGATGTACGGGTCTGTCGTTACGAGTTATTCATGTACGACATATACGGCGACGCCTGTGTGATTGAACATGACTCGTTTGCGGTACTCTCGGCTTTGCGGACGACGCAGTGGTCTGGCAGGACTTCGCCCCTGCCTTATCCGGTCTGGTTTGACCGCGCCGACGCTGCGAACGACGAAGCCATGATAGACCCGGTTGCCGGTACGATTTCTCTGACGCTCCGGCCGGATCGGGTGCGTATCATCCGCCCTTCCCGGCGGGTCGGCCCGGAGGCGCAATCGCTCTGGCGGCGAGGAAACATCCGGCGAACCGACGACGGCTTCATAATCGAAGCCGATTTTATCCGCCCGGATTCATTGCTGATTCGCGGCAGTTCAATTTGGGTTATCGACTCGGTTTCCGAGGGGGCGAAAGTTTCGGTTCGCAGCGACCAGGCGCAATCATACGGGGCGTTTATGAGCAGTGAAGGCGGGGAAAAACTTGACCATAACACCCGCCGATTACTGGATTACTGGCGAAAGAAGCACCGGCAGGCGGAAGCATTTTATCTAATCGAATCGCACAGCAACGACGACCGCGTTCGCATGGAGGTTCTGCTGCTACCTTTGCGATAATGCCCCGGTGGGGCAGGCGGCGGCGCATTTCAGAGCGGTGGTTTTGAGACCTTCGGCTACGGAGCGGTCGAACGGTACAGCCACACGCACGTCAAATCCCCGCCCGATAAACGTCAGACCGAGTTCCTCGCGTGCATCTTCGGCGATGCGGACGCACAGACCACAGGCGATGCACTTTCCCGGCTCGTAGATTACGTCGGGATGCTCGCGGTTTTGCACGAACGACCTTCGCTCGCTTTTGTATCGCCTGGCCTTTGCGCCGAAGATTTCGGCATAGTCGCGGAGTTTGCATGCGTCGGCCTTTCGGCAATCGCAGTGCAGGCAGCGCCGCGCTTCGTCGCGGGCCTGCTCTTCGGTCAGACCTGAGGCGGACGGCTCGATTCGCCCAGCCCGATTCGCGTCGGCGAGGAACTGCTCGATTTCGCCTTCGCGCAATCGTCCGATGTGAACTGAAAACCGTCGGCGAACGTCATCCTTCGAAGGCAAAACCGCCAGACCCTTACCGGCTGCATATTGCATCAGATCGCGGATTGAAACGGGCGAATCGAATTGTTTCCGTCGGCAGGCGCGCTCGCACGGAGCGGGGCAATCGTCGCAGGGGATTTTTTCAGAAGCGCCGTCGGCGTCGCCGCTTTCACCCGCTGCTATCTGACGGATAATTAACGGGATGTTCACTCCGGCGGGGCAGGCGAGTCGGCAGGGGCCTTCACAATCGCCGAGATGGTCGCTCAATAGCAATTCCAATGCGTCTGTCCGGGCCTGTAGGACTTCTTCGGTGTCCGTCTGAACCTTCATACCGTCCTGGGCCAGAGTCGCACAGGCCGGAACCAGGCCGGCGAGACCATCGACCTTCACCACGCAGATCATGCACGAAGCGTTTGGCCGGACGCCTTCGAGGAAGCACATCGTGGGAATCTCGATTCGGAGTTTCCGGGCTGCTTCGAGGATCGTCCCGCCGTGGGGAATATCAACAGTCTGATTGTCGATCGTCAGGTGGTGCATCATGCTACCGCTAGCAGGGTTGCCCGATCTTCCGAAGCCGACGCCGCGCCGGACTTCCTTTTGAACAGCACACCCGCACGAGAAGCCATCCTAAAAATTCGCTACCAATCGGCTTTGGGAGGTAGTGAGGTCGGAGTTATGTTTTCAGTTCCCAAAGCGGCGTCAGGCGACTCTTCGAGACGTTTTCATTACCAAGGCGCACGAAATCAGGCACAGCCATCGCTAAATAAATGGCTGCGCCCGAAGTGAAACATAATCACAAGCATTTATCTTCGGCGGCGGCGAACCATCGCAAAGGCGCCTATTGCCAGTAATCCCAGCGTTGCCGGCTCGGGCACAATCTTGAATTCCGAGCTGGATTGCATGTCCGCCGTAGTGTACCCGTCAGGCCACACTTGAACGGCATGATTTGATACTAAAGCGAAATCAGGATCAACCATCGTTGTGGTCTCATAGTCGTCTGGCAAATCAATAATCTGCCCGTCCAAATAAAACTCTGTATCGTCTGTTATAAATATAGGAAGCAGGCGT
Source organism: Planctomycetales bacterium (assembly GCA_030612725.1). Classification (GTDB taxonomy): domain Bacteria; phylum Planctomycetota; class Phycisphaerae; order SM23-33; family SM23-33; genus JAUWNJ01. The sequence continues at coordinate 164,708 of JAUWNJ010000003.1, forward strand.
ATCGGCTCATTAATCTCCGGAATAACAACGCTTATCTCATCCACCGCGCTGGGCGGGTCCACAACAACGATCACCTCATCTGCCGTGCTGGGCGGGTCCACAACAACGCTTGCCTCATCTGCCCCGCTGGGCGGGTCCACAACACCGCTTGCCTCATCTGCCGTGCTGGGCGGCTACACCAACACGCTAAAGGCACCGGCCGTGCTCGGCGGCTGCCCCGAAACGGTGAGGGCGGCGGCCGCGCGCGGGAGGGGGGCGCTGCTCTTCATCCGCGACG
>JAUWNJ010000022.1 GCA_030612725.1 Planctomycetales bacterium
CGACCACAACCGCCATTACCTGAAGACGAAGAAAGACAGGATGGGACACATACTGGATGATGTTTAGGGAATAGGGACTTGGGATTAAGGGACTCCGTACTCTGTAACACCCGGCGCATCAAGTTAACGCGCCTTGCATGGGGAGCCGCCTTACGAGCCGCGACCGTCAGGGAGCGGTCGGCAAGACTCTCGCAATTGATATGACCGCTCCCTTGCAGTCGCGGCTCGTTGCATTAAAACCTTGCAGTCTAAAGCCGGTTGAGGTATCATTCCTGTGTGCGGTGAATTGCATGCTTGGCCTGCGAGGTACGTTTGGGGTTCATCTCCAATAACGGCCCGCTGGGAAGTGTGCGGAAAAGAGAAATGCACAACGAAAAGCATGTTGTGCCAAATCTTTAAATATTTATCGTTTAACAGTTCTTTAATGGTCACTTCTGCGTTAAAGCAGTTAATGGATTGTTGTAAATGGCGATAAAGGGGCAGTACTATGCAAGTGGTTGAGGTTTTCTGTCCGGGCTGTGGCCAACTTTTGACTGTCCCGCGAGAGTATTTGGGGAGGAAGGGACGGTGCAGCGCATGCAAGAAGGTTTTCGTTATTACCGAGAAGGCCGATTTGCTTGATTCGGACGATCTGACCGAGCCTGGTCTGGCCGATACGAGCGTGGAGGATATTATTGGCTGGTTAGGCAAGAGCGAGCCGCCCGCCCCCGTTCAGCAGCCGTTGGCTTCGCAGACCGCCGTGGCAGAGAGTCAGTTAGATGCGACTCATACGCCCAGTCCGGCAAAGCAAGTCAAGCCGGTTTCCGAACGGAAGCATTACAATATCCGGCTGGGACACATGGACGAAATGGGCGCTTTTTTCCTTTTCAGTCCCGATTTGCTCTACGAGGAAGATTTTCGCAGCGCCTTTCCGCAGAGGTGCATAGTTTGTGGTAAGCGTCATCATCTGTCGGTTCACCTGGTCGTCTGGGCCAGCAAGTTGCCCGGACGAGGCGAGATCGGCGCGCGTACCTCCTATTCCCGAAGCGTTTTCGAACTTGACAAACTGGGCGGAGTGTCGGGGCGCGAACTACTGGCGAAACTGGACCCCATTGAGAACCTTCCGGAGCCATATTGCTTTCCGTTTCCCTATTACCTTTGCCGGGAATGCTCGCCCATCGGAGCGGTAGTTCCCGACGTTAGATTTGCCGCCGACGGACGCACGCACGAGTGCGAACTGGGGATATTCGCGCTCAAACGGGCAGAGGAGTTTATCCAGATAGTCGGCGGTACTGAATGTCCCGCCCTGGAGCAAATTCGTGAAGCGGTCAGGAAAGATCGCAGCGACCCCTGGCTGGCGCTGCCGTTGGCCATCAGAAGCCGGATTAAACAGTGGTTCACTCTGGCCGAGGGGGAAAAATTCACCGTCTATATCCCCGACGGGGAGTTCGCCAAGACCGAGGCTGGGCTTGCCGGAATCGCGCTGACCGATAAGAGACTGGTGTTTCGCAAGTTCGCCTCGAAGGTCGAGATCCCGCTGACCGAGAAGATTTCCATTGAGCGAGGGACCGCTAAAAAAAGTGGCAGAAGTCAGTTGCGGATTTCCAGCCAGGCAACCAAGCCGGCCCTTCTCGTCGCCGACGATGCCATTACAGAACGGCTCCGCACGTTTCTCCGCCATGTGGGCGCAAAAGCCAAATGGTGATAACCGTTCCGGTTTATCGCGGTATGTTACATGCCAACCATGTCCCTGATGTTGTTGAAGAGGAACACCCCGCCGAAGAACAGAAGGGATAAGGCGCAAATGGCCTGGACAATTCGCTGACTTCTTCGGCCAAAAAGTTTCGAGCCTCGATAACTCGCCCACGACAGCGCCTCCAGCCAGATAAGATCGCAAATCCAATGCAGAATAGCGAACAGCACGAACGCAAGAACTCCCAAACTGGCTGCCCGGGACGCAAGGGCCAAACCCACCGTCGCCCACCAGAGCATGAAGTACGGATTTCCGAGCGACATCAGGATTCCCGTTGCCACTGGTCCCCTGTGGCCCGGTTTGCTTCCCGCGACCGACGGCTTCTTTACCGCATTGAGCATGGTCGCGCCCATCACAATCAGCATCACACCGCCGACCAGGCCGACGCTAATCCGAAAGGTCGGAAACGCAAACAACTTACCGACGCCCACGATAATCAGCACCATCAGCGGGAATTCCACGATCCCATGCCCTATCGCCACCAACGCGCCTGCATGGCGATTTCGAGCGCCCAGTCCGAGCGTTACAGCCGTCATCGGTCCCGGAGCCATTACCCCGGAAAATGAAATGACAACGGCCTGCATTAGAAAAACAATCAAACCCAATATCGGTTATCCTTTGAAGGCAAGCGAACGGGCGGGATTATTCGACACAGAGACACCTCCCAAGGGAGACCAGCCCCCCAAGCCGGCGCGTCTGCCGGCGGTTGAAGCGTAAAGCAACCCCGCCGGCAGCACCGGTCTTCGCCAGGCCGATCTCTCAGCCGAACCTGCTTGCCCCGCTGAACAACGGTCGCCTTACTTCTTGACCTTGACGGCCTTGTCTTTCTTGGGCTTCTTGACGTTCTTGTGCTTAGTGCTGTTACCCTTCGCCATCGGAGTCTCCTTCGCGTTTCAAAAGGGGTCTGCTAATTCCGTAACATTTTGAGCTATCGCAAACGCGGCCTTTGCGCCAGGCCAACCCGCTCATCAGTACGGCGAGTACCCCCCAGGGGGCTTATCCCTTTAATTAATTCGCCATGTCCTTGAGAGCCTTGAGGGCCCGGATCTTGACAACCTTGCGAGCGGGCTTCGCTTTGAATATCTGCTCCTGCTTGGTGAAGGGATTGATGCCCTTTCGCTTCGGGGTAGCGGGCTTGAGGGTGACTACGATCTTCAGCAGACCCGGCAACGCAAATACGCCAGTACCTTTCTTGCCCACGGCGGCTTTGATCTGACCTGAAAGTGCGTCGAACACGGACGCCACCTGCTTGCGTGAAAGTTCCGTGGCCTCTGCGATGTTGGACAGAATCTCACTCTTCGTTGCGGGCTTTACATTCTTTGCGGGTTTTACACTCTTTGCCATTGTGCTGCTCCTTAGTTGAAAAAGTTAGAAGACTTATGGAACGGTCGTCCATCAAGGCGGAATTCTACGGGAAGAATCTTGCAGGGGCAAGAGATGTCTTGGCAACCGTCGCGATCACGGAGCCATCTGACTGCCGGCCGACGCCTCAAATGCCCGGGACAGGAGTTGAACCTGCACCTCCCAAGGGAGACCAGCCCCTCAAGCTGGCGCGTCTGCCTATTCCGCCACCCGGGCGAGTGCCGCAACAAACGAGACTTTAGCGTGAGATTGGGGATATGTCAAGAATGCCTGACGGCAAATGTCTAATGTCTAATGACCAATGTCTATTCAATGACTAATGTCTAATGACTAACCGCTTCCGGCACTGCCGAAACAATCATCCTTATCCAATGTTTGGTCTCACGAGCCTCTTTCTTACAAATACCAATCTTGTTTCTGAAATCCCTTTTCGATACTCCGTCGTCATTGGGATTTTTTTAGACATTGGTCATTGGACATTCATTAGGCATTGGTCATTAGAAATTAGACATTAATTCTTTACTCAAGATACACGCTTTCTCCCGGATCGATTGTCATGTTCGCGTCGATGTTTTCAGCCAGTTGTTCGGCGTCGGTTGCCAGTAGCGGGCTGATTTCGATAACGGCGGAAGGTTCGCCTTCGGCGTCGTGCGGTACAGACAGGCCTGCGGATTCCAGCCAACGGGCGGATCGGCGAATCTGGTCGCGCATGGAGGTTTCGAGGCTGCCTTGTCCTGTGGCGTTTTTGACGGGCGAAAACTCCTCCTCGCGGAGCGTCTCCAGCACAATGACGTTATCGGCCATTGGCATCGCGTCGAAGATGAACCGTTCGAGTTTGACGGCATTGTCTTCGGCGGGTGTGACGATTTCGCCGTCCGGGTTGGTATAAGGGGTTTTCTTGTTTGCGCGGTGGAACCGAAGCGCGCATTGTCCATTGGCTGTCAGGCGTTCGACGAATCGGCGCGAGAGGATATGGATCGCAATGCTTCCCGCGCCGAAGACGAGCGAACCGTCAGGCCTGGTCGTCCGGGCCAATGCTTCGGGCAGGTCGGAGTATTCGATGACCGTAACTTTACCGGCGACCATGCAGAAGTTTCCGAGTTTCTCCATAGGTCCGCTTTTCGGGATGGCCTTTGCGGACATTTCGGCTCCGGCCTGGTCGGTCAGCCCTATGAACAACGGGTCGATGCAGTGGTTTAGCGGGTTGTCCACCTGGAAATAGGAGATGTATTCGATGCCGCGTCGGTCCATGTCGTCCAGAGCGCCGCTTCGATACAGTGCCGTCAGGCATCCGCCATGTCCTTCGCCGCTGAAGGCGATTTGCCCTTTGCCGGCGAGGAGGATTTTTCCGTTCGTATCCACCACCGGCATCTGTCCCTGCGTGAAGAAAAATACGTCCCGACGCTCCAGGCCGAAGAAATCGTTATCGTCGAAGAATTCGCGAGTGGCTGCGTCGTTGGCTTGGCTGGTCATGACGTACCACGGGATGGCCGAGCCGTAACGTCGTTCTGCGGCGAGTAGTTGCTCGGCGAAGACACCGAAGAGGGCTTTGTGTTTAATCGGCGTAACGGCGAAGCACCCCTTCGGTCCGTCGAAACCCAGGCGTGTTCCCTCGCCTCCCGCGACGACGAAAGCCGCCACCTGTCCGGCGGAGATGAGTTCGCTTCCTCGCCGCCTTGCCTGTCGATAGGAGTTGGCCGAGGCATCGTCGGCGGGCCTGATTGGGAGGATAGGGGCGGGGGAGGGATTTGCGGGTATCTCCGAAGGCGGTTCGGCAAGGACGTGCGAGCGGATCAGACCGTCGAGTTGCTCGAAGTCGATTCCGGAAATCTGCTCAAGCAGGGATGATTGAGAATCGCTGTCGAGTTCCTCGTAGAATATCAGAAGGTGTTCTTGTGAGAACTTGCCCAGGAGTTTTTGGATTGTTTTTGGTGGTGTCATTATCGCGGCAGGTTAAGTCTGCTTCCGGCCTGTGTCAATTAGAAGGTTTTATTATCAGCATAGAATGGCGGATGGAGTTTCGACATATATACAGGTTGGGACGGGAGATATCCGGCGGGGCGAAAAAGAGAAAAAAATTCTAAATGTTCTATTGACAGACGTTATTGTTATGCCTATGATTAGTATAGATGTAGTGGATCCGCTATTGTTGATGTAGCGTGTAGTGGATGGCGTTTGCGGTTCGACATGGACTCTTCCATAATATACCACGCCAACCGTAGAGTAACCCTCCACTGCAAGCGATAACGTATGCCGGGGTTGAATAGTATAGGTATTCCCCGGCGGGTATGAATTTAACCATTGGAAGAGGAAGGAAGGTTATTATGAAACGAACAAAAGGTTTTACGCTGGTTGAGTTGTTGGTGGTCGTTGCGATTATCGCTTTGCTGGTGTCCATTCTCCTGCCTACTTTGGGTCGGGCCAAGGAGCTTGCCAAGCAGGCGCTCTGTGGCGCCAATCTTAACGGTATAGGCAAGGGGATATTGATCTATCAGTCAGAGAGTGACGATACCCCGCCGTGGATCGAAAGTTCCAGCTGGAACACTGCAACCGGCACCAACGCCACGAGCGCGACAACACCCACAACCCTCAGTCCCACGGCATTGATGTTCCTGATTGTACGCTCGAATCAGCCTCCTGCTATTTTCAGCTGCCCCAGCGACGACAATGCTATCAAGATGAAAAGCCCCAAGGATAGCAACGGCGACTACTACTGGGATTTCTACGACGCGGACTCGGATACCCCCACCCCCAGGGACCATTGCCAGAGGGTCAGTTACAGTATCCAGGCGCCCCTGTATGATTCGGCCGGTACAGCCAGGAGCGGTATTACCGATAACGGCGGCTTGGCGGTTATGGCTGACAAGACTCCCCATTTTGACAGACTGACGCCCTGTACTGACTGGACCGCCGATCCGGTATCCAATCAGTCTGACGGTATGAGTCAGAACCACGGGAAAGGCAGTTTCATCAACGTTCTCTTTGCCGATTACCACGTAAGTGGCAGCAAACGGGCTGACGTCGGTATCGCTAAGGACAATATCTACAGCGCCTCCGGTGACAACGATACGCAGCAGGGAGCGGGCACTAACAAATTGGCAGACCACAAGAGTGAAGATGACAGTTACCTGGTTGGTCCGCTTTTTATGACCAACTTATAAAAGATAGCAGGTGTATATCAACGCCGGAGCGGACTTTTCAAGTCCGCTCCGGCGTTTTTTTATCGCGAGTTCGGCAGGTCGTTGCTCTCAGAATCGCTGATTACATCGGTCATGAGGTACTTGTGTTTGTATTGTTCAGCCCGCCCCTGAGGGCCCGAGGCGTGGTCTTTGGTGAGATTTCCTACCTGTATGGTCTTCGCGCGTATCGGTCCGAGCCGACCTGTGCGACGCTTGGAATCGTATTCGACATTAAGCCCGCATAATGCCCGGTCCATCACATCTGCCAGCGTCTTGGCGTCAATTCCACCGGCTGATTCGAGGTGTAATTCGTAGTAGGGGGTCTCGTCGAAGTGTCCCTGCAGGACGAACTCATGGATACTCTCGCCGGTCTGTGCAGAGGCTGATTCCATGGCGCGGACTACCTGGTGCTCGGTAATCTTCTCACCGGTGATTGAACAGGTGTGCAGGCCCTTAGAGAGGAATTCGAAGATTGGGCTGTCGCCTAGTTTACCCGTTACGCGAACGCGATCGTCGATGTTGTACCGCCACAGACCCGCCCAATTGGAAAACACGACGAAATACTCGCACCCCGGTTCGACTTCGTGTGCGCGGAACACGTCGGGGCAGTCCGATTCGATTTGATCGGCAGGGATGAACTCGAAAAAGTTGGACGTGATTTCGGCCACGCCGGCCGATGTATCGTCGGCCAGCGGGACCGACAGCCTTCCTTCGCTTGCAAGCAATCCCATGTCGCGGATGGGCACGCTGCCGTAGAATTTGCGGACGCTCGGAAGGTACAGCCCGACCGTTCCGCCCGTCCAGAGTAGCATGAAACTGAGGTTCCAGAAGTGTTTCGGTAGCAGTTGACCGTGTTGTCGTATGATTTCCTCAAGTCGTTTCGCAGCGGCCCGGTCCGGGCGGAACGAAACTCCGCCCATCGCCTTGATTGATTTGGTGTTCGACAGGCTGATCGTGCCGTCATGGACGTCTCGGATGATTCGCTCTGCGTTGTCGCGTGCGATTTGGGCGAGTTTGACGGCGGTGGACGGGTTTGGAGTGATGACGATACCAACGTCGTGAGCGATAGACGACCGCATGATGGCGTAGTATTTCTCGGCGGGGTCGGCGATGTCGTTGACCTGCGGCGGGACGGGGTACATTTTTTTGACGACCCATGGTTGGTGTTCTGCCAGCAGGCCGCTGATGGCCCCGCACGAAAGTCCGGTCGGGCTGACGTTTTCACAGGCAGGCGAACCTATCGTAACAATCTTCCTAAGCCATCCGCTGGGATGGTCCTTGAGCATCCGTATCCCGAAGACGTTCCATCCCCTGCGGTAATCGCTGAGGAATTGACTCGTAACGGGAATGTGCTTTGGCGTTCCGGTCGTACCGGAAGTAACGGCGAACATACGGATTTTCGTGCCCGCCGCAAACAGCGCTTCGACCCGACCGGTCAGGACGTCGTCGATGTATTGGCGATGGTGTTCGTAATCGCTTATCGGAACGGCCGATTTGAAATCTTCGTATGAGCGGATGCTCTTGAAGTTGTGTTCGCGTCCGAATCTGCTACCGGAAGCGGCGGAAATAAGCCGATGTAGCAAAGCGTCCTGCACCTCGGCGGTATGCTTATGAGTGGCCAGGAACGCTCTTGCCTGAACCAAAGCACGCGTTCCGGCGATTCGAGCGGCGGGGCGCAGGAGTGTACGGGTGAGACTCATTGGCCGACCTTCGAGGCGTGTTCCATGACGCCGGGTTTATCGGCGTGGAATGACCTTCCGGTGATCTTTTCGACGCCGATGTTTTCGTCAGCCAGGTGTTTGAGGAAAAAAGCGGTCGTCCTTGCGGCGTATTCCTCCGGCGCGGTCGTAACGGACTGATTATGCTTTGCTTTCGGGACGATCCAGAGGTACTTGGGTTGACCGGCTGAATGATAAAGCAGTTCGGCCTGGTCGGATCGGATGTAGCTGTCCCGTTGGCCATGGATGAGCATTATCGGGCGTGCAATCATATTCTCCAGCGCCTTGCGAACCGAGGGGAACCGTCTGCCAAGTTTTGGTTGTGCGAATCGCATCATGCACCAATTGAGGAATTTCCAGAATGCGTCGGGGTGGTTCTGATAGACCAGTTTGACGCGTGCGAAGATGGACGCCCATCGTTTCATGAGTGTAACGAGCGTCTCGGCGGTGCTGAAGGCTCCGTCGCACATGATACACGAGATATTCGGGTCCGAACTTGCCGCCATAATGGCGGCGCTTGCTCCCCGGCTGATACCGAATACGCCGATTCGCGTCGGTTCGCCCGCAGCCGAAAGCGTATCCTCCACGTAGGCGCATGCTCCGAGGGTGTCTTTCAGTTCCCGGTCCGAAGGCCACTGGAGCGGACGGTAGTTTTTGGATCGGCTGCTGTCGCCGTGCCCGCGGTAATCGAAAGAAAAAATGTCGAAACCGGTTTCGAGGAGCGGGCGGGCGTATCGGGCGCAGCTGTACATATCAGAGCCAAACTCGTGGCAGAAGACGATGGTTCCCTCCTTGGGGGCAGGCTTTTGTCCGGAGTCGTTAGGCCTCCGAAGCCACATGCCCCGGAGGCTGACGCCGTCGAAACTGCGGAAGCGGACCTCCTCGCCCTGAATTACCTGAAAGTCCCTGGCGTCGATGGACAGCGGAAGGGGGGTGTCGGTGAAGATGTTCAGGCAGATACGGACGTACTTGGTCAGCATTAAAAGCGCAAACATCAGCAGGCTCATGCACGTCGCTGCTATCGCCAGAGCCGCCCAGTTATGCGTTATAAATTGCCACAATGATACCATTGCCCTTAATGCTAAACGTTAAATGATAAATGTCAAATTTATAGGGACCAGGGATTTGGGACTCGGGACGAGGGAAAAAAACGGAAAGCCAATCTGGTTTACCAATACTACTCTGCAGAGTAGTGATACTTCGCTACGCAGCACGAGTCAACCAATCTGTTGATTTGCGGATCAAAGATTTTTTGTTTTTTTTCCAGGTCCCCAATCCCAAGTCCCTAGTCCCTATCTGTGATGATCAACGTGTCGTTTTGACCGCCGAAGCCGAAGGAATTGCTCATTATGATGTTGACGTCGGCCTTTCGGGATTCGTTGGGGATGTAGTCGAGGTCGCATTCCGGGTCGGGCGTGTTGAGGTGCATCGTCGGAGGAAGAATCTGGTCGCGCAAAGCCAGAACGCAGGCAATCAGTTCAGTTACGCCGGCAGCGGCGATGAGATGACCAGCCGAGCCTTTGATGGACGAAATCGGCACTTTTTTCGCCAGGTCGCCGAAGACGACCTTTATCGCCCGTGTTTCGACCGAGTCGTTCTGTGGCGTGCTGGTTCCGTGTGCGGAGATGTAGTCTATCTGCTCGATAGTTACACCTGCGTCAGTCAGTGCTGCGAGCATACCTGCGGCAGCGCCGCTACCGTCCGGGTCCTGGTCGGTGATGCGGAAGGCATCGGCGCTGGAGCCGAAGCCGATGATTTCAGCCAGTATTTTCGCGCCGCGCCGGCGAGCGGATTCGTACTCTTCGAGTATCAGGATTCCCGCGCCTTCGCCGAGGACGAATCCGTCGCGGGTAAGGTCGAACGGGCGCGAGGAGGTTTCCATTTCATCGTTGCGGGTTGACAGGGCGTTGAGGCGGTTGAAGCCCGTTACGCCGAAGGGGTGGATCATACTGTGCGCCCCGCCGGTCATCATTACGTCGGCATCGCCCCGGCGGATGATCATCGTCGCTTCGCCTATGGCCTGGGTGCTGGCGGCACAGGCGGTCAGGATGTTAAAGGCCGGTCCTTGAATGTTGAACTGTCCAGCCAGGTGCGAGACCACCATGTTGGCTTCCTGCTCCTGCTCGTGGTGAACGGTCATTCGCTCGAACGCCAGTTTCGCCCATCGGACGGTATCGAGTTTTCCGTCGTCGCCCCAGGCATCGACCAGCAGGGAGGTGAAGTTGTCGAAGTCCAGGCTCCCTTCGCCCGAACCGAGGTAGATGCCCATCCGTGCCGGGTCATGCCCGTTTGATTCGTCCAGACCGCACTGGTTCCATGCTTCAAGAGCGGCTGCCAGGGCGAATCCGGTCTGCCTTCCGACATAGTCGTGTTTTCCGGTTTGGGCTAGGGCGTCAGGAAGTTGAAAATCCTTTATCTGTGCGGCGAATGTCGTTGGAAACGTTTCGGCGTCGAACAGTTCGATGGCGCTGATAGCGCTTTTACCGGCAATCAAAGCCGACCATACCGACTCGACATCACGCCCAAGCGGAGTAACGCATCCCATTCCGGTTATAACTACTCGTCGTTTCACTAGTCACTAGTCCCTAATCCCAAGTCCCTCATTCGTATCGTTTCAGCACAATGGCTGCATTTTGTCCGCCGGTGGTGTGCGTGCAGCAGAGGGCGTATTGCAATTTCGCGTCGGTCTGTTCTTTTGGAACATTAAGCCGACAGGCGTCGGCGGATTTCTCAAAATTAACCGCTGGCGGAACCGTCTGCTTGTGCAACGCCATTGCTGCGACGGACAGTTGAACCGCCCCTGCGCCGGCGAAGAGGTCTCCGAATCCGCCTGTCAACGGAACGACCGGAACGGTATCAGCTCGTTGGCCTAGTGTTTGGCGGATGGCATCGGCCTCGGCTGCATCTTCCGCCGGTACGCCCGTACCGTGAGGAATGATCAGGTCAATCTGCTCCGGCGAGATTCCGGCATCCGCGATGGCGGCCGATATCGCCCGCGCTTCCCCGTCGCCTTTGGGTTCTCCGAGATAGTTCATTCCTTCGGGGTTGTTTCCCGCCCCGAATCCGACGAATTCCGCATAAACCCGTGCGCCTCTACCGGAAGCGTGCGCCTTCTCTTCCAGGATAACCAGCCCACCGCCTTCGCCGATAACGGTCCCGTCGGCGTCTGCGTCGAATGGTTTGCACGCCTGGTCGGGGTTGTCGTTACCTGTGGTTGTAACCCGTTCAAGGAGCGTTTGCCGCATGAGGTTCATGGGGTTGACCTTGCTTTCGGCCCCTCCTGCGATAGCGGCGTCGGCGGAGCCACGGGCGATTGTCCTTGCTGCCTCACCGACTGCGAGATGCCCGGAGGCTTCGCCGCAGGTTATCGTATTGGAAGGTCCCTTGGTTCCGTGGATGATTGTTACGTGGCAGGCGAGCATATTGGGAAGATACTTCAGCAACCACAACGGCGTGAGGTTGCTTATTCCTTCGCGTCCCCATTTTTTGAAGTCGAATTTACCGTCGGTAACGGAGGTGTTAACAGCGGCTCCCAGTTCGTTCAGGTCGGCGCAGATAAGTCCGGCTCCGATGTTGCATCCGAAGCGGTCGGGGTTTATATCGACGGCGTTTTCGTCGATACCCTTGGTGGTTATACCGGCGTCGCGGACTGCCAAGTCGGCGGCGGCGACGGCAATCTCGATGTCGCGGGCCATTACCTTGACGGCTTTGCGATAAGAGCGGGGTACGAATTTGCGGGCGGAAAAGTCGTCCAACTGACCGGCGACCTGGCATCCGAAACCGGACGGGTCGAATAAGTCTATGCGTTTGACGCCTTGGGTCTTCGCGCAGATGTTCGCGAAGAGTTCTTCGATTCCGAGTCCGCCGGCTGTAACGACGCCCAGTCCTGTGATTACAACGCGGCGATCATTCATTTGGCCGGTGTCTCCACAAACCCCGCAAGCAGGCGGAGGAACTGACCGGTGAAGACGAAGTTTTCTTCGGGGAATTTCGTACCGGCGAGATTCTGGTCAATGTGCGAGAACATCAGGTCGATTGTGCCGATGTCTTTACCGTTTTTCCAGACGGTTCCGTGGGTACTGGCTGCCTGATCGGTGATTGTTCCTATTTCGGTATGATATTTCAGTTGATCGCCGGGTACGACCGGTTCGCTGATTTCGACCTTGGAGATTTTGGCGAGAATGACTTTCTCGCGGAAGTCGCGCGCCTGCCCGACGAGTATTCCCGACGTCTGGGCCATTCCTTCGATCATCAGGGACACCGGCATGACCGGAAAGTCTTCCCAATGGTCGTGGAGGTGCTCTTCAGCCAACGAGACGTTCTTTACGGCAACGGCTGATACACCGGGTGAAAACTCCTCGAAACGATCAATCCAAATCCAACGCATTGATACCGAACTCCATTTTCGGACGGAAAAAATCGAACCACAAAGGACACGAAGAGCACAAAGAAAAAATAGTTTTTAATTTTTTGTTCTTTGTACTCTTCGTGTCCTTTGTGGTTCAGTTTGTTTACCCGGCGGTTTTATTTTTGACGTAGTTGACGATCGTCTGGACCTTGAACAGTTCCGAGAGTTTGTTAACGTCGGGGTCCTGGTCGAAGTCGCCGAATTCAACGTGCGGCATTGACTCTTTGAGTTTTACCAGTCCGACGTCGGTAACTTTTCCGTCGGCTACGAAATCGGGATTGTTAAGGACGTTGTCCGGGAACAGGTCGCCGGGCGGTATCTTAATACCGAAGGTTTTCTCGAGTCTGAATACGATGTCCAGGAAGTCGATGGACTCTGCCCCAAGATCGCCCGTAAGCGTCGCATCGGGTGTAACTTCGTCGTCATCGACGCCGAGCGCTTCGGTGAGCGTTTCTGTAACCTTCTGGAAAACTTCATCATCTGTCATTGGCATAACGTATATTCTCCTGCTTTATCTCGATTTTTTCCGTGTAATCCGTGTAATCCGTGGACTTATAATGAATTTGTCGGGTAAAGTCAATGCGAAGTTGCCGCTTTCAGCGCTTCGGAGCCGCCGATTAGTTTGAATCCTTCTTTCAGTTGGGCGATTATCCGCTCGTCGGCAGCCGATGCGGGGGCGAAGAAATCGGCGACGTTGAAACTTTTCAGTTCAAACCGTCCCTGCACGGCGGTTTGCCCGTCGCCGACTGTTCCGATACCCTTGAATTTCGTGATGTCGCCTTCGGTCTTGAGTAGTTCGACTTCGATTCGCAATATCCCGCCGGGCGCGACGAAGTTTCCGTAGCGGACGTTCCGCGCCGCTGACAGCACGACCATGCTTTTGGAAAAATCCTGCTCCAGTCGGACGAGCCAGGCGGCTGCCTGCACCATCGCTTCGAGCATCAGCACTCCGGGCATGACCGGAAATACGGGAAAATGATCCCCAAGGTACTCTTCCGCCAGCGAGAGCGCCTTGATACCGACGAGACGCTTTCCCGGCTCGATTTGTTCAATTTTGTCTATAAGGTGAAACTTCATTGTGTCTGTCCATTTCCAATAGGGATGACGCCTTTTATTCCATTTCGGTTTGTCAATCAAGCAATTTTTCCGGTTATTTATGGGTAACGTGAGGAAAACACTTGATTTTTTCGTCGCAATCGTTAAAATCTACTGAAATTTTGCTCCGGTTTGCTTGAGGCTGGTGTCTTGGGGATGCAACGCGGAGCGGGGATAATTACCGTTCAGTGGAGAAAAGAAATGGAAGTTGTAATCTGTCCGTCATACGAAGAAATAAGCAAGCAGGCCGCCCAAATAGTGGCTGAAACGCTCAACGAGATTCCCGATGCCGTTCTCGGTCTGGCGACGGGTTCGACGCCGCTGGGTCTGTATAAAGAACTCATCCGCATGCACAAGGAAGAAGGTCTGGACTTTTCGCACGTTACCACCTTCAACCTGGATGAATACGTAGGCCTGACGCACGACCACCCGCAGAGTTACTACTACTTCATGTGGGAGAACCTTTTTAAGCACATCAACGTTCCGGTCGAGAACATCCACGTTCCCTCCGGTACCGCCAACAATTACCGGGCCTTCTGCGAGTGGTACGAAGACCGGATCGACGAGTGCGGCGGGATCGACCTGCAGGTGCTCGGTATCGGTTCCGACGGACACATCGCCTTCAACGAACCGTCCAGCAGCCTGGCGTCGCGGACGCGGCTTAAGACGCTGACCGAACAGACCATCAATGACAACGCCCGTTTCTTCGACAACAAAGAGGAAGTTCCGATTTACTCCATCACGATGGGCGTCGGGACGATCCTTGACGCCGAGCGTCTTATACTCCTGGCCAACGGTGAAGGAAAAGCCGACGCCCTCGCAGCCGCCGTTGAAGGTCCTGTCAGCAGCATGATTACCGCCAGCGCCCTGCAAATGCATCCCGACAGTATAGTTTTCGCCGATGAAGCAGCGGCAGGGAAACTCAAAATGAGAGAATATTACGATTGGATTCAGAAGAACAAACCCGGCTCGCCGGGAGCTTAACGATTGCCAATTTTCAATTGCCAATTGCCAATTGAAAAGAGGAATCGCCGAATATTCCTTTCAATCGGTAGTTTAATAGGTTCTTCGTGGTTCAAATTTCTAAACGAACAAAATGAAAATTTCACCGTTGAAATCTCTGGGTGCGAGTTTCATCCCCGAGCAGTTTCTCCCTGCCGGTAAGGATGAGTATTATCTGCGTAATCAGCAGTCGGGTAAACCGGCTGACGCCTGGCGGAACCTGCGTCCCGAAGAACTCGAAACGCTCGTCAAGAACGGAAACACTGCCGAGAATTGGGAAACCGTCCTGGTGGCCGATGAGTTCAGCCCGCACCAGGTGATAAACTGCCAGTTTTTCGGACTGGTACGCATAGGTCGGCTTGAGGAACTGGCATTGACCTATCACGACCTTTCCGTTCCGGTCGGTTTGAGCAACAGCCTGATTATCGACTGCGACATCGGCGACAACTCAGCCATTCACCACGTTCGATACCTCGCGCACTACATCATCGCCGACCATGTTATCCTTCAGAACATTGATGAGATGCACGCCACGAATCACGCGAAGTTCGGAAACGGTATCATTAAGGACGGCGAGGACGAAGAAACGCGGGTCTGGTTGGACCTGATAAACGAAGCCGGCGGGCGGAGCGTTATGCCGTTCGACGGGATGCTTCCGGCGGATGCGTATTTCTGGGCGAAATTCCGATCCGACGCCGACCTGCTAGAACGAATGGGGCAAATGACCCAGCAGATGTTCGACTCGCGCCGCGGATTTTACGGAACCGTCGGCGAAAACGGCGTCGTCAAAAACTGCCGAATCATAAAAGACGTCAAAATCGGACCGGCTGCCTACGTCAAAGGCGCAAACAAACTCAAGAACCTCACAATCAACTCAAGCGCCGAAGAACCGACACAAATCGGCGAAGGCGTCGAACTGGTCAATGGAATCATCGGATACGCCTGTCATATTTTCTATGGATGCAAGGCGGTGCGATTCATCCTGGGCGATAACAGTTCCCTCAAGTACGGCGCGAGGCTGATACATTCGTATCTCGGCGACAACTCGACGGTCTCCTGCTGTGAATTGCTCAATAACCTGATATTCCCCGCCCATGAGCAGCATCACAACAATTCGTTCCTTATCGCCTCGCTGGTAATGGGGCAGAGCAATATCGCCGCAGCGGCGACTATCGGCTCGAACCACAACTCCAGAGCGCCCGACGGAGAAATCCAGGCCGGTAGGGGCTTCTGGCCTGGGCTTTGTACAAGCCTGAAGCATAACAGCCGGTTCGCCTCGTTCGTCCTGCCGGCCAAGGGGTCGTACCCAGCCGAACTGGACGTTCCGCTTCCGTTCTGCCTCGTAAGTAACGACGTAGCAGCCGATCGCCTGACGCTGATGCCTGGATACTGGTGGCTTTATAACATGTACGCTCTGGCGCGGAATTCGTGGAAGTTCCAGGCCCGCGACGCCCGCAAGCACAAACGCCAGAATGTCGAGTTCGATTCGCTCGCGCCCGACACTGCCGAGGAAATGCTCGCAGCAATGACCTTGCTGGAAGAGTGGACCGCCCAGGCGCACCTGTCGGCAAAGGGCGACTCACCGGACGAGAAAAACCCGGAAGAACCGGTAAAAATCGGGCGCGGACTTCTGACAGGACCGGCTGGGATTGTGGACAAACTGGAAATCATCGCGACGAACGTCGAAAACTCTCGTCGGAAGACCGTTGTTCTCAAGGCCACTGAAGGCTATCGGGCCTACCGCCAGATGCTTCATTACTATGCGGTCAAAAACCTGATGTCCTACATGCAGCGCGACGGCGCAACGTTGGAGTCGATGTGCGCCGAACTGACAGGTCCGCGCTGCCTGCGATGGATCAACCTCGGCGGGCAACTTATGACGGGCGATGATTTCGACGCCCTCTGCACCGAAATAAAATCCGGTAAAATCGCCGACTGGCACGGCGTCCACGAGCGATACGACGAACTGTGGGAAAAATATCCGCTCGATAAGCAGCGGCACGCCTTTGCAACGCTGCTGGAGTTGCTGGGCGCGGAAGAATTGACGAGCGAACTGTGGGCAGGTGCGCTGGATGAAGCCGTCGAGATTCAGCAATACATCTGCGAAGCGACCCGCACCAGCAGGGAAAAAGACTACGAAAATCACTTCCGTCAAATTACGTTCGAAACGCCCGAAGAAATGAAAGCGGTGGTCGGCGATATTGAAGACAATAGTTTTGTCAAACAGGTTTGTGAAGAGACGAAGGAATTTGAGAAATCAGCAATCTCACTTAAAAAATGACTAATGCCTAATGACCAATGTCTAAGTAATGTCTAATGACCAATGACCAAAAACAAATGGGAAGGTCTCATGCGTCTTTAGATATTAGTCATTAGTCATTCATTAGACATTGGTCATTAGAAATTAGACATTAGTTCTGTTAATGGAGAAATTGTTATGCGAATGATTCTGTACGATGGCCCGTCGGAAAAGAGGGCGAATTTTCACCCATTGTCGCTGAGCAGGCCCATATGGGAACTGCGATGCGGGATGAGCACGCTGATCGAGAAACTAATCGCAAAGATCGGCGCAACCGACGTAGCCTGCTTCGTCGAAGCGTACATGGCCGATTCCTATCGCGCCAAAACGCAGATGAAGGTCAACGACCCAGCCACACTCGCCGGCGACGATTTGCTTATCGTCAACGGTCGGGTAAAGGCTGTAGGTTTCGACGTCGCCGCCACCGGCCCGAGCGAGGTCGGCGTTACCGACGACGGCGAAGTGCTTTATGCGAGAATCGCCGCGGCTGACCTTGCCAAACTGACCACCGGCGGAATTGAAGAACTGCTGGATTCAGCCAAAGCGGCGCTGCCGACAGTAACGTCCGAGTTGGCGACGTGGAATTATACGTGGGACCTGGTGCTGGCGAATCCGGCGCAGTTGACCGAGGATTTCAAGGCTGCGGGCAGGAGCGGTATTGAAGGCAATGTTGAGCAGCCTAACGCCATCCGTGGCAGCGACAAGGACGTATTCATCGGCTCCGGAGCCGTTATTCACCCGATGGTCGTTATCGACGCCGAGAACGGGCCTGTATATCTCGATGAGGACGTCGAGGTCCATCCGTTCACGCGGATTGAGGGGCCTTGCTACGTCGGCAAGAAGTCGATCCTCCTGGGCGCTAAGTGCCGCGAGGGTAATTCCATCGGCCCGGTCTGCCGCATCGGCGGCGAGGTCGAAGAGTCCATCATCCATGGCCATTCAAATAAGTACCACGACGGCTTCCTTGGTCATGCGTACGTCGGCGAATGGGTGAACCTCGGCGCGTTGACGACCAACAGCGACCTGAAAAACGATTACTCCGACGTGTCGGTAATGCTCGATGGCCGCAGGCCTATCGGTACCGGCTCGACCAAGGTCGGTTCGCTCATAGGCGACCACACCAAGACCGCCATCGGCACGCTTCTGAACACGGGTTCTTACGTCGGTGCGATGGCGTTGATAATGCCCACCGGCAAGCCGCTGCCGAAGTTTATCTCGTCGTTCGCCTGGTTCCTTGAGGGCGTGGTTACAAAGGGCTTCGGAAGAAAGAAACTGTACGAGACAGCGGCAATAGCCATGAGCCGGCGTAAGTGCGAATGGACCGAAGCGGAGAAAAACATGTGGGAGAAGATCTTCGAGATGACTGCTCCCGGCCGGGACGAGGCTATTCGTCGAGGACGACGCCGTATGTCGAGATCGTAAGAACAGAAAGGGAAACATATGCCCACAGTTGAACAACGTGTCAAGGAAGTAACCGCGCGGGTTTTGAAACTGAACCCGGAAGATATTAAGATCGAGCACGATTTCATGTCCGATCTGGGTGCAGAGAGCGTGCAATCCATCGAACTGATGGCAATGTTTGAAGAGGAGTTCGGTATCGAGATGGATGAGGACGCCGCCCTGTCGGTCGAGACCATCGGCGGTGCAATCAAGTTCATCACCATGGTCTGTAAGGAACAGGGTGTAGATGTCTAGCAGGGTGTAGATGTCTAGTTAGATACGGAAATTTGGAAGTTCAGACTAATGTCAGAGAAAAAGAAATTGCATCCTCTTGTTGAGGTGGACGAGCCGAACTTCATAACCGAGGCGTTCGATTATGATCTGCCACCGCTGATTCGCTTCGATTCGCCCGTCGTGGAGTACATCGACGGCGAACCGGTCCGGTTCGATCCGTCCGGCGTCAAGACGCGGGACATCCATATTACCGACACCACCTTCCGCGACGGTCAGCAGGCCCGCCCGCCCTACACGATCGACCAGATGGTCCGTATCTACGACCTGATGGCAAGGATGAGCGGACCCAACCGCGTCATCCGGCAGACCGAGTTCTTCCTGTACACCAGGAATGATCGTGAGACACTTGACCGCTGCCGGGCGATGGGACATTCCAGCCCCGAATGCACCGGATGGATCAGGGCGATCAAGGGCGACTTCCGACTGGTCAAGGACGCCCAACTGAAAGAAACCGGTATATTGACCAGTTGCTCGGATTACCACATCTTCAGCAAACTCAAGATCGACCGTAAAATGGCCATGGAGAGGTACTGCGACGTGGTCGATGCCGCTCTTGCAGCGGGCATCAGGCCCAGATGCCACCTGGAAGACATCACCCGCGCCGATATTGACGGGTTTGTCCTTCCGTTTGTCGAGAGGCTGATGGAGATGAGCGAGCAGGTTCCCGACGAGTTGAAGGTCAAGATACGCCTGTGCGACACGATGGGTTTCGGCATCAGTTACCCGGGCGCCGAGTTGCCCCGCAGCATCCCCAAACTTATCTACAAACTCAATGTCGAATGCGGCGTGCCGGGCGACCGACTGGAATGGCACGGACACAACGATTTCCACAAAGTTCACACCAACGGCGGAACGGCCTGGCTGTACGGCTGCGACGCCGTCAACACCACACTCTTCGGATTCGGCGAGCGAACCGGAAACCCGCCTTTGGAGGCGGCGATCTTCGAATACATCGCGCTGAAGGGCGACCTGTGCGGAATCGACACCACCGCCATTACGGAGTTGGCCGATTACATGCGGTCGATAGGGCTGCCGATTCCGGCCAACTACCCCTTTGTGGGAAAGCATTTTAACACGACCCGCGCCGGTATCCACGCCGGCGGTTTGCGACAGGATGAGCGTATATACAACATCTTCAATACGACCAAACTACTCGGCAGACCGCCGCGGGTTATCATAACCAATAACAGCGGCGCCGACGGCGTAGCCATATGGGTCAATGAATTCTTCGGCCTGACGGGCGAAGATCGACTCAATAAGATCAAGATCCATCGCCTCGCACGCTGGGTCATGGACCAGTACGAACGTGAAGGCAGGATAACCGCCATCGGCGATGAGGAACTCGAGACCAAAGTCGAGGAACTTATGCCGGAGTACTGGGAAAAGTACAAAGGCAGCCGGGAGTAATTCCGGAAACAATCGTTAGACTTCCAAAGAGAACAAAAAGGGCAGAGAATCAATGTCGAACACGACAAGGTATTCCGTAGAAACAATCCCCGGCGGGTATCCACGCGACCGGATATTCAACCCTGTAAGCGTAGCCGTCATGGGCGTAACGCCTACGCCGGGAACCGTTCCCTATGACATTTTCTACAACATCCTCGCCAGCGGTTATAAGGGCGTGCTTTATCCGGTAGCGCCGGGAAAGCGAAGTATTTCCTCCGTCCCCGCCTACCGTTACCTGACGGACATCAAGGACGATATTGACCTCGCAGTGATTGTTTTTCCGGCCAAGGTCGTCGCAAGGGCGCTTCGCCAGTGCGGCGAGAAGGGCGTCAAGGGCGTGATAATCATCTCGGCCGGTTTCCGAGAGGTCGGACCCGAAGGAGCAAAACGTGAGCAGGAAATAAAGGACATCTGCGCCGAGTACGACATCTCGCTCGTCGGACCTAACTGCCTGGGCGTAGTGAACACCGACCCGAAAATAATGCTCAACGCCTCCTTTGCACGCAAAATGCCGGCCCAGGGAAGTATTGCGTTCCTCAGCCAGTCCGGCGCGCTTTGCACAGCCGTTCTCGATTACGCACGCAACAGGAACATCGGATTCTCCAAGTTCGTCAGTTTCGGTAACAAGGCCGGCGTTACGGAAATGGGACTTCTGGACTACCTCCACCAGGACGAACAGACCGACGTGGTACTGCTGTACCTTGAGGAACTCCGCGACGGGCGCGCCCTGATAGAGACAGCCCGGCGTGTAACTCGCGGCGATAACCCCAAACCGATCCTCGCGATAAAGTCCGGAAGGACGCCCCAGGGCGCAGACGCCGCCAGCAGCCACACCGGTTCGCTCGCAGGTGAAGACGCCATATGCGAAGCCGTCTTCGCCGAAGCGGGTATCATCCGCCTGAACACCATCGAAGAACTGTTCGACACCGCCATCATGCTGACGAATCAGCCCATGCCTAAAGGCAACCGTCTGGCAATCGTTACCAACGCCGGCGGTCCGGGCGTGATGGCGACAGACTCCGCCGTAAATCTCGGGCTTGAGATTGCGCGTTTTGAACAGGCTACGACGGATAAACTCACCGATGCGCTTCCGGCTGCGGCCAATATAAAGAACCCCGTCGATGTCATCGGCGACGCACGGTCCGACCGATACGAAGCCGCTGTCGGCGCTGTTATGGACGACCCGAATGTTGACCAGGCGTTGGTGATTCTCACGCCGCAGTCGATGACCGACATCGAGGAAATCGCACGCGGGATAGTCAAGGTCCACGAGCAGACGGACAAGCCCATGGCCTGTTCCTTTATCGGCGCTGCCGACGTAGCCGTCGGCGTCGATATCCTCCAGGCTGCTCATATCCCACACTACATCATGCCGGAATGGGCGTGCGGGGCAATGGCCGACGTGCAGCGGATACGCCGATGGCGAGAGTTGCCCGACGAAGCCGATTACCAGCCTCCGTCGGCTGACCGTGATGCCGCCGCCGCTATTATCGACGCCGCTCCCGCCGGTTATCTCGACGAGGACCAGGCGATGACCGTGCTGAAGGCATACGGATTTCCCGTACCGGCTTGCAAACTTTGCCGCGATGCCGACGAAGCCGTCGAATTCGCCGAAAAAAACGGCTTCCCCGCAGTTATCCGCGTCGTCAGCCCGCAGATTATCCATAAGTTCGACGTCAAGGGCGTGGCCCTGGACCTCAAAGACGCCGATGCCGTTCGCAACGCCTATAACGACATGTTCAGACACATCAGCGAGGCGATGCCCGATGCCGAGATTAAGGGCGTGTTGGTTCGCGGGATGATCCCGGCTGGGCGAGAGGTAATCCTCGGCGCTAAGTACGATTCAGCCTTCGGACCGACGTTAATGTTCGGGCTTGGCGGGTTGTTCGTGGAGATATTCCGCGATGTAACGTTCGCCCTAGCGCCGATAACGCCGTTCACTGCCGCGAGAATGGTTCGCCAGGTCAAGGCCTTCGAACTGCTCGAAGGCGCGCGCGGTACAGGTCCAGCCGACGTGGACAGCGTGGAAGAATGCCTGTTGCGGCTTGGTCGGCTTGCGTTTGATTTTGAACGCATCGCCGAACTTGATATAAACCCGTTAATCGTCGGCCCCGCCGGACAGGGAAGCAACGTCGCCGACGTGAGAATCAGATTGAGTGAATAAAGTCAGTAGGGCGGGCCTTGCCCGCCCACAAATGGAGAAAAGTATGGAAAAGAGTGAAATTACCGAGCGTGCTATCAAGGTAACTTGCGAAGTTCTGAACGTTACGTCTGATATGGTTACGCCCGAAAGCGATTTTGTGTTTGACCTGGGCGCTGAGAGTACCCAGTCGGTTCAACTGGTCGCCGCCTTCGACGAAGAATTCGACATCAACATGGACGCCGAGGACGCACTGGAAGTCCAGACCGTCGGCGACGCCATCGAATTCATCGAAAAGTACGTCAATAAATAAGGCGTTCTGACGACACTGAACGTGGCACGTTTCACGGGCGTCCCGCCCGTGAAAAAATCATGTCCGAGACGCCCATGTTACAAGTAGGCGTTTTTCAGGCGAACACAACGGCTGCATAACCGACGGAATCGTCCGATTGCTGGGAGTACACATCCCGCATCACCTCGGCGCTCGTTGTGTATTTAAGTGTATGCCCAGTCGTTGCGCCCATCGCCGAACATGCGGCGATGGTGGCTGCGATGGCTCCGCCGCCGCACGCGCTCTGGTGGGCGGCGGTCTCGGCGACGACCTTATCAGCCTCCATCAACTCGATAAGTTCCAGCACGCGGGCGTCGTTTTGGTTCGCCCATTCAAGCCCGCCGCTGCCCGTCCCGCCCGGCGTAAAACCGTACTGCGGACCGTAGTGTGTCAGGTCCGTGCTTCCGAGGACCGCCGCGTCGGGAAAATCCCTCGCCAGCACCTCGCCGATCTCCCTGCCGGTCTGAACGGCATTGGGCGTCGGCGAGATGATAATCGGAACGATCTGCACGTCGTCGCAGGCGACCTGCATCAGAGGCAACTGAACCTCGATACTGTGCTCCCTGCTGTGGGCTGAAGCGTCCGCTCGAAGCAGGCTGCAATTTTTAAGCAGGGCGTCGGCGAGTTCCTCGTCGATTGGAACTTCCCCCAGCGGCGTCAGCCATGCGTCTTTGTCATAGACAGCCCCGTCGCCGGCAGTGCCCCAGTGATCCGCGCCGAAGATGACGACCCGCTTGAGTCTGTCGCGTTTCGCCAGCGCCTTGAGCGTCGTCGCCGCGGTCAGTCCTGAAAAAGCCCATCCTGCGTGCGGAACCAGCCCGCCGAAAAGATTTTCGGGAAGGTTTTCGGGAAGGTCGGCCTCGTCGAGAATTTTCCTCGCGCTTCGCCGGCATGCGTCCTCGCCGGCCTCATAAAAACTCCCCGCTCGATACGGTTGACGTTTCATTAGTCTGCCCTCGAAATGACGTCCAAGGAACCTCCTTATTGTAGTGGTCGTTCACTGGGATTCAAACTCTTGATTCCCGGCTTGGTGGTGGTCGTTTTTCGGTCGGCGACCTTGAGCCTGAAGGCGGCGACATATATGCGTCCCGGTCCCGTAGCAACCATGCGGAGTACGCCTTCTTTATTGATCGCGCCCTTCCAGGGTGCGCTGTCGGCCAACTCGCTGACTGTCTCGAAGGCGAAGGTAGCGTTAGCCTGTTGGAATCGCCTGCGGGCGGCGCTTCTATCGGGTTTAGACGCGACCTTCAGAGAACTACGCCCTGCCTGACGGAAGCCGACGTAAAGTCTGGTCGCTCCCTTCGGTTTGTGGACTTGCCAATGCCACCCGTCGCCGTGGCGTTTGATCTTACAGTCAAGCGGGTCCGGCAGGTGCATGCGGGCGGCGGGATCACCCAACAGGGCGTACATGAGAATCTGATCACGGCGAAGTTTGGCGACGTTGATCTTTTTCTCCAACTTGCCCTCCACGTCGCGAAGTGTCCATTCGATGACGGGATTACGGACCTTCATCGCCCGCTGTTGAGCCGCAAGCCACAGGCTGCCGATGCGCTTGTCGTTCCCGCCGAGGGCCTGCAAGAGGCAGAGGCCCGAAAAGTAATTCGTCAGCGGATGTGATTCGGTGGTCGCCCCGATGACAGCCACAGGCCCGCCTTTCATCATCAGCAGGGACTCTGCCAGACAGTTTCGGCGTCCGGCGAAGTTGCCGGAATCGCAGGAGAGAATAGCCAACACCGGGCCGGGCTTACCGGTCGCCAGAGCGTTCTCGGCATCGGCGGCGGTGTATCGGATACTCCTGCCCTCAAACTTCATCGAATAAAAACTCGTGGCGGAGGCATGGCCCATGAGTGCCGCCATAATACCGCCGCGCTTCAACTGCTTCGTGAACATCGCTGCCTGGTCCGACGGCCGGCCACACAATGGATGCGACGCATCGGCTGAAATAATCCAAAGTCTCGCCCATGCCGGGGATTTCGTCCGGGCGATACTAAGCAACAGTCCCGTGGTCATGCTGTCGATCACCGGATTGTAACCCGGCGAGCCTAACCACATGGGCAGCCGAAGATCATCCGGCGTGGGCTGTTTATTCTCAAAGGCGAGTATCTTGTCCACGACCAGTTTCAGTTGGCTGACAGTTCGAACCGGAATTCGCCCCACGGGCGCGTCCGGTATCAGGTCGCCGTCAAAGTCCCCCCACAGAGCATCTGACGCAAATTCTTTTCGCTGCGCTGTTCGCCACCGGTAGAGTTTCCGTCGCCGGCTGGGAACGTACCAAGGCTGCTTTTCCCCGCCGGATTGGTCGTCGCCCACAAGCAGCACAAATACCGGTCGGTGTTTGAGGGCCGAGATCGCATCAGCGACGGAACGGGTGGAAATGACTGTTCTGAAACCGTCTTCGCGGCGTTTCTTCGCCAGCGGCTTGATGGATTCCTGAAATACAGGTCTGGTTACTACCAGCCAAATCGGTTTCTCGTCCGCTCCGGCCAAGGCGGGTGTAACCATGTTTACCATCAAAACCAGAGAAACAGCCACTGAAAAAATGCACGATCCCGCACGCAAAACTCTCTGTACCGCTTCCATGTCTTACGATTCCACGTTTAAATTAGGAAGAGAATCCTTGGTTGCCGGTTCTTTTACCTCAAAGTCCGCTCATGAACTGGAACATCCTGTCGGTGTGTCCCGGCGGCGACTCGTGTCCGAAATCAGGATAAATTACCAGGGATTTTTTGGCGTCTATTTTATTATAGGCTGCGAACTGCGTTGAGGGCGGGCAGATGGTGTCCATCAGCCCCATCCCCAGCATCACCTCGCCTCGAATCCGCGGGCACAGGTACTGGACGTCGATGTATCCGAGTTTGACGAAAACGTCATCTTCGCGCTCATGGAGCGGGTCGAATTTGCGGAAGTATTCCTGCAATTCGGCGTAAGCGTCCTTGGCCAGATCGATTTCCCACGTACGTTTATAATCGCAAAGGAACGGGTACATCGGAGCCGCCAGTTTTATCCTCGGCTCCAGAGCGGCACACGCCAGCGTCAGTCCTCCGCCCTGACTTTGACCCATCGCGCCGACTCGGGCGGTGTCCACGTCAGGCATCGCCATTACGATTCGGGCCAGTTGGGCTGTATCGAGAAAAATCCGGCGGAAGAGCATTTTTTCCGGCGGCCCGTCCAAACCTCGAATAATATGCCCACGCATTGTATTACCGACGACCCCTCCGACATCTTCCGAAGAGCCGCCCTGGCCTCGGCAGTCAAGCGCGGCGACGGTGTATCCCATCGCGGCGTAACCGAGTTTGTCCATCCAGTCGCCGGCGTTGCCGTGATAGCCGTGGAAGATAACCAAGGCTGGGTGCGGTTCGGACGCACTCGTCGGGCGGAGGACCTTGGCGTGAATCCGCGCGCCTCCTACGCCGGTGAAATACATGTCGAAGCACTCGGCATAGGGCGTCTGGAAATCTGACCGGACCATCTTTACCTGCGGATCAATCGCCTTCATCTCGGTAAGTCCCTCATCCCAAAACTCATCGAAATCGTCGGGGCGAGGGTTTCGGCCTTGGTAGGTCTTCAATTGCTCCAGCGGCATATCAAACAATAACGGCATGGTTGTTCCTTTCTCCGTAATTTCCGGGAAGGCTACCCCAACCGGTCGCTTTTTACAAGACGCGACAAAAGTCCTTGTCCCGAATCGCTCTCGGCGGGTATGATTCCTGTTACTATATGTTTAAGACAGTTGAGGCTGTGCTGGTGAAAGACGACGTGAACAGCAACGATGAACATCATACCGATCCCGCCGATGCTCTGGCCGACCTCGCCCGCCGAACCGACGGCGGAATGGTCGTTCCGGACGAGGCTGGGGGGGTTGCCCCGCTGTCGGCTTTGGACGCGATGGCGCGGAACGACGCCGTTGCGACCGATCCGGGCGAATTCGCCGCTGCCGCTGAAACCAATGTTTCCGACGAGGTTTTCGCCGGTGGGGCTTCGTTTTCCAATGCCTCCGATCGAGAACACGTAACAGCCGGTGCGGGGTATCGCCGACATCACGCACACATGTACAAGCAGACCATGATTCCGCTTATGCTTGTGGTCGGGGCGATATTGGTTCTGATTGCTTTTACCGCTGCGGTTATGGTGTTGCAGTCAGACACGACCGATACGCTGTATTACTCACGGATGAAAATCGTAATGTACGTCAGTTTTCCGTTGGCGACGGCGGTGCTGGTCGGAGCGTGGCTGTTCCACCAGGACGTGAAGAAGTAGCCGGTGATATACGAATCAGGAGGCGAAAAAATTCCTAATCCGCAATCCGCAATCCGCAATCCGCAATCGGGCACAGCCCGACCCTGGGCATACCTGACCTGGCCCAATCGGATTTCGCTGTTGAGGCTTCTGCTTGTTGCGCCGTTCGTGGTGATGTTGCAAAACCAACAGTCCCATTCGGTGTATCGATATGTGGCGATAGGGTTGTTCGCGTTCATGGCGGCGTCCGACGTTCTGGACGGATACCTGGCCCGTCGGTTGAATGCCGAAAGTCGTCTCGGAGCGATTCTTGACCCGCTGGCCGATAAGACGCTGATTATCTGTGCGGTCGTTTTGCTTTCGCTCCCGGATTCCGCAGTTGCCGGAGCGACATTGCCCGGATGGGTCGTCGTAGTGATTGTCGGAAAGGACCTGTGGGTTATCGCGGGGTTTCTGATTATCTTCCTGCTGACCGGAAGCGTGCATGTATTACCGTCGGGGTCTGGGAAGATTTGCACAGCCGGGCAGGTCGCCATGGTCGCAGCAGTGCTTATCAGCCCGGAACTGAACCTCATAGGCATGAAGATCGGGACGCACCTGGCGATGATTTTGTGGTATGCTGTAGCCGGGTTGTGTGCTATGTCGGTAGTCAGTTACACGCATATAGGGCTTACGTTTGTAGTGGAGGCCGATACTGATCACGCCAACGACAGCGAAGATGAAGTCTTGTAAATTAAACGGAGGTGCGAACGTGCCGTTTTCGCCGATTGAAGAAATTTTGGAAGAGATTAACGCCGGCAGGCTTATTGTGCTTGTTGATGACGAGTCGCGCGAGAACGAGGGCGATCTCGTATGTGCAGCCCAGAGCGTTACGCCGGAGATAATCAACTTCATGGCCAGTTACGGGCGGGGTTTGATATGCCTGCCAATGACGAACGAGAAGGCGGACGCCTTAAATCTGTATCCTCAGGCGATGCGCAACACAGCCCGGTTTGAAACGGCATTTACGGTAACTATCGACGCAGCCACGGGGATTACCACGGGAATATCGGCGGCGGACCGGGCGCGGACAATCGAACTTGCCTGCCGGGCCGACGTAGCGGCAGGTGATTTCGTCCGTCCCGGACACGTCTTCCCGCTACGCGCGCGCGACGGCGGAGTGCTCGTCCGGGCGGGACAAACCGAAGGGGCCGTTGATCTGGCACGACTGGCGGGGATGAAACCCATCGGCGTTATCTGCGAGATTATGAACGACGACGGGACTATGGCAAGGGTCCCCGACCTGAAAAAGTTCTGCGCCACCCATGGCCTGAAGATGTGCACCGTCGCCGACCTTATCAAATATCGCCTTCGACAGGACCGCCTTATCGAGCGGGCCGTCGAGTTTGATATATCGCTGGCCACCGGTGATTTCCACCTGATTGCCTATGAATCGCAGGTGGATATTGAGCCGCACATCGCACTGTGCAAGGGGCCTGTCGGTCGGCTCGACGAATCGGGCAAACCCATTCCGTACGACAAGCCCGCCTTGGTTCGCGTCCACAGCGAGTGTCTGACTGGTGATGTTTTCGACTCGTTGCGGTGCGATTGCGGGGCGCAACTGCAAACGGCATTGGCCGCCATTGAGAAAGTCGGCGCGGGTGCTTTGGTCTATATCCGACAGGAAGGGCGCGGCATCGGGCTGATAAACAAACTCAAGGCCTACAAACTCCAGATCGAGCAAGGGCTTGATACCGTCGATGCCAATGTCCATCTTGGCTTTGAGCCGGACCATCGCGATTACGGTATCGGAAACCAGATTCTCCGCGACCTCGGTCTGTCGAAACTCCGCGTGATGACGAACAACCCGAAGAAGATTTATGGCCTGGAGGGTTTCGGACTTCAGATTGTCGAGCGAGTCAGCCTGCAAATCCCACCCCACGACCACAACCGCCATTACCTGAAGACGAAGAAAGACAGGATGGGACACATACTGGATGATGTTTAGGGAATAGGGACTCCTGCCTACCGGCAGGCAGGTGGGATTAGGGACTCAGTACTCCGTAACAGGATGATTTCAGGGTGGCACGGTCAAGTCGAAGACTTGGCCGTGGCGGGTAATAACGCGGCCAAGCGTTGCCGGTGTTTTGTCGTTTATGCGAAAGGAATCTCGAATGGAAACAACAGTTCTTTCGGCAGCGGATGTGGCGGAATGCCTTAAGCCCG
Organism: Planctomycetales bacterium; assembly: GCA_030612725.1. Taxonomy (GTDB): domain Bacteria; phylum Planctomycetota; class Phycisphaerae; order SM23-33; family SM23-33; genus JAUWNJ01. Next base: position 28,888 of record JAUWNJ010000022.1, read on the forward strand.
AAGATGCTATCGAAGCGGTGCAGTACGTCCTGAATGAATGGGGCAAGGGCAATATCGTCATGCCCGCCAAGATCACCCTCGACATGTCCAGAAGCGCCGGTGAATCATGGTCGAACGCAATGCCGGCGTATGTTGTCTCTCGAAACGCCGCCGGCATCAAGTGGATCGGAGGTTACAAGACCAACGCAAAACGAGGCATGCCTTATATTATGGGGGTTATTGTTCTGACCGATCCGGAAACAGGCCAAACGCTTGCCATCATGGACGGCAAAGAAATAACGAACATGCGTACCGGCGCATCGGCTGCGGTTTCCGCCCGGTACCTGGCCGGAGAGGAACTGCAAACCATCGCAATCATCGGCGCCGGCGTCCAGGGAAGAACCTCTGTAACCTGCCTGCATCATTTTTACCCGTCAGCCCAGGTGCGAATTGCCGATATTTCGGCGGAAAGACGCAAGACCTTCCAAAGTGAAATGTCCCGCCGACTCGGTATGGATATCGTCGAGGCCCAAAGCGCCGCCGAAGCGATCCGGGGAGCAGACCTTGTCGTACTGGTTACGACGGCAGAGTCTCCTTTCGTCCGGGACGAGTGGATTACAGAGGGCGCGACGGTGTTAGGCATGGGTTCGTCCCAACAAATCGAAGACGCCTTCGCCCTGTCCGCGGACAAGATCGTCGTGGACTGCTGGGCCCAGGCCGGGCACAGAGGCGAATTGAAAAACCTCACCGATGCGGGAAAAATCTCGGAAACAGACATTTACGCGAAACTTGGGGACATTGTGGCGGGGAGCAGGCCAGGCCGACAGACGTCTTCCGAACGCATTCTGATGGTTCCGGTCGGACTTGGCGCATACGATATCTGCATTGTCCAGGAGGTCTTCCTCAAGGCGTCCCGGAAAGGTCTGGGGCAAATGGTGAAACTGTAGTCCGGTCTCGCCACCCCTGAACATTACCGCTGTTGCGCGCGATAATCGCGAAAACTACGCCGGGCTGTGAAAATCCCCCTTTCACGAAAAGTACCCCCCTCCCCCCCGAAAAAAAAGTGCATTTTATCGCATAATGTACTGGACTTATTTTGCACAGGCGTCAAAGTAACCGCACTATAGACAACAAAGGAGATAATCAGATGGATGCGTTGAAAGCAGGTGCAGCAAGAGCAAATATTACGCCGGCCGTCGGGGCTATCACAGCAGGCAATGCCTCCGCGGGCGTCACCAGTGAACTGTTCGCCAAGGCGCTGGTTCTCGACGACGGAAAGACAAAGGTTGCCCTGGTAACCCTTGATCTCTGCCTTATGTGTAAGCAGATCGTAGCCGAGACTCGCGAGCGGATTGAACAGACTACCGGAATCCCAGGTCGGTGCGTAATGTTCGCTTCTTCGCATACGCACTCAGGCCCCGTAACAATGCGTGAAGCCTGGGGAACCGGCGCACGGAACGTTCCGGATCACAGTTACATAGACCAGTTGGTCGCGAAGATGGCCGGCGCGGTCGCCGAAGCCGATTCGCGTCTGGTCGAGGCGAAGATCGGCGTCGGCGAAGGAAACGCGCCATTCAACATCAACCGCTGGCTTCCCACTCCGGACGGGCCTACCGGGGCAAGGTGGTTCCCCAACGCCGACGCGCCGACCGACGAAACCCTCTCGGTCCTGCGCGTGGATCATCCGGACGGAACACCGATGGCGGCGGTGGTCAACTTCGCCGCACACTCCAGCGTCGCCAGTTGGGGAAAGTATTTCTGCGCCGACTTCCCCGGATACATGCAGGAAACACTGGAGAATTTCTACGGCGGCGGGACCACGGTAATGTTCGCCAACGGGGCGTCGGGCGACCTGAAGATCAAGTGGCTGACGAAGAAAGAAGACGGTTCGCTCGACTTCGCCTACGGCGACGCCAAAGCCGCCCGCCGGTGGGGCAGGGTTATCGCCGGAGCCGCCCTGTCGGTCATGGAGCAGATAGAGACGACCGAAGACGGCCTGCGGATAAGCGCCTCGGCAAAGGTAGTTGACCTCCCGATGTTGCCTTTACCTTCAGTCGAGGAAATCGAAAAAAGACTCGCCGAGAAGCAGAAGGCAGGCAAGGACACCGCCTGGGAAGAGAGGATACTTCCGCAGCTGCGGGACGGGACAGCGCCGACGGCAATACCCGGCGAGGTGCAGTTAATCCGCCTGGGAAACGACATCGCCCTGCTCGCTGTTCCGGGAGAATTGTTCGTCGAGATAGGATTGCGGATGCAGGCCGAACTGGGATGCAAGCACCTGTTTATCGTGGGATACGCCAACGGCTATACGGGGTATCTGCCTACGGCGGAAAGTTGCATCGCCGACGGTATGAACCCGCGCTACGACTGGCATGAGTTTTTCTGGTATCCAGCATGCTTCTCCGAAGGCGTCGAACCGGCGCTGATGGAAGCGGCAAAGGAACTGATTGAGGCGAAATAATCGTACCGGCGGCACATATCCCGCAAGGGCCTGCGCCGCCGATAAAACTTACCTCACGAATCGCAAGAAAAGGAGATTCAGTATGGGTATTTCATGGTTGAGTCGTGGCAGGACGAGAATGCTTTCGTGTACGGAGAACTGGGACATCTGGGGTCGGTTCTGCGACCTCGATATGGTCCGCAGCAGCGGTTTCAATTCGTTTTACGGTGGATTTACCCGCAGTAAGGGCAAACCGTCGGCCGGCAGGAAGACCATAGCCATGCGCCGGGAAGTAATCAGCAAAACGCCGGGCATAGTCAAGACCCTCAAAGATTCCGGTATGCACGTGATAACCTACGTGTGGACCGGCGGGTTCGACCGGAAATACCACGACGAAGCCTCTGCCGAGAAGTTCAAGGGCGAATTTGTCGGACCGCCGCCGACCTGGATCAGGGACGTCAAAGACTACGTCCGCGCCTGCTACGTCAACCCTGACTGGATCGAGGAGGTCGCAAGCGACGTCGCCGTCCAGATGACCGAGGGCGGCTCGGATGGTATCTTCTTCGACGTTCTGGTCCCGCTGAACCACTGCGTCTGCAAACACTGTCAGGCCAAGTTCAAGGAAGATACAGGCCTGGACCTGAAGTCCATGCCGATGCCGGCGTTTTCCGAACCGGCGATGGACCAGACCAGCGGCGAAGGCTGGAGCGCACAGGAGCGGATTGACTTTTCCAGCAAGGACTACCGCGACTACTTTTTCTGGCGGATGGATACTTTCATTGATTTCTTCCGTCAGGTTCGCAAGCGGGTCGAAGACCTCACCGGAAGGAGGCCTGTGTGCGTAGGCAACTTCCACTCAAGCCACCCCGAATACGTCTATTGCATCACCCTCGCCGCCGGCGTGCTCGACGGTGTATATTTCGAGGAAGGCGTTAATTACCCGCCCAACAGCCTGGTCTATGCCTTCAAGGCCGGCGGCGCCGCAATGCCGGGCGCTGCGCCACTGGTGGTAACCCGCGTCGCCGAAGCCATCCCGACTCCTTCGATGCAAAAGGTCGCCCTGGCTGAAGGCGTAGCCTTCGGAGGATACTTCACGCCGTGGGGATACTATATCCACGAATCGGACGACCTGGAGGATGCGACCCGTCAGTGCAACGAATTCTTCGCCGAACACGAGGACATGCTGGCCGACCAGTCGGACCTGGCCAACGTCGCGCTTATCCAGTCGCTGACCTCGGACATCTTTTACTGGCAGCGTGAACGCCCCGCCGTCAGGGCCATGTCTGTGTTCCTGACGGACCTGCACACTCCGTTCGAGTTTCTGATGGCAGAAAACGGCCTGGACGCCGAGCGGCTCGGCAAGTACGCCTTGCTGGTATTGTCGAATACGGGCATGGTCTCGGAGGCGGACCTTGCGACGTTCCGTGCGTACATGGACGCCGGCGGGAAGATTATCGCCACCGGCGATGAGGCCTTCTGTTTCGACGAAACAATGAAGCGGCGCGATAACAGGCCTGAGCATAAAAACCTGTTCTACATCGCCGGCTGCCCCGAACGGGAATTTACCGACAACAGGATCATAGGCCCGGATTACTTCTGCGAATTCGCCACCCCGTCCGGCGAGTTGGCCGAAACCATACAGCGGCACGCCACGCCGCCGATGATAGAGACTTCCGCGCGGACATCGACGTCAATCAACCTTACCGAGAGCGATGAAGATATTTTGGTTCACATGGTCAACCTTCACGTGAACATGCGCCTGTCGCAATTATTCATCAGGCTGGACCGCGACGTTAGTCTGCGTGTTCGCGTGCCCGGCGGCGTCAAGTCAGCCACGCTTCTGTCGCCGGACATCGAAGGCGGTTCCGGTCCGATTGATTTCACACAAAACGGCGACTACGTCGAATTGAAAATACCGGAAGTGAAGCACTACGTAATCGTCAAACTACAGAAGTAGGCTGGGACGGAGTCCCACCTTTTCCCCGGGAGAAACAAAAAATGCTTGAGGTTGGAATCCTTGATTCATTGGCCAAGTTGTGCCGGCGGGCGGATGCCCCCAACGACTACTTCCTGCTGGAATCGTTCATGAGCGCCGAAACAACGCCCCTGGACACCGATAAACTGTTTCGCGGGCCTGCACGGGTAAGCCTTCAGGCTGCGCGCGGCGAGGCAGAATCCTTCCAGATGCTGCTCCGCGCCGACAGCAAGCAGGCGGAGAAAGTCAGTATAGAAGTCGGCGGATTGGACGGGCAGGCCGGCGGCATCGCCGCTGAAAACATCACTTACAATCCGGTGGGTTTTATCAAGTCAAAGCCCTTCGACCGTTTCGACGAAATGACGAAGCGAGGCCTGAACGACTACGCCGCCGACCCGCTGATGCCGGCCGACGAGATGTCGGTTACACCCGACGACCTCCTGCCGGTGTGGGTAACTGTAAGTGTTCCGCGCGATGCAGCCGACGGGGCCTACAGCGGAAACCTATTGGTTACCGCCGGCGACACCGATCCGGTCGAGGTGAAGATAGACCTTCAGGTCTGGAACATCACGTTGCCGGAGGCCTGCCCCCTGTGGGTCAGCCCCACCGGCGACCTGCCCCTCGCCATGGAGACAGCCGGCTTCGACCCGACCGATGCCGAGCAGGTGGAGGCATATTGCCGCAGCCACGCACGCCTGCTGAAAAAATACTACATCCACGGCACACTGCTTCGGATCCACTGGTGGACCGGCTCGCAGAAACCCGACGGCAGTTGGGAACTGGACTTCTCGCTCCTCGACAGGGCCATCGACGCCATGCGGGAAGAGGGGGTATTCCGCTTTGCCGCCTTCTTCGGTTACGAGGGCAAGAAATCCGACTTTTTCCCCGGAGTGAAGGGACTGCCCTGGTCCGAGTTCTATCAACTGTTTGCCGACCATATGCGAGAAAGAGGCCTGATGCCCAAAGAAGGATGGAGCGATAACTTCATCTTCCAGATCGGGCCTGACGAGCCGGGGATCAATCAGCCTGGAATCGGAGAGGGAAAGGTCGAAGCGGGCTTCGACCCGAACCATCCCATCCTGAAGGAGGCCATCCAGCACCAGGTCTGGGCGGAAGAAGCCCGCCTCCAGCCGCACGGGGGATGCCTGGCCACGCTCTTCGAGCCTGGCGACCCCAAGTTCAACTGGGAATTGCTGGGAGACCACTATCAACTCATAAAGTTCAACGATTACCGCGAGTTGGACACCGAATTCGCCAACCGGCAGCGCAGCAAGGGCGCGTCGTTGTGGTGGTACACCTGCTGCTGGCCTCAAAGCCCGAATTTCCTGCTGACGAATTCGCTGGTCGAGGCGCGTCTGATCCCGTGGGTGGCGTGGAAGGCGCGTGTTACGGGCATAACTTTCTATGGTTACGACCTTTGGCAACGGCACAAGGAGCCATGGTCGTTCCTTTACCCGAGCAAAGAGGAAGGGCATTTCGGCGACCACCTGAAGGTCTATCCAAACCCGCGTAAGGACATCAACGAGCCGATTTTTGGTTCGGTGCGGATGGAGGCCTATCGCGACGGACTTGAGGACTACGCCTATCTCTGGATGCTGGACCAGGCCGCCGAGGCTGCCGAACAGGCCGGCGACACCGCCGGGGCCGCTCACGGGCGGGAAGTCCTCCGGAACTCCGTCGAGACCATCGTCAGGTACGGCGACGAGTACGAATGGGGCCGGGGGCATCTGCTCGACCCGGGCAAACGCTTCCCGACCGCCGACGATTTCCAAAAGGTCCGAGCCGACCTCGCAAAGGCTATTGAGGAACTGACGTCACGTTAGTACTCTGTCACAGATGAAGCGACAGGTGTTACAGACCGCTAAAGTGTCTTGCGGTCCGACTACAACAAATGGAAAGGGACCATCACGATGAAACACTCCACCGGTGTGCACACAGCGGCTTTGGCGATTGTCTTTCTAGCGACCCTTGGTGTAGCCTCCGCTGAGGTTGAGGGGCCCAGGCGTATCGTCCTGCCGGAGAAACTGTCGCTTTCGGCCATGCTGACTCCCGACGACGTTCTCGTGCCTTGGGCGCAGATCGAGACCAAGTTCAAGGCCGGCGACCCGGACATATGTAACTGGGTCGCCAAAACGATGGAAGCGGCCAAGCGGTGGGCCGACCAGCCGGACAGTTACTACATGGGCCTGTTCCGTCCGGAAACGCTGTTCGGGCGCAGCACCATCACCTGCCCCTTTCATCCACATATGTTCGTGTGGCTTCCCTTTGACTGGGACCCCGACAAACCCTGGCGACTGACGTGCGCCCAGTGCAAGAAAGAAGGTCGAAAACCCGACTATTACCCCAACGAGTTGTATCCGGACAACGGCAAAGGCTGCCGTCCCACCGACGAGGTATGGCGAAAGACCCATACGCCCGAATGGTCCGCCAAGTACAGGATCCCCTGGGAGAAATGGGACGGGCACACCCACGGCCACGTTGACGGTCATACCTTCTTCTTCCTGGGCTGTGCTCAGTTCCGCATCTTCTTTGAAATGAATTATCGTCGCGACATCCTGGGCACGATGTGCAAGGCGTACGTCTTCGGGTCCAGGCTCTACCCTGCCGGAAGCGACGAGCGGAAATTGGCATCGGTCTGCGCCCGTAAGTCCAGACTGATAATGGTTACCATGGCGCGGACGATCATGGGCGACGGCTACCTGCAGGACGTACTCGGGATGGATCGGAAGCGGTACCGCCAGGCCGTCGATTCCCTGGCGATCGGACCCGACGGCAAAGCTCTGGCACACAAGGAGTATCCTGGCTACGAGCGACGGGACATCAGCAGCGATCATTCCGCCAACGATCCCGAGCATCCCTTGGAGGCATTACGTCCCTCCAGGCGAAAGCGGCTGACCATTTTCCCGGATACCCACTGGAACATGTGGGCGAACATGTGGCTGAGGTCCTACACGATGATCCAGGACAGTTTCACTCCCGACGAGCGGCAGGCCAAACTGACCGGTCTGGTTGAGCGATTGCTGCTCTCCAAAACCGGCGACGCCGAACGCCTTAAGAAGCGGGACCGCTCGCTCAAGCGTGGTGTGATGGAATATGGAATGCGTCCCTACGACCTGTCCATGCGAGGCAACCTCACCGGTAGCACGGCCTGGAGCAACCTGAACCTGGGCCTGACGCTCAAGGACCGGGAGATCGTCCGCAACGTGGGCGCAGATATCTGGTTCAACCTGCGGAACTACTTTACCGGCGACGGTCTCGGCTACGAAACCTCGCCTCACTATACTCAGGTCGCCATAGGCAACATCTCGCCGTCACTGGCGAGCCTCAACGGTATGAAGGAAGGATTCGGTCCCGGAGATCCCTTCTGGGACGAGAAGACCGGTTCCCTGAGGCCATACAAGGACCCCGTCCTGGCGGCGGCAGCCTACAGCCCGCTGCTGAGCGTACTGCCCGATGGTCGGTGCGCGGTATGGGTTGACTCGTGGATCACCGAAGAACCCGACATGCCTCTGATGATCGAAAAAGTCGCCAACGCCGTCGGCGGAATCCCCGAGAGATTCACGCCGTGGCTGAATGTTACCAAGGACGACCGGGGCAAGTTGAACGTCAGCCTCAAGAAGGAACTGACCCTGCCCAGTTACGTCATAGGCTCAAACAGGCTGGCCGTTATGAGAACAGGCCTCGGACAGGACCAGACGTTCGTCTCCGTGGACTGGTCCAGAAGGACCGGACACAGCCACGACGGCCCGTTCAACCTCCTGCTGTATGGCGCGCGTCACGAGATGCTTTTCGACCAGGGCTACCTCAATAACATCACGCCCACCCAGGCGTGGATGAACAGCGCCGAGTCGCACAACACCGCCCTTGTGCGGTCGGCCGACGGAAACGCCGCCGACTGCTTCACTTGGCGGGGCAGCCTGAGGTTTTTTGCCGACACACCGCACGTCCAGGCCGTCGAGGTCGCCGAAGAGAACCCCGACCTGCTGCGAAAGGTCGTCCCCGCCGGTCAGAAGGCGATTTATCAGCGTACGGTGGTGCTGATACCGGCCAAGAATCCTTACGTGGTTGACATATTCCGACTCCACGGAGGCGCCACGCACGACTACTACGTCCACAGTCTGGGTGAAAATCTCGCCGTCACCGGCGCGACACTCAAGGCGGAAGCCGACCGGAAGAAATCGCTCTACGACATCAGCGGTTTCACATACGCCACCGACAGCGGCGCTCGCGTTATCACCGGCATCAGCCGGGCGAAAACCGACGGACCATTCACCGCAACATGGAGCAACATAAGGGATTGGCGGAGCGGCTCGGCCGAGATGGACGCCGACGCCGTTACCCGTGTCCGCATGCTGGGGTCGCCCGGAACCGAGATATTAGTGGGCGATTCCTTCGGTCAGCGTTATATCGACGGGCCCGACGTTGCCGAGCGAGTAACCGTCATGTGCGTCCGCCGCAAAGCCGGGGATTTCCGCGACGTCCCCGACGCCTTCGTTGCCGTCATCGACGCAACCCGCGGCAAGGTCGATAACATCAAGCAACTCCGGCAACTACAGGTCCTCTCAGGCGACAAGGCCGGCGTGGGAGTCAAGATCACCAGGGCCGGAGGGATCGACTATGTCCTGAGCACCACGCACGACGACACTGCGACGACCTTTGTCGATCCCGACACCAAGAAGAAAATCACCCTGACCGGCAGGCTCGGTGTGATAAGAATCGAGACCGGCAAGGGCGTTTCGCTGGTGCTGGTTCAGGGTAAGCATCTGGGCTTTGGAAGCAAAGCAGTCTCCAGCGGATCAGCAAGCCTCAATGGGCGACTGGTCGGCTTCAACAACCGCAACATGGTGCTGACCGTCGAATCCGACGCGGCAATCCCGACCGGGACAGACCTGGCCGGACGGGTGCTGATCGTTCGCCACGCCTGTCAGGCAGACGCCTTCACCATCCGCAGGATCGACAGGCTCGCACCCGGACGATACGGAATCGCCGTCGCCGACATGACGAGCCTGTCCAGGTGCATGGTACGAGTCAAATCCATTGCGGGCGAATCGGTGGCCATAGAGCCAACGCCGATCCTGTACCGAGAGAACGACTTCTTCGTCTATCGGGAAGACCAGGCCGGTCAGGCGGTCCTCCTGGCGCCCTACAAGGGAGAAACCAAAGAGGTCTTCGACGAGCACGGCACGACCATGGGCCGATATACCACCGCCACGCTGGTCGGGTGCAAGGGCATAAAGCCCGGCATGCGCCTGCTTATCAGCGCTTTGCAGATCGGACGAGACACGGTCTCGATTCCTGCAATCCGTTCGACGGTCTCGGCCGAGGCGAACTGACGAGCGAACGAAAATGAGGATTCATGGCAAAGTTATCGACGCACACACGCACATGTGGGACGGCCCGGCTGCAAGGTAATTTCCAGTCGCTTGCCGGACCCGCAACGTGAACAATTTCAGACCAAGAGGCCGGCGTAATGCAGACCGACATTCTGGACGCAAGTGTAACGTTCATCAGCCAACCGTTTATCAGTCCGCTGATACTGAGTTCCGGCGAGATTTCGGAACTGACCGAAGCGCGTGCCGAGGTAGTGGTTCGCGTGAACGGTCGAGAGGCTCGCGGGCGAGGCTCGATCTATCTCAGCGACCTGTGGTCCTGGCCGGACCAGACGCTTTGCCATGAGCATCGCGATGCGGCGCTGAGGCGATTGTGCGAGCATATCGCCTGCGACCTGTCGGCGCTTTGCGGCGGGCGAGCGGCGCATCCGACGGAACTGGGCCTGATACTGCACGATAACGTCTGCCGGGAGCCTTCGCCGCCCGCGCTCGCCAGGGCAATGTGCGCCAGCCCGTTTGATGCGGCGATTCACGACGCAGCCGGAATCGCCCTGAACATCTCGGCGTTCGACTTCTACAAAGACCCGGCGCCGCTGCCCTGCGCCGATCGATACTTCGCCGACAGGAATGCCTGCGAGGAAATCCGCCGGACGATTCATCCGCCGAAGCGAACCCTGCAGGCGTGGTGCATTGTCGGCGGGAACGACTCGATGGAAAAGGACCTCTGCCCGTGGATCCGTAACCGTGGCTATCGTTGTTTCAAGATAAAGGTCCACGGCCGTGACAATGCCGACGATGCCGCTCGGACGGTGGAGGTTTTCCGAGCGGCCAGGGAATTCGGCGTCGAGAAGCCCTGGCTGTCCGTGGACGCAAACGAGGCGAACGGCGACGCCGACAGCGTCCTTGATTATCTCCGGCGGTTGAAGGCGGTCGATACTGATGCGTTTGCGGCGTTGCAATATCTGGAACAGCCCACCGGACGGAACATCAAGTCGCTTCGGTTTGACTGGCGAGAGGTCGCGAAACTCAAACCGGTAATGCTGGATGAGGGGCTGACCGACCTGGGTCTGATGGAGGAGGCCGTCGCTCAAGGATGGAGCGGCTTTGCCCTGAAGACGTGCAAAGGCCACAGTTTCGCCCTTGTCGCCGCGGCGTGGGCCAGGCAGCATGGTCTGCTCGTTTCATTGCAGGACCTGACCAACCCCGGCTTGTCACTGATTCATGCGGCACTGTTTGCGGCGCATGTGCCGATGATTAACGATGTGGAATTGAACTCGCCGCAGTTCACGCCGGCTGCTAATGCGGATTGGTTGCCCGGGCTGAGCGGCCTGTTCGAGCCGACCGGCGGAATGCATCGCCTGCCGGATGAAATTCCGCCCGGCCTGGGTTCGACGCTGTAAGACCGACATAACAAAGGCTGTTGAGGAACTGACATCACAACGCCAGATCATGGACCCACCTGTAGCCGACCCGACGGCGGCTCAGTGGAAAAGAAAGGATATTTTACAATGGCATCCGAAAAGCAATCTGAATTCAAGGTGGACTGGAAGCGCAGGAAGGTCGTTGTCTTTGAAAGCGACGACTGGGGAGGCTGTGAGAACGCTTTTGTGGATACTGAAACCCGCGAGAGAGCGATGAGCGTCCCGGCCATCATGGACGGATTTACACGGTATGGCGGCAAGATGAGCCCCTGGGCGTGGCATGTGTTAGAGACCGCCGAAGACATGCAGCGGTTGTTCGACCTGCTGCTCAGTTTCAAAGGCGGGGACCGCCGCCCGGCCATCTTCACTCCGATATACCTCATAGCCAATCCGGACTTTGAAGCCATCGCCGAGAACAACTTCACCGAGTACGTGGACATCGGTATCGGCGAGGGCTTTCCGAAGCACTGGAAGCGGGGAGACATCATCTCTAAGGCGAAGGAAGGGATCGAACTCGGCGTCTGGTACCCCCAGACCCATGGCAGGACGCACCATTACTCTCCGGGTAAATGGCTGAGGACGCTACGGGAGAAACGCGATGAGGCGATAGTGGCCGCCTTTGAGTTTCGCATCATAGGCTTTCCCTCGCCCTCTTCGGACCGCTACGAGGTACTGGGGCTTGAGTTCGACGGGTTAAGCCCCGATCAGTTGGATGCGTGGTTCGGGACAGGCCTGGACTATTTCCGCCGTGCCTTCGGGTACGAGACGCCTTGCGCCCCGATAACCGATGCCGGGCCGCCGGAGGATGTACAAAGGCTGGAGCGCGTGCTGTCGAGGCATCAAATAAAACTCCGCTCACACAGCAACATGGGGTTTGTGGGATCCGAGTTCTTCGAAAAACCCTTCGATTCCATTGTGGGTAAGACCGCAGCCGAACTTGACCTTACCTACCTTGGCTGGACCGGTTTCCTGGACCCCCTGGGACGGCCTGACGGGGAAGGGGTAAAAGGGTTCACCCATGCGTACGATTGTATTCTGAAGAGTTGGGCGCAGGATTTCCCAGCCATCATCGGAGGACACCGCACCAACTACGTCAGCCTGAATCCGCAGCAGCGGAAACAGGGTTTTGAGCAACTCGAACGGCTGCTTGCCACGCTTGAGCGGGAGCATCCCGATGCGGTGTACCTGACCAGTTGCGAGGTCGGTCGGTTATACAGGACGGGAACGTCGGTGCTTCGGTTTGGAGATCAGGTCGTGTGTCGAAATTACTCGCAACGAAGCCGTGAATTTGTCGTGCCCCTGCCTGATGACAGGCGGCCTGGGACTCTGCGAAACCTGCGGACCGACGTTGAAATTCCGGTGCGACTGACCGAAAAGGCTGCGACCTTCGAGGCAGGCGACGGAGACTACGTGCTTGAATTGCTACGAAGTTGAAACATAACGAAAGGAGCCGGGCAAATGAGTATGTTGGCAGCAGGTGTGGCAAGGGCGAATATCACGCCGCCGGTCGGGAGCAACACTTGGGGCAAGCCGGCTGACAGCATCGCAGGCGAACTGTTCGCTAAGGCGCTGGTTCTCGACGACGGCAGGACAAAAGCAGCCTTGGTAACGATGGACCTCATCCATCTGAGGGGAAAGATTGTAACCGAGATACGGCAGCGGGTCGAGGAGATGACCGGTATTCCGGGGCGATGCGTAATGCTCGCAGCCTCGCACACGCACTGCACTCCCGACACCTCGCAATACACCTTCGCAAACGGCACAAAAAGGGCGCCGGACCCAGCCTATCTGGACCAGTTATCAGCCAAGATAGCCGGTGCGGTGGCCGAAGCCGACTCGCGACTGGTCGAGGTGAAGATAGGTGTAGGCCACGGCCACGCGCCCTTCAACATCAACCGCTGGGTTCCCACCCCGGACGGGCCTACCGGCGCCAGGTGGGCGCCCAACCCCGACGGGCCTACCGACGAGACTCTTTCAGTCCTGCGGATAGACCGCACGGACGGGACGCCTCTGGCTGCGGTGGTCAACTTCGCCGCACATGCCAGCGTCATACACTGGGGCAGGTGTTTTTCCGCCGACTATCCCGGCTTCCTTCAGGAGACACTGGAGAGAGTCTATGACGGGAAAATGACGGCGATGTTTGTCAACGGCGCGTCGGGCGATCTGAAAATCAAATTTCTGACGAAAAAGGAGGACGGCTCGGACAACTTTGCTTATGGGGCTGTTGAGGACGCCCGGCGATGGGGCAGGATTGTTGCCGGTGTGGCGTTGTCGGTTATGGAGCAGATAGAAACAACCGAGCAGGATGTACGGGTCGGCGTTTCCTCCAGGGATGTTGATCTTCCGATATGCCCCTTACCGTCGGTCGATGAGGTTGCCGGGCAGTTGGAGGAAAAGCGGGCCGCGGGCGAGAATACCGAGTGGGAAGAGTGGGTGCTTCCATTATTGCGAGATGGAACAGCCCCGACGGCTGTGGTCGGCGAGGTCCAGTTGCTGCGTCTGGGCGATGACATCGCCCTGGTGGCGGTTCCGGGCGAGTTGTACGTTGAGATAGGCCTGCGGATGAAGAGGGAACTGCCCTTCAAGCACCTGTTCATCGCAGGTTACGCCAATCGCTTTCTGGGATATTTGCCCTCTGCTGCAAGTTGCCGCCAGGACGGCGTTCGCCCGCGCGAGGGCTGCCACAGAATATTCCTGTATCCCGCCCGTTTTTCCGAAGGTCTCGAGCCGGCGATAGTATCGGCAGCGAAGGAACTCGCCGGCGACAGATAAACGCCTATCCCTTGACCGCGCCGAGTTGGATTCCCTTGATGAGGTATTTCTGCAGCACGACGAACAGGAGAATTAACGGTACTATGCTCATTACGACCGCGGCCATCATCAATTGCGTTTGAGAGCCCATTGAACTGTCGAAATACAGCAACCCCACCGGAAGGGTGTACTTAGCCTGGTTTTTGACCAGTATCAGAGGCCAGAAGAAACTACGGTAAGAACCCATGAAAGTGAAGATGACCAGCACGATTAGTCCCGGTCTGGCCAGGGGCATGATAACGTCCCAGAATATCTGCCACTTGCTGGCGCCGTCGATCTCGGCCGCTTCATCCAGACTGCGAGGGATCGTCAACATAAACTGGCGAAGCAGGAATGTTCCGAAGGCGCTGAAGGCGCCCGGTACGATCAGTCCCGCGTAAGAATCCACCCATCCAAGTTTCATCATAATTTGATAATTGGGAATCATCAGCACCAATCCCGGTATCATCATTGTGCCAAGATACAGCAGAAAGACCTTATCGCGTCCCCGCCACCGCAGTCGGCTGAAGGCGAAGGCCGCCATGGTGCTTGTAAGGCATTGCAGCAGCGTTACCCACCCGGCGATGAACAGGCTGTTGAAGTAGTAGCGCATGAAGGCCGACTTGGTGAAATACTGCCACCACTGCCAATGCCCTGCCTTCACACCCTTCAAAGCGCCGTAGCGGAGTTCCTTGAATACGTTGGGGTAATTCTCCGTATGGAATACCCTATGTTCGGACTTGACGATCAGCGAACCGTAGGCGCTTTGAAGAAGGAGGCGATTCATACGGGATCGTTCGACAACCTCCATCCGGGCCTGCTTTTGGATATCGACGAGTTTGACGACATCAGGCCCCAATTCCAGATGCGCAAACCTTGATGGTTTGTAGAAATCCACAGCCGGGATAACCACCCCGTTAAGGTCCACGATTACGGCGTCCAGAAGTTTTTCCGAAGGCGGTTGAGTAAGGTCGGCCTTATCGAGCGTCTTACGCGTCTCTTTGGAGAGTTTGGAACGGATATACACCGAGACAGAATCACGCGGATTTTTCCATTTGGAAAGCAAAGTCGCCGAATCGGTAAAGTCTTCCACCACGACCTCATTCCGATAGCCCGGAACCCAGTCCTTGGCCTGTATTTCCTTGCCGTGCTTGAAACTGGTCAGAACCATCCAGAGGAAGGGCAGACCCATTGAAAAGCCCAGTAGCAGAAGAAACGAATGGCTCGTCAGCATTGTCAGCATCGGTCTGAGCCATTTTCGACTATATTCGGTATTAAAAGCCATAGCAGTATGAACCGCAGAAATCGCAGGCGGCTGCCGTGGCAAACGGATGCATGCCCTGCGGTGTATTCCTTTTTTTAGATGCTATTAGTCAACGTACCTGCTCCCAAACCTGTAATTAAAGATCGTTACGACAAAGATAAGGACAAACATCGACCATGCCACCGCCGAGGCGTATCCGTGCCGCCCAGTTTCGAATCCTTCGGTGAATATGTAGTAACTTATCGTCGTGGTCGCTCCCTCAGGACCACCTTCAGTCATTGTCCGTGCCTGCTGGAACCCGCCCTGAAGGCCGCCGATAACCGACATGATCGTGATGAAGAATGTCGTCGGCGCCAATTGAGGCCAGGTAACGTGCCAGAACCGCTGCCAGGGACCGGCTCCGTCGATGTCGGCGGCTTCGTAGAGGTCCACCGGAATATTGCTGATACCGGCGATGTAGAGCAGCATGTTGTTGGAACCGATGGCAGTCCAGACACCCATGAGTATGATAGCCGGCATCGCCCATTGGGCGCTTCCGAGCCAGTCTGGTGGCGAAAGTCCGTCGGCGGCGGTCGCTGGAAGGGACTTGATCACTGCCCCAAGCCCGTACAGGATCAGTCCTCCGACAGCCAGAATAACCAGTGTTATAAATCCTGTTCCGAAGCCGAATTCCTTGCCTATCCAGTTCCGCACCGTCAGGAAGCCCAGGCTGAGCACGCCTACCCCAGCGATTGCCCACAGGACGTAACCCATTCCTCCCCACCATACGGGGGACGTGGTGTTGACCAGGTTCGCCAGTGAGTCCAGTATCGGCGTAAGGGCGCGGTTAATAGGCCCGTGTATGGGGTTGTACATCTGCTTCCATAGTATGAACATCGCCACACCGGCACAGAAACTGGGCAGATAGAACAATGTCCTATAGACCACAGCGCCGGTGGTAAAGCCCAGCATCAGGATACCGCCTGCCGCCAGGCAGAGAATCAACGCCACCAGACCGTGTCCGCTACCCCAAAGCCACAATCCTATCGCGCTGAAACCGAAGAGGCTACACAACGCCAGGGCCCAGCGGATTCCCTTTTGCTTGCTTCGAAGTCGGCGTGTCAACAGCACTGCCAGGAACAGCGAACCGGCAATACTGATCGGCATCCCCGCCATCAGGAACAACGTGTTGCGAAAGTACTTCCAGAAGTCCGGGTGTGTGAAGAGGTCATAGAAATTCTGAAACCAGACCCACTTGATCGGGTCGGCCCGCCTGGGATGGTGAAGCGATATATCCAGGTTGGTAAAGGCCATTACGACCGAGAAGACCACGGGTAAGGCCACGAACAAAAGAAAGCCGGTGAAGTTAGGTCCGAGGAACAGGCATGCCGCCAAGAAGTCGCTGCGTCGCTTGAGTTTGACTTGCTTCATTTTCCTGCCCTCCGGAAATACCGAAGCATCGGATTGGAAATCCACTCAATCGGTACCGGTTTGCCTTCTTTCTTGAGTTTGTCGATTTCTTTCTGGAGTTCGCAGGCCTTTTCGTATTTCGGCTTGAGTTTGTCGTCTCGCCCGATGGCGAGGCGCATCTCGCGGTTGATTTCGTCGGTCGTTATTCGCAGGGTCTGCTCCATCGGTCGCGATTGACTGTCAAGCCCCTGTACGCGACGTCTGAGTATACGCATGACCGTATTTGAATTGATAAACGGGCTGCACTCCCATCCCGCTCCGTATTGTTTCGCTGCGCGTGCGAATTTTTCGTGAGCGCCCCATTCACCGGGATACTCTTTGGGCGTGAGAAACGCCGGTGTCGTGGTCGCGGTGGGGTTGGGAGGCAGACCGTCGGCGTCCCTGACGATAATCTGGTTGTACTCCGTGTCGGCGAGATACTGGAGGAACCTCGCCGCCAGGCGTGGATTCTTTCCGTAAGCGTTAATCCCGGCAGATCGAGCGCCGACAACCGCCACCGGAATGACCTTGTGGGGGAGTAATGCCACATCGGGTTTGAAGTTCTTGAATTCCCGGAGTCGAATCAGCCCGAATCGCCCGATGGGCATTCCCACAGTCCACTCGTTTCCTATCCACTGTGGGTTCCCGCCCCCGTAACCGGCAGCGGCCGACCTTGACTTTACCATGGTGGCGGTGGGAATCACCTTGTGCTTGAACACCAGGTCGTAATAAAACCGCGTCGCTTCTAGTACCTGTGGCGAATCGAGCACGCAATGGGTCATCGTCTCGTTGAATATGCTCCCCCCATTACTGAACCACATGTTCGACGGTCCGGACGGCATCATCGCGTAGCGCGTTACCCGCCCCTTGGAATCGACCTTCTGAACTTTCAGGCACCACTTGAGAAACTCGTCCCATGTCCAGTCGTACTTCGGCATCGGAAGGTTCTCACGCTCCAGCAGCGCGCGGTTGATTACAATCGTAGAACCCCCGACGTTGCAGGGAAACGTGTACTGCCTGCCCTCGACGGAAATTGAATCCCACACCGACGCATAAGTTTTATCCGGACCGAAACCGTATTCTTTGGCCAGGTCGGTTACGTCGAGCAGCACGCCGGCTGAGACATATTCATGCAATCTGTGAGCGCCATAGACGTCGATAACATCGCTGCCTACTTTACTGACCGACTGGATGATGACCTTCATTGAGTCGAGGGTGGAGCTGTCCAGTACCATATCGACAGGCCCGTAGCCTTTTTTGATCATCCACTCCTCGAAGGCTTTGATTTGAAGCCCGCGGGCGGGATTGGCGTCGGAGGTCCAGTACAGTAGAGGTGCGTCGCTTTGCCGCTCGGGCAACGTCTCAACGGCCAGTACCGTCAAACCGGCCAATATCACTGCACAGACTACAAAAATTGTCTTCACAATCGCCGCCTTTCCTTACAAAACCGCCCGCTGATTCATAAACGAGAATTTACAACAAGTACCGTATCTTATCCTGGTATGACAATCAAGGTCAAGGAACCAAGTTTAATATCGGGCACAAGATAGCGTCAAGTATTTTGTGCAAGTTTGATTTTGTGCCATCAAGCAAGGCCTTGATACCGTCGATACCGACGGCGATCCTGGCCTGTCGAAACTTCATGTGATGACGAACAATCCGAAGAAAATTTACGGCCTGGATGGCTTCGGCCTTCAGATTGTCGAGCGTGTCGATCTGCAAATCCCGCCTCACGACCACAACCGCCGATACCTGAAAACGAAAAAAGACAGGATGGGGCATATTCTTGACGACCTGTAGGGCGGGACCGCAGTTCTAAGGGTTCCACGTCTCGTGCCAGATGCGCCTGACGAGTTCACCTCTGTCGGCGCGTCGGTGCGAAAGCCGACGGGAAACGTTCAGCACCCTGCCGGTTTTGTCGAACGTTACCAGCAGCGGCCACATGCTGTCGGGACCGCCGGGCGTCGCACCATATCGCATGTCATGGAATTCGACGACGTGCAAACCGTCCCGGCGACTGTAGGCGGCACGCATCTGCCCCATCGCAAACCACTCGTAAGTCTTGATTTCCTCCAGGCGGCGGGCGCGACTGATCCATTCGTTATGAACCTTGGCCCGGCGGGCAAATCGACTTCTTTCCAGCGGGCGGCTGAACAGGATGTTATGGCGGGCAGTGTACCAGGCGTCGTCGTCGTCGGCGGTAACGCGCCACAGAAGGATCGTTCCCAGCATCGGATAGGCCCGCGCGTGATTCAGGTTCAGCGTTTTTGCCGTCGTAGAGCGAATGTGCCGGCCGATGACCAAACCGGCGGCAAGGTAACCGGTGGACAGGACAAAGCCCGTGATGCCGACAATAATCGCAACCCGGCCTGGCTTGGCCTTGAACTTGCGAACGAGCCGGCAGACCAGCAGCGTCAGAATCAACGCGGGCGTGTAGAAAATATCGACAATCGGTACGGCGTCAATGGCGTATCGCGTGTTCGTAATCGGCGAGAGCATCTGCGTACCGTAGGAAGTGCACCAGTCAAGCAGCGGATGCGACAGGGCGGCGACGAAGCAGCAGGCGTACAACATCCAAAACGTCGGCCTGCGCCGGGTCTGCGCGAACTTCAAGTCGGCATCTGCGCCGGACCGGTCGGAGGCGTTTGCGTTTCGGGAGATACGTCGCCTCGCCAACCACCACAGGCCGGCGACGGCTGCGGCGATGACCGGCGTCATCAGAAGCGAATGGCTGATGCCCCGGTGATGGTACATCATGGTCAGGTCGCCGACCTCCATACCCGTGAGGTTCATCACCGGCCTGATGAAAACGTCCAGGTCAGGCACGATGGCCGTCGCCGCAGCGACCCACGAAGCGTCGCGCCCGATCCGCTCGCGAAAACCCAACTGGGCAGTTACCGCGCCGAGAAGACCCTGTGTCATTGTGTCCATGAATGCAGGCCATTCTACACCGCCCCGCCGGTTTTAGCGACGCGGGATTACCGGCGGCGGGGAAAATGACTTCGCCCCACCAGTCGAACACCCGTGAACGCCGCGAAGACCAGGCCGCAAGCGGCGGCGACCGGTACGACCGGCGGGTCGTTTGCGACCAAATAATAAACGTTGCTTACTTTCTCCAGCCCCGCCAGCGGGATGAGCATCACGTCGCGGTCCATCGCCTTCGGCGTCATTATCGCACGCAGGCGAGTAATCGTCCTGCCGACGCCCATAGACTCGGTCAGCCTGCGGTCGAGCACATTGCCAATTCTGCCGGTGAAATCATCCGCCCTCCCCGCCAACTCGGTAACGAAAAGCCTGCCCTGGTTTTTCTCGGTCAATGCCGTTACGAGTTCCTCGTAGTTCGTACCGCTCGGCGAGCCTTGCTTGAGTTCGATTTCATCCTCGCCGATGGTCGCGTTGGCCCAGTTGGCGCATCCGTATCGGCAGTTGCCGACGACGTACAGGACGATCTCGTTGCGCAGGTCGGCTGACAGTTGCGAGATTATCAGCGGATAGACGAGTTTGTCGTCGCGATAGGTGTAACTTATCGGGTGCGGCGCGAGCGTGAGAGCATCGACTGCCTCCGGGCGGATACGCATTGCAAGAAAATACCAGCCGCCTTTGACATACTTATCGAAGATGCGTTCAGCCCCTATTGGTACGAAATACTCGTTATCGTTGAGCCATTTCGTCAACTCGTCCGCCTTCGTGGCCGACAGGACGACGTACTTGAAAATCCCGGCTGTTCCGGTCTGCTCGACGACGATGGATGATCGCTTGGCCATGTTTGCCGGCATCATGGAACTGTAGTTGGCGCACCCACAGCCGAAGCCGCCTCCGCCCTTGTCGGGCTTCCGATAGAACTTCGGAGCCGTTTCCGACTCGAGGACGGAGAATATCTCGTCGCTGCATTTCTCAATTTTTATGGGTTTTGACGGGACCGGGACGATCCACGCAAGTTCTTCAGGACCGGCCCGGAAGTGCGTTCTCAGGACGACCTGCACCATCTTTCCGTCGGTGGCCAGGATCGCCTCCTGTTTCGGCGATGCGACCATATTAGTCGATTCGCCGACCTTACGGGGCATACGGGGCATCATGCACCCGTCGGCCGAAGCGTCCGTCGCACCGAATAAAATCGACGAAATACACGAGACGACAATAAAACATTTCGACATGACGATTTCCCTTTCACACGGACGGGTGCCCGGGGGGGGGGGTTTTTGGGCCCCCGTTGTTTAGTGTTGTTGTAACGCGGGGGCCAAACCCCCCCCCCCCCGCCCCCCGCCCGTGTGAAAGGGAAATCGTCATGTCGAAATGTTTTATTATCATCTTGTGTATCTCATCGATTTTATTCGGTGCGACGGACGCTTCGGCCGACGGGTGCATGATGCCCCGTAAGGTCG
>JAUWNJ010000056.1 GCA_030612725.1 Planctomycetales bacterium
TCCGTTCGGCGGGGAAGGTTGGGTTGCGAAGATAGCGCGTCGGCTTGGTTTGGAGGCGACGCTTCGCACTCGCGGGCGACCGCGAAAAGACAAAGGAAAGCAACATGACGCCAAAAAAGGTTCCTGACCCCTTTAATCCCCTTTAATCCCAAGAAGCAGAAGCAGAAGAAAGGATAATTAAGTGCTCCGTCCCCTTAATTACGTCCCCTTAATTACCTTAATTAAAGTCTATAGGAAAAACCCCATAACTTCAGTGAAAGGAGATGTTAAATGACCACCTTTTATAGAGCAACATTGGCGTTGTTGGTGCTTGGAATCTTGTGCATCAGCACGCGCGGAGTAGGGAAATCGAAGCACGACAAAGCCACTCAACCAGCCGCACGAATCTCGGAGCACATCAAGGCCCTTGATTCGAAGGATCGGCACGAGCGCCAGTCGGCCTATAAGCAGGCAATAAAGCAACGGCAGAACAATATCGCTACGCTCATTGCCTTGGCTCAAAAGCAACTTAAAGGCGTGAAGGTGCTCGGTTCTGGAGATCCGGCTCTTTATGCGATTCGATTGCTTGGCGAATACCGGGCCGCCGAAGCAGTTCCGTTCCTACTCAAGAACATCGCCCTGCCGTATGGAGGGGAGGTTGACTCGCGCAGCCTTTTGGGTCCGAATCCCTGTGCCCAGAGTCTGGTGAAGATCGGCAAGCCAGCATCTAAGGCATGCATAAGACGTCTCTCTCGACCGACCGGTTCCGAACGAGAGACTTGGCTCCTGGTGCAGGTGGTCAAACAGGTCGAAGGTAAGGAAATTGCCAGGCAAATGATTTTACAAGCAATCAAGACACAACCCCATCCAAAGAAGCTGAAGACATCAAATTCCGTACTAAATAAGTATTTTAGGAAGTAGGGAAACAGGCGGCGCAAACCATATAGTGTTTGTGAAAGATGGGGGTGATGTTCCTTCCGGAAATAAGGGACGCTAACCTATTTTCGCCTTTTCCTTAAACACAAAATAGGCTAGCGTTCCCTATTGGGAATCTCTTCATTCATCGAGCCGCTGCGGAAACCTTCCAGGTCCAGCGTAACGTAAGTGTAACCGAGCGATTTGAGTGGGGCTGCGATGCTATTGCGCATTGAGGCTGCCTGTTCGATAGAATCGACGGGCACTTCCACACGAGCGATTGCGCCGTGGTCACGCACCCGGAACTGGACAAAACCGAGCGACCGCAGAACATCCTCTGCCTGTTCGATGCGCGAAAGTTTTTTGTCCGTAATCTCCATGCCATAAGGGATACGTGTAGCCAGACAGGCAAAGGCAGGTAAGTTCCAGTTCGGAAGGTTCATCGCCTTTGCAGCGGCGCGGATGTCGGCCTTGGTCAGGTCGGCTTCGGCGAGCGGGCAGCGAACGCCCATCTGCTCTTCCGCCCGTCGGCCCGGACGGTAATCGCCGCCGTCGTCGGCGTTCGTACCGGTAACGACTGCGACATAGTCGTCCTCGCAGGCGAGTTTCTTCAACCGTCCCAGAATCATCATCTTGCAGTAGTAGCACCGGTCAGTCGGATTGGCTGTAAAATTCGCGTCGGTCAGTTGCGGCGTCTCGAACTCGCGAAATTCCACACCGACCAGCCTGGCGATTTCACGAGCGGTCTTCAGTTCACGTTGCGGGAAGATGGTCGAAACAGCCATTGCAGCAAGGACGTTTTCTGCCTTGAGCGCATCAGCCGACATCGCCAACAGCAGCGAACTGTCGGTTCCGCCGCTGAAGGCGACGATAACCCGCCGAAGCGATAAGAGTATTTTCCGACACCGGCCGAGTTTTTCTCGAAGGGCCGAAGGGAGATTTGCGAATCTGTCATTCATTGTTTCGCTGCTCATTCTTTCATCTTTACCACAGATTCGACAAATTGACCAGCCTGGTAGTCTGTAACATCTGAAATGATGGGTGCCATGTTCTCGCCCGTAACGAAGCGTAGGTCGTGAACATGCTGTGGCGCCAACATGCCCACCCGCTTCGCTCCGCTGCGCGTGAGGGCATGGCACCCATCAGATTATGATTGATACAGGACTCGTAACCTTGCCAGTCCGCTTCCGGCACGATACGGTATTGTGCATGAATAAGCGGAATATATCTACTCGTCGCCTGGCTGCGGTGCGTAAGTTGATGCGAAGCGGCAAAGTCGAAGCGATGCTGCTGACGGACACGCACAACGTGCGCTATTGCAGCGGGTTCACCGGCGAAGACTCTTACATGCTTATCGGCAAGCGGTGGGCGAGATTGCTGACCGACGGGAGATTCGCCGAACAGGCGCGGATCGAATGTCCACATATCAAAACCGTCGTCCGTAAAGGCAAAATGACCGACGCGATTGCCGAGGTGCTGGGCGGGCAGAAAGTCCACCGGCTTGGAATTGAGGGAAATTCCGTAACGGTGTCGTTCAAATCCCGGCTTGGGTCCGCTCTGAAGCGAATGCGGATTAAGGTATTCAGCGACGAGATAGACACGCTCCGCCAGATTAAGGACGACGGCGAATTATCCGCGATTCGCAAGGCTGTTCGCGTGGCGGAGAAGGCGTTTTTGAGCCTTACGTCCGGCGGGGCGAAGAAATTTATCGGAAAATCCGAGCGTCAGATAGCGGCAGAGTTGGAATACCTCATGCGCCAGGGCGGCGCGTCGGGGGCATCCTTTGATACCATTGTAGCAGCCGGTGTACATTCGGCCTTGCCGCACTATCGGCCCGGCGGGACGAAAATCCGTCGAGGCGACGCCGTCCTTATTGATTTCGGCGCGGTGGTCGAGGGATATTGCTCCGACTTGACGCGAGTGGTTTTTGTCGGTAGAATCCCACCTCGAATCGAGCAGATTTACAAGATCGTGCTTCG
The DNA here is from genome assembly GCA_030612725.1 of Planctomycetales bacterium. Classification (GTDB taxonomy): domain Bacteria; phylum Planctomycetota; class Phycisphaerae; order SM23-33; family SM23-33; genus JAUWNJ01. The sequence continues at coordinate 2,874 of JAUWNJ010000056.1, forward strand.
AGGACAGTTGGCCGGTATCAAGGCAATTAGTCCGGGCGTTAAGTGTGCGTCGGTCGATTCGGCAGCCAGGAGCGTTATTTCCGCCGCTGGTTACGGCGATGCGTTCTCGCACGGGCTGGGACATGGCGTCGGACTGGCGGTTCACGAACTGCCCCACCTGGGACGGAAGGTCGGAAAGACCCTCATGCCCGGAATGGTTGTAACCGTCGAACCGGGAATATATCTGCCCGGAATCGGCGGCGTTCGCATCGAAGATGACGTAGCGGTTGTCCCCGGCGGCGCTAAAAGGCTAAGCCGACTAAGCCGGCGCCCCGAAGACATGCTGCTGCGATAAAGAGAAGGAATTCTCATGGATATGGATGAAATCAAGGAACTGGTCCGGCTGATGGTTGATAACGAACTGGCTGAACTGGACGTCAGCGACGGTGAAAACAAGGTCAAACTCAAGCGCGGCGCCGCCGGCGAACCGGTCATGGTCGCAGCGCCGGCGTCATTGGCGCCCGCCCCCGTACAGACCGGCATTACCGAACCGGGCGATGATACCGAAGAATTCATCGAGATTAAAAGCCCGATGGTCGGAACTTTCTACAATGCCGCCGATCCCGATTCTGAACCATATGCAACTATCGGTTCAGGTGTCGGCGCAGACACCGTCGTCTGCATCATTGAAGCAATGAAGGTTATGAACGAAATCAAGGCCGATTGCACCGGTACGATCACCGAGATATGCGTCAAAAACGCCCAGCCGGTGGAATACGGACAAGTACTCTTCAAGGTAAAACCCGCCTGATTGCTACGTTACGGTTTTGAGGAACAAAGCGGAATGTTTTCACGGATTATGATAGCCAATCGCGGCGAAGTTGCGCTGCGGATCATACGCGCCTGCAAGGAACTGGGCATCGAGACGGTGGCGATTTTCAGCGAGGCCGACCGCGACGCCGGTTACCTGCGCCTGGCTGACGACCGCATCTGCATAGGTCCGGCCCCCGCGATTGACAGTTACCTGAACATCCCACGAATCATTGCCGCAGCCGAACTCGCTGACGTACAGGCAATTCATCCCGGATACGGTTTCCTGGCTGAAAATGCGCATTTCGCGGAAGTCTGCCGGAGTTGCCGGATAGAGTTTATCGGTCCGAGCGTCGAAAGTATGCAATTACTGGGCGATAAGATTCGCGCCAAGGAACTGGCGAGGTCGATCAAAGTCCCGACCGCGCCCGACAGCAACGGGGTCGTGGAAACGGCGGAGGACGCCGTAGTCGTCGCTGAAAGAATAGGGTATCCGGTGGTGCTGAAGGCGTCAGCGGGCGGAGGCGGACGGGGAATACGCTTCGCGCATAATCAGGCCACCCTGAAATCGCTCTTCAAACAGGCGCAAAGGGAGGCAGAGATAAGTTTCAAAGACGGTCGGCTTTATATGGAAAAGTGCATCGAGAATTTCCGCCATATTGAGGTGCAGATTCTCGGCGACATGAGCGGAAACATCGTCCATCTCTTCGAGCGGGAATGTTCTCTCCAACGACGACAGCAAAAAGTCATAGAGGAAACCCCCGCTCCGAACCTGGACGCCAAAATGCGAGAAGAAATCTGCGAAGCGGCGATACGCCTGGTCAAAGCGGTCAATTATCACAATGCCGGAACGGTCGAGTTCATGCTTGATGAAGAGAACCATCAGTTCTATTTCCTCGAAGTAAATACACGAATCCAGGTCGAGCATCCCATCACCGAAATGGTAACGGGGCAAGACCTGCTTAAATGGCAGTTGAAACTGGCAGCCGGTGAATCGCTGGACTTGCGACAGCGCGATATCGTCCAGTCCGGGCACTCGATTGAATGCCGCATCAACGCCGAAGACCCCGCCCATGATTTCCGCCCGTCACCGGGACGAATCGAAGCCTTCAACCCGCCCGGAGGACTCGGCGTCAGGTGGGACAGCCACGTTTATCAGGGGTATGAAATCCCCACCGCTTACGACAGTCTTATCGGGAAAATAATCGTCCACGGTCAAAACAGGGACGAATCTACCGCCAAAATGCGGAGAGCGTTGGAGGAATTCCTTATCTACCCGACCAGGACAACCGCCGGACTCTGCCGCGACATTTTAAATCATCAGGCTTTTCGCAAAGGACTCTATAACACGGCTTTTATCGAACGGGAAATGCTTCCCGGTTAAGGAGTGGAAAGAAATACGCATGGGTGAAACAACGAAGAAAAACGCGGTCGTCGGCCAATCCGGCGGCCCCACCGCTGTGATAAACCAATCGCTCGTCGGGGTCATCGAAACCGTCGCTCAATACGGCGAAATCGACCGCCTCTTCGGTGCACGCTACGGCGTGAGAGGAATTATCGAAAACAACTTCATCGAACTGAACGGCCTGGACGCCGAACTGCTCGAACGAGTCGCCGATACGCCTTGCTCGGCCCTCGGCTCGACACGCGATAAAGTGGACGAAGAATACTGCCGGAAAATCTTCGACGCTTTTGCTGCAAATGACGTGCGATACTTTTTTTACATCGGCGGAAACGATTCCGCCGACACCGCCAGAATCGTCAGCGAAATGGCCGATGAAGCGGATTACGAACTTCGCGTCTTTCACATTCCCAAGACCATCGACAACGACCTTCGCGTAACGGACCACTGTCCGGGTTACGGTTCGGCCTCCCGTTTCGTCTCGCATGCCATCATGGGCGACGGAATGGACAACGCATCGCTGCCCGGAATCAAGATTGACGCAATCATGGGACGGAACGCCGGATGGCTGACGGCGGCAACTATGCTCGCCCGACGCGACGAAGACGATGCGCCGCACCTGATTTACGTGCCCGAATCACCGCTTTCCGAAGAGCAGTTCATCAACGACGTAGCAGAAGTCTATGGTCGGTTGGGACGATGTCTGGTGGCGGTCTCGGAGGGAATCGTGGACGAAAATGGCGTAAGTTGGAGCGAGCAACTCATCAGAATGGCGCACGGCGCCGAAGTCGAGCGAGACGGGCACGGAAACCTGCAACTCTCAGGCAGCGGGATGCTGGGCGACTGCATCGCAAACTTCGCCAAGACCGAAGTGGCGGCAAGATTCGGTAAAAAGAAACTTCGCGTCCGGGCAGACACTTTCGGTTACCTGCAGCGGAGTTATCCTGATTCCGTCTCTCCGGTGGACCGCGCCGAGGCACGCCTTGCCGGTCGGAAAGCCGTCGAATACGCCGCAGACGGTCAGCCCAGCGGTTCAGTGGCGTTCAGGCGGACGGGAAACGGCGACGATTACGCCATCGAATGTTTCCGTGCGGAACTCAAAGACGTCGCACGCATAACCAAGCCGCTCCCAGCCAAGTACATCAACGACGCCGGTAACAATATCACCGAAGAGTTTCGCGATTACGTCGCACCGCTAGTCGGCGAACTGCCGGTTATCGAAAAGTTGCTCTGAAATGGGGTGGCCCGGGCGGCCGGGGGGGGGGGGGTCCGCCAACCCGCCGCGGGTGTGGAAACACAGCGCCCCCCCACCCCCCCCCCCGCCCCAGC
>JAUWNJ010000005.1 GCA_030612725.1 Planctomycetales bacterium
CTGCGTCGGCACTGGACCCCGCCACTGGGCGCGACGTTCGGATTCCTCGTCGGAATGATAGGCGAGAAACTGCTCGGATAGGGATTTATACCGTTTGTGATTAATTAGTGCGCTGGCGAGATAAACGAGCCGTGACCGCAACGGAGCGGTCATTAAAAAGCTCACATAGATCTGACCCCTACCTTGCGGGCGCGGCTCGTACGGTGTTCCCTGTACTGAGTGCGTTAAGTTATCGTGTACGGTACAATTTCCTGAATTATAAAATGCGGGCGAAATATAGGAGCAACTACTGCGTTTATAATACATAGATTCGAGCACCGGAAAGGAAAGAGGTGAAGGGCCATGAAAAAGATAACATTCATCGCATTGCTTCTCCTTATTGGGACAGTCATTACCGGCTGTACCGCCAAAAGACTTATCAAACGTGGCGACGCAAGCATGTTGGCAAATCGCCCCGCCGATGCTGAAAGATACTACCGCGAGGCATTGGAGCACGATTCAGACCTTGCCGAAAAACCCGCCTTCGTCGAAAAGTTCAATCGGGCAAGAAGCCTGGCTGCCTACGAAAAAGGTAAGTCTCTGGCAAATCAGGGTCTGTGGGAACAGGCAATCGCCAAGTTCTCCGAGACTCTCGAAATCGACCCGGAATCCGCTCATGCAAAACAAGCACTTCTCCAGGCTCAGGCAAAGCGCGACGAGACTGAAAGGCTTTATGCCGATGCCGCGCATCTGGCAAAGCAGCGTCGATGGGACGACGCGATTCGCCAGGGGCAAGCCGCACTGAAAATATCTCCTTTCCATCGTCCGGCGAGCGACGTGCTTGCCGTGGCGAAAAACTCGGCTGCGGCTGAACACTGCGAAGCGGGAAATCGACTCCTGGCAGGAAACAACCTCGCCGAAGCCGAAATGGAATTCCAGCGATCTCTCGGATACATTCCGACCCTGGTCCCAGCCAGGGAGGGATTGGCCCGTGCAGACTGCATCAGGGGCATGGCGGACCAGAAAAAGGGGCTGTGGGGAAGCGCCCTGCTCTGGTACACCGATGCGAACAATCACATTTCAAAGCCGGAATACATCGACAAAATAGAGGCTGCCAGAAGCCGGGTATTCTCTCGAATTTCCTTTGGAATCGGCGTGAACGTTACAGATGCAAGGGTTAGGAAAACTGTAGAATCGTCGGCGTTGCGATCTCGTGTGTTCGCGAACATATCAGCGAAAAAACCGCAGTTTCTGAGGCTTGAATCGGCGAAGATTGGCGCCAAGGCGCCATTCTACACCGCTACAGTCAGCCTGGAGGACTTGAGTGTCCGTGGCGGTTTGGGTCTGGTCCGAAGCGAAAACCGGACGCATTACTATACATCCTACCGCAAAATTCCCAATCCGGAGATTCCGAGACTTCGCATTCTGCTGCGAGTCGCACGTCGGGACCTGGCGCGGCTCAGACGGGATTTCAATCGCCGAGGCCACGTAACCGGCAAATCTAAACATTCGATTAGTCGAGGAAAGAAGCGAGCGCCGACCCAACGCCTGCGAGGCCACAGTCGCGGAAAAGCCACAAGAGTAACCAGGTGGTACATTGAACGAAAACGGGCACAAGTGCGGCATCTTCAGCACCAACTGACCGTGGCGCCTTACACGGTTACCGAGAGTTTTTCCGCAAAATGGCCGTATGTAATTAACTACTACGAGAAGTCCGGCATAATAAGTGCGAGTATTCGGATCACAAATGCCGGCGGCGTTACGACCGATGCAATTACAATCCGAAAGACCTTCAGGCAGACCGACACAACAATCGATAACCCGAACCCCGGAATCGGACTAAGAGTGGATCCGTTAACTCTTTGTTCCAATGATGAGGCCCGGACTTCCTTGATTCAGGCAGCAGGTTCGGAAGTCGCGGTGAAAATCGTCGCCGCCGTTCTCAAAGCCAAGGCATCCGAAGTTCGCGCCAAAGCCCAAAACGCTTCACGCCGGGGGAATTCCATCGCCGCCACCGAAGCGTATGTGGACCTCGTCCACCTTGTAAAACCATACGATGCCACCGAAGCGGCGAGACTGCTTAAAAGTCTCCACCGGTAACAAGGATGAATTACGGAGAAACCGCTCCAGTTAATTCCGCCCCGCCGGGAAATCTGTTTCAACAACACTTCTGACAAATTCGCTTATCTATCGGCTTTGTCGGCGCCGGCGCGTTGACATTGTTGTCGTAAGCGGTTAGATTCCCCTATATCTTGTGCAATACAGGGCTTGAGGGTAGGATATATACGCTCAAGCATACGGTGAGCAAGGTCCGATAATTATTCCCGTGCAGACCTGATGGGAACATCGAGGCAGGTGAGATAATCATGCAGAACAGAGGGTTGTCAGCGATTGTCATTCCGTGTTGCATCTTTGTCGTTTTGATTGGGTGCAACAGTAAGCCCAAGCCAACCCCATCCAAATTCGTCAGAGCGGTTCCTCCTTCCGGTATCGCCGAAACGGTGGCTGGTTACGCAGACCTGGTAGGCGGAAACGCTATGATGGTCAGGGGTTCCGGTGTGGTTATCGGACTTGGCGACAACGGTTCATCCGAGGTTCCAAGCCATTTGCGCAAATACCTGTTCAAGCAAATGAGCAAACATAAGGTCGGTTCTCGCGCAGCCGGTCTCGGACATGTTACTCCCGCACGGATACTGGCCGATAAGGATACCGCCGTAGTGGTCATCAGCGGATTTATTCCTCCCGCCGCTCCGGTCGGTACTCGGTTCGACGTTCGCGTCGAGGCCCTTCCGAGAACGCAGACGACCAGTCTGTCGGGCGGGATACTGATGACCACCGAGATGCACATGTCGTTGATTACCTCTACCGGCAGCGCCGCCAAGAGCAAGGCGCTCGCTCTGAGTCGCGGAGCGGTATTCGTTAATCCGTTTATCGCCCGCACCAAAGAAGGCGCACAGCCCCGTCTGCGTGCGGGGCGCATTCTCAACGGCGGAGTGGTAACCCTGTCGCGTCCCGTGCGTCTGGAACTGCGCCGCGCGGACTACCGCATATCACGCCTGATACAACGACGGATTAATCAGCGATTCGGCGAAGATCAGAAGGTGGCCAAAGCCAAAACGCCCTCAATGATCGAATTGAAAATCCCTCGTAGATACCGTGATGATTACATCCATTTTCTCCGCCTGGTGATGCACATTTATGTCTCGGGTCGAAGCGGCTCCGAAGAAATATATGTCCGTCGCCTCGCGCGGGACATTCTGCTTCCAACAGCAAGGTACGAAGACATCGCCCTGGTGTGGGAGGCCGCGGGGCGACAGGTCCTTCCTGTTATTCGCAAACTTTACGCTTCGTCCAATCCGGCAGTGGCGTTCTACGCCACCAAGGCCGGACTGAGACTCAATGATAGAATGGCCGCCGATGTCATGGTCCGTATCGCAAATCACGCCAACTCTCCGTTTCAGATACCGGCTGTGGAAGAACTTGGGGTCGCCAGGCGATTCGCCCAGAGCCTGCAAACGCTCAAGCAGATGCTCTCAAGCCGAAACATATTGTTAAGGGTGGCGGCCTACGAAGCCTTGCTGAAACACGGTTCGCGTGATGTGATTCGTCGGTGGGACATATCGGGGCAGTTCACTGTGGACGAAGTGAAAAGCGACGGCGATTACATAATTTACACAACGGTAACGGGCAAACCCAAGATCGTCCTGTTCGGGAGCGATATCCCCCTGAAACGTCCGCTGTTCTATTGTCCCGACGATGAACTCGTAACGATAGACGCCAAAAGCACCGACAAGAAAATCATGGTTTATCGCAAAATTCCCGGTACGCAACGGCAAAGTGACCCGTTTTACGTCGAGCCGAAAGTAACTGAATTCATCAAAACCCTTGGTTCACGACCGGTCAAGGGGATGGACGGACGCATTGAGGGACTGGGGTTGACTTATTCTCAAGTAGTAGGCGTGCTTTACGGGCTGTGTAAGCAGGAACACATATCCGCCAAATTCGTCCTTCAACGCAGCGACGTATTACGCAGAACATATAGTACGGTCCCCGCTGCCGGAAGGTCGGATATGCCGGAGAACTAATAATACCTACGGACGGACACCGATATTATCAGATCGAACGCCATGGAAGGATGTTACTTATGAAGCTGGAAGCCTTGACATTATTCGGGTTCAAGAGTTTTCCCAACAAGACCAGGTTTGAATTCAACAACGGCGTAACGTGCGTGGTCGGACCCAACGGATGCGGAAAAAGCAATCTCGTCGATGCGTTCAAGTGGGTTCTTGGCGAGCAATCGGCCAAGAGTCTCCGGGGCGACGGGATGATGGACGTTATTTTCAGCGGTACCGCCCAGCGACGCTCAAGTGGATACGCCGAAGTAACGCTCATCTTCACGTGCGCCTCCGATTCGCCCGCCACAGACCAGACACAAAACGGCACATATGTCCCCGTCGGCGATGACGCCAAAAAGACCGACGAACACACAATCACCGTCGCACGCAAACTCTACCGTAGCGGCGAAAGCGAATACCTCCTGAATAACAAGGTCGTCCGACTAAAGGACATCCGTGAAATGTTCATGGACACCGGCGTCGGAGGATATAGCCTCATCGAGCAGGGAAGGGTCGGAGCCTTTCTCCAGGCATCGTCGGCGGACCGCAGGATGGTTTTCGACGAGGCAGCGGGAATCAGTCGATACAAGGCCAGAAAAGCAGAAGCCATTCGCCGCCTCGAACGGGTCGAGCAAAACCTCCTTCGCCTGACGGACATCCTTTCAGAAGTTCAAAAACGCCTTCGATCCATCAAGTACCAGGCAGGTAAAGCCCGTAATTACCAGAAATACAGCGAGCGACTCTCGGAACTCCGAAGCCTGTTTTGCCTGGCACAATACCACGACCTTGTGGGTCGGCGGCGCGGCGTGCAGACCCAGGTCGATGCGCTTACAGACGCACTGGCCAACATAACGGCGCAGATCGGTCGGCTCGAAGCGTCCGAGACGACCACGGAGACGGAACTGACCGATCTGACGCAAAAAGCCCACGACCTGGAAGGGGAAATTTCCGCACTTGAAGGTCAAATAATCGCGGCTAAGCAGCGGGGAGAAATGCTCTCGGTAAGGGCAGACGAACTCGCCGACGCCATCGCATCGGACACCTCGCGACGTGAACAACTTGAAGCGAAGGTCGCCTCCAATAAACAGGAATCCGCCGAAGCGGGCAAACAACTCGAAGCAGTTAACGAAGAACTTTCCAGGCTTACCCGGCAAGCCGAAACGGCAAGCTGCGCTTCAACGACTGCCACCGAAGCGGTCCGACAAATTCGCCGACAACTCGAAGACGAGAAGAACGGTACAATCGACCTGCTCCGACGAACCGCGCAACTGCACAACGAGATTAATACCCATAGCCTCCACCGCAAAAACCTCCACGCCCGACGAGAAAGAGTGGCAGGGCGAAGCGAGGAGATCGCCAAATCACTCGAAGAGATTCTCGCCCGACGATCGGCCTCACACGCAAAACTATCCGAAGCCGAAACTCTTCTGGGCGATTCAGAGTCCAGACTTGAGGCGACCCAACAGAATATCGCCGCCAGCACCGACGACGAGAAGCGTATCCAGGCCGATCTTTCCGTCGCCCAACAGGCGCACAGCGGGCTTGTTTCCCGTAAGAGCGTTCTGGAGCAGATGCGTCGTCGAGGCGAGGGGCTTGGCGAAGGCGTTCGACGAGTCCTGACCGCCGCGAAAGAAGGAAAAACGCCTTTCGACAAGGCTCAGGGCAGGCCTTTCGTTCTGGGTACGCTGGGCGATTTTATCGAGACTACCGTTGACAACGCCGGCGTGATTGAAGCGGCGCTGGGACGGGCCGGTCAGTGGCTTGTCGCCGCCACCGGCGCGGAAGTTACCGAATCGGCGGAGCAGGTCAGGCAAATCGCCGGAGACGCCGACGGCGTCGAATTCATCTGCCTCGACCGAATACCGGCTACCGACACACCTGATATGCCCGTTGCCGACGGAATCATCGCGCGCGCGTCCGAACTCCTGCGATGCCATGACGAGCGGGTTCGCCCTGTAATCGAAAGACTACTTTCGAGGACGCTTCTGGTCGGAACGCTTTCGGTAGCATTCGATCTTGCCGGAAAAATCGGTGGCCACTGGCGATTCGTAACCGCTGACGGCGATGTCCTGGAAACCGACGGCAGGCTGCGATTGGCTGCGAAATCCGACGAGCAGGGACACAACAGGCCAGGCGGGCCAATCTGGCAAAAGAGCGAACTGGCGGACGTGGACCGAAAATTGCAGGAAAACCAGACCCGCGTCGATGAACTTCTCAGACAACTGGAAAAGGCCCACTCCAAACATAAACACCTGAGCGACCTCGTCCACTCACTGCGAACGGTCGTCTATGAAGCCAGTACCGAACGGGTCTCGTGCCAGAGCCTGCTGGACCGTCTCAATGAGCAAATTTCCGAACTTCGCCGCGAAGCGCCGCTGTTGGCCGGCGAGATCCGTCATCTGGCAGATGAAATCGAATCGGCTTCGGACCGGGAACGTCAGAGCAAAACCTCCGCAGCCGAACTCGAATCCGCCCGTAACCAACGTGAAGCCGAAGTCGCACAACTGGGTGAGACCCTGACCGAAGCGACTCATAAGCAGGAGTCCCTGTCGGCAGAAGCCACTACCGCCCAAATCGCCCTGGCGTCGGCGCGACAAAAACACGCTGCCGGGCAGGAGACCGTCCAACGATTGAACCAGCAGGGCGAATCGCTGGGCAGGGAACTGGCGGACCTGCGGACGCAAATCGACCAAACTCGCCTCCGTCGCACCGAAGCGGAAAACGGGGCCAAGGAAGCACAGGAAAGCATCCAGACGTCGGTGAAACAGAAGGGCGAATTGGCAAGAGAAATGGAAGAAACCTCCATTTCCTGCCGGACGCTTCGTGATCGAGCCGGTGAAATCAAAAAACAACTCGCCGACGAGCGTAAAAAGCACGAAGACCACTCATCCCGCTCTTCCGACCTGCGCGTCAAACTGGGCGAGATCGAAGTCCGTGTCGAAGACCTTATCTCGCGGACTTCCGAAGAAATGAACATCGACCTGCCCGAAACCTATGCCGATTACACCCACGACGAGCAACGGGACTGGGAGGCAGTGAAGAACGAAATCACCGAACTTCGCGGGAAGATCGACCGGCTTGGGAACGTCAACCTCGACGCCATCGACGAACAGGAGCAGTTGCAGAAGCGAGAGGAGTTCCTCTCCGAACAGACTTCCGACATCCGCGAATCCCAGAAGCAGTTAGCCAACCTGATAAAACGCATCAATGTCGAAAGCCGAAAGCGTTTCGAAGAGTCGTTCCGGGCCGTTCGGAGCCACTTCAACGAACTGTTCCGCAAACTCTTCGGCGGCGGAAAGGCCGACATCCTGCTGACCGATCCGGAAAACGTCCTGGAAAGCGGTATCGAAATTGTCGCACGCCCGCCCGGAAAAGAACTCAGAGCGCTGTCGCTGCTGAGTGGCGGCGAAAAGACCATGACGGCCCTGGCGCTGCTGTTCAGTTTCTTCAAGGCCAGACCCGGACCGTTCTGCCTGCTGGACGAGGTCGATGCAGCCCTCGACGAGCAGAACACCGGACGATTCACACAACTCGTCCGCGAATTCCTCGATACGAGCCAGTTTATCATCATCACGCACGCCAAGCGGACCATCGCCATGGCCGACCAGATTTACGGCCTGACCATGCAACAACCGGGCGTCTCGACACCCATCTCCGTCCGCTTCGAGGACGCCACAAAAATGGTCGAACAGGCTCCCAAAACCGCCAAATCACAACCCACACCCGAAGCCCAAACCGTCGGCGCATGATCGTCGAATTTTTGCGCAGATGCTCTCATGATGGATATGTAAGTGCGGTGGAACCATGAATCGTTTTTCTATATTGCGTTTACTTCGGCTAAACACGAGGTCATGTCTATTGCCCTTCCTTTTAGGTGCTTTTTTCGTTTTAGGTGGATGCGGGACAAGCCCAAGGACTGTTTTGCAGTTCAAGACTCCGAGGATATTTCTTCATGCTTACGAAGAACCAGAGAAGGTCAAGCCGCTTCTGCGGGTCAAAGGACTCAGCCTTGTATCGCGCGATGAATCAGGGAATGCCGATGGCAACTTTGTTCTCACCGGAACCGGTACGCTTTATTGGGATTCCAGAGTGATAAAAGCTACCAACAACGCCATTGAAGTAGATGGTGCCATTATTGAATCACGACCTGACGGGTACCGAAACGCGACTATCATGAAAGATGGGCGAGTGGAGAAAGACAGATTTATTCCTTGGGAACCATGGTGGGGATATCATCCCGGATGATAAATGAATTGGTGGGACGAGCGTCTCATCCTACTCTCTTGCATCAGGAAGGGGTAATCCAATGAAAGTTCTCGGTATAAACGGTAGCGGTCGGGTCGGGGGAAATACAGCGGCGCTGGTTGGGGCGATTCTCAAGGGAGCAGCCGAGACGGAGTGCGAAACCAATCTACTGGAACTGGGGCGGATGATAATCAGGCCCTGCAACGCCTGTAAGCTATGCAAAGACACGCACCAGTGTATTATCGACGATGGGATGAGCGAGTTTTACCAAGCCGCTCCCGATACGGACGTTCTCGTCCTTGCTTCGCCGATTTACCTCGACCACATCTCGGCCCAGACGATGACATTTATCCAGCGGATGTACTGCTATCTTGGGCCTGGTCTGGAGATATGCTATCCGCACCCCGGTACGCGCGCGGTGCTGGGAATAACCTACGGGGCACAGTGGCGTAAGGCGTACGATTACGTCCTCGACTGGATGCGCGCCCGGCTGGAAGAATACTTCGGCATCAGAACAATCGAGTACTTCAGGGTCCATTCGACAAAACACGACAATCCCGTCGGGCCTGAACATCCGGAAATCCAACGGGCATACGAATTCGGAAAAACGCTGAAAAAATGAACCACAAAGGGTACAAAGAACACAAAGAGAAAAAGAGTCTTTTGTTTTTTTCTTTTCTTTGTGTTCTTCGTGTCCTTTGTGGTTCAGTCTGTTAAGATTTGCAGCATGACTGACAGATACGTCTATCTCAACGGTGAAATCCTCCCGGAATCCGAAGCGTCTTTGAGCGTCTTCGACACGGGTTTCCTGCACGGCGCGAGCGTATTCACGACGCTGCGAAGCCATAACGGAAATGCCTTTCGCCTCGACCGGCATATCGCCCGACTGCTGGGAATGGCCGAAAAAATCGGCATCCGCCACGACGCAACGACTGAAGGACTAACCGCCGCAGTCGCCGAAATCCTCCAAACCAACAAAATCGCCGAAGGGCGAATCAGGATCACCATCAGCCCCGGACCGGTCGGGGCAGGCAAGCCGACGACCATAGTTACTGCATCGCCGCTGGAAGCGTATCCGAAGTGGTGGTACGAGAGTGGTATCGGCGTGATGGTTTCCGGCGTCCGCCAGTTCACGGGTGATCCGACCGCCGGCCTGAAGACAGGATGCTATCTGCCGAGAGTCCTCGCCCGTCAGGCCGCCGCCGCCGCCGGAGCCGAAGAAGCCCTGTGGTTCACCGAGGCCGGACACCTGGCTGAAGCGTGCTTCTGCAATGTCTTTATCGTCCGCGAAGGCGAGGTCTCGACACCGCCGCTTGACACGCCCGTCCTGCCGGGTGTGGTCCGCGAGGCCATCGTCGAATTATGCGAAAAACTCGCCATTGACTGCCGCATCGACAAACCCATCACCGGCGAAGATGTCGCATCCGCCGAAGAAATGTTCCTTACCTCATCGACCGCCGGCGTCCGTCCGGTAGTGCGAATCGCAAAAACACCCGTCGGCGACGAAAAACCAGGCCCGATAACGAAAAAACTCATCACCGCCTACGAACAATTGTTGGATGAAGAATAGGGCGTAGGGCATAGGGCGTAGGGAAAAGCAGAAAGAACGAATTCTTTTGGCGTGCTCGCTTAAGCGAGGCATGTACACGCACCATTTATCCCGCTTCGACGATTGCTTCGATGACTGCGCGGGCCTTGTCGAGCGTTTCGATGTATTCGCCTTCGGGCGTGGAATCCGCGACGATTCCCCCGCCGACCTGGACGTGCGCTTTGCCTCGGTCCCAGACGATAGTGCGGATGGCGATGTTCAGTTCGCAATCGCCGTTTGCGCCGATATATCCGATTGATCCGGTATAGACGCCGCGAGCGACCGGTTCGAGTTCGTCGATAATTTCCATTGCGCGAATTTTCGGCGCGCCCGTGATTGACCCGCCGGGAAACGTCGCAGCCAGTAAATCAACAACCCCAAGCCCGTCGCACAGTTCGCCGACGACCGATCCGACCAGGTGAAAGACCGTCGGATGCGTCTCGAGTTCCCGCCTGTTGACTACGCGAACCGAGCCGTATCGGCAGACCCGACCAAGGTCGTTTCGCAGCAAGTCGATAATCATCGCCAGTTCGGCATTGTCCTTTTCACTTTCGAGCAGTTCAGCCGCTGCGGCGGCGTCTTCGTCCGCCACACCCGTCCGCCGGCGAGTACCTTTAATCGGGCGGGTCAGAACCTCGCGCCCGCGAACACGCAGAAACAGTTCCGGCGAACTGCTGATTATGGCTGAATCCTCAAAAAGCAGCATGGCTGAATACCAGGCAGGGTTCCGCCGGCGGAGCGAATGGTAAATCGCCGACGGCGACGGAGCGTCTGCCACCGTGAACCGCTGCGAAAGGTTCACCTGGAAAATATCCCCAGCGGCAATGTAATCAATGCACCGCGCGATGGTGCGACGGTATTCATCAGGTGAAAAATTACTTCGAGCATCTCCCGCCGTCGTCTCAACCGAACGTGACGGCCTGTGAGTTTCGCGGGCCGACTGAAGCATTTCCCGCAACGTCTCGGCGGATTCTTCGCCTTTGCAGTCCGGTTCGTCAAACGCCAGCCAGGTCAGCGTCCAGCGTTTTTTCACTGCGTCATAGACAGCCGTTGCGTCGTAGAACGCCAGATGCAGGTCCGGAAGGGACGTATCCCGAACAGCCCTGCCCGGAAGTCGCTCCAGGTGCCGGCCGAACTCGTACCCGATATACCCAATCCACCCCGGGCCGTATGGTACCGGCAAGGTTCCCCTCGTTCGCACCATTTCCAGCGCCGACCGCAGCGATTGCCGGACCGTCGTGCCGGAAAGTTCCGCACCGCTACGGTCCAGAAGCCTGCCGTCGTGGAGGGTGACAATATCCCTTGGTCGGCATGCGATAACCGTGTATTGCCCGTAACGCGTGTCCTCGGCGGCGCTTTCGAGCATGGCAGGATATGGTTGTCGCGAAAGCGCATCGATTAACGACTCCGGCGCAGCGCAGGTCTCCAGCGCCTCCCAGCACACCCGCGCCGTAATCGGTTTGTGGTTTATCAACAATGTCGGCATAAATGTTCCGCCTTTACGTTCAAGCCGAAATGATACGCCGATTGGCCACAACAGGAAAGCCCATTTCAGATTGACCTGACGTGAGCCTCTCGGCAGTGCTGCTTATTTGCCGGCTTTGACCGGTTGTGTCGTTGCGGAAGCGGTTTTGAGGAGGTGCTTTGCGTAGAGGATGTATGTTTTATCTTCCTTCCCTGCGATTTTCGCAAGGGTTTGGGCGTGTTTTACCGCCTGGTCAGGCTGGTCCATCGACGCGCGAATAAAGGCGGCAAGGAAGACCAGTGAGGGTTCCGTGGGTTCATCCTTGCCGGTGAGTCGTTTTTCGAGTCGCCCGATTCTCAGTTCGACGACTTGCCAGCCCAGGATCGCTTTGGTATCCACGCGAGTTTCCATCATTGGTGGAAATCTCTCTATTGCCTGTCGCAATCGCAGAGCAGCCGAGAACGGTTCACCCGCGGCGAACAGGGTCAGTGCCGCACCGAGCGGTGCCAAGGGGTTGCCTCGATTGAGCATACCGGCAATGTCATAATAACCGGCAGCGGCGTAATACTCGCCTTCGGAAAGTTTCTTCTCGGCACGCGACATGTTGATGTTGAACAAATCGCGATTACTACCGGCAAGCCTGGCAAGGACAATTTTATCGGCAACCTGTCGGACGGCTGCGTCTTCAGGCTGTTTATCCGGAACAGTCAGCCCCTCATCGTCGGTTTGATCCGGTCTGGAACGTTTCTTTTCGATACCCGGTTTTTCCTGTCGGCTGGGATAACTGGCGCGTTCCTGATCTTCAGCCCTCATTTTCTCCATCATCAGGAGTATGTCGATGAAGACGTCCTGTCCGGACGGCGGCGTTTTGGGACGGGCAAGTTTGGAATCGGGAGCGGTTTCCTCGTCGGTCTTTTTCGGTTCCGTCTCGCTCGGCGTTGGCTGGATCCTGCTTTCCACGCGAGATTCGATCCTGCCTGCACGGCGGGCAAGTTCCGCCTCGGTCAATTCATCGACGAGATTCTGCTGGTCCGACTTGCGTATTATTCCGAACAATGCACTGGCGGCGGGGCGAACCGCACCGCTGTCGAACCTCTGATCCGGTACGCCGACAAGGCCTTGAATCGGCGTCCCGATACGGGCAGGCTGGATAAGCGGATTGTACGTCAGCCGCTGCCCCACATCAGGCGCCGCCGGTTGATAGGCGTTTATCGCCGAGTCGTATAATCGCTTTGCCGACATCGGAGGAAGATAGGCCGCCCTTGGTATCGACGTTCCCGGAGCGTTCATGCCCTCGACGATCTCCCCCGCCGTCAGGGCCGTCCTTCCGGCAGAGAGATACCTGTTCGGGCCATACGACACGCCGGAGAGTACCTGCTGAATCCCAGTGGAACCTCGGCGAAAATCGTCCATCCCGGAAGAAGGAAGATCGATCCTCAACTGGTCTGCCCCCGCGTAAGGCTGCCTGCCTCGAAAATGAAATCCGCCCCCCACCTGACCTGTAATGTAGAGATTGGAGTCGAATCGGTGTGAGTTATAGCGAATGCTGTTAAGCCCCCTGCCACCGATGAGGTAATTGGCGTCCAGCGCCCTTCCGCCCTGTACGGGTCTTACCTGGGCATCGACCACACCGACCGATACCAGGATAACGAAAACTACCGGATACCAAAGCGTCTTCACGGCGATCTTCTCCCTGGGCCGATTCATCAGCCTCGTGCAGATGACAACTCCCCGTACGGGGATACGCCACCTTCATTTTTCCAGCCGCTCCTGCGCCGATAAGGCACACCGTTACGACGAACAGGCGACCTGGCATGGCGATTCCTGCGATTTTGGGAACGCTGCCTGTGCAACATATATTATCTCCAATTCGCGCGGGCTTTGCAAGTTCTGCAAGGGAAGAAGATACATCTCGCACTTTCTCGCCTGGTAGGAAATATCGGCATGACCGGACAGGGAGATAAACAAGACCCCTCCGCCTTTCGTCGGATCAGGCGGTCTATTTATTTCGGGAGCGGATTCCCGTAACGGCGGCCAGCATCGCTACGACGAACACGACCAATACAACCACTAACCCGCCTGGTTTGCCTCCGAATCATTTTTTTAGACAAAACACCCATCGATTCCGGTCTTATACTACGGAAGATGAACGATTGGTCAGCCACTGGTAAGAAAAAGCCCGCAGGGCAGTATCCGGCAAGTTCGCGACGGCAGATTGCCGAGGTGTACGACGCATGCGCCGCCGGTCTGTATCGTTACGCGCTGATGATCCTGGCTGATCCGGACGCTGCTGAAGACGCTTTACAGCAGGCTTTCGCAAAACTGGTGAGCATGGGCGAACGCATCAACGAAATCGGTTTTTGCGAAGGTTATCTCCGTAAGGCCGTTCGTAACGAGTGTTACAGTATTATCGGCAGGAAGCACCGACGCGACGAGTATGAGTCGGGTTCGGCTCCATTGCTCGTGGCGGCAGAAGCCGAAAATGCAAAACCGGACAAAGAACAGCAACACGCCGTCGAAAACGCGCTGCGGGCGCTACCGGCTGACCAGCGCGAGGTGGTGCACATGAAAGTGTACGAAAAGATGACGTTTCGGCAAATTGCCGAGTCGCTGGGCGTTTCGATTAACACCGCCGCCAGCCGATATCGGTATGCGATAGACAAGTTGCGCAGGCTTCTGGCCCCAATTGGCCGGAACGAGGACCTATAAGATGAAGAAGTATGACGAGAAAATTGAGCGGATGTTACTGCGGTTTCGTCCCGCCGACCCGCCTGATGGGCTGAGGCAGCGGGTTGTGTCGGCGGAGTATTTGCCGCACAGGCAGAAGCAGACTTGGCCGACGATGCTGTTCAGGGCGGCTGTGGCGGCAGTGCTTGTCTTTTCGCTTAGTATGAACACTGTCGCCGACGACATAGCAACAGATGCAGCCTCGGCTGTCGGTCTCGGCCCGGCCGTCTGGACCGAGCACGCCGAACAGGCTGTCCAAATGCTGGACAGCGACGGCTATGGGCGGCAATACATCGCGCTGGGCCTGATGGCAAGCACCGGACGGTCAGCACCCGCAAGGTAAGTTGCAGAAGCACAGGGAGAGATACGATGACAGATTCGCAAAAACTCGAAACGAGTCGCAAACCCAGGAAACCATTATGGCGGCGCATACTGAAATGGACTCTGCGTGTCGCAGTCGTGCTGGTTGTCCTGTTAATCGGCGTGTGGTCGGTTTGGAATTACGTCGCCGCGAGGTCTTTACGCAATGAAATCAACAGTATCAGCGCAGCCGGCGAGCCGCTGACATTTCGCGAACTGGCTGACTCCATCGATAAAGTGGATGAGGCGGACGACGCCGGACCTTACTATGCGGCGGCACTGGCGCTTCTTCGCCGGGCAAATCAGGACAAGCGGGATGAAGTTCAGAAAAAACTCAACAAGGTCGTCGAGAAAGCATCGCCCGCACCGCCTGAATTACTTGCCGATGCGCAGCGGCTGATCGAGGACAATCGCCTCGCGTTGGAGATGCTCGATCAAGGCTTGGCCATGCCCGGGTGCAACTACGATATCGGCATCGAATACGGTATCTCTGTCTGCCTGCCCCGCCTTAGTTCGGCAAGGGATATGGCTCGGACGGTTTCACTGCGTACCGAACTTCTGGCGCTGCGAGGCCAAGGCGACAAGGCGGTCGATTCGGCCATTTCATCCTTGCGGATGCTGCGGATGTTCGACCGTCAACCTGTTATGATCTGCTGCCTGGTGAAGATCGCTTGCCTGAGCCTGTTCATCGCCGATGTGCCCGTGATTCTGGAGTTCGGACGGCCTTCGGCCGAAGCGCTCGGAAGACTCCAGGACGCCTTGGGCGAGGCTGAGAAATCCATCGACCTGAAACGCATGTGGATCGCCGAACGCGTCTATTCGATGGAAATCATGCGTAATCTCATCTCCGGAAGACGGGAACTGGAGGCAGGCAGCGATTTTAGTCTTCCCATACCCGAACGCTGGCCGTCCAGATTGGCCTCACCTTTCACACGAACTATGGCTACGCATACGCTGCAAATGCACGCGCGGTTCATAGCCGTGGCCGGCAAGGATTGGCCTGAAGTGCTCGACGCCATGAGGGCCATAGCGGCACAGCAACGCCCGTCGGCGCTTGGCACACTCGGGCAATCGCTTATCCCCGCATTTGAACGCGCCACCGTGATATTGGGCCGTACTCTGGCGACGGTTAGATCGGCGCGGCTGGCCATAATGATCGAGCGTTACAGGCATGCCAGAGGCAAATTGCCGCAGTCTCTTGCTGAAATTGAAACCGCACAGAAGTCGCCGCTCGATCCGTTCACGGGCAAAGCCCTCATCTACCGAAAGACCGACGACGGCTACAAGGTCTTCAGCCTTGGTGACGACCGGAAGGAAAATAATAAAGCCAAACTCAATAGCGGTGATGGCACGGACTGGGGCGTGTACATCCGCCTTTTGCCGGCGCCGCCGGAGCAATGATGTATGCTTCGCGCCGGGCTGGTTTGCCACCTCGCGGAAGTTGCGGTTATTGCACGGCGATAATGACTTTTCGCCGGCGCGGGCCGTCGAACTCGCAAAAGTATATTCCCTGCCAGGTCCCCAGCACGAGTTTGCCGTCACGGACGAACACCCGCACCGAGCCTCCCAGCAGCGAGCTCTTGACGTGTGCGGCGCTATTGCCCTCCCCGTGACGGTAAAATGACTGATGCCAGGGCACAGCTACGTCCAGAGCGGCGAGTATGTCGTGGACGACTGCAGGGTCGGCGTTCTCGTTGATGGTTACGCCGGCAGTGGTGTGAGGCACATAGACCGTTACCACACCGTCGGAGATGCCGATTTCACCAACGGCTTCGGATATGCGGTCGGTAATATCGATCATCTCATCGCGGCTACCGCTGTGGACTTCAATTGTTTTAGTTTCCATGACATTCATCCTTTAAAAAGGGCAACCGTATAGGCTGCCCTAACCGGTATAAAAAACCGGGGAGTCGTCTTTATAATACCACTGATATTGTACATCGATACTTTCACCTGTTAAGCCCGAAAAAAATAAAAAAATTATTTCACCGATTACTTTGCGCCCGGCGACAAGGAACAGATATTCAATCGAACATGCCCTTTTGCTTTTCCGCCGGCGCGGTGGTGGTTGTCGGCTTCTCGACCTTTTTCAGCGGCGGCGGGGCGGGTTTTTCTATCAGCGAGTAAAGGACGATATTGGCGGCGATGTCCCTGGCGGCCTGGGGCATGTAACTGAATGCCCCGTGCGCGGTGTGTCCGTCGAGCGTGTCGTGGACGCCGTAGGGAGCATAAATAACCACTACCCGCTTGTTCCAAATGAACACCCGTAACGGCGAAGGGGCCTGTTTTTTGGCCTTTCTCCAGACCTGCGTCCTCGGCAAAGATTTGAGCGGCGGCCCCCGAAAGTCGCCGCATCTTCCCGTTACCAACGGCGAGGTCGGCGTAACATTTCCCGATACGGCGCTCGTACCCGCCAAGAGTTTCGCGAGCATGTCCGTGGCCGAGCGATTGAACGGTCTGGACCCTCCGACAGCATTGACAAACAGCGTCCCGCCGGAGTTGAGGTAATCGCGCAGCGCCGACAGTTCGTCTGCGGTAAGGGAAAACTTCTCCGACCCGGTCATCCACGCCAGGTGATGCCCTCGGAGTTTCTCGGCACATATGGGCGCACCGGCGGTAACGTCGATAGCGACTCGGTTTTCAGCAGTGAGTTTTTCCGAGAGATAATTCAGCGAGTAAGGCTGTGTTTGTGAGTTACCGCCATGCTTCAACCATGCGATTTTTGCATGATAGCGAACCTCGCCGCCTTTACTGACAAAGACCGGTCTCATTCGCATTCTAAGGGAGTTAGCGCCGGTGGCGTACAGGAAGAAGTTCACGCCCAGCATACGATCAAGCCGTCCGGAAGTTTTGAGCTGTCTATGCCAGGCGCACGGGAAATCGCGTTTGGAAATCACCGCCAGCAGGCGTGTACCGTCGGAGACGCCCCACATCATTGCCGATTTCGGGCCTGTGTCGATTTTATAGTGAACCGAATAGAGCGGATGGTCCGCCGGTAAGGTTTCGAGACCGTAGTGCCCGGCGGCGGTTTTTCGCTGCTCGGCGTAGAGTTTTCCCAGACCTTCCTTTGCGGACTTGAGAAAGGCGGCGCTCTCGTGGCATGGTACGAACAGGAGCGTTCCTCCGCGAAGGCTGTATTCGCGGAGTTTTTTCCATTGTTCCGGCGTGAATTCCAGGGCGTCCGTACCGGTTATCAGCAGCAACGGTCCGTCCAGCATCAGCCTGACGTCGTCGGTTATCCTGACGACCTGCCATCTCATGGGTCTTTCGAATTTTCGTCGCATGTATTCGGCGAAGTGCGGTACGTCGCGGGTGTGGAAGTTCCAGCTGTTTTCCCTTCCGTGGGCGAGTTTATTGAACGTCAGCGGGATTCGCCCCCTCGCCAGGAACAACAGTTCAAACGACGACCGTACCAGAGATCCCCACTTGCTGCGGAACCATCGTCCGCGAGGGTTTGGTTCAGCCAGTTTGGCCGCCCCGACGGCGAACCAGTCCATATCACCGATGAACTTCGCGCCGCTCGCCATCCCTACCCGCTGAACGCAAAAGGCAAGGTATCCGTTCTTTATAAAATCCTTCTTGAGTTTCTTTCCCAGGAACGCCCAGGCCTTATCAAGTTTCTTACTGTGCTGATATGGTCGGCAGGTATTTGCCAGAACGTCCTGGCAGACGAACAGACTGGCGATACCGGCAGTGGTCATGCTCACGGTTGAGGGCGTATTGACACTTTTCTGTCCGCTGTATGTCCATCCCCCGTCGTCGCGCTGTCTTTTCAGCCAGGTTTTTTCGACATTGCGTATGAGGTGTTGTTTGATCCTTGTTTTTATTATTCCCGCGCGGTCCGCCTCCCACAGCGCCAGCAGCGCGAACTGGCTGCACGAATTATCACCGTCGCATTCCGGACCCGAATATCCCCACGCCCATCCATTCCATTTTTTCGCTCGCTTGGGGTTGCGCGTTAACCACTCTACGTCCTGCTCCAGGCGAGCGAGATAGGGAGAGTCCTTTACTCCCGTTACGACCCGGCTCAGCACCATCGTTCGCACCGCGATTACATAGAGATTATTCGTCTTCACATCGACGAGGTACTTCAGACCTTTTT
Source organism: Planctomycetales bacterium (assembly GCA_030612725.1). Taxonomy (GTDB): domain Bacteria; phylum Planctomycetota; class Phycisphaerae; order SM23-33; family SM23-33; genus JAUWNJ01. The sequence goes on from JAUWNJ010000005.1 coordinate 18,582, forward strand.
TTATCTCGGCATTGTTTCGGCTCTCGCCTGAATCCAATAATGCGTACAGGACAATGGCTGTCTCGGACCCTTCGGATAAGCGCCCGTTACCGTACCATCGCCCGTCGGGTTTCTGCATGGACCAAAGGTGTCGTTTGATACCGGCCATTGCGCGGTCCACGTCTTCATCGGTTACATCGCGCAGCACTTCGGAGAAAACAGGCGTGGGAAAAACCCCCAGCAGCAAAAAGATGGAAATAATCCTTTTCACGGATTTTTCTCCTCTATTCTTATATTACTTGCGTCGCTTTTCAATCGCCCTGCCCAGACTTTCTCTGCCTTTGCTGGCGGGGTATCGCTTGACGAGTTTTTTATAGTAGCGATTTGCGACGGATATATTTTTGATGAGGTAGAATCCGCCGAATTGATTCATCAGTCCCGGAACAAGGTCTTGTGCGCCGCTGACCTTTTTCATGTACCGCTCCATCTCGGCGGAGTACCTGGGCGATTCCGCCTTACGAAGTGCACGCATGGCCGCCTCGAAGAAAGGATACATCCGGGCGGGAACAGGATAACCATAGACGATCTTCAGGTAATGTTTGGACGCTTTAACGTATTTTTCTTCGGCGTTGCACATCGACGCCAGCATCTGTTCGATTGCCAATTTGTCCCGACGGGTGTAACAACATTTTTTCAGCTTCGCCGCAAGCAAAAGAGCCGCCTTGTGCATCTTTCTCTTTCCGAGCGACTTTCCGAGTGCTTCCAGGTCCAGCCTGAGGCTCAAATCGCGCCATGCAGGTTTGCTCGAAAGTCGATCATTAAGAATCTTCAGTGCGCCTGCGCCGTCGTCGCAATAGGCCAGAAGATTAACGTCCGAAAACGCCATCATCCAGCGCAGTTCCGGGTCCATATCCTGACCCTGCATCATCATGATGACGGTCTTTGCGCCGTCCTGGCACCTGCTTTCAGGCCTGTTATAGTAGTAACTGTACAGCCCGAAGTAGGCTCCCCACGCACGGACCAGGCAATAAAGTTGCCCGCACTTGCCCTTGAGTCTCCTGGCCTTGGCAAGCCAGTAATCACCAATGGCCCTGTTGTCCTTGTCCCGGCTGTAGCGTGAAAGTTCCACTCTGGCAACTTCAAATAAAGCGTTCACTTCTCCGGCATCGGCCCTGCACCCGTAAACACGCTTTGCGAACACTACTTTACCTGCGTAGTCTTTGGATGCATCGTAACAGTGCCGCCTGGAGTGGTATAGCGTGCGGCCCACATCAATTCCTGGAAAGTTGTTCAGCAAGGTGTCGATCGTCGTTGCTACCTTGTCGTATTTTCTGGATGCTTTCTCGGCGGTTATCTTGTTGCGAAGAACCGCTTCTGTGGACGGATGATATGGGTAGGTTTTCACCATCCTGTCCATCCATTTATCTCGAGGTTTGGGAAGGACGTGCTTGAAGTAATAGTCGCACATCATTTTAACGGCATCAATGGTTTCGGCTTCGGCGCGGTACTTTGCGAACATTTCCTCTGCAATTTCCTCGGCGTGACGCATCTGATCGTCGCCAATCCGAGTCTTGAGATTCGTCAACAGCACTGCCGACTTTCCGGAAGGGTTGGGCGTGGGAATCTTCCACTTCGTACGGGCTGATGCCACTATCTTCTCAAAGGCCTGACTTTTATCGGCGTACCGCTTGACCGCTGCGAACGACCTTGCCGACCATTGCTTCGGACCGACGAGTTCTGTGGCCAATTTCGACGCCTTATCGTATTCCTTGAGAACATTGTACAGTTCGAGCCTGCGGACAATGATCGACCGTTGAACGACGGGGCACGCATCCTTGAAAAAGTCGTCTATCAACTTCAATGTCAGGTGAATACCGGAATTGTCGCCTTTACCGGCTTTACGCAAAGCCATATATGTGCATCGGTGCGCCACTGTGCCTTGAGACCCACCAGCGGCTGTGTGTGCCTTTAGATAGTAACGGGCAAGTTCAATGTAATCGACAAGCCTGTCCTGTTTGTACAGGTCCTCCAACCGTTTCCAGACGGCCTTCGCCAGAGACGTTTGCCCTACTGCACAATAGAAACTCGGTCCGACGTAATGATAGCAATACTTGCTTCCCGCTCCAGGCCAGGTTTTGATGAGATATTCAAAACCCGCCTTGATCGTTTTGTCATCCCCGCGTTCCTTTGCGTCGGCGATTTTCAGCAACCAGAGGCTGATGGCATGCGGGTCTTTGCCCCAGGCCTGGAGGTATTTTCTGAAAGTCGTTTCGGACAGTTCGGTTTTCTGAGCTTTTTTCAGGAGTAATACGTGCGCGTACTGCCAGTGTATGGGAAGTTCCTTTTCACGCCGTTTGAAGGTCTTTTCCAGGATTTTCAGCGCCCGTTCAGCCCGTTCGGGCGTATCGGCCATTTGAGCGATGTCAAGCGCCCATCCGCTCCCGCGATTAAACCGACCAATCCTGGCGGCGACAGGCTCGAAGGGGCGCTTGTAGTATTCGTATCGCGTATAGGTGCCGTACCGTCGTCCGATACCACCGTGCAGGAATAACGGCGCTTCAGGCGCTCGACGGAGCATCGACTCCAGGAGCGTCAGGTATCCGTCGCTGTCCTTGATCGCCTTGCGGCGCGCCAGTTTCGAGCCGTGAGCAATATACCATGCCGGAGAACCACCGAAACGCCTGATCACCTCGTCAAGCGCCTTCTCGTATTTATCGAAATCCTTCAGTTTTTCCCAGCAGTAAGCCATCTCCATATAGGCCGTCGGTACGTATTCATGCGACGGGTATCCCTTGATGTATTTTTCCAGTAGTCCGGCAGCCTGCCTCCACTCTCCGGCACGATACTGACTCATTGCCGATCTGTGAACTCTCTCGGCCTTTTCGGCAGGCGACGCCTTTTTCTGCTCGGGTTTTTCCTGCCCGCATAATCCGCAGCAGAGGTATCCGACCAGGAATGCGCCAATTACGACCTGTCGTTTTCTCATATGTTCACCATCCTCACTTCGCACCCGATTCAGGCTCCCTTACAATATCAAAAACTCCCATCCCACAAACGCAAGCAATCTAAAACGTTACGACGATTCGCATCGCCGCGAACGTTCAAAGCCTATCACACTGTTTAACACCGTACAAGTCGGCATGGACTACTGATAAGTTTCAAGTACTACGCGTAATACCGACGCACAAAATTAATGCGCCTTGTATGGAGATCGGCCTTACGAGCCGCGAACGCGCCGGAACGGTCGGCAAGACTCCAGCAATCGATATGACGCCCGATGGTCCGTCCCGTCGGACTTATCGCCTCACGGCCCAAACGTGGGCGACAGCACGGCGACGATGTTAATGGTTTTCATTTCGATTCCTTCGTGGCTTGGAAATTGGTAGTGTAGTAACATTATCGGCTATACATGCTGATTTCCTGACATAAGGCGGATTGAGAGAATTAATACCCCTTTGCAACCCATGCGAGAAACATCGTCGAGGTTGGCGCCGGAAGCGCCCGCCAAGCCGGGCAGGGCCTACCTTGTCCTGCTGGTAATCTATTTGGGAATTGTAGTGTATGGCAGCCTGGTGCCTCTGGAATTCAGGTCCGTCCCGTTTGAACAGGCGGTCAAAAAATTCCGCGACATCCCCTATCTTCAAATCGGTATTCAGTCGCGGTCCGACCTGGTGGCCAATTTCCTGCTGTTTATCCCGCTTACGTTCCTGGCGATGGGGGCATTGACACGGGAGAATCGCCGTCGGGCAAGGCCTCTGATCGCCTTGGCAACAGCCGCGGTCGCCACTGGGCTCAGTACAACCATTGAGTTCACGCAGATATACTTCCCGGGACGGACGGTTTCGCAAAATGACATACTCGCCGAGACCATCGGCGGTGTTGTGGGAGTCGGGCTGTGGTTCTGCTTCGGCGGACGGATAACGCGGTGGGCAAGGAGCCTCTGGGAGGAGCGAGCGACGGACCGGCAGGCCGTCAAGATACTCATCGGCTATACGGTTTTCCTGATCCTGTATCAGACTTTTCCATTCGACCTGACAATCAGTCCGACCGAGTTATACCACAAGTTGAAGGCATCCCGGGTTACCATCCTGCCCTTCTGCGATCCCGGCGGCGTGGCCGCTTACGCCGTACTGTCCAAGACCATTGTGATGGTCCCGCTAGGTTTCCTGCTGGTGCTTCTTCGCCGCCGGAGGAGACATCCAATTGGAAGCGTTGTTTTACAAGTCTGCTTGTTGTCAACCCTGATTGAAGGTGCGCAATTATTCGTCTTTTCGCGTTACAGCAGTACTACGGACGTGATGTTCGGGACGTTCGGCGGGTTGTTGGGCGCCGTCGCGGCAGGCCTGTTCGGTCCGGCTGCCAGTCGCCCTGTCCTCGAAACTGATTTTTGGAGACGCTACGGCACGTGGATTAAGTTGATTGCAACGGTCGCGCTGATCGGCGGGCTGGCGTGGGAAAAGTGGAATCCGTTCGATTTCGCCATGCCGGCTGGAGGTCTGGCGGCAGGGGCGACGGAGATACTGGCCGTGCCATTCGCCCGCCAGTACGCCTCGTCTGAGTTCCTGGCACTGTCTCAAGTGGTCCGCGAACTGACGGCGTTCTTCATCCTGGGGATGCTTTTACGGAGCCTTCCGGCTCCGGGGAGCAAAGCAGGTAAGATCGGCGGCGTTTTAGTTGTCGTGACCATTGCTGTTGTGTTTGAGTTCGGTCAGGTGTTCCTTGCCTCGCGGACCGCCGACCTGACGGCGATGGTTATCAGCGGAACGGGCGGGATAATGGGCGTCCGGCTGTTTCGGGGATTTGCGAGAGTATTCATCAAGACAGACCTTAACAACGCAAACAAGCAAAGCAGCAGTCAATCGTGATGATCGGAGACGTCTGCCCGACTTCGATGTCGCGGGCGGAGGCAAACAGCAATTATCCCACTCACTGCCAGCGCCGTTACCACAGTCAGTTGAAGAACGCCCCAACGGAAGAACAGCATGCTCCAGGAAATCTCGGTATGGCGGTCGGGGCCAAGCAGGAAGCGAATCGCCGGGAAGGTCAGGTTGTATTTTTTCACTGCCTGGTCCAGCCCCAAATACAGCAGTGCCCAGCCAGGCGCGACCAGTAGTGGTGTTAGAGCAATCGCGGCAAGTTTTAGCAGAAGCCCGCGACGCATCCATGCGTAAGTCAGGACCGAAGCGTTGGTGGCAATGACCGCGATGAGGACGGCAAGAAACATCGGCCCGGTCCACTTGAACGGTTCGGCCCGAATCAATTCGGTCAGATTGTCGGTACAGGCCCATTCAATCACGACCAGCCAGGCCAAAACCAGCCATGGCGCCCCGAATAACACCGCCGCCGAGCCTAGTTTCAGGCCTCGGCGCCAACCTAGTCGGCAGAGACCCCCGACAGTTATATCCACCACCAGCAGCGTCAGACAGGCCAGGCTATGCAGGGCAAGGAAGCGCCCTATCAGTTCCCACTCGCCCCCCCAGCCCAGTGTCGATGAACCGACAATATCCCGCAGGCTCTCGCTCGTAACGCAGGAACGGAGCATCAACCAACTCACCATGCCCACCATGACCGACCATATCGGAAGAAACGGCAGGCATCGAGTGTGGCGGACGACGAAATCGGCAATCCACGCAGGCCCAAAACCGACCCATACAAGAAAGACCGAAAAGACAACCACGTCAAAATGTCGGTCGTCCCTGCCGAACAACTCGCGCACGTTGTACGGAACATCCGCAAGCCCAAGAAGAAATTGTATCGCCGCGAAAAAGCTCGTAAATGCAATGATCGACAGCAACAGCGCCGCCAACGGTCGCAGACCTGATTTATGATCATCATTCTTGATGGTTTCAGGTGTCATTTCTACCGACAATTCCAAATAAGTTATACCAGAGACTGCTTTAGTCTGGGATTCAAGTTTGATAGAGTGTTCTTTTATGACAACATCACATCCACTGCAAGGCAGATTGTTTCGCGTGCTCCAGCGGGCGTGGACGCTCAAGGCCGTTTTTCTGGTCGTGTCATTATCGGCTGTGGCGGCCTGGCCGGCCGTCGCCCCTCCAAAAGCAACCACGACAACCGCAACGACACAGAAAAAAGACCTTAACGCCGAAGCCGGACAACTCACCAAAAAATGGGCCGACCACCTCGGCGAAGGATACATCACCAGGACCGACTCGCGCCGCCACATCGTCTATGTTTCGGCTGTGGATAAAAAGTCCCTCGCGCACGTTACCCACCTGCTCGGCGCTTATCACGACGCGCAACGCGAAATGCTGTTTCCCAAACCGCTTCAGTGGAACGTTACGGTCATTCTGCCGACGCTGAAGGATTATCGCAGGCTCGTCCCCAACATCAAGGCGTACGGCATCTACAGTGCGAGGAACCGCACGCTTATCAGCATCAGTTTCAGCAACGTGTTGGTCCACGAGTTCACGCACGCCCTCCACCACAACGACCAGGTCGCCGCAAACCAGAAGCATCCCATCTGGATCGTCGAAGGCCTGGCGACTTTGTTCCAGAGCGCAAGGTTCAATCCGAAAAAAGGCGAGTGGAAGATTACAATCGATACCGGACTCAATGTAATGCAGAAGGCGTTGAAGGAAAAGAAAGCCCATTCATTGCATAAACTGTGTTCGATGAAGCACAAGGCATTCATGCAGGATGCGGAATTATGCTATCGGCAGGTGCGATACGTGATGTTGTATCTCTACCGGCAGGGAAAGTTGCAGCAGTTTTACAAAGCCTACAAGGCCGGTTATGCGTCCGACCAGACTGGAGTCAAGGCCCTGGAAGAGACGCTCGGTGAACCGCTGAAGAAGATAGAGGCCGACTGGAAGAAATGGGTGCTGGCCCAGAAGCCGCCGTGGCGTCCTGCCCATAAGCATCGGGCACACCTAGGCGTACGGATGAAGCAGATACCCGCGGGAGTGAAGATTGTCGGCTTTGTCCGCAATTCTTCTGCCAAGCGGGCCGGGCTGCTGAAGGTCGGCGACATCATCATCTCGCTCGCCGGTCAGACCGTACAGACGCCCAATGCGCTGACCGCGGCTGTTCGGTCCTGTAAGCCCGGACAAATCATTGAGATAGAAGTTGTCCGAAAGGGACGTACCACCGTCATCAAACACCTGCTCGGATTGACGCCGAAATAATCGGCAAGGACGGTCATGACTGTCCGGGTGATCCGTAGGAATACGTTTGTTTTGCGTTGGTTGTCAAAGTGTGCATGGATTGGCTGACGCCAAGGAATTTGAAATCCCTCATCATCCGTTGCAGTTTCTGCTCCGTTCGTTCGAGATTGACCCGATGACGCCAACGGGCAAGCCGGCTCATGGGTAGGACCGGCTGGTCGGGATCGAGTTCCCACGGGTGGAGGTAGATCATGCCGGCATGTTTGGATTTTTCCGCTTTTTTCAGGGCTTTGACTACAAACCAAACGGGCAGAAGGCGAAGATACCCGCCGCCGCCGACAGGCCAATTCATACCCATAGCGCGCAGGGTCAAAGGCGGAATCTCCAGGATTTCACCTCCTCCCGGACCGACCGCGCGATGAGCAAACCGCGGCGCGTCGGGGACACCGTAACGATCATGACGGATGGGGAAGACCGACGAATCATACTTATAACCCGCTTCGGCAAGCACATCTATCGCCCAGGCGGTCTTGTGCGTTATGGAAAACGTCGGGGCGCGAAATCCAACGACTGGATTACCGGAAATATCCTCCAGCAACCCGCGGCTGTCCAGCAACTCACAACGAAACTGCTCCGGAGTGAGGTTTCCCAACATACCATGGTACATACCGTGGGAGGCAATCTCGTGACCGGCCTTGGCTATCATTCGCACCACGTCACGCTCGTGACGGGCTACCCAGCCAAGCACAAAAAACGTAGCAGAGGCGCCATGATCAGACAGTAGCCGCAGAATACGCTCCACGCACGGCGCGAGGCGTTTTTCAAAAGAGTCCCACTGTTCCGGGCGTGTCCCGCCGTCGGCAGCGGCCTCAACCTGGAAATACTCCTCCACGTCGAAAGTAAGTATGTGCGGAACCCCGGTAGAATCATCGGCAGGCGGGGCGGATTGTTTTGCCTGTCGGGTCACTTTTCGCTCGGTGCCCCTTTGGTCAGAGCCTCCTTAGCCAACCTCGCCGCCCTTGCTTCGGCAACCGTCAGTTTATTACCACCGGTCTTAATGGCATCGGCGCTGCTAAGAGCCGCCTCCAGATGCCATCGCCCCAGGTCACGATTACCGGCGTCTGCTTCTATAACGCCCAGGTGGTAATGCACTTCCGGCGAGTTGGGTAGGCCCTTAACGGCCCGTCGGACTTCAAGCAAGGCTTGCTCTTTCTTGCCCAGAAGGAAGTAAACCCATCCCCTTGTATCGTGAAAAGGCGTGGCTTGCGGAGCGCCCTTGATTGCCTCCTCCGTCCACTGCAATGCTTCTTTGAGACGGACAGCATCATCTGGATACAGTTGGGTAACAAGGTAGGCCGCATTGTTGCCCGCCACTGGATTCTGCGTTGCCTGCCAAACCTTGCGGTATAGCGACAGCGCCTCGGTGAGGCGACCTGCCTTCTCCGTTGCGGTCGCCTGGGCCAGAACCAGAAAATGATTATCCTTGTCGGTTTCTGCTGCCTTGCGGTAAACCTCCGCCGCCTTTTTATATTCCCCTTCATTCATCAACAGCGAGGCACGAATCATCCTGGCCAGTACGCAATCGGTCGGCCTGAGCGTTTTCAGCAAGACCTTCATCGTGTCCGGGTCCGACTCGCTTTTGAGGACCAGGGCAACGGCGCACCGGCACTTCGGGCGGGCCTTCAGCACCTCCATCGCCCACGATTTACCGACCGGCGCCAGACCCAACTCAGTTGCCACCAACGCCTTCAGCAGTTTTGTCGCCTCAGCGATAGCGGCCTGAGCGTCTTTGCTCGCCAGGGAAACCAATTCAGCGGCGGCATCCTTGCTGATGTCGCCGGCGCTCTTGTAGTTTTTCAATTCCGTTTCGGCCTGCGACACCTGCCCGGCGGCCATGGCAACAAGCAGCCTGTAACGAGACGGGATCGCTCTGGACATCGGTCCCTTGACAAGCCGACTATTGATTTGGGAAATTCGACCTGCCCACTTGTGGACCGAAGCCTCATCGTCGTTCTGCACCGACAAGACCAAACCCAGCATGGCATCATAAAGGTCCGCCTTTTCAACGCTGGGCAGCATTTTGGTAACGACGCTCTTGTTGTCCAGGTTCAACAATATGGCCAGTTGCCTCCACGGTGGTACTGGTGCATCCTTGGCTACTCGCAACGCAAGTTTCGAAGCTGCTTCACGATCATCTGCCGCAAGCATGGCCCGAATAGCAAGATAGACCGCCCCCGCAGGCATAGGCCGGGTTTCCGCATCCGGACCGACAAACGAATGAAAGACCTTCACGGCTTCGGCGGGCTTATCCGCATCGAGCAGCACTTTCATCTTCTGTATAAGCACACCGGCATGATCGGGTTCGGCCTTTTCGACCCGATTGAGAATATCAAGTCTTGCTTCGTCCGTTTCTGCAATTCCCGCCAGTAACTGCTGGGCTGTAACGTATTGTGGGGAATAGACAGAAACGTTTTTCAGTTGCTCTCTGGCGCTGTCCTTCTGCCCCAATCCGACAAAAGCCCGTCCCAGGGCAAGTTGTAGTTTCGGAATACCGGTGTGGCCCTGTGCTGCGAGTTTCTGGAAACATTCAATGGATTGGGCATAAAGCCCCCACCGTGCAAAAAAGTATCCCTGCTCGTACAACGCCGCCGCCAAACCGGACTCGCCCTGCTTCTCCATCTGTTTCAGCGCTTCAAGGGCCTGGCGAGGCTGCTGGTTGGCCTCCAAAGCCAAAGCCAGTGTCCTATGCGTTCTGAGGTTCTCGGGCTGGAGACTGATCGCCTTGGCAAGCAACGGAAACATCTCGCTGCTTCTACCGCCCATCGACAGCACCCTTGCCCGCAGCAGATATGCCCTGGCGTCAATCGGAAACAGGATTTCCAATTGGTTACAGACAGCCAGTGCTTCTTCGATTTTATTAAAGCTCGCATAAAGCAAGGCAATGCGTCGAAGGGTGGCAGTATCTTTTTTCTTGACGGCGATCTTAGACAGTTCGGTCAATGCATCACTTGCCTTGTCTTTCTGTCCCGCCTTGACCAGGACATCAACCTTGGCTCTCGTTGCCAAGTCGTGCCATGCCTCGTTTTTGCTCAAATCGTCCAGTTCGGCAACCGCTCGCTCGTGTTTCCCGGAAGCCGCCAGCGCCGTTGCGCGGAGCAGGCGGGCACGGTTGCGAATAAATCCGGAAGTCTTTGCCCTGTTTATCAGCCGGGTGTAAGTCCCGGCGGCGGCATCGAAATTGCGCAGGCGAAAAAATAACCAGCCAATCGACAGATCAATCATGTCTTCCCTTGCGTTGGGGATTAAAGTCAGAGTTTTTTTCACCTGTTCCGGGTCGAGTTTTCCGGATAGAACTCTGGCGATTCGCAAGTATGTCGGTAGTTGCTTCGGTGTCGCTTCCAATACCTCCGACCATTCCTTAAGGCATTTATTTTCCTGCCCCTGGGCCAGATAGGCCTGCCCTAACACAATCCGCATGCCGTGGTCGTGAGGCGCCTTTTTCAATCCGGCAAGGCAGACTTCCACGCACTGTTCCATCCGACCGTTGTTGAGGTAAATCATTGCCAGAGGCAAACCTGCCCGCTTGGTACCCTGAACCTGCTGAAGCATCTGCTCTGTGGAGACGGATTTTCCCAGAAGCAGTTCCACCTGAAGACGAAAAAGGTTGGCCTCTACGTTGCTCTTATCAACCTGCTCCAGGACGTTCATGCACTGTTCCAGATCACCGATGCCGAACATCGCACGCGCCAACGCCAGGCGGTAAACGGTATTTCTCGAATCAATCCGCAGCGCCGCACGGAACTGCTTTATCGCCTGCATGCGCCGTCCCGTATCAAGGTAGAATTGGCCAAGTTCGAAACAGACGCGAGGCTGCTCGGGATCCCGGGCAAGTTCGTCGAGCAGAATTTTCTCCGCCTCGGGTGTTCGTCCGACCTGCACCATCGCCCGAGCAATGGCGAAAAGCCCTTCAGCGGTGTCGGCTTTGCACCCAGCCGCCTTTTGCAAGGCCTGCTGCGCCTTGGCGCGGTCGGCAAGTAGTTTGTACCTGTCGGTAAGCAGTTTGTACCCATCGGCGATAGCCATCAACATCACGGGTTCCGACAGGTCGTCGGTAAAGACCTTCTCCAGCGTCTTTCTGGCCAGTTCTGGCTGATCGGTGCGCTTGGCCGATTCAACAAGCAGACTGACAGCAATCGGATCGTCTGGATGCGACCGGTAGTAATCTTGTGTCTCGATTAATGCCTGCTTGTAGAATCCGTCTTCCATCAGGGATTTTGCCAGGTACCTGCGGGCAAGGGCATGGTCCGGATTGATTTTCGTAACTGTTCGCATGGCCTCGCGAGCCAGTTCTTTCTTGCCAATCGCCGAAGCCGCTTGTGCGTAAGCGAAATGGGCGTCGGCCCAATTAGGATGACTCGCTACCAATCCATACAGAATGCTTTCGGCGCCCGTGGCGTCTCCCCTCTTCATCCGCACCCTGGCCTTGATGAAGAGGGCCTGGCTTTGATTTCGATTTCCCTTGAGTATCTCCTTACAGAGCCGCTCGGTCGTTTCCAGGTCTCCAAGCATCAGCGCCGCGTTTGCCCGGGCCAGTTTGACTTCCAGTTCATCGGGATGTTTTTCCAAAAGATCATCCAGAACTTGGCAGAGTTTGTTTAACCGCTTCCGTCGGGAGGTTGTGTCCGTCTCATCGGAGAGGTCATGCAGAGCAAGCCTCATTGCCGGAATGGGGGGAGGAGACTTCAGCGCCATGATCGCCTTGCGGGCGATGCTTAACGATTCTTCGTTTCCACGCTGAATACATAAATCCACTAACACCCTTGCGGCAACGGAACGGGAAGCGTCTTCAGTGATAACTTCAAGAAGAGCCACAATAGCCTGATCGGCTGCTGTATTCGATTCGGCAAACTTCGTTTTGCTCTCTTTCAGCCTGGCGGCTGCCAGTTTGTCGTCGCGAGATGCTTCGGCGGTCTTGGCTTGCTGCTTCCTGATATCACCTATCGTACGATTGGCAATACTAATTTTATAATAGTTCAGCCCAAGGAACTGTTGCACTTTTATGACGTGTTTCGGGGCGGTTGTCTTGACCTTCTGGAGAATCTCATTTGCCTGATTAAATTGCTTTACGGCCTCATCGAGCACGGCGATATCGCTACGAGCCTTCTCACTGACTATTGATTTATTCGCCGGCAGACTATAACTATCTGCCAGTGTGATAGATATCGAAACTTCCTTAGGGTTCAGCCTGCCGGCTTCGGCCAAGACCTCTCGCGCATCGTCGTATCGTCCAAGACGAATGAAGGCCTACGCTTTGACGTGGTAGCCCCGCCAGTCATCCGGATACTTCGAAATATATGTCTCTGCCAGGTCCACAGCCTTATCGAACTTATCGGCCTGAATTGCCAACTCCGCCCGCGCAAGCAATTTCAGGCCGCTGCTTCGACGCAAATACAACCACGTACCGCCAGTCAACCCGCCAAGAATGCCCACAATGATCAGGATTATGATAATGCGTCGCTTCATTTCCGCTTTCTCCTTAAGATGCTATTTTGTTTAGCAGTAACGTATTGTATTTTCCCGATTCTACGGAAGTCCCCTGTCCAGATATGGAACAGCGGAGCGAATCAACTGCACGCACCTTCCTCTGGCGTCGGATAAGTTTCCTGTTACAGGTGTGGAAACCTGAATCAGTGCGCCGCTGGCGTTTCGATCCAGGAATCCGTTGACGAAAATTACAAACTGCTGGGTCCAGAAACTGGCGGTGTATCTGCCGCCACACTTGTAAGTATAGAGGAAATATTTCCGCCCGCGCCCGGACTGCACAACCAGTTCCCGACAAGAGACGTTACCCCGACCTTCCACATTGCTCACAACGACGCCTCCCTTGGCCACAATATCGTTACCGCCGCCTTCGAGGCATAAATCCGGAGGGTGAGTGCCCTTTCGGTTGTCCTGGCTGAAAATCACACAGATGTCTATCCAGTTCATACTGACGGGATCGTACCGCCTGTACAGGTAATCGCGTGTTTCCAGTATCGTCAGGGTACGATCGTCGAGTTCGAGTTCGTAACTTTTCAGGTCCCTGCCGGCGACGTTCAGCACCGCCGGTAAGGCCTTTTGGGCTACCTGCTTGTTCCAGATGGGAGGAAGCGACATGTTCAGCCACCATGCACCCACCGCCGAAAGCAGAATCAGTACCACCGCCGTTCGCCCCCACTTTCCGCCAGCGGCCCCTACCAGCCGCGACCACTGACCCTCATCGTCGGAAGTGCGACGTGCATCATGAAAAAGAGGGAGAATCTCGGCGGGTCGGCCGACCGCCTTGCGAGCCCACAGAATCAAACGCTCCAGGCCGAACATCATAAGGAACGCCAGAACAAAGATCAGCACCCCTGAAAAGTCATGAAAAACCCCGGTCGCCGTCTTTACGTCCCAGATATCCGCTATAAGAATCAGGCTCACTATTCGAAGCGAATTGGCCGCCACAGCCACCGGAATCGCCAGCATAAACAGAATCACCCGCCATCCCCCGCGAAGTCGGCAGACATACGCGTAGATAGCGCCGAAAGCCAGCAGGCTTATCAGTGTTCGCAGACCGTTACAAACGTTGGCGATAACGAGGGTCTTTCCGCCCTCAAGAATCACCTGGTTGCCCATGTCCCCCATGCGCTCCGCGATCACCCCAATGGCATTGACTGCTGCAACACCTCCGGCTGCGGCGTAGTTCCTCAGCGTGAAATTAAGACTGGTAATAGTTACGTCCGGAAGCGGGACCATGAATACCAGCAGCGCAATCGGGAACCACAGCCTCCTGAGCGCCCGTCCGCCCCACAGCAGCAGAACCACTCCCGCCAGCACGCCGATGAACGCAAAACCGCTGACAAAATTCACACGCGCCCTGCACGCCATCATGTGCAGCAACAGAGAAAATACCAACACAATCAAACCGCTCCGGCACCGGGGACGAACAGGGATGCTTGCATGCCGAATCAGAAGCAGAACAATCAACAGGCTCACCAGCGGTATCAGTGGGCCATGGGTGTAGTAACTCTCCCCCTCAACGAACCGGTCGTAAAGACTCAGGTCGGTGCTATGCCACGCGGGGAACCATCGAAGCCACATTTCTGCGAAGTTATGGCCGAACGCAACCGTAAGCCCTGCTGCAAGCAGAACCCACGTCCCGATTGTTACCCATGAATGCCGCGTTGGCTTTGCAATAAGTTCTGGTGCAGTCATAGGAGGAGACCTTATCTATTTTTCCCGCCCGGCCTGTTTCGAAACCTGGTTCTCTGACCCCGTGGCTCATTGTGCTGCGTTCGCTTGAAAATCCGATGCAGCATCACCTCATGTAATTCCATATTCTACACGCATTTGGCGTATTTGACAACTGCGATAATTCTCATAATTGAATCCGGGAAGTGCTTCAGACATCCTAATCCCCTGAATGATCTGTAATCTCACGATGCCGGTCAGGACTATCGCGCATCGTCCAGCCCCATCGCCATTGAACGATCACGCGCCACTTGGGAAATCACATGTCTGAACTTACCCGAAGGATCCTGAGCAATTTCGGAGACCTGTTCAACATCTACCCGCACTTCAGCGCCCATCCGATCAGTAATACCGCCTTGAATCCGTTCCAGGCCATCCGCCGGAAAACCATCATCGAGTACAACCCGCACACGGATAGAATCCACGTCTTCCTGTATGATCTGATATTGCCGGACGCCTGGGATATCACGAATCACGTAGATTAAGGCCAAACCGTGTATCCACCGACCATCCGGCGCGACGACGAAGTCCGTGGTCCGGCCCTTGACCACTTTCATAACCTCCAGTCCCCGTCCGCAAGGGCACGTTTCGTCAGAAGGCTGACCAATGTCGCCTGTCCGATAACGAATAAACGGCATGGCGTAATTGTCCAGGTGTGTAATGACAATCTCGCCGTCCTGCCCCGGTCCGACGGGCTTGCCATCCTTGATGAATTCGACAATCACATTTTCGCTGGTGATGTGCATTCGACCTTCGGGGCATTCATGTGCAATAAACCCGCCCTCCCTGCTACCATAACCGTTGACCACAGGCACACCACCCAATGCCTCCGAGATAATCTCCTTTTGGTGATCGTAGAGCACCTCCGCCGTGGAAAACACCACCTGCACCGGCAGGTCAGTCAGGTCCAGACCCACGCGCCTTGCCAATTGACACATCAGGCTTATGCTACTGGGGTATCCGAACAGGCATTTCGGCCCGAATCGTCGTAATCGCTCCACAAACCAGCCAACCGATTGTTCCGACAGATCAAAGGCCGACAGGAGCAATTCGTTCGTAATCCAGTCGCGGATATTTTTGATGCGGTCTTGCTTACTCAGTTCAACCGGCGAGCCCCAGATATATGCCTCCTTCTCTCCTGGCCTGACACCCCACCACTGATGCGTTCTCATCCGGGCGGCTTTGTCGTAAGCCTGGCGACGTTTGTCAAAGTAGAAGATCAACGGTTCGCCGGACGATCCGCCGGTGTTGTAACGTATCGGACCTCCGGGAACGCTTCGATTTACCAATTTTTCTCGATGAGAAGAAACAGTCGCCTTATCCAGAAGGGGTAATTGCTGCAAATCCTCCAGCGCCCCCGGCTGCCAAGTGCGGTCCACACCGGCCAAGTCGGCATAGGCGTCCGTCTGATTCAGCGCCGCGGAAACCAGGTCGCACAGTTTCGCCAGTTGCAATTTGCGCAGTTGTTCACCGGGAAACCACTGACTCCGCTGAAGATCGCGGTAGTATCGAAACGTCTTCCGCCTCATCAGGCACTCGTGAAGCGGCAGCAGGATTTTTCTGGCAACGACAGGCCACACGCCTTTTTCCTTTATGAAGTTTCCCGTTCAGGCCGAAGCGGCTGCGTCGAATACCCCGCCCGGCGGACCAGGATTCCACCGACTAATATAATCATGAACGGCAGCACAGGTAAATGATGCTGGCCGTGGGCCTGGCAGACCAGG
Source organism: Planctomycetales bacterium (assembly GCA_030612725.1). GTDB lineage: Bacteria > Planctomycetota > Phycisphaerae > SM23-33 > SM23-33 > JAUWNJ01. The sequence continues at coordinate 34,684 of JAUWNJ010000005.1, forward strand.
TGCAACCCCCAAATGTACACAATAGGCGCCAGGCAGGTCAGGCCTATCACAGAGCCGAAGACCTCGCGGCGGAACAGGAACAGCCCCAAAACCCACACCAGCACCATCGCAATGTAGAAAATCTGCACAATGCCGCGCACCGCGTTCATGACGTTATCTGAAACCTTGTCATACAGATTGTTGCTGACGAAACTCGAATCCGTCCCCCAAAGCCAGCCAACTCGATAAGCCACGAGTTTCATGAAAGAAGCCGGATTGCTCTTGATCCAGTCGAGCGCTTCTCGAATTTGGCGCTTGTTCACCTCGACTTCATCCTTCTCTCCCGGTTTGGGTTTAATCATCATTTCCCGCCCGTCGGCATCGGGATTGTTGGCCGTCAGGAGTACCGTGCCGAAGTTGGTGGAGATGAATACGAATTTTCCCATGGCGCGGTAGTTTCGGATAGTCCAGGGAGCGATCGCTGCGAGCATGAAGACCGTAATGATGGCTGTTTTCTTTATCGCCTGCACGAACGGCGAGCGGGTAGCCAGATAGATCACGAAGGCGACGATGGGAAACAACTGGCAGATGGGTTTGACCAGGCAGGAAAAGCCCAGCACCAGCCCGTACAAGGCCAAATAACGCCATCTGTGCGTTCCGGGCGGGCGGACAAAGAACATATAAGTCATCAGCAGTAGCAGCGTTCCCAACAACAAGTCGTATTCGACGTTTCCATAGAACAGCCAGGACGGCAGGATACACAACAGCAGGCCCGCCAGGCGTCCGGCAGACTCGCCGAAGGCCATGCTTCCCAGGCGGTACACAAGCCAGCAGGCCAACGTTACCATAAGCGAGACATAAAGGATTGTCGCCAGCGACGAACTGCCAAGAAGGAGTTTGACCGTCGTGCCCACAAAATGGTCGCCGGGAGGGTACATCGCGGATTTGTCCTTGCCGAAGAATTCCCAACTACCGTACACGTCCGGCGCCTTGACGCCTGGGAGGGCGTCGATGATACGCAGCACGCCGAAATGCAGGACAAACGACAGGATCAGCAGGCAAAAGACGTACCTGCGGCGGTCCATCCCCGCCAGGCTGTTGATAACCCGGCGCAATCCGCCCCGCCAGGCGAAAACCCCCACGCCCAAACCGAATCCGAGAGCAATTGCAAGGTACCCCAACCAGGGAGAAACCGTTCCTACAAAGTGCCGATGCAGCATCGGATAGCCCAGGATGCCCAGGATAATCACTACACCGGCCAATTGCCCCAATCGTTGCAGAAAACCCGCGAACCAATGCGTTTTCTTCGTATCAGCCTGTTCCAGGTTTGTATTCATTGCTGCCGACTCCTTCTATTTATAGTACTTGTTGGTTCGTTCAGCCGCATTGGTCACGTATGCCCCACTCGGCTGCAAAATTCGTAGCCTCGATTCCACTGTCAGCCAGTTGCCTTGGCATGTCCAGTTGCAGCAGGGCCTGAAGGGTTTCAGGCCACAAACGATACCATGTATCGCGAATGCTCGGATCGTCCTCGCTGATGTGTACGGCTATCTCGGTTACACCATCCGGTAATCGCGACAGCGTCCTTTTCAGCAACGTGGCGGGGTCTTTCAGATCCAGCAGTGAGATACCGAAAAAAGCTTGCGGAACGCCTAACCCATACCGGCGGAATTTCCGTGCCGCTGTCGCTACGAAAGGCAACATCAGCATCTTCTTGGCAGTCGGCTTCAACATCGCTGGTGCGAAGGCCAGCGGCTCTCTCGAAACGCGGACCGCACCTGCTCCAACCCTTTGCGCGACCTGCACGACCGCCTCGGAAATTACCGGCAGGTGGTGCATGTGCCAATGACTATCTATATGTCCGACCGTCAGACCGGCATCCAGAAGCACGTCGGCCTGGGCCTGCATCTCTTGTCGAAGTCGCTCCACACTGACCCTTTTCCTGATAACGGCCCACGCTAGTCGATACATTCCGGCAAAAATGCCGTTGTCGGTGAGGATCGCTTCCAGTCCGACTTTTCCCGTCAGCGGTCGTCCTTCCACGAAATCCAGGTGCAACCCGCAGGCCAGACCGCTGCGCCTCAGATTCTGTAAGTCCTCGTTCGAGCAGGCGTTTGCAACAACCGTGGTCGATGTAACTGCGCCGGCGTCCCAGGCGGTCAGAATCCCCCGCGTTACCGGAGGAATCATACCATAGTCGTCCGCATTAATGATGACCTTCTTCATGCGGACTCGCCTTCGGACGAACCCGCTATGTCTCCCCGGGACTCGGGTATTTCCTCAATCTCGAACCCAGGCGCCGAATTATATGTGTTCGCCCCAGCCTGACCAATCACCTCGCTCACGACGAATTCCGGACGACGTTTCGTTTCAAGGACAATCTTGGCCAGGTACTCCGCCTGAATCGCGAAAACAATGAGTATCATGCCCTGCGTCAATACGATTAACGCTATAAGTGACATCCATCCTCGGATTAGCATGCCTCCGGCGAGCCAGGCTATGGTCGAGTACGCGAGGTACGCAACGCTTACCAGCATGAACAGTGCCCCGAGAACCAGCGAAGCACGGAGCGGCACTACCGAGAAACTGGTCAAGGCTGTGATCCCCAGCCCCAAACTTTTGAAGAAACCATATTTCGGCTCGCCCGATGCTCTCGGTCTGAGCGTATAGGTTACCTTTGTGCTGGAGAATCCCAGCCAGGGTATCAGACCTCGGATAAACCGGCACCTTTCAGGAAGTTCGTTCAGCGCGTTTACGACTTTTCGCGATACCAGGCGAAAATCCGCTCCGCCGGGAAGAATATCTGTCTGCGACAACAGGTTGAAGATTCTGTAAAAGGCGCGACTGCAAAGACTCTTGAATAAACCGGCCTGACTGGAATCCCGAATGGCATACACCACATCATACCCTTCCTGCCAGCGAGTGATCATCTCTTCGACGATTGCTACCGGGTGTTGCATGTCGCTGTCCATCGCCACGATAGCGGCGCCGCGGGCGTACCTGTATCCAGCGGAAATAGCCGCCTGATGACCGAAGTTGCGAGAGAAGAAAATGGCCCGGACGTGATCGCTCTTTTCGGCAAGGCTCCTGATCACCTGTACCGAGCCGTCCGTGCTGCCATCATCAACAAACAGCACTTCAAGATCAAATCGGTCGGCCATCTTCTCGCTATGAAACGTCTCGATCTCCCTCAGGATATTCTCGACGTTATCCCGCTCGTTGTACACCGGCAACACAAAGGACAGAATCGGTAGCATCCGCCTATATCCTTTCAAGACAAGACATTGTGATTACTGACCCGAACACCGACAACACTTCGTATGCCACAGAATCCCAGGACTTCTCTGCGACTGAATTACTGACTGCTTCACGCGACCAAGGCTTGGACAAAGCCCCTTTCAATGTTTCGGCTAAAACGGCTGGGTTCTGAACCGGTGTCAGTTTAACATTTTCGCCGGGTCTGATCAATTCCGGTATCCCGCCGACGGACGTGGCTACGACGGGTGTTCCGCAGGACAGCGATTTATGTGAGAGTCTTCTGCAATACACCGCGATAAACCTCTAGGATCCGTTCGACCATAACCTCCAGGCTATAACTTTCCCGGACACGTACTCGAGCCGCATCGCCCATTCGTTGACGAAGTTGACTATCTTTTTCAAGACGAACGATCCAATCAGCCAGCACCTCAATGTCGCCTGGTTCAATCAAAAAACCCTCGACGCCGTCGGTAATCACTTCCGGGATAGCGCCTACCTTTGTGCTTATAATCGGCAATCCGCAGGCCATTGCTTCAAGGATCGCCATCGGCAGCATCTCGACATAACTGGGCAGAACCATGCAGTCGGCTGATTCGAGCGCCCTGTCCTTCGCTTTTCCTGAGACCACGCCGATTAAACGAACCTGTGATTGACAACCCGTCTCGGCGATAATCTTCTCAAGTAGTTCCTTCTGTCCCGGCTCGGTCTCTTTGCCTGCCAGATGGATTTGCCCCTCAAAGCCTTTGCGCGACGCAATTGCTGCAGCCCGAACGAGGTCATGGACCCCTTTTTGCTCACCGAGATTGCCCAGGAACAGGAATATTGGCTTTCTACCCTGATTATCAACTTTACCGGTGGTTATTGGCACACCGTTCGGAACAACACGCCAATTGGCCCGCTGTGCAATTGCCCGCAAGCGGCCAACCCAGTCTTTACCGAGGACAATCACCGCCGAGGCATGCGTAAGTGCTAATCGCATCAATACCTTGCCGATGCGAGCCTGCTGCGAGGCAAACTCGTCGAATCCCCCTCCATGCACATGCCACACCACGCGCGAACCGAGCAGTCGGGAAATTATCGCGTGCAGGCAGTCACGCCAGAAAGTAAAACCGCTGCACGTATGGATATGAACAATCTGCGCCCGCTGCCGGAGAATGGCCGCTGCCAGCCGGTGGAGCAGTCGTATTTGGGCAACGATTCCTGACAGGACGGAACGCCCTTCGGGAGTCGTCTTGCCGTTATCCAGAACGGTCAGCCGGCATCGGCTTGCCAATGTGCTGCCGCGAAGATTAGCAACAACCGTAGCCATCCCCCCCGTAAGCGGCGGCAGCGGGCCAAGCATTACCACGCGAGGCTTTGTGGACTTGTAGATGTCTTCCAGGGAAGGGCTGTGCGATGCAGTGGGCAACGCTTCTCTCCGGTAAAGGTTTAGGTAGCACGACACCATTCGTTTGACGCCATATTGGCTCGCAACGTTCTGCATAGCCTTGTCACCCAATTGCCTGCCAAGAAAGTCCTTCACCAGAAGACACCTCATCGCCTCCGATAATTCAGCGGGCAATGCAGATGCCACAAGAAGACCGGATAACTGGTTTTGCACTACATTCGGGATACCTCCGACTCGCGTAGCAATGACAGGCAACCCGGCGCTCATGGCTTCCAGCAGCACCATGGGCAGGCCTTCCTTCCGGCTCGAAAGAACGAATGCGTCGGCGGCTGAATACAACGTCTGCGTATCACCTCTGTATCCCAAAAACAGCACTCTGTCCGACAAGTCCAACCGGTGTAGCCGACTGGAGAGAGACTCCCAGTATGTCTTGTTCGGTTTTGCACCAGCCACAAGAACAATAAATGAGCGGCAATCGCCTTTCCTGCAAAGTAATGACGTAGCCTCCAGAAGGTCTTCGTAGCCCTTTTCTGGATTGAGATTGCCGACGGCCAGAAATACGAACACATCTTCCCGCAGACCTAACTCGGCTCGCAGGGCTTTCCTCAAATGAGGCAAGCGCGGCATCGGAGGCACGCCATTGTGAATAATCTCCACGTTCCCCGTCCATCGCAGGATTTGTGAGTACTCGTCAGCCGCCTGATCCGACACGGCCGTTACTGCCCGCACATCCCGCATGGCCAATTGTTCAAGCCGTCGCGGGCGACTTTCTTCCTGAAACAGTAGGCCATGGCATGAAAAGACCACCGGGCGTTTGCCGCTCACGCGATTTGCGAGAAATACGTAAGGCAGGCTTGATCTGTCATGCACATTGATAACATCCGGTCTGAGCACGCGAAACACCTTCGTCAGTCGCCACACAGTCGCCAGATCCCACCGCCGTCTGGAGTGCATTGCAATAACGCGCACGCCCTGTGCTTCAAGTTGCTCCCCAAACCTTCCCTTTTTCGTCAGGCATATTACAATCGGCTCAATTCCTCGCGACGCTAACTGGGTCGCCAGATGCGTCACAACGCGTTCCTTGCCCCCTACGCCCATACTGATAACAACAAAGACAACTCGGCGTATAACACGCTCCGACCCGCCTGTTCCCGTCCCCTGAACGAGATAAGCGATGTGCTCACTCAAGGGTTTTCCCCTTTGGAATGGGAGGCGATGCCAGGCCTCTTTGCATTCCCGGACTTGGCGTTTTCCAAGGCCCTGGCCAGACAGACCGGCATCGCCAGAAACCACCAAGGCCCTTCAACATACAGTGTGGTCATCGTCAATCCACAGGCCGTAAACACAATGAGACCGACGCCAATTCCGTAACTCGACCAGCCAAGGGCGTCCCGATCCGGTTTTGGAAGGTTCTTGCTTTCCTTATTTACCCGCCAGAGGATCCGCATCGCACCAAGGACCAGGAGCAGATACACCACTATGCCCTGCACGCCCAACTCGCCATAGCATCGAACAAATGTGCTGTGGGAATCCCTCACCTTATGGCCTCCGGCGTAGTCACCAATGGCCGACATGAAATTCCCCGCACCCACGCCAAACGGCCGATCGCTAAGCATTTCCACCGACGCCTTCCACATGTCAATGCGGCCTTCGATCGACCCTCCACGCTCGCCCTCTTTGACCGTTATCGTTTCTGCCCGCTCCCAGTATCCCGGATCGGTAAGGGCGTATCCTCCTATTGCAGCGACGATTAAGCCCACAATTATGATCTTGCGATACCTCTTGGGCGCAGCCAGCAGCGCCACAATCGCCCCGGCGGCCAAGCCGACCAGCGCGCCCCGGCTGCGGGTCAGGACTATCGTATTGACAGTCAGAACACCGGCGACAAGGCAAACGGCTTTGCCTATCCGACCGCTCATAATAAACTGAACCGCGATAATCGGCAAACAAGCCACCAAGTATGCCGCAAGGAAGTTCGCTTCCCGGAAGTCCGGCCCGCCTATCCCATTCAATCGGCCCGTTGTGAACATGTGCGGGTTGGCCGTATAGGCCTGATATCCAATGAAGATCGAACCAACAATAATTGCCCAGAAGAATATCTTCATATCCCTGCCAGTTGTCACCACATGCGTCAAGAACATCAGGAATATGAAGATCTTAGTTATCTTGATCTCTGGAGGATCAAAAAGGCTCAATTCATGTCGAGGGAGTCCGACAAGTAAAGACAGCCACATTATCCCGACCATTGCCAACAGCAGCCATTCATGACCTGCCAGGACTTTTTTACCGTAACGAAGTCGGCCATAATGAAATATGATGCCTATGCCCGTAAAGACGGCGATAAGGTAGTAATACCGAATTCCCCAATGGGCGATAGATTGTCCCCACCATTGACCCCCCGGGCTGAAGTGATACAGCGCGACATATCCGATGATCCCTATCATCGGCCTCCACAGCGCGCCACCGCATGCAACGGCAAATACCAGCAGGAATAGAATCGTCTTTATCGGCGGCATTGTCTTTCGGCTACCTCACATCCTGCGGCGGACGTTTATCGCCTCCCTCAGGACTTCTTCGATTCTCTCAGCCATTCGCACGCGAGTGAAGGCCTCTCTTGTGCTCGGATCAGACTGCCGTTGCAGACTACATCGGTCAAATTCGCTCAATATCTCCGCAAGGGATTTTGCTACAGATTCCGCACCCTCGGACGCACACCATAGCCGACAACCCCCGCGACGCATTATCTCAACGGCCTCTTGGCCTGCCTCAATCGCCAGGACTGCTTTTCCCGCCCCTATATATTCATAAACCTTGGCCGGTACGGGGGCCAGCGAAGCCTCGCCGCCCTGCCCGAATAAGACCGCCACATCAGCACCCTTCAAATAGGCTATCGCTTTGCGGTGCGTTGTCGGAGGCATGATCCGCACCAGTCCGTCCACTCCATACTCGCGGGCGAGATCCCCCAACGGCTGACCGTTGTACGTCGGAATACCCAGGAATATTACGATCAGCCGACCGGCCTCGGCGGGCGATTCCTTGCGAAAACACCGCAAACCTTCCAACAACGGAATCGGACTCCTCGGCCCGTACAGCGTCCCGGCGTGCAGAAGCACACAACGGCCGCTGTCCAGACTGACCGGCGAGACCGAATCAATCTGCTCAGGGTCGAATCCGTTGAGAATCGTTGTAATATCTTGTGCTTTGGCGGGATAGCGCGACACAAGGTGTTTCCGGATACCGTCCCACGCGCAGGTAATTCGACTCGCTTGGCGAATCACAAGATGTTCCAGCACATCATCGGCTTTCCTGTGCAGCCGATACGGAATCTCCCGCCATTGGCTGCCGCACCACGGATCACGGAAATCCGCCACCCAGGGCACTCGCAGCAGCCGCGACAGCACGCCCGCCGCCAAGTGGCTCGTCCACATCGGGGCTGAACTGTAGATGACATCAGGCCTATGGCGCCCGGCCTCACGCAATCCCGCCAACACCGCAGGGACAAGCCAGCCGATTGTTCTATCAGGAACGTGCAGCCACCAACTCAACCAATCGATCATCCGACGGAAAAGGCTGGGGCGATGCCCGGACGACCGGCCTGCCTCGGCAGCGACGCCTGTCTGTTCGGATGAATCTTCTTTCCGACGACGCCTTAAAATCCCCGTTACTATTCCAAGCATATCCGGAGACACCGTTCGTATCACACGCACTTCTTCAGGAACCCCATCCAGAAGCCCATCATCCAGCGTAGCACCCGCCCCCGGCCTGGCCGTTATCACAGTAACCCCCCAACCACGCTCAGCCAGATGCTTACACAGCGCCACTGTCCGATGAACGCCCACGGCAGGCAACGGAGGAAACACGTCAGCCAGTATTACACAGTTTCTACCGCTCATCATTTAATCTCGTCCACATAGTCCTCGACTTCGTCCGCATTGTTGACAGCACTGCTTCCTCCCGACACCTTAGCCAATGGGACAACTAGATTATCGACCTCCACAAGTTACTCTTGTCGAAACACCAACAATAGGACTATGTTGCCTGCTCCAACTCCATTACGAAGAAGTAGCAATACAGACTGGGCGCGGGCCGAAACTCGCGCCTGATCCTCAAACCTGTCTTCCGGATGTGTCGACGAACTCTCCATTTTGCATAACCTTTCTTACCCAGTTCCCAATAGTGCTCGCCACCGAAATCATGTCTTTTCCAGTAGGGAAACCCTACGGACAGTCCAAGGGGTCGGATCTTGGGAAGGTTCAACAACAGTGATATTCCAACCAGAGGCGCCGGCAGCGTAATGATGACGTACCTTCTGGTAACACGGGCCAATTCGGACAACGCTCTTCCGAAATCAGCGAATGGAATGTGCTCAAGAACCTCGGCTGCGAGTACACAATCAAACGTCCCCCTATCGAAAGGGAGATTTCGCACGTCACCTAAAGCATCCGGCCCAAGCTCCGGATCAATGTCAAGAGTGACGGTTTCGTATCCCCACTTCCCTAGGAGCCAGGTCGTGTGCCCCGAGCCTGGCCCGATTTCAAGAATTCTCCCGCCATTCGGACAGCACTCAGCCACCGTGCTGGCCTGATACCAGTGTGTTAGGACCCTGATAAGGTTCAGGTAGCTTCTATTTCTGTAATGATTTGGTTTAACTTGTAGTCCTGCTTGCATTGCATCCTCAAAAGAAACCCCTCGCGAGCTCTTCGTGGGAACCGGAACAATTCCAAGACATCTCCAATTGTGTCTCTATTTCGGACACGAGCACCTCTGATATCTCAATTAAAGTAGTCACATTCTATTCCTACTGCCCCCCATGCTGGTTCGCCTATCTACGACGCGCGGCAAAGCGCGATTTGACACCCTGAACCACTGTTTGACGCTCCTCGCGCGTCAGACAAAGGGCTGCACCGATAATAACCGCAGCAAGCGCGCACAGGCCGATGCGGGAAAAGATACCTGCCCAGCCGGGTATCTGGACTAAGGCGCATATTCCCACACATGCAGCCGCCATGGCTGTCAGGGCTACGGCGGGCGGCAGGAGCGTCTCCCGTGCAAACCGCAATAACGAAACTTTCGTAAGGCGGCAGGCATAAATGGTAACAACACCGTGTCCAACCAGGACAATAACAGCCATCGCTACAGTTACAGCCATAACGCCGAGGTATTTGGCGCACAGATAAGCGGCAACAGCGCACGCCCCGCCCTGAATGGTGCTTATTAATGCCATGACGCGTACCCGGCGCTTAGCGACAAGAACCTGACGCGGCCCTATTAAGCCAGCCAGAAGCACCCGACCAATGGACAGGACGCCAAGAATCGCGGCACATGAGACGAACTCTTCCCCTGAGACGTAAGAAGGTCCCATCCACTGGGCGATGAACTCCTTACCCAAAAACAGAAAACCTACGAAAAAAGTGCCCGACAGCATAAGTCCGACGCGACTGGCGCGGAGCAGGACGGACTGTACCCGCCAATCGTCGGAAGTGGCGTCTCCGGCAATCGCGACAGGCGCCAAGACAAAAGAAAATCCCTGCACCGCCATCTCTGCATACATAATCAGGCTCAGCGCGATGCCGTAATACGTCGCCGCTGTAAATCCATAAATCTTGCCGACGATTAACAAATCAATATTAATCAGCAGCATGCCGCCTACCCGCGCCACCCACATCCAAACCCCGTAGCTAAATAGCATCTTGCACGCGGCTCGTTTGACATGCCAGGGACGGACCCGAAGTTCTTTCAAGAGAATGTTGGCCGCCAAGGCCCGTGCGATGTGACCGAGTAGGCTCGTCCCCAGCGTAACCATCGCAATTCCCAACAGCCCCATGCCGGACGCCAAGGCCCAGACGAGAGCGCCGGCGCTGATAAGCCGGGTTACGATAGAAATTGCGCTGAGAACATGAAAACTCTCGCACGCCACGATGACGGCGTTGTAGATGGCGAGCGGCAATCCAACCGAAACGCTTACGCCAATGGCGAAGAAAGCAAGTTGGGCCTTCCACACAGGCAACCCCTCGATGGGGATCCAGTAAGGAATCAACCAGGCCGCAATCGCACTTGCAACGATTGCCAACATGCTGCCCACAACCAGGATGGCAGTGGCCGTGGAGACGATCTCGTTGAGTTCGTTGAACTTTCCCTGTGCCCGGTAACGAGTTACATACTGAAGGACCGCCTGGTAGATGCCCAGGTCCAGGAGGCCGTAGTAGCCCGTGATTACTACAATCATAGTCCAGATTCCATACCGGACATTGCCAAGCGTATGCACCAGGTACGGAGAAAGAAAGAAACCGATGACTATGAAAACCACGTAGCCGATCCAGTTTGACATAACATTTCGGACGATTCTACCGAGCACAGTCTTTCCTTATCTTCGGGGGAGTCCGGGCCGATATCCCTTGTTTGCCTGCCTGTATCTCCGCCAGATACGTTCGCAGGTCATCTGCCAGATGAACTCTCGAAACATCTGAAGGTCTGGCGCTGTGGGCTAAACTAACTGCCCCGGCCAAGTCCGCGAGGTCCCGACACCAGCAGATGCCGAACATCTGCTCGCACGCTGCCAGAAAATCCGCCTGGTGATTACCCGCCAATTCTTCGTGAGCCACAGCCACGAAGGGTTTACCCAACTTGAGCATTTCCACAATGGTTCCCGTGCCGCCGTGACAGACCACCAGATTCGCACGTTCATACCAAGGCCCCAAACTGGGCGCCATGCGGAAGTACTCGCAATGTTTCGGAACGTACGTATTGTCTGCTATCTGGCAGATAACGTCTTCCCGGATCTCGCCGACCTCTTTCAGGTGGTCCACGGCCTCCACCAGTTCGTTGAAATAGGCTGTGCCTACTGTAACGAAAATCATAATACATTACCTCGATACAGGGTTCTGCGATAAGCGCGGCCCAGTTGCGGCCACTGCACGTAAAATCGGTCGGAAAGCCTGAAAAACAGGACGAGCCGGCCGGTCATTGACATACGCGTCACGCGGGTAATACTCTCGACGAAAACCGTTTTAGCCCCGATGAGGCGGCCCCAGAAAAAAAGCGGTATCGCCAGGCAGGTCCCCACGCAAAAGACCACATCCGGTCGCAAACGAAATACCAATCGGGCACAATGCCACAAACTTGTAACCGGCGCTGATAATTTCTGATACCAGCGAACCAGAGCGGTACTTGAAGGGAATGGGACAACGTGTATTTTCCTGTCCGGGAAATGGAATCGAATCCCGCTAAAATCATCAGGGGCTGTTACCAAAAGATATTCGTGGTCATCTCCAAGTCGATCCGTGACCGAACGGGCTTGCCAGAGCATCCCCCCGCTTACCATGGTGGTAAGGATGCGAAGCTTTCTCGGCGTCTTCGCACTTTGTGCGGCGAGGTTTCGGGCGTATATTCTGGCTTTGCTCATATGGCGATTTCACAGGCGAGACGCCCGTGCCACGAATTTTGTAAGTCCTGCATTATAGCACATCTACGAGGATTTGCGTGATTCTTTTTACGGCCTGGCCACGACGACGTTTATTATTTTCATTTGCCTGCTCATGCTGCTACCTTTCTTTTTCGCCGCCGCCGGCGGATTACCACGCCTCCACCAATGACAAGCACAAGGAACACCGGCGGGTCGAAGGCAACGGCGATGTTCTTCCATCCTTCGCCGAGCCGCTGCCAGGCGCGGCAATAGGTCATCCACCAGCCAGTCGTGGGCATGTAGTCGGACCCGACCAGTGCGTCGGGATCTGCCCGCCAGATTTCGTAGAGTTGCCGGGCTGTTACCACCTCAACGTCAGGGTCGGCGACGAAACCGGAAACAAGTTCGTCAAGGACGTTTTCGACGCGTCTGTTCGGCTTGCCGGAGCGGGCAAAACTGAAACTGTGCATCATAATCACAGCCGTTCGCACGCCGTTAGCGTGCAGGTCGGCGACAACCTTGCGGACCTCCTGCGGCGAACTGGCCTCGATGTCCAGGAATCGCATAGACCGCCAACTACCCGCACTGGCCTGGATATAGCACGTTACCGGTACACAGAGAACGCCGTCGCGGACGAACGGCGCGTTTTGGGTCAGGCTTTCCTGGCCAAGGTCGCTCTCAGGCCAACCCATGTTGTGCGACAATTCCAAATGTATTTCCGCCTGTTTGCAGGCCTTGACAGTGTCGAGGTTGGCCATGTAGCCGCCCGCTCGATGGGCGACAACTTTAACGCCTGCCCATTCCCTGATGAGTTCTGCGCCCCGTTTGAGTATCTCCGTTTGCTTAGACAGATCGGCGTACTGCATGTAATCGACCCCAAACATTGGCCCCGGATGTGTATGTAGTTCGAGATCGTGCCCGCGCTGGTGGATAACGCGGCACACTTCGGCTATCGCGTCCTCGCCTCTTTTAGGCGCCTCGTAGATATTCACGAAGAACGTGCCTTTGACGCCATGGCGGTCGAGGATATCCATCATCCGTCCGATGCCATGCTCTTGGGGTTCGTCAGGCATCTTCCCCCAGATTTCCTTATCCGGATTGCCTTTGGAAAACGATTCCACATCCACGGTAAAGAGCACATAGATAGGGTGACGCACCGCCTTGCTTGTCTGCGCCTCCAGCGCAGGGGCTACCGCACCAAGTAGGATGCACGTCAGAAGAAAACAAACATTTGTTATAGCGCGTTTTTGCATTCTTATGTTCCTTTCAATATGGGGCCGGCGTTTTTGCGTTGTGCAGATTTCGCTACGGAGTTGTAAGTGTTTAAGAGTATCACAATTGCCTGCTTACGGGAATAAATACGTCCAGCCTGGACGGCGCGACTTCCCAGGTCATTCAATTTGCCCGGTTTGGACAGGCTTGCCAGAGCGCTGGTCAGTCCTGCCTTTGTACACAAATCCCCAATAACGCCGCACCCACCCTCGCGAACGGTTTGTCCGATCTCGCCGAAATTGCCGGTCAGGACTGGTTTGCCGGCGGCAATGGCTTCGTACAATTTGTTAGGGGCGCTCCATTGAGCGTTAGGATTTGTTTCGTCAAACCCGTAATAAACCACATCACATGCAGCCGTTATTAACGGTACTAGCTCGGGTTCAACGCGGCCAAGGTAGGTGATGTTATCATTTGTCTCGGCGTATTGCCGAGCTACGTCGGCCTGAGAACCGTCGCCGCCGATAACACAGGCAAATCGCTTGTCGTCAGCGACGGCAGCCAGGAGGGGTTCGAGGCGGCGTTCCGGGCCAAGATTCGCCACAAAGCAGATTGCGATTATGCCGCTCGGCAGTCCCAGTTCCCGGCGGGTTCGGGAGATCGTATCAGGCGGAAACTTGAAATCAGCGGGGTCCTTCCAATTGCCCACCACAACAACCTTCCTGGCACCCATATGTCGATAGTGCTCGGCCAGACGATTCCCGACGGTGATAACCAAGTCGCAACGTGGCACCAACCGATGCTCCAGCCAGCGCAACACCCTCACTGCTGTGGGAGGCAAGTGACCAACCATCATGTCGGGATAGTTTTCGTGAGCATCGAAGATCAGTCGGGCGCGCAATCGTCCCGCTGAAAACAACCCAACCGGAAGCGTGTCCAGGTCGTGGCAATGGATAACATCCGGGCGAAGTCGTCTTATCACCGGCAAGGCTCGCAGCCAGAAACCGGCGAGATAAATCGGCTGGGTAATTCCCCGTCCGTGCGTCGAACGCAATTTCAGCCGAAGGAATCTTACACCGTTACGGCAGACATCCGTGTCTTTGTCCGCATCGCGATCCCATCCTATAACGGTAACTTTATAATCCCTGCATGCCAGGGCTTCAGCCTCCATACATACACGAGGGTCATCAACGCCTCGGTTCGTTACTAACATGCAGACATTTGTAATTGCCACAGAATGCGTCCTCAATTCGTCGGCGGGGCTTCGTATCCACTGGCGAAACACAAGATGGTTCGTCCTTTAATCATTCAGCCTCATACCTCGCTTGTTTGCCGGTTTCTGAAGCAGTATTGGCCGGTGATCGTGTCGGTCCGGCGCGGCGGATTGTCCTTCGCCACCACATCACGACCATACTGCCGATAGCGACTCCCGCGACGTTCAGCAGTACGTCGGTCAGCGAACCGGTCCGACCTGGGATAGCGGCCTGGGCAAATTCCAGCAGAACGCCATAGGCACAGCAACCGAATGCAATCCACAGCATCCCTGCAAGGCCGACCCTGAACGAACCCGATGCAGCCAGGATCGCCAATACCGCAAGAACGGCGAAGGCCGGTACGTGTAGCGCATTTTGCCAAGTGGGCGAGACGGCAGCGTCCCATCCGCCGAGCACGCCGGTACCCGAAGGCAGCAGGCACACAACAGCCAGCAACAAAGCGTACGCACCTGTTACAGTCCGCATCACCTTCCTGGTCAAAACCGTCATCGGACAGCACCCTCCGCCTTTGACTGGATTAACCGTTGGCACAGCGACACGAGCGGCTCCATTCGTGTCGCCCAGTTATATTTGTTTTCGACGCATTTTCGAGCGGTTCTGCCCAGCCGATCGCGCAACTCACCGTCCGTAAGCAATTTCAAGATATGCCGCCGCCATTCATCGGGCGTATCGGCTTTCAGCAGGTCCTCTCCCACCTCGGCCTCCAGTCCTTCAAGGGCTGCCGATGAGGCGACGACCGCTTTGCCCATGGCCATTGCTTCAAGAACCTTGTTCTGAACGCCTCTAGCCATTTGCAACGGGCAGATGGCCACTCCGGCGGCGGCCAGGTAAGGCCTGACGTCAGGCACTGAACCGGTTACATTCACTCCGGGAGTTTTCGCAAGTTGCCTTACAGCCCGTGTCGGATTCCGCCCGACAATCATAAATGTCAGTTCCGGTATCCGGTGTTTCAACTCAGGCCAGACCTCGCGGACGAACCAGCAGACGGCCTCAACGTTAGGCCTATAGTCCATCGTCCCTGTAAAGACCAGGCTTGATGATCCGAGGTCTGTCGGCGCGACGGTATCGGGTCGAAAAAAATCCAAATCTACACCGTTGGAAACGGCGAATACCTTGTCGCCGCCAGACCCCATCGCCGCCGATTCGGCATCGCTTACAAGCAAGGCAGCGTCGCACCGCTCAACGGCCTGTCGTTCCAGACGGGCAACGGCGGCGGATTCCCGGCGATAAAGCCAATTCTTAGGCCACCAGGTAGAGTCTGCATAACTCGCCCACTTGGCGCTGTCGATATCAACAATGTCGATGATGCGAACCGGCGCAGGCACGGCCAGACCAAAGGGAAGCGTGCCGGAGGAATAACACATAACCAAATCGAAAGGTTCTCGCCGGGCCTCGGAAATAATCATCTTTCGCAGGCGTCGGCTATGAAAATATCTCTCTGTAACGCTACCGCCGGTCAGCAGAGAAATCCCGCCTCGAATCAATCCCGTCGCTCCGGCGGCCGGTGCGACAAGAATCTTCCGGCAGAACTCCCGCAGTCCCGCAACAGACTCCATATCCTCACGATTATGCGACATCGCCGCTACTGTAACGTCGAACTGTTGCGAGAGGGCCTGTATTTCGTGAAACGCTCGCAGCCGCTCTCCCTTGTCCGGGGGAAACGGTACGCGATGTGCTACGAATAACAGTCGCTTCACAATATCCTCGTTCTTGACAGTCATCCACTAGGCGGGGCGGGGTTCGAACCACGCGACCTTCCGGGTGTATTTCCGGATGCTCTTCCAACTGAGCTACCCGCCTGTATCATTTCACCAATTTTACGGAATCCACTTTGTGATTCGCCCTCCGGCGTTGCGTGTCAACCACAGCGGAAGTTTCCGCCATACCCTGCCGGCCAGGGCAAACTTGCGATTGCTCGGGCTGAGATTGGGTAATTGTTCAGCCTTGTTCAGCGATATCTGATAATGCAGAGGAGAGGGTTCGAAACCGTGATATCGCTTGAACGCATGTGGTCCGCGATTGTCCCTTCGGGTACGGTTAAAATCAAACCACCGCAGACCACGTTCAACGGCATACTCCATAAGTTTCAGATACATCACATTATTAGCATTCTTGAGCATACCTTCCGGCAGACTCCCGGAAAAATACGGAACTATCTCGTCCCGAAAAACATAACTGATCACGCCGGCTACAGGTTTGGCGCCGTCCTTTACCACCAGGCACACGCAGTCCTCGCCATAGCCGCTCTGGAGTTCCTGAAAAAGTCGCCTTTTGAAGTTAGGCGACCCAAGCCTCCTCATCGTAAAGGAATACAGGTCGTACACCAAATCGAGCAGATCAGGACTTATCTCCACCGTCAGTATCTTCAGTCCTTTACGGGCTGCGGCACGTGTCTTCTTGGGTAAAGACGGCAGGACATCCTCAGGATTGTCCGGTAGTCGTTTACGGAAGGTGTCATACCGATCGATTTCGGGCAAATTCAGGTTATTTTCGTCCCGGTGTCTCAGTTCCAGGTACTCTGCATTCAACTCGGCTGAGAGATTTTCGGCTGCTGCCAGAAGCGAGTTGGTTACTTCATCTGAATCGGCCAAAATTCCGCCATACGTCGCATAGGGCACGGAAACCAACACCCGCCCGACAAAAATGCTTTTGATGAGGAAAAGAGGAAGCACGCCGACGAGGCGGTCACCGGACCAGGCTGTCAGATGCATGGGGCGATGACCATACGTTTTCTCAACCGCCCGGCTCCAGTCCATCATGTGAAAGACAGTAGCCGACGGATGGGCGTACACATACTTTTGCCATGCTTCGGCGTGTGACTCCGCATAGGGCATTACCTGAATAACATCGTTTAACCGTGATGGGCCGATTCCGGTCACT
Source organism: Planctomycetales bacterium (assembly GCA_030612725.1). Classification (GTDB taxonomy): domain Bacteria; phylum Planctomycetota; class Phycisphaerae; order SM23-33; family SM23-33; genus JAUWNJ01. The sequence continues at coordinate 52,073 of JAUWNJ010000005.1, forward strand.
CTTGTCCATTTGCAAAGGCCTTACTCATCAAGCCTTACGAATAACGATATAGATAATTCGGAATGTAATACTTGCGATTGGTCAGTATGATTCCGGACATTTTGACGTTCGCCGCGTGCAGCAGACGGATCGATTTCTCAACGGACTCTCGCCGGGTCTTGTTCATTCTAACGACAAGCAGGGCCTCTCCCACAGTCTTGCCGAGTATCCCCGCATCCGAAGCGACATTGATTGGCGGAGTATCGAAGATAACGTAGTCATACCGGCGCCGCAGTTCATTGACGATCTCATCCAATTCAGGACGCCCAACTAATTCGCCCACCTCGCTTGATTTCACCTTGCCCGCAGGGACAAAAAACAGGTTGCTGCAGCAAGTCGGCTGGATGCACTCCTGAAGCGTCGCCGAACCGTGAAGCAAATCCGCCACGCCCGGGGAAGCCTGAGCGCCGAGCAATTTGGCCATTTTACCTTTTCTCAAATCACAGTCTATGACAACCGTGCGGCAATCCACGCGTTCGGTCATCACCAAGCTTAGATTCAAACAGGTAACCGTTTTCCCCTCACCGGCATTGGACGAGGTAATCAGATAGCAAAATCGCTCGTCCTTGTGCTGAGCCAACAGGTTGGTACGCAGAGACCGATATTCTTCAGAAATTGCCCCACCGCGGTCATGATGTACCACCAGAAGTTCGGAGTATCGTCCATCCATACCGATTTGTGCGGCAATCGGCTCGTTTTTCTGACCGGGGGTCGGACCGTGTTCAGGCCCGGGCGTATTCGCATTCGGCGCACTACCCCCCTGCTCAGCCTGTTCAGCCTGCTCGGCATCATGCTTCTTCATTGCATCCCATACGTTAGCCACATCTCACTCCCATGTTGCTACGGACGTCTTATTCATCTTCGGTAGCTCCGGCTGGGGGTCAGGAACCCGCAATCCCCAGCAAGTCATGTCTCTGATCACTCCGGCTATGATCGGTTTGTCAATAAGGTGGATACTCCTTGCATACCCCACCAATAGCGCGTTGTCGCAAAGGATATTTATCAGTCTGGGGATACCGCCCGTTGCAGCATAGATGTCTGCTTTTGCCTCATGAGTGAATTCGGCCAGGCAACCGTCGTCCGACGCCACTGCGATACGGTGGTTGATATACCCGCTGGTATCTTCTGCAGACAGGCGCCCCAGATGATAACTCAAAACGATTCGCTGCCGCAGGGGTTCCCACTTGGCTTCCTTAAGTTTTTGGCGTAATTCAGGCTGACCAACAAGGACGATCTGAACCAGTCTCTGACCTTTGTTCTCCCAGTTCCAGAGAAGACGTATTTCTTCAAGCGACACCGCCGGTAAATCCTGAGACTCATCCAATATCAGCGCCACCAGTCGACCACGGTTATGCAGACGAATGAGGTGCTGCTCAAGTTCTTCCACCAGGGACTGCTTGTCCGCAGAAGAGCGAACATTGACACCGACATGTGTAGCCACAGCTCGAATGAGCTGCTTGGCCGATTGTGGAGGATTTTGCATCTGGATAGTCAGGCATCCCGGACCAAGACGCGCCCCAAGCATGTTGACGAGGAATGTTTTACCGGCTCCGACTTCGCCCGTGATCAGGACCATCCCCTTTCGCTGCTGAACGGTGTACATCATATTGGCAAGGGTTTCGGCATGAATGGCGCTCTCGTAAAAGAACTTCTCCTCGCATGTGATGGAGAAGGGGAATTCTTTCAACTTGTAAAAATCCAGGTACATCCCGTGTCCTTTTAAAACAACTCCGATACATCCTTGGCAAAATCCGTAACCGCGTGCGAGACAAAACTAATCGGTGCAGCCTTCCATTCTTCATACTTTTGAGGATGTTTCAGCCACAGCGTAACACCCAACCCGGACACCACCAGGCCGACAAGGACAATAGTCGTCGCTATCGGGATCAGAATCCATCGCTTAGCCCGCCTTATGGTATGTTGACGGCTGGAAATAATTTCACTTGTAACGCCCAAAACAGGCACATTAAAGTATTCTACCGCATCGTCGGTCGTGGTAACGGAACGGTTCCAATGACTGGCCAACAATACCAACCCGCCGCCAAAGGCCAAACCACCCACAATCGCAAAACCAAGCACCATGAACAACTTCGGAGACGACGGTTGAATCTGCTCCTCAGCGGCTTGCAGCACATTCAGATGTGTACGTCGTCCTTTCATTTCTGCATCAAGGGCCATTTGGACCTCTGCGAGTCGTCCCCGCCAGCGATTGCGTTCTTCTACTTGCTTCTTTACCTCTTCAACGATCTGCTCGTATTCCTGTCGAACAGGAGCGAAGTTTGACATAAGCAACTGAATTGTCTCCCGCCGCTTCAGAAGACGCTCAATTTCTTTAGCAGCTGCTTCCAGTTCAGACAATGCAGCCGCAATGTCGGTAAGTATCATCTGGGCGGCCAACCGTCGGCCGAGAGAGTCGCCTGTCTTCCTGAGAGTTTTGCGTGTCGTAATCCACTCCGGTTCCTCCTCAATCCGTTTTTCCAAATCTGCAATCTTGACCTTGAGTGTTTTCACTGTCGGATGCGTATCTTTCATGCCGCTGAGGGTAACAGCGTTGTTCAACTGTTCCTTGAACCCCCGCAGTTGCTCTTCCAATCGCGTCTTTTCCGGATTGAGTTCCTGTACCCACTCCACAGGTTGACCGGCAGGCTGACTAGTCGGATAATTGGCAGGCTGAGTGGTCGGTTGACTGGCTGGACGGTCGGCAGGCTGGGTGGTCGGCGCCTCTGCAGGGATAGTCGGGTTTCCTAATGCCGTAAGTTGGACTCTCAGGCGTACTATCTTCAATCCGTCCGCTTTCTGCTGTTTTTCAAGGGTCTCAAGGTTGTCATCGATGTTCTGGAGACGTTCATGCAGTGCGCCCGGACTTTCGGGCATCATACCGGCGTGCTTGGTTTCAAACCTGATTTTCTTGTTCGTGATCTCCGTCAGACGTGATTCGCACCGATCAACCCGTGTTCCAAGGAACTTACTACCGTCCGTAAGGCGACGTTTAATCGCTTGCAAGAGGTGGTTTTTGTAGTTTTTCACAAGGGCATTGGGAATTTGCTCGGCAAGTTTCGGATCGCTATGCGTTACGCTGACAGAGAAGCGGTCCATATTTGGGGAGCGTGTTTGGAGGGCGACCTTTATGTCCTTCATAAGACCCTTGGCGATTTGTTGTTTAGTCATCTCCCCGTAGCGGGTCAGTTTGTGTTCGGAGTCGCGAGGCAATTCCCGCAGAAGACCAAGTTCTTCAGCGACTTCCGCAACAGCATTCCGGCTGGCAAGATCGTTCGGCAGCGACAATCTGATTGCCTCAAACGATTCGCTCCCTCTGTCAAGAGTATGCTCAGCCGCCACGTCCTTACGATGCTCGAATATCGTCGTACCGGTGTACTTTACCGGAAGATAATGTGCCCCCTGCATTGCAATAATTGCAAATAGCGACGCACCCAGCAGAAACAGCCTCCTGCTTCGGAAAACCACACGCAGAACATCTCGCGGTGTTTTCTTGTTTGATGTCTCGACCATTTTTTCAACCATCATGCTCTTTGCCTTATTGCCCAGTGTTGGTCGCGGCTTCAACAACCATAGGCACGCCAACTTACCTGACTATGAGGGTGTCCCTCTCTCCGCCATCTTCCCTGGGCTGACCGTCATTTATCCATCTGGCCTGACGGACCAACTCTCTATAATCACCAAGCCCAGAGGATGCCGCGCGAATCGGAGAGAAGATTTGTTCAATCGCCAATGCAACCTTCGCAAATGGATTAGGCTGGACGTAGATTATGTCGTTGGGCTTTAACAGAATATTATTCGCCAGGTCGCCTGACTGGACCATTGCCATAAGGTTTATCGTCATTTTGTAGCGTGGCTTGTCCTTGTCGGGAGGATGCACGCCCGTTATGCAATACTGCCCGGATGGCTGAGTGGTGGCGTAGCCGCCAACGGTGGGCTTGGCAGCGCGAACCACTATGATGCGCTCAGGCCAGGCCAGAGAAGTCGGTTGAGCCTTGGCAAGAACATCCAACAGCGTATCGCGTCCTGTCCATGGCATCGGTCCGGGGCCACTTACCTGGCCGAAAACGTAGAACCTCTGGGAGTTGTACCCCGCAATCTGTACGGTCGCGTCCACCTGTTCATAATAGTTGCTTGCCGCCTTTGTGATGTCTTTTTCAATCTCCCCGGGTGTTTTTCCCGCCACCATGATCTCCCCCAACAGTGGAAGATTGATTTTTCCGTCAGGCCTGACCTGCTGCATCATCCCATTGATTTCAGACACGTGGGTGGAACTTATTGAAATGACGTCTGGAGGATACACACGATACTCGGCCCCTGAAACAGGGGACCTCGGTTTTATAAGAAAGGCATTGACCTCGTCGGCATTATAGCATCCTGTCAGACCGAAGCAGGTCAGTACACAACCAAGACCTACAATCCGAAAACTTCCGGTTCTCGTATTCATAGATTTTCTCCACAATAGTTCGGCGGACCTTCGTCGCCGGCTAACCCGATTACCAAAGCGTTCCAAGCGATTATCGTTTATCCCCATTGCCTAAATTTGCCAACAGATTTCACCCCTCATTGTCGATATATTAGCCTGATAATTATAACACAAGTTTTAGAATTTATAAAGTCTGCAATTTCAACCCGTTATTACAAAACTGCAATCGGCACACCATAGAATTTTTATCGTCATTTCCAGCCAGAATGTACACCACTTCCATAATTATCTATCGGCCGGTCAGCAACGTTTTCCCCTTAGGGAAGAATTTGGCGGCAACCGGTAACAACAAGCCAATAGAGTCGGTCTCGCCGGTTGGAAACAGCAAGTTTGCACTACTGAATCATCGCCTTGGGTGAACCGATAATTATGAGGTGCAACGATGTTATCGGAAGGACCGGTAGCGTCCGGCATGAGCGGGGTTAGCGAGATTCGTATTCATGGCTATGCGACAAAGCAAATCGTTCACAGAGGTTACGTTCCTGGAGGCGGTTGCGCGCCGTATTAGGGTGCAACTGATCTCCAAACCGGTTACGCCGGAAACCGACGGTCGCCTCCGCAGCCGATTCCTGGGCGCCGCCGGTCCGGACCACCTGATCCTGGACGTACCGGTCTTCGGGAACCGCAAAGTCTGCGTTCCTGTCGGGTGGGAGATGGGAATGAGCTTCTCCATGGGACAATTCCTGCTGCAGGCGAAAACCACGGTGCTTGATCACTGCCAGTTCCAATTATATCCGACACGACGCGTTGACGGTCTGGTTGTGCATCGCCCTTCCAGAATACTTTCGCTTAACAGGCGCAGCCAGCCCCGATACGATGTCGATCCGTCAACATATATCATGGTTTCATTATGGCCGGCAGAAAGCCTTGCCCATGGGGATCGGTCCGTTGTTCAGAGCGGTCAACTGATTAACCGGTCGGCGAGTGGTCTGGGCATTAAACTTTCCGCTAACCTGCCTTGCAGCCCCGGCACTGAAATGATCATCCGTGTGGAAAAGGCCGACGGCGACGAATGGCCTATCTTTCAGGCCATTTTCAAGCACTGCACACAACAGGGGAACGAGGAGTGGGTGGCGGGTTTCGGCGACGTCTCCAGAGTCGAACCAGGCCAGCACACCAGCACTATTGAGTCCCTCGTAATTCCGTAAAAAACTGCACGCCCACCGGAACCTTAGCATTCCGGACTGGCAGAGTTGTTGCTCAATTAGTCCCTGCCGATAACCGATTCTATCTGGCAGGTGAGTGGAACGGTTCTATCCTGGCGGATTTGACATGCTCAATAAGAATACCATACGAATTTTGCTGCCTTTGCTGATTGCGGGGACGATCATCTCAACTCTCTGGTGGTTGCACCACCTCGGTACCGCCAATGCCGATACCCATACGGTGGATGCAGGCGACCTTTTGTCCGGTGTTACCGTTTCCGGAACTATCCGGAGCAGGCAGAAGACCGCCATATCCGCCGAAACCATCGCAACAATCAGGTACCTTGCGGTTATCGAGGGACAACACGCCGCCAAAGGCGACGTCCTCGTGAAACTGGACGACAGTGTCATCGCGGCAAACTGTGCCAAAGCCCGCTCGCGGGTGGATTGCGCCAAACACTATCTTGCCGAACTCAAGGCAGGCCCGCGGACCGAAGAGATCACCAAGATCAGAGAGACTCTCAAGCAGGCCGAGGTCGGATTCAATTTCATCAAGGCGGACTATAAGAAAATCGCCAACCTGCTTAAACATGGCACAGCCACCCAGTCCGAATTTGACCTGGTGGTCAAGCAATTGAAAATAGCCAAAGCAGAAGTAGGACGATCCCAGGCACAATTGGACCTGTTACTGGCCGGTACTCGTTCGGAGCAGGTCGCCCGCGCCGAAGCGGAGGTGAGTCTCGCCGAGGCGGACGTCCGGCGATGTAACGCCCTCCGGCAGAAATACACACTCCGCGCGCCACACGCCGGAATCATAACGGCCAAGTACGTCAACGTCGGCGAGATTGTCTCTCCGGGACAGGTGCTGCTTAGACTGGACAATATCAAAGACATCGAGATTCGTGCTCAAGCCCAGGAGACCCAGCTGCCTGACATTCAGCCCGGTAGTAAGGCACGTGTGCTGGCTGATGCATATCCGGACTGTCCTCTCGAAGCCGTCGTCGTGAACATCCTTCCAAGGGTTGACCCGGAAAGCGGCACGGTAACGGTCCTGCTGAGGCTCACCGAGCTTCCCACCGTTGTCCTGATGGATGGAATGGCCGTCGATATCGCACTTATCGGACAGGAACGCCACAGCGTTATCCGCATCCCCACCAGTGCAGTTGAAAAACGTAACGGTCAGACCGTCGTACAGGTCCGGGAAGGGCGATCCTTCGTGCGCCGCCGGGTTAACGTCGGAATAAGTGACGGTCAATGGGTGGAAGTCAAGTCCGACCTGGAAGTCGGCGACGTTGTTCGCCTCCGGCAATAATAGACCATGAGATTGCCATACGAATTACATCTGGCGCATCGCAACCTGGCCCGTCATCCCGGTCATACGGCCGCCATGATAGGGGGGCTTGGGTTGGCGGTTCTTGTGATGGTGTATATCCCCAGCACGATGTCCAGTTTTTACAACGACCTGATCGACCGGTCCATCGAACAAAACTCCGCCCACATAACGATCTGGCCTATGGAGAAGTCCCGCGGGCAGATGGACCATGCTCTTCGGAATCGGTACGGGCACAGCACGGTGCTGGCATTTACTGACCGGACGTTTCCACGCCACCGCAACCTCACCGGTCGGCACGCCTTGTCCGCTCAGGCATCCAAAACGTCGGGGGTCGTTTCCGTGGCAAGTTTTGTAAAGGAAGACGCCACCATCAGCAGGGGAAACGTCAACCTCGGAGCGGTAATAGAGGGCATCGAGCCAAAACAATACTCCCGCGTCGTCAACATCGCCGGCCACTTCCCGCAAAAACGCATACCCAAACTAGGACCATCCGACATCGCCATTGGTTTTCGCATGGCCGAGAAACTGGGCATCCATACCGGCGAACACATACACGTCGCAACACCAAAGACGCGCCGATTGATGAGAGTAAAGGCGATTTTCCGCTCCGGCTACTACGACAAGGATATGCACCACGGGTTCGTGGCGCTCCGAACGGCCCAACGCATGTTCGGTATGGGTAACGAGGTATCGGCCCTGGCGGTCCGCTGCCGGAACCTTGAGGAGGCAGGGACGGTAAGTTCGACCCTTGAGGGACGTATGCCAAACAAGGTCCGCAACTGGATGGACGATAACGCCTCCCTGCTGGCTGAAATCGCCACCGTCAATCGTGTAACGCTCTTCATTAACGTGTTGGTGGCGATGGTCGCGTCGGTGGGAATGGCAAACGTATTCAGCATGTTCGTCTTCAACAGGCAAAAGGAACTGGCAATCCTCCGGGCTGTGGGGGCTTCGAGAGCGTCCCTGAAGATGATTCTGCTGCTCGAAGCAATGTTCATCTGGGTCGTCGGAACGATCATCGGTTGTACGCTGGTGCTGGGAGTAATGGCGTATGAGCAGGAACATCCATACACGGTGTCGGAGGAGACGTACGGTATCGGTTCCTACGCTACTCACCCGGTGCCCGAGGCGTTTGTAGTGGCCTGTGCTCTGGCGGCGGTGATGATGGTCGGTTCGGCTCTCTGGAGCGGGCGACGTGCGGCGAAACTGAATCCTGCCGAGGTTATTTTCGGGCGATAAATATGCTGCTGAAAGTGGAAAACCTGGACAAGCATTTCGGCGGAGACGTACCGCTGCACATCCTGCGAGACATCAATCTGGAACTGGCGGAAAGAGAGTTCCTGGCGATGATCGGACCAAGCGGAGCGGGAAAGACAACGCTCCTGAACATCATCTCCACCCTCGATGCGCCCACCGGCGGGCGAGTTTTGATTAAGAACGTGGATGTGCATCGCCTGGACCAGCACGCGCTGAACCGGTTCCGAAATCGGCGCCTCGGGTTCGTCTTTCAGGACGACCTGCTGTTGCCGCACCTGACGGCTTTGGAAAACGTCGCTCTACCTGCCCGGATTTCACGCCGCTCAACCCGACAGGCAAGCCGCCGGGCTGAAGAACTCCTGGAGCAGGTGGGGCTGAACGACCGCATGAAACACAAACCCGGACAACTATCAGGCGGACAGAGGCAGCGAGTCAATCTCGCAAGAGCCCTGGTCAATGAGCCGGCGCTATTGCTTGCAGATGAGCCTACCGCCCGCCTGGATCAAGCGACCAGCCAAGGCATCGTACAACTGCTGGGTGAATTAAACGAACAACTTGGTGTAACCATACTCATGGTTACACACGAGCGCGAACTGACCAATTGCGCCGGCAGGGTAGTTGAATTCCTCGACGGACGGATTGTCTCCGACCGCAGCACCGACCCCGGCCGACGCACCTGTACAAAACCCTTGGATACTTGAGGACATAAATATGATTTCCGAATACCCCGTTATTTCGGCTTTTCATCGCGCCGCCGAGCAGGTGCCGGCCTACAAATGCATCCTGAGCGAGATCGGCTTGACGCCGACCGACGTGAAGAACCCGGATGACTTCGGCAGGCTCGTTCCGGTCATCGACAAGCAGATGACCTTCGGGCGTTTCGCAATGACGGAACTGTGCTGCGGGGGCAGGCTGGGTCGGCCCGCTGCGGTGCTGACCAGCTCGGGACATTCAGGCAAATTCGCCTTCAGCCTGTATGATGCAGACTCCGCCGAAATGGAAATCAGGCGTACGGACGCGGCTCTGGACGCGATGTTCGGTATTACCAGCCGATCAACGCTCATGATTAACTGCCTGCCGATGGGTGTTAAGGTCTATACACGCGCCTGCACACTCGGCGAAACCAGCGTTCGCGCCGACATGGTAACGGCACTGGTCAAACAATTCGGCCCGCATTACGACCAGATTCTCCTCGTCGGTGAAGCCGCTTTCATCAAGCACGCCCTGGAACTGGGCAAGGAGCAGGGAATTGACTGGACCGACCTGCTCGTTCACGCCATCGTCGGAGAAGAACCCCTGGCCGAAAACGCCCGCAAGTACCTTCAGAACCTGCTGGGGATTGATCCCGGCAACCCGTCCACAGGGTTAATCGGCTCCAGCATGGGTGTGGCTGAATTGGGACTGAACCTCCTGTTCGAGACTCCGCCGCTGATCGCCCTCCGACGGACACTGCATGAAAACGAAGCCATGCGGAAGGCGGTTCTGGGACCGACGGCGACAACCGTACCGATGCTGCTGGCATACGATCCGACACGTATCTTCGTGGAGGTTACTGATAACGGGCGACTGCTTGTCTCAACACTGGACCCCGAGCGCCGAATACCGCTGATCCGCTACGCCACAGGCGACCATGCCGAGATATTCAACCCCGACCCAAAAGCACTCGAACACGCAGCAGAAGCCGCCGGTGTTCCTGCCGCGGCAATGACATTTCTGCCGGTGCTGCTGCTTTCTGGACGAGGACAATTCGCCCTGGCCGGCGAAACAAAAGTCTATCCCGAACAGGTCAAGGAGGGGCTGTACCACGATTTTGCACTTACCGAACTGACCACAGCCAATTTCCGCCTGATTTCCGGACCAGAACACGCAAACCTGCGCATCCAGTTATCGCCCGGAGTAACCGCCGAAGAAGATTTGGCCGAAAGATTCGCCGAAGCACTATCCCGATACATTCAGGCTCCCCTGGAAATAACCTGCCTGACATACGAATCTTTCAGCAGCGGAATGAGCCTGGACTACGAACGAAAATTCGCCTACCTCAAAAGCGCCTGACAGGCAATCTGCCAATCGAGTTCACTGCTCTGTAACACCCAATTTGACAAGTTGGGTGGCACGGTCAAGCGAAGCTTGGCCGTGCCACCCATCAAAATATCTGTTACAGAGTACTACACCGATATTGCCGATTGGGGGCTGTGGGACATTACTTCCGCGAACAGTTCCTCGCCCCATTGCCCGCGAATTGCACCAAGTTCAACCTCGCTGCATCGCTCCAACAGGCCGCTACCGTGTACGAAAAGCTCCGTAAGCAGCATAGGGTCGGAAAAAAACCTGTCCGACATTATCTGCCAGGTACTGACATACTGGTAATAGGGGTTGTCGTCAACATAGTATCTCTTGAGAAACAACTCTGCTTCGTCTTGACCATCTGTGATGTCCTGCAATACATTGCTCAGACCAGACAGATCGAACCGAACAACCACAACCGGATCCTCGATTTCCTTAGAGTAACTCCGGACCTCACCGATTTGGTCAAAACCGAGCAGTTTATAGAATCTAGCATGCCCTGGGCTTACAGTGCCCAGGAAATCCGTGCAGCCGACCGCCAGCGCATGGGCAAACGAGCATCGCATCAGTTCAGTCATAACGGCGCTGTTGCGGTGAGAATCCGCAACAATCCAATTGGTACCTTCACATATCTTTCGCCCTTGGGTCCGAAGTCCATCCACCTCGGTCTTGAAGGCTTTATCTGTAGGCAAGCCGAGTTCGGGGCTGTCCACTACAACGCTGGTTACACCCACAACTTCGTTACCAACCTTGGCGATGAACGTGGCGGTTTCCGGCAATGCCTCGAAAGATCGGATGCGAATACCGGTTTCATCCGGCTGAATGTATCCCTGTGCTACGAAAATGTCATGAACCAGTCTATAGGCCCCAGCAATATCCTCAAGCGTCGTCGCTCTTGTGATCTCCGCTCCCTGCATATCATTACTGAAAAGCCCGGAACGCTTCAGCAAGGCCATTCTGCGGCTTGTCGTCCTATGATCTGTTGCTGATTTCCCCCACTTTTTGGTAACCGTGGCTATTTCCGCCATGACAAATCCTCCTGCAAAAACGCCCTCACTCGCCCCTTCATAGGAACAGTACGATTCACTTTCATCAGGAGCAAAACGAATAAGCGAAAATAGACAGACTGGGGGAAATAGGAAAAATAGAAGTGGGTGCTACAAAATGTAAAAAACGCGGCGTGTATCCTTACACACCGCGCACTACCCCCCAACAATACCGAAATATACCGGTTAGAGACAAAGCCGATGGATAGCTATCCGTCGGCTTTAGAGTAAAGAACGCCCCTCCGTCTAATTATATCGATCGGAGCCTCATCCCTAATGGACGTTCCTTCTGCGGCGGATATAACCGAACAAGCCTGCTCCCCCAAGGGAAATGGTCAGTATCGTTATCGGCTCGGGGATCGGCGGCTCGTTAGAAACGGGGGGGGTGGGCGTCCGGCTCGTACCGTACCAGAAATCGACGTTATCGAGGTGTTCGGTAACGTCGAAATTGCTGGGCAACCCGCTCAAGGTAAAAACCACCGAATGCTTTATAAGTGGATCGGGATTGTCCGTCGGGGCGTTCCACGCCACTTTACTGTTTCCCGTGTAGGGGTCATCGTTGATGCTGGTCAGGCCGTACTGTAGCCCGTCGGGGCATAGCGGCTCGGCAAGGTCGGCGCCTGGAAATAGGTCGTGGGGTCCGACAAGATCAATACCGGTGGAACTGATCCCCTGATCGGGCCTCGGCGGGGGCAGTTCGTCGTCTCGTTGCCAGTAGGCCCACTCTCCGCCCACAACGCCGCCGGCCGGTTGACTGTCAAACAAAACGATGCTGCCGGAGGCCAGTACGGCGCTTTCCGGAGTCAACGTCGGATCGCTTTCCAGGTCGAAAAATACCGCTGTGAGGACTTCCTCAGGCACAAGAACGTCAGCGCCCATGTTGGACAGTATTACTTCCAGGTAATCCTTTCCATCGCTAGTAAAACTGCGAAACGCAGCACTCGCTGCCCGTTGGTCTTCACCGAAAGAGAAGGTAACAGAATCACCCGCCATGGTTTGAGTATCATAACGGAAAACGATATTTGTGGTGGTCGCCCGGGCCGGCAAAGCCACAATCAGAAACCACCCCGCTGCCACCAATAGCGCCAAATAGCCCCGCGATGCACCACGCCGGATGCCTCGTGCTTGCCTATTGGGCAGAATTTGGACTACGGTAATCATTGCTGCTTTCCTTGGCCTCGCGGGTACGGGGCAACAAATACCCTTGCTTCCGATACGTCGTCCGGTGCGGCCGGGACATTTGTTTGCATCCCGGCCACACCGAACAAACGCTCAAACTACATGCTGCGCTGCAATATACGTCTTCATTCCAACGCCCCGAAGGACGTCCTGGTTTTTTACTTACGCCTGTCGGCGTTTGCGGATGTAACCGGCCAGACCACCAACGCTCAGGAACAGTAACGTCATTGTCATCGGCTCGGGAACAGCATATCCCCTGGCAGGATCCGAAGACAAATACTGCCAATTTCCATTTCCAGTTGGATCCGAGTTTGGTTGTAGATCCCCGGAAAGGTAGGTGTCGGTACCTCCCAGCATCATGTTCGTGTCGAAATCCAACATCTGGGTTCCGCCAGTTATATCCATCCAGGTTCTGAAGTCGCCTGAACCAATCGCATTCACAATAGCCTCGTATTCAGGTAGACCAAGACCGGGACCACCAAGACGGCTCCGCTCAGTGATAATATTCGTGCCGCCTGCATTTGTTATACCATTGTAGCCGGCAGTTCCCATTCGACCACCGGAACCTTGCACCACGCCGCCAACCAAGTCTAATGAGCCAACGGGATTCTCCCAGAGATCAAGATGCATATTCGAACCGACAATGGTCCATTCCGGAAGGAGGGGATTAGTAAGATCACAAGTCACAGCGGTATCGACAATACCGTAGAACATACCAGTCAGTTCCTTGCCACCCCACCCGTCAGCCCAAATAGTTTGCGCTTGGTCGTTGGTGATTGTGGTAACCTTAAAGATTCCCCAACCGTCTTCACCAGCCACGCCACCAGTCGGGCCAGCGATTTTATTACCTTGGGTATCATACATGGACCCCATGTCGTAATTCCTGATGTTCATGTTGAAGTAACCCTCGGGCAAACTTAAGGCCCCGGCCGTGGCGTTCACGACCAGTATAAGGCCTACTGTTACTGCTATTAACTTTAGATGTTTCATACTTTTACTCCTTTTCTGCTTCGTCCGTAATGTTTGCATTACGGAATTCCTTTGGCTGCCATTTTCTTTGCCCCTGCGTCATCACCGGTCTGTTATCCGGTCGGCCGACGCCGTCGCAACACCCCAAACCTCGCCAGTCAGGCAGCAGCCTGCCCTGCCCGGCGATTCATTCAATTACCGCGCGTTTCTGGCCGATACCGCCTCCTTTCCTGGTTTTGCCAGTTGAATTTTTCATTTTCATACTGCCTTTAATGTCTTTCAATCACAGGCTACAAGCCTGTGCTGTATTCCAAATCACGCCAGTTTCCGCTTGCGGATATAACCGGCCAGTCCGGCAATACCCATACCAACAGCAAACATCGTCAACGGCTCGGGAACAGCGGTGAGATTCAGGGTGCCTTCCCAGCCGCCGGTATCTAGCCAGCCTGAGTAAGCGGAATCGTCATTGTACATGTCGTGCCAACTGCCAAACCATATATCCCACTCTGTACCCAAAGCGACATCCGTACCATCAGCATACGTCTGTCCGGCAGCGGTTATCTCGCGTACATCCACCGTAAAACTGAATAGGTCCAGGTCGTTGGCCAGATTGATCAGATTATCTGTTTCGTCTGTCCACCACTCTGCAAGCCACCCTGAACCCCAGGGATTTGCATTGACTTCCACCTGCCAACCCGAAGCCGCTGTGGCTGTGGGCTTAACATCCGGATTCGACACAAGACGCTCACCCCAGTTCCATGCATTCGTATTGTCGCGAAGCCAAATATTGAAACTTGCAATTCCCTCATTCGATGCATCCAGAGAGTTCCGCCATGCGATATACGCATCCTGACTCTCTTGGTCGGTTTCACCAACGTTAGTGCTGCCAAAGGTGTTGTACATGATACCGCACCAAGTCTCATGGACACGGCGAGGAGAGTCCTGCTCATACTTCAAATGGCTAGTACCCGTGGGATTATCGACCGGCAATGGAGTCGTGCTGTACAACTGGATAAAATCGTCCGGGTCAAAATTGAACGTTACGGCCCCGGCCGTCGCGGTGACGGTCAGTATCAGGCCTGCTACTGCAAGTAATGCTACGTATCTCATAATTCTACTCCTTTACTTCATTTCCTCCGCTTTTTACGGAGCGTTCTTTGGCTACTGTTTTTCCCTCGGCTTTGTCGGTTACAGGCTATGAGCCTGAGGCCGAAGCCGGGGGCGTCTCCAATCTTCGCCGGGACAGCAGCAGTCTCACCTGCCCGGCGATTCGTTAATCACAGCGAGTTTCTGGCCGACACCGCCTCCTTTCCTGGTTTTGCCAGATGAATTTTTCATTTTCATTCTGCCTTTATGTCTTTCAATCACAGGCTACAAGCCTGTGGTGGCACAGCCTTTCAGGCTGTGCCTTGCACAGGCAGGAATGCCTGTGCCACCAAGAATCACGCCAGTTTCCGTTTGCGGATATATCCGGCCAGTCCGGCGATACCCATCCCGACGGCCAGCACCGTCAGGGGTTCGGGCGTGTGCTTGGTCAGCGGGTCATTATTCAGTATCTTGGTGTTTTCGTCGAATATGTCGTAGAGGCATCCCTCTGGGGCCTGGTAGCCATAGTGACTGGCGAGGATACCCAAGTCGCCTACGCCCACACAGGCGTCAAGGTTGAAATCTCCGGTGGCCCATTGGGCTTCGCCGACGGTTC
This sequence comes from Planctomycetales bacterium, assembly GCA_030612725.1. Lineage (GTDB taxonomy): Bacteria > Planctomycetota > Phycisphaerae > SM23-33 > SM23-33 > JAUWNJ01. The sequence continues at coordinate 67,290 of JAUWNJ010000005.1, forward strand.
CGTAATTGCTCGCCAGGATGCCCAGGTCGCCTACGCCAACAGCACCATCCGCATTGGCGTCACCGGGAGCAACGTTGTACAGGAAAAACAGATTTTGCACCGCGATGGAAGGGCCGGCGATCAATTCGGGCGGGAGCGTGGACCAGGGGATGGCGACCTCAACGGCCTCGTCAATGGCAAAATCGACCTCGCCGAGGTCCTTCCAACCGTTGTCGTACTGGATCAGGTGCATCTTGTCGGATCCCAGACCGTACCCGTCGTTGTACGTCAGGCCGAAGCGATGGGCCGGCCCGCCGCCGGAATAAAGGTTGAAGTAAAAATTCAGGTACGGGTTATCGGCTCCAGCGGCGGCCAGGCCAATCTTGTCGCCATAGACAGTAACGACCACGTAGAGGCTATTGTTGCCGTCGTCCATCATTATATGCTTGACGTCATAGTTGTCCGGCAGGTCCGGTTCATTCTGGTCAGAAATGACGACGTTTGCGCCGCTCCATTCGTCATAGGGGGTGATCTTTCCGTCAACGGTGATGCCACCGGCCTGTGTCGGCCAGGTCAGCCCGGTCATCAAAATTGCGCCCAGCACCCACCACGTCGCCCTTGCCCGCTTTAGTTGTAAGGTTCTGTACATCATCAGTGACTCTCCTTGTCGTGAAATTTGGCCATCGTGACCGCCATGATTCGTAATTCCTTGCTCCACTTGCGGTGTTCGATATATTCCAGGTCCGCTTCGAGTTTGCGTTTGAATGCCTTGACACTTGTGTCATAACCGTTCCGGATCTGTGCCAGCCCGGTGATCCCGGGCCGGACGGAAAGCCTTTTCCTGACGTCAGGATAGACCTTTTCGAGTTCGTCCAGAATTTCGGGGCGCTCCGGGCGGGGACCGACCAGAGACATCTCCCCCTTGACCACGTTGACGAGTTGTGGGAACTCATCTATATGACTGTGACGCATCCACCGACACCAGCGAATCACCCGGGGATCATTATCCTGGGCCCAAATGGCCTTGGCGTCCGATTCGGCATTGATGCGCATCGTCCGCATCTTGTACATCCAGAACGGCTTGCCGTCCTTACCGAGACGAATCTGCGTGTAGAAGACGGACCCTTTGCTCGATACCTTGATGATGACCGCGCAAATCATCAGAATCGGTAGTGAGAGCACCAGAGCGACAGTCCCGAGGATAATGTCCACAACCTCTTTGGCCATTTCGAAATATCGGCGCGCCAGATGTGTCGATAAAGCGGCAATGCCTCCCCCAACCGCAACGAGTGTTATCGGTTCAGGCATGATATTCCTCCTTTGAATACCAATCAGAATTCCGGATAAATCCGAAAGAATTCGCTTGAACCCAACTCGGTCTTTTACGTATAATTAACATAGGTTCACCGGAACGGGCATGTGAACGCCCGCCCCGGTCTCCGCGGTGGATCAGCACAGGCGGTCAAGGCATGTTGCTGGTTCGCCGCTTTTTTACATTTCCTATTGCTGCAAAGACTGCTCCTCTAGCACAACGGAAATAACCGTTATTTTGATTTGCTTGCCCTTGTCAAAATCGCAAAGCCGCAAATAAAACGTAACACCGCTTTCAATAAGCGAACCTTCCTGACAATCCAGACAAACGCAACCAACGGCTTCTTTCTTTTCGGAACTTCCCTGCTCACGAAATGAAACATCTCTCTGCTGCTCGCTACATTAAACCACAAATCTCGATTTTTGCAAGACAAAAATCTTAAAAATTATAGCGGCGTTATCGCGTACGCAGTGCGTATGCGTAATACGCACTACGGGCGTTTTCCTGCTTCACACCTAATGACCACTTATACTGTCCAGATAGACCATATATTCGTTCTTTCTCGAGCCTTGCCAACCGGCAGTGCTGCCAGTTCCACCCATAAAAAGTCTATTGGACCGGCCGCCCCGTGAGGGAAAAGAGGGCGACCGGACCAAAAGATCCCCAAAATGAGGCTTTTGCTGCCTGTCTGGCGATCCGGCATTTCGCCGGATTCTCAAGCACCCCGACCCTTAAGTCGGCTTTTATCAGGCACCGTCGGGCGGACTGTAACGTCCGCCCCGGCACCTTGCATCGCCGGCTTCCTTTCGAGGACCAAAGGGGCCGGCAGACAAAGGGGCGGGCTTTGACCTTCGCCCCTGCCAGCACCCCTAAGTCCCGCGTCAGGACAACCTGCGCCTAATCTCTTCACTTTTCTCACGGGCAATCCAAGCCGGTGCAGGCTCGCTGATGTGAACGAGCCTGCGTACGGCCTTGGAGAGCGCCTCACCAAGAGAGGTAACCACTTGGCTATCACATCCGTTTGCGACGCCGCCGCAATAAGACCAGACCACCCACCGCCAGCAGACTCATTGTCACCGGCTCCGGGACAGGGCCAACCACATCGCCGGAACTGATCACACCATTGATCACGTTGCCTGCAATCATTCCCGGCACGCCATCGCTCAGGATATACAATGTTACACTGTCTTCGGGCGGGTCTATCGCATAACTCGGTATCGTCCATGCCGGGAATCCGAACGAGATCGTCATCTCGGCGGCAGTGTCCACGCTTGCCCCGGCGGGCGACTGAGTTCCCAGTGTAAATCCTGTCGGCGCATTGTCGGTCAGATACCCCAGCGTTGTTGACGCAGAAGCGTCGAAGAACGGGCTGCACGTGAAAACCTCTATGACGCTGTTGCCCGTTGTGCCGGTGTTCCTGATCTGATAGAGATACATGTAGTTGTCCGCCCCATCGGTGAATGCCTGGCTGATAACCTCGGCCTGCATATTGCCGACGGACATGTCGGTGGTCATCGGCGAACCGATGGCGCCGGCCGAACCGCTGAGCAAATTGTTGAAATCCTCAGGCACCGGCGCTGCCGACACAGGCGATGCCAAGGCCGCTGCGGACATTCCCGATACAATCACCACTACTACTGCTGCTTTCAGTACGCACTTCACAATTCCTCTCCCTTCTGAAATCAAGGCTCAATTGCCTACCCGTTCCAATCTTTCTGACGTGCCTGTCCTCCATGAGGACAGAAACACTCTTACCAAACGGGAACTCGGCCAGTGCGGCCTCAGGCAGAATACGCTAGAGCGAATGACGCTCCTACCCTCACTATCTGAATCGCTCCACCGCTCCCAAAACGGGCGAGAGCAACTATTCAACTATAGGTTACTGCAAATCCGATATCTCACAAGCCGGTAATTATACTGTCATTGCCAGCGGGGGCAGCCTTTGCAACCGGCGCGAAACTGGCGAAAGATATTCACGATCAGTTCATTTCGATCCTGGACATCCAGTTTTACAAACATCCTGCTCATGTATGTGCGAACCGTGGAAACAGCGATACCAAGTTCTTGGGCAATCTGCTTATCACTCGAACCGCCGAAAAGTTGACGAGCAATTTCTGCCTGCTTTGGCGACAATCCAAGGTGGTCGGACAGATTGACCCATTCAGTCTTTGTGAAAACTTCGCTTATCGGCATCACCATCGGCATCGCGTTTTCCCCACGAGTGCATGGTCATCTACTACAACACGGCTGTATGATAACACATATTCCATTTTTTTGCGCCCCAAAAATCACAAAATGGCTACGGTGTTTTAGCGTACAGGATGCGTATAATACATACGTATCGTGGGCTGGTGCCATCCACGTTCCCTCGGTTTTCTACTGGCATTAACCCACTACAGCGATCTACGAGGGTAATGGTTGGTAACGAGTGATGGAATATTCGTATCTCTCGCTCATGCAGGATGTTAGAGTGCCAGAAGGCCTGCGGCCATTTCGCCTCTGGAGTTCCATTCCCAACCCTGAATGTCTCTGTCGGGGCTAACCGTAACGCGCATTAGTTTTCTGCGTGACTGGACATATAATTTTCAAGGTAGGTAGAGAGATTCACATCCGTATTTGTGATTTGCAGTTTGCGGCGGATGTGTTCGCGGTGCTTATTAACAGTGGCAGATGAGATATGGTACAGATCGGCAATCTGTTTGGTTGACATATCCTTCCTTATCAGGTTGCAGATACGTATCTCGGTCGGGGTAAGAGATGTAAATTCTTTCGAGAGACTGTCGGCGAAAGGAAGAGTGATATCCTTGATAGTTTCCTTCAGCAAGTCCAGATATTTTCTTTGGCCTTTGGGAAGTTCATGTTCAAGGGTGTGCAGCAGCGGCATGACGATCTTCTCGATATTACCGACAATCCGCCGGCCAAATTCCTTCTTCTCATCCTGAATCCCGGCCATAATCTCCCGCAAGGCGATGTTCTTCTGCTCCAGGGCAGACTGCTCTGCAAGCAACTGCCGCCGGGCCTGAATACGTTCGATGTTTCTTCCGATTCGTGCTGCAATTGTATCTATCAAGTATTTCTCTTCTTTCAGGAACGGATTTTTATCGACAGACAAGTTTGCCTTGAGGCAAAAGATCTCCACGACGCCGATCTTCTCTCCGGCGACCAGGATGTCGGTGGCCAATTTCGTTTGTGATTTCCTGAAATTAGATGTTCGATACTCCTTGTCACTAACTGTGATTCTTGCGCATGCGGTTTTCGGGCGTTGGCATGCATGGGGCAGAACATTTACGATTCCCTGAAGCAAGGACTCAAGAGAATCGTTGTATTTGTTCACAACCTCGGTAATGTCATAGAGGCAATTGAGTTCCCTTACACGCATGCGCAAATCATACTCGCTCTCCCGCAGCGTCTCTTCGGCCTTCTTGCGTTCCGTGATGTCTATCGCAAAAGCAAGCATTCCGACAGGTTCGCCCTCTTCGTCTTTAAACAGAGTTATTGCCATCTCCGAGGGAAACGTGGTTCCGTCCTTTCGCATCTGTTCACTTTCACCCATGTACCGACCGTTGCGTTTGACCTTCTCGTTGAACTGGTTTACGTAAGTTTTTATCTGCTCGGAGGTGTGGAACACACTGATATGTTCACCGACCAGTTCTTCCCCGGTTTCGTACCCGTGCATCCTTGCCCATGACGGATTGACGAACTGAAGGATTCCGTCAAGGTCGGCCATACCGATTCCCTCGACCGCCTGTTCGGCGATCATCGCCAGACGCCGGAGCCTGTCCTCCGATTTCTTACGCTCAGTGATGTTTCGGAGAATAGTGACTATCTGCACGACCTTACCCTTCTCGATTATCGGTATCTTTCGCGTCTCTGTGTCGAATGCCTCGTCGTCAAGTGTTGTGGTCTCCTCGCGAACAAGTGTCTCACCGGTTTGAAATACGTTGTGATACTCATCACGCACTTCTTCCGGCAGGAATGGAAAGGCCTCAAAGACGGTTAGTCCTACCAGGTCGCTTTCCAGACCCAATTGCCTGCACCACTGCACCAAAGCCGGATTACACAGGACGATCCGCAGGTCTTTATCGACGACGTGAATCGCATCACTAATTGAATTGAGCGTGGTCTGATATTGGAGTTCCGATGCTCGCAATGCATCTTCAACCCGCCTTTGCTCGGTAATGTCGTGGTCGATACCGATGATGTGATATTTCTCGCCGATCTTGAGATGGGTCGCGGTCCATTCGTAGCAGTTATCCTTGCCGTCCGGACGGAGCCAGGAGGCAGTGCCTTCCAACCGCACGCCATCCGGAAGCGCACCATCCAGAAAGTGATCACGTAACAATCCGTCGGGGGCTGCTTTCCAACGGAGGAACTCGTTAAGGTCTTCCGACCTCATCAGTTCCTCCCTGCTGCGCCCCGACATTTCGACGTACCGGTCGTTGCACAGCACCAGCCGACGATTGTCCGTCTTCGGATCGTACTCAGTAATGACGATGCCGTTAGAGGTGTTTTCCATTATCAGCCGCAACCAGGCCTCGCTCTCCTGCAACGGCTTTAACTCTTTTTCTTTCCGGTTGGATGCCCGCTTTTTTCGCATGGTGCATCTCCCTTGGTTTGGCTTCGAAGGCGAATGTCCCTTCGTGCCGTTGGGACCTGATTACCACCAGGTATTATCTCATATCTGACATGAAGTTGGAAATAGACTTTGGGGGCGGTTAAAACGATAATGTAAAGTATTGTAATTACTAACACGCCCGACAGGACTCGAACCTGTAACCCTCGGTTCCGAAGACCGATGCTCTGTCCAATTGAGCTACGGGCGCTTGAGTGAGAAGTCAGCACGTTACCGGCCTTATGCAGTCTCTGTCAAGTGTGCTACTCCGGGAATGCAAAAGGATACACGGCGTGCCTTCATCTCGCCCAGACGAGCAAACCCCCCACCGACGCGGCCCGACCAATTAAAGTGGCAAACCCGACGAGGTTTATACCGTCAAGACACTTATTTCGAGTTTATCAACCGATATGGCTTCAAAGACCGGACTTATTCCCGCTGGCAACGGGGATGTCCTTGGTATTCCTGAAGATAGGCAACCCTGCTCTGACCCGCCTGGCATATATCTCTATGTTCGCCAGCCGGTGTATCTGAGCCTCTTCGCTTGCCTCTTCAGGTAGTCCATACCTACCTGGCCGATAACCTCTAAGCGACATGTCCTCTCTTACAAACACTCTCGGTCCCTCCGGACCGACCTTCCGTGTACCATACCTGTGACTAACCTCCGTGTTCAGTCAGTGAGAGATATGAAATCCTACTACAATTATATTACCAATGTTCATGTTTGTGGCAAGAAAGATTTTAAAGATTTTTTCCTGTTTCCAATTCGGCTTTTCGCGGTAAAAATCGTTCCGGACGGCGGCATTGCCGTAGCCGACCGATACGCCTATAATTAGTGGTTAATATGGCTCAACGAGATTACTACGAAATCCTGGGCGTGGAACGTTCGGCGTCGGCCAGACAGATAAAATCGGCCTACCGTCAATTGGCGCGCAAATATCACCCTGACGTGAATAAGTCTTCCGGTGCGGACGGGAAGTTCAAGGAGGCCACCGCTGCATACGAGGTACTGTCGGATCCGAAAAAGCGGAAGGCGTACGATCAGTTCGGACATGCCGGTCCCGGACAGTTTGGTTTCGGCGGCGGCGGCGCGCCCGGATGGACGAAAGTCTATACACAAAACCGCCCCAAAGGCGGTGGAGCGCCAGGTTTCGAAGACCCTTTCTCCTCCAGCCCATTCAGCGGGATGAGCCTGAACGATCTGCTGGCGGCACTGGGCGGAAGGATGCGACGCAAACCTAAACGATCGTCCGGGAAGGACGAACCTGCCACCCCGGTTGCAGAATCCCATATCACGCTGGAGTTCATGCAGGCGGCCAGGGGGTGTTCGCAAATGTTCCAGATTCGCAGGCCTGACGGTCGGAACGAGCGGGTCGAGGTCAAAATCCCGCCCGGCGTCCGCACCGGCAGCAAAATACGCCTTCGCGGAAAGGGAATGGCGACCCCCAGCGGAAGAGGCGACCTGTACATCATCACCAAGGTCCGTGACCATCAGTTCTTCCGACGGGACGGGAACGATATATACCTCGACCTCCCGGTCAGCATCATCGAGGCCGCAATGGGAGCGACGGTTGCTGTCCCGACCATTGACGGACAGACCAATTTGAAAATCCCGCCGGGAACCACAGGAAGGACGCGCCTGCGCCTCGGCGGTAAAGGCATCGCCGACCCGAAAACCGGAAAACGAGGCGACCAGTACGCAGTTGTCAAAATCGTCCTGCCGAAGAAAATCTCCGAAAAAGGGCGGAAACTTCTGAAAGACTTCAGCCAATCCGACCCGTACAACCCGCGAGAAAAACTCAACTGGTGAAATTATGTCCCAATACACGCGAGCGACAAATTTTGCGATCCTGGTAATCGCGATGGTGGTCTGGATTCTGGTGTTGAGCAGTGTGCTGTACCTTGTCCTGGCGGCGGTTCCGCATGAACCCGAGCAACGTGATTACCTGCTGAGGCTGGCGTATCTGACGACGGGAGTTCTTGGAGTTTCGTTGATACTGCTGATTGGTATTATCGCCCACTATGCCGCCTCGCGTCTCAAGCACCCGACGGAGCAGTCGGCCCATGCCGAGTACGAAGACGCCTGGACCGAAGCAGGCCGGCGTCTCAAACCCGAAGACGCCCCGCCGATTGACGGGTTCGAAGAGGAAAATGACGAACACTGACCGCAGAGCGATATGATTTCTTCCCTTGCCCTGAAAGGGCGAAGGACAGTAGTCGTGGGCGAAAGCCCACGGTTACGCGGTTAGATAATTTCAAGCTCCAACGGGGCGCCGGAAACGCTTTGACGCAAGTCTTTCCGCCGCCCCGTTGGGGCTGAATTCGTTGGGGGACTTTTTCCGGTGGCTCACGCCACCGGCTACCATCCTCCGGCCCTTCGGGCCTATAATCGCTTGCCGTCTCTTTTTTACCTCTGCGTCCTCTGTGTCTCTGTGGCCCTTTATTCCGCTCGTTTTCCCATTACGGCGATGCCGAGGTTGTCGGCGAGGGCGAGTGTTTCGGGTTTGTCGAGGATGATGGTGCGTCCGGCTTCGAGGACCAGGCAGGCGGCACGGGCGGATTTGAGGGCGCGGAGCGTTTCAACCCCTACAGTGGGCACGTCGAATCGCATGTCCTGAGCCGGGCGAGCGACCTTGACAAGCGTCCAGCCGCCGGTTTTACAAAGCCGACCCGCGCGGGCGATCATCTCGTCGGTGCCCTCCATGGCTTCGACGGCGATTATGTCGCGCTCCTTGACGGCCACCGATTGTCCCACGTCCAGTTCGGCGCTTCTACGGGCGATATCGAAACCGAAGGCAGCATCGGCTTCGACGCCGCGAGGTAGCGGGGTTCGAGTCATCAGGCCTTCATCGGCCAAGTGTTCGGCGCAATATTCGACGCTTGACATCAGTTCAATCCCCTCGGCGGCGAGTTCGTCGGCGACGGCCAGCAGGACGGCGTTGTCGCGTTTGTCGTGTCGGAGTTTTCCATACCAAAGCCGGGCTGTGCGCAAGTCTGGCAAGTACCGCAGCAGCCGAAGCGGCGAATACATATTCGCCTTCCGCACGCCGCCGGCCAGCACCGCCTGTCGCACGCCATTGCGTCGCAGCAGGCGAATCCATCGCCCCAGGCGGGTAACCCCAGCCCAGGCGAAGGTATCGGACATATCGCGCAGACCCGGATCGGCCTGTCCTCGAATACCGACCACCACCAACCGGCGACCCGATCGGCGGATTCCGCCGGCGATCAGTATCGGAAGCCGACCGGCCCCGGCAATAAGACCCACTGGTTCGACGTTGCTCACCACAGGTGGTTCGACCGTGCTCACTTTTGCTTATCCTGGTGCGTGCTTTTGAGTTTTGCGACATCGGCTGCGAGTTTTTTGAGTGTCTCGCGCAGGCGAGGTAGTTGGTTCAGCACCGAATAGGCCCGTCGGGCCTGAGACCGCGGAACAGCCGGAGCGCCGAGGACTTCCTGACCGTCGGCTACGTCGTTGATTACGCCGGCCTTTGCACCGACGCGGACGTTGTTACCGATTTTTATGTGTCCGACGATGCCGGCCTGTCCGGCAAGGGCGCAGTAATCGCCTATCGTCGTCGAACCGGCTACGCCGACCTGGGCGACGAACAGGCAGTGCTTCCCGACTTTCGTTCCGTGCCCTATCGCTACGAGGTTGGAGAACTTCGTCCCTGCCGCGATGACGGTCGCGCCCATCGTAGCCCGGTCGATCGCGCAGCAAGCGCCGATCTCCACGTCGTCGCCGATTTCGACCCAACCGGCCTGGGGAATCTTCTCATGCTTCCCGGCGTGCGTGGCGTATCCGAAGCCGTCCTGGCCTATGACGGTCCCGGCGTGAATTGTTACCCGCTCGCCAAGGATCGTCCCGTCGTACAGCACGACGTTGGGGTACAAGATGCAGCCGCATCCGATTTTCACGTCAGGGCCGACAAATACCCCCGGATAAAGCACCGCACCGTCGCCGACTTCTGCCCCCGGGCCGACAGTAACAAACTGTGCGACGGCGGCGCTATCGGAAACTTTCGCAGCCGGGTCGATTCGGGCGGATGCGTCGATACCGCTGAACGGGTGCCGGCGGAAGCCGTAGAGTTCTACCATCGTCTGTTGGTATGCGAAATAAGGGTCTTCGCAGCGGATAAGGTTTTCGCCCGCCCCGGCGTAGTCTTTAGCCACAATCACAGCAGCGGCTTTGGTCGCGGACATGAACCGCTCATATTTGGCGTTGGCCAGGAAGGCGATTTCGTCGCCCCCGGCTTCGGAAAGGCTTGCAACGCCGCGAATCACCTTCTCCGGCCCGAAAGTCAAAACCCCGCCAAGCCTCTCAGCAAGTTCGCCAAGCGTGATTTCATGTTTATTGCAATCGGTCATAACGAAGTGAGGGTAGTGTTTCGGCGCCATTCAGTCAAGCGGGCTTTTGATAACGGAGGCATACCGACCAGGCAGGCGTGGAGTGTGCAGGTTTTGTTTCCTGCACACGAAATTCCCCATCCACCAATCGCGTACCTGCCATGCCGTAGCCTTAGCGAAGGCAGGTGCAGGGGACAGAACCTTACGTATCCTACGAACTTACTTGCCCAGAAAGTTGTCCAGCAGGCCGGGTTTTTTCTTTTTTTCGTCGGACTTTTTGTCTTTTTTGCCACCCAGGATTCCCTCAAGCAGTCCGCCCATTTTATCCTTTTGTCCGACAGATTTGAGAAGAAAATCCTTCAGCGCTTCTTCGTCGGGTTTGGCTGACAATGCCATCTTTTCAGGAAGCAGCAGCGACGGGTGGCTGGAGATGTTTTTCCCCTCGACCACGAATGTCGGCAATGTCGGCGTCAGTTCGATGTGGCTGATTTTGATATTGCTGATAACCCACGTCGGTTTTTTGGTCAGATAATCCTTCGCCGACATTTTCAGATATCCCAATGCCCTGGCCCGCTTGGCAATGGCGTCGGTATCGGGTTCGGAGGCTTCGGCTTCATCACTCTTGAGATATTCCCTCAGTTTCTGGAGCCGCTTGTTGAACTTTTTAATTTCCTCGTAGTATTCGGCGCTCTTGCCCAGTTTCCCAGCCAGATAGTCCGGGACCGACGGAGTCTTTTCCTTCGCTTCGATTTTTTCGCGATAGACCTTCCCCGGCGTCTTACGTTCGACATCCATTCGCATCGCATCGCACTCGATAAGGTCTATCACGAACCGCCGGGTCAGGAGGTCTTTGATACTGACATCCGCAACGATTTTTTCTGCTTGAAACCGATTGTGCGTGGGCCGACTGGCGTCTGTAACTTCCAAACCCTCGATAACGAGTCGCCCGCTGCGCAGCGACAGGTCGGCCCTGGCGATATTGACCTCAGCGCCGTTGGCGGCGGCGATGGATTTCTCCAGGCCTTGTTTTACCAGCGAATCGAGAAATATCATCCCAGCCACAGCCAGAAGCGCCGTCAGCACCACTGCGGCAATGACCCTTCCTTTGCGAATCAGCGGCGATTTCGCCTCATCCATATCCGCTAATTTGCCCTTCTGCTTGCCGAAGACGATCCGCATGAGGAACCTTACAAACCAGTTCCCGGCTACTTTCCGGGCCTTTTCGCTCTTACCGGCTGCTGACGCTATGGCCGCACGGGTCTTGACGACAGACCTCGCCACAAACCACGCCATCAGCCCGCCAATTACGATAATCAGCGGTATCGCGCCGATGAGGCAGTACACGTGCAGGTCCATCATGGCTACGACGGGAGTATCGCTCGCGGAGCGAACAAGCCCGATCAGGCCCATGTCGTGAATCATCGTATAACCGAGCCAAAACGTAACCGGCGCCAAGACCAGGCAGAGTATCTTACCCAGCATGAACGACAGGACCGCCAGCGCACCGGTGGCGTTAAGGAACAACAACAGGAGAATCAGAAATACCAGCGTCAGATTTACGCCGGGAATCATCCCGACAGCAAATCCGAGAAAAATCCCCAGGAACATATCGCGGAACGTCGCGCCGCCACGCAGCGCCTTGCCGAGTTTGCGGATGAGTTTAATCGGATTCATAACGGTTCTCCCATAGAGGTGTCTCTGTCAGAAACACTACCGAGGCAAAGCGGAAAAATCAAGCAGACATGCGATAGTACACACGAAAAGTTAATGCGCGAGCGGGAGATAAACGAGCCGCGACCGTAAGGGAGCGGTCATTAAGACTTCCGCAATGGTTAGACCGCTCCCTTACGGTCGCGGCTCGTTTATCCCTCACGCCAGGTTTGTTTTTCCGGTTGGTGGTGGTCTTCGAGTTCGGCCGACGGGCTTACGAGCCTGCCGTTCTGATATTGTCGTCGGAGGAAGCGTCGGCGGACGGCGCGATATGGCTTGGTGATTTTGCGGTGCAGGCGATGCCACAGACCTTGATGACGGGAGATTTTTTCTTCTTCGTCGGTCAGTTCATCCGGGGCGAGGCGGCGCTTGTGCTTGCAGAGATGATAAATGTCTTTGCCTTGCAGATATTGGACGATTCGCGCGGCGATTGCCCGCATAGGCCAAGGCCAATCGTCGCGATTGCCAACGGCAATCTGAAAATCGATCAGATATGGCGAGCCGTCGTCAGCCACCAGCATATTCGAGAGTTTATTGGCATCGACGTACGCCAGGCCACGGGCGTGAACGGTATCGAGTATCTGCCACATCTGGTCGAAATAACCGGTCGGCGGCTTATCGAGATGATCCAGCGGGACAGCGTCAATATACTCAATGGCCAAACCCGTCGGCCCAACGCAGCCGACCCATCGCGGCACGCCGGCGACGCCTTCCAAGGCTGCATAAATCCCCTTTTCATGCTCCCGACTGAATCGTCCCAGCCACTCCATCCCCAATCCGCAAAACGCCTGCGTGCGATAGGTCTTCACGACAATTTCAGGGGGTAGCACGAGCGAGACGCCCGTACCACGAACCGCCTCGTACAACGCTGTGGCTGCAAAGAAATCATGTTTGAAGACACGGACGAGTCTGTACGTCGCGCCGGCGATGCAAACCTCATCGGCCGGAGGAGCGGGCAATGCGAACAATTGCGTATTGGCTTTTCTTCGGCTCACGGTATCGTAAAAAATGAACCACAAAGAGCACAAAGGACACAAAGAAAACAACTTTTTTCAATTAAATTGCTTCTTCCTTTTTTCTTTGTGCTCTTTGTGTCCTTTGTAGTTCATCTGTTTTCCTCGACAGATTGACGAATATCGTCGGCGAATTTTTTCGCGGCGGTCTCGATTGTTTTTTTCCAGTCCATACCGGCGTATTCCGGGTTCTGGAAGGCGTAGATTACGCTCCGGCTGGCGTTGACGATTGCTCCTGTTCCATCGGCCTTGAAGGAAGCGGCGCAGTCGTCCGCCGATGCGCCTTGTGCGCCGTATCCGGGAACGAGAAATATCTGCTGCGGCATTATTTCTCGCAAGCGACGGGCCTCGTCGGGATACGTCGCGCCGACGACGGCACCGACGCAACTGTATCCGCTGCCGCCGATAAGTCTTTCGTCGCTACCAATCTTTGCGACCTGCTCGGCTATGTGTTCGTAGAATTTCTTGCCGACGGCGTCTGCAAAATCCTGAATCGCCGCAGCCGACGGGTTCGACGTCCGCACCAGCACGAATATACCTTTGCCGGTGTCTGCGGCTGTATCCACAAACGGTTTCAACCCATCGGCCCCGAAGTATCCGTTGACTGTTATTGCGTCGGGCGCGTTTTCGCCCAGCAGATGCCCGTCTGCATACGCCGATGCCGTCGAGCCGATGTCGCCGCGCTTCACGTCGCCAATGACAATCAGGCCTGCTTTTTGAGCGGCAGTTACAACTTTTTCGTATGCCGCCACGCCCGCAGAGCCGTACCGCTCGAAGTACGCGATTTGAGGCTTGACGGCGGGGACGCGCCCGGCCACTGCCTCGACGATACCCAAACCGAAGGCTTCGATGGCAGCGACCTCGTCACCGTTTTTTAATTCATCCGGCAGGCGGTCGTATGCGGGATCAATCCCCACGCACACCGGCGAACCGACCCGCCCAATCGCCGCCAGCAATCTATCTGCAAAATGTTCCGCCACCTTATGCTCCTTCCGATCACTTTATACCGCCAACGCCGCAAAGAGAAAAGTATATCCCCTTGGTCAATCTACCGCTCGGCCCTAAATATAAATTCAGATAGCGGAAATTGTGCCTGTTATGATAGACTCGGAAACATGTGTAGGATAACCTTACCGCCCACGCTCGAACTCGGCAGTCTGATGTCTGCCATGATGGGGATAGAAATCGCTCCCGAGCAGAAAGTAACACTGGATTTTCAGAAATTGGATTTTGTTACTCCGCAAGGTATGGGAGCCCTGGCAGCCCTGATAGACCACTGGATTCACAACGACTACCGCGTTCTTCTGCTAAACGCTCCATTGTGTAGGCCTTTTGAATACCTTCAAAGGATGAATTTTTTCAAGATATTCGGCGTTTTTGTGGATGAGAAATTTTCTCGCCATAGCCAGGCAGGGCGTTTCGCCGCACTTGAACATATCCGATTTGACAGCAATTCCAAGAAGATTGCAGACAATCTGGTCAATAGCATAAGTGGAGGAGAAGCATTCAATATCGTAAGGTCAGACTTGAATAGCCCCCTTTATGAAAGCATCAACAATATTATCGATCATGCACGGCTGGGAAGCGACAAATCCGGTTATGCTGTTGCTCAATCTTATCGTCTTGGCATTAGGGATCGAAGATATGTTTTCGCAATTGTGGATTCCGGGCGTGGCGTTGCTGTTTCTCTTCGCGATAACCAGCGACTTTGTGTGCCGGATGACTTGGCCGCTTTAGAGTTAGCATGCAAACGCGACGTTACGGGTTCCGAAGGGGTAAAAGATGAATTTGGAGATCCAAGGAACGTTGGCCAAGGCCTTTTTGAGATTGACCAGATTGCTAAATCAACAAAAGGAACGTTTTCGCTGTGTTCCGGTAATGCGATTCGCAGGCGAACAGGGGAAAAAGTCGAGACGGTTCGTTCTGGATGGTATTGGCAAGGGACTATTGTTATTGTTACACTAACATATAGCAGGATGAGAGAGTATATTGATTCGATCACACCCACGGGAAAGATACGTCTTGGTCGCGCCTAAAATAATTCGAGTCTTCGATGTGATGGACAGCACGGAGTCTGTTTCCGGAACACCGGACGGAAATGCCTTGGCGCGGGTCGTCGCACAAGAGGTACGGGATGTATGTGCGCATGCTGTAGTTGACTTCGATCGAATTACAAGCATTTCAAACTCCGCTTCTTGTGCTTTTTGGGCGAATATAATGCGCACTGTTGGAGAGTCCGCTTTTGAGAGGATTGAATTCATAAACATCAATAATCCGCCAGTCCTCCGAAACCTGGAGTATGGAGTCGGTTACGTATCTCGGCAAAAAAAGAAATCGTCCGAACCAAGTCATTTATAAGAAAATAGCGACGCCTTCTGTCCCAGAAGGCCAAGGCATCCGACTGCTTACAGTGTCAGGAAACATAAATGATTGAAACAGCGTCTTTACCGGAAGTAATTTCAACCCTCAGCGCCCGGATCGTAGCAATCCGGGACTCTCTTTGACTTGCCTACACGACGTGAGGAAATGGCCGCTATCGAGCAGCGGATGTCTGCGCCGAATTTCTGGGATAACGCCGAATCGGCCCAAAAGGTCGTCGCGCAACTCAAAACACTCAAAGCCATCATCACGCCCATTACGGAACTGTCGGCGCGGGTCGAAGACCTCCAGACACTGCACGAACTCGGCTCCGAAGCCGGAGACGACGAAACGCTCTCCGAAGCGGCTACCGAGGCTGAAAAACTCGTCGCCGACCTCGACCGACTCGAATTGCGGACGATGCTCGCAGGCCCGCACGACGCGGGAAACTGCTATATCTCCATCCACGCCGGAGCCGGCGGGACCGAAAGTTGCGACTGGGCGGAAATGCTCCTGCGAATGTACCTGCGATACTTCGAGCGGAACAGATACAAGGTCGAGCAGATCGACAGGCTGGACGGCGAAGAAGCCGGCGTCCGCTCGTCCACGCTGCACGTATCGGGGCCTTACGCCTACGGATACCTCTCCTGCGAGCGGGGCGTGCATCGCCTGGTGCGGATCAGCCCGTTCGATTCAGCCAAGCGGCGGCATACGTCGTTCGCCTCCGTGGACGTCCTGCCCGAACTGGACGAGATCGAAATCGAGATAGACTGGGCAAAGGATATCCGCGAAGACACCTATCGCGCAAGCGGAGCCGGAGGCCAGCACGTCAACAAGACGTCGTCGGCCGTTCGCCTGACGCACCTGGAGACGGGGATCGTTACGCAGTGCCAAAACGAGCGATCCCAGCACCAGAACCGCGCACAAGCACGCAAAATGCTGATGGCCAAACTCTATCAGCACACCCAGTCCAAGCGCGACGCGGAACTGGCGAAAATGTACGGCGACAAAGGCGAGATAGCCTTCGGGCACCAGATCCGCTCGTATGTGCTGTACCCATACCAACTTGTCCGCGATGAACGGACTGAGCTGAAGCTTACCAATACCGACGCCATTCTCGACGGCGACATCCAGGCATTCGTAGACGCAGCCCTGCGCGACAAACTACGAAAACGGCAGATTGGTTGATTGGTTGATTGGTTGATTGGTAAATCAGCTCCGGGGTCCGTTTTTCTGTTCGCCTTACGACTTCTTAACGGGCGTTTTCTTCTTCCACTCTTTGCGTTTGTTCTCAAGCCGCTTGAGCAGTTTATCCATCGCCTTGGCTGCATCGCCGTCGAGAACTTTTCGCAGGCCGTCCAGGCGTTTGAGCATCTTCAAATCCCAGCCGAGGTATTCGTTCAGGCGCGTTTTACCGCTGTTAACTTGCATTGAATAAAGCGGACCGCCCGGCGGGTCGATCAAGACATTGGTTATGTCAAACGCACGGCAGAGGAACCCGTCATCGACCAAGTGGGCAATGACCTTCTCCGCCTGTTCCCCGGAAATGTGTATGTGAGCAAACCCTGGTGCCGCTTTAACATCGGCTGAAATCCTGCCCAAAACAAGACTTCGATAAAGAAGTTCATTTTGTGGGCCGCGGTAACGCAGCACGAGTTGAAATGAATTAATATTGGCTTTGAGTTTCTTGACGCGTTCTGCCGTTGGGTCTGCCTTTATGGTTACGTTCAGCGTGAAGGTCTTTGCGGGCGGCTTGTTCTTCTCCCAGCCTCTCTTGTATTCCAGCGACAACTTGGCCTTTCCCGCTTTTTTGGCGGTGAATGTGAATACGTACTTCCCCCCGCCGCCGACGCGGTGACGCATAATCTTCCTGCCTCTGCCGCCCACAGGCATGGGAGGCTGGTCCGAAACATATTTCACCTTGCCGACCTGCCCAAGCACATCGCCTTCGTTTTTCCCAACCACCCACGAATATCCGGTTGTCGCATTACCCTTCAGGCGGATGATGATATTCTGCCCAACGGTGGCAGAGACCGTCTTGCCGTTGGCCGACTCGTCCAGTTCCAGCGCGCGGAGATAGGCCGGGGTGGATTTTTCCGGCGACGGCAGCATCCGGCCTGCAAGCGCGTGCACGCTATCAATCGGCACCCATCCGGCAACATTGGTGGGGCCAGGTGCATATACCATCGTCCCCCACGGCGTCTTGATTCGGTCCCAATTCTTAATGTTGTCGGCGACGGGCTTCCCGTCATATGTCAACCCGCCACAAGAACAACCGAGGCCGGTGGCATATCTCTTAATAATACACTTGTACTCCCACTTCCCGGAAGTGTACATGCCGGGCTTGTTTATGTCGATCTTCGCCGGTTGCGTGGTGGGTTTCCCCGCCTTCTTCAGCGGCGCGCGGCAGTGCTCGCACTGTCCGAGTTTGGCCGAGCATTTCGGGCACAACTTATGCGCCCCGCTCCTTGTAGGCCCGCCGCAAACGACACACTTGCCGACGGACATTATGTACATCCCGCCCTTGCACTTTTCGCACAGTTCAGCCCCGGCCGGGGCCGCCAGAACCAGCACAGTCAATACACTCAACGCAACTGCAATTCGTTTCATCGCCCTGCTCCTTACTGTTTTTGCGTACAAAATCGCCCATATTCCCTGCAACACCCTGTTAGACGCCATGTTTATAAAATAGTTTCAAGGTTTTTAATAATTCGTGTAATTTGTTTCGATTCGTGTAATTCGTGGTTCATTTTTGCCCGGCAGCGAAACATATCGTAGTTTTAAGGAAGAGGGAAGTTCTGTGCCTACGGAGGCTAATTGGAGGATGCTCAAATGCGTTATTGGCTCGGAAGACCGTTGTTGATGCTGGCAGGGATTATACTCGTGCTCGGAGGGATTTCCGCTTACTGGCTCCGCAGCGGCCCGTCGGTCGCAGAGGCGAACGATAATCAATCAGCCCGCACCGCCTATCACAGGCAAGTCGATAAGATCATAGACGACATGGAAAACGGGCGATAGAAGCGAATAAATTGCGGATTGCGGATTGCGGATTTTCTTCAAAGAACAACTAATGTTGTCTTTGGGCTGGAAATCCGCAATCGAATGGTCTGCCGAAATGACCGATTAAGGGGTAAATGCAGAGTAACCCGCCGCTGGCCTATCCTGTAACTCGCTCCAACCAAAGCACTTACGCTTCTGGCCCGCCCTTTGCACACTCTTTTAAAGAGCAATCAGCGTTCAGATGTCAGCAATCAGCAAAAAATAAAACAACAAAATCCGCGTCTGATTGTTTATTGTTTCTTCATCTTTTGCTGAACGCTGATTGCTGAATGCTTTTTTTCAGGAGTACGCAATGCGTCTGGACAAATTGACAGTCAAAGCCTCCGAAGCGATCGCCTCGGCACAGGGCGAGGCCTCACAGCAAGGCCACGCGTCGGTAAGCCCGCTTCATCTTCTATACACCCTGATAAACCAGGAAGGCGGAATCGTCGCGCCGCTTCTGGAGAAGGTCGGCGTCGGCGCTGAGCGCGTCCGCGAAGTGGCCGAAGCCGAACTGGCCCGCATGCCGAGCCAATCCGCCCAAGCCGGCATGGGCATGGAACCGGCCCTCAATGAAGTGCTCAACCGAGCCGAGGCAGAAGCGAAAAAACTCGGCGACGAATATACATCGACCGAACATTTCCTCCTGGCCCTGGCCGAGGTGGACTCGCCGGCAAAAGACGTCCTCTCGACGCTGGGCGTGAACAGCGGCGCGATCCTCGCGGCAATGAAGGACATTCGCGGCTCGCAAAGCGTTACCGACGCCAACCCGGAAGACAAATACCAGGCCCTCAAACGTTACGGGTTGGACCTGGTGGAAATGGCCCAAGCCGGTAAACTCGACCCTGTCATCGGGCGCGACGACGAAATCCGCCGATGCATGCAGGTCCTGAGCCGACGGACAAAGAACAACCCCGTCCTCATCGGCTCGCCCGGCGTCGGAAAGACCGCCATCGTCGAAGGACTCGCCCAACGAATCGTCAACGGCGACGTGCCGACAGGCCTGGCCGGTAAGAGAGTCATCTCGCTGGACATGGGCGCGCTGCTGGCGGGGGCGAAATTCCGAGGCGAGTTCGAAGACCGACTCAAAGCCGTCATAAAAGAAGTCGTCGATGCCGACGGGCAGATAATCCTATTCGTCGATGAGTTGCACACAGTCGTCGGAGCCGGAGCGGCTGAAGGTGCAATCTCCGCAGGCAACATCATCAAGCCGGCGCTGGCGCGCGGGCAACTCCGCTGCATCGGAGCCACAACCATCGACGAATATCGCAAGCACGTCGAAAAAGACGCCGCTCTCGAACGACGATTCCAGCCGATTCTCGTCGGCGAACCGGACGTCGAAGACACCATCGCCATCCTCCGAGGACTCAAGGAACGATACGAAACCCATCACGGCGTAAGAATCACCGATGCGGCGCTGGTGGCGGCGGCTACTATGAGCAGCCGATACATCACCGACCGCTTCCTGCCCGACAAGGCAATCGACCTGATGGACGAAGCCGCGTCCCGACTGCGAATCGAGAACGATTCCATGCCGGCGGAACTCGACGAACTGCACCGACGAGTTACACAACTACAAATTGAACGCGAGGCCCTGCGTAAGGAAACCGACGCCGCCTCGGCCGAACGTCTGGCCGTTCTGGAAAAACAATTGGCCGAGATGGAAGAGGCCGACCGCGCCCTGACGGCCCGGTGGGAAGGCGAGCGGAAAGTTCTGGACGAAGCCAAGTCCGCCCGCGAAGCCATCCAGACCGCCCAGACCGAACTGGAACAGGCCCAGCGGTCCGGCGACCTGGAAGCGGCTGCCCGTATCCAGTACGGCGAACTTATCGAGTTGAACAAGCAGGCCGCCGACGCCGAGCAGCGCCTGGCCGAACTGCACGACGGCGGCTCAAGCCTCGTCAGCGAGGAAGTTACGCCCGACGAAATCGCCGAAGTCGTCGCGCGATGGACGCACATCCCCGTTACGAAACTCATCGAGGCCGAACGCGACAAACTGATGAACATGGAAGGCCGGCTACACGAGCGGGTCGTCGGGCAGGATTCCGCACTCCGCGCCGTCGCCGACGCAGTACGCCGAAGCCGGGCGGAACTGTCCGACCCGCGAAGACCCATCGGCTCGTTCTTGTTCCTCGGGCCTACCGGCGTGGGGAAGACCGAATTATGTAAAGCCTTGGCTGAACTGCTCTTCGACACCGAAGACGCCATGATTCGCATTGACATGAGCGAGTTCATGGAGCGCCACGCCGTGGCCCGGCTGATAGGCGCGCCTCCCGGATACGTCGGATACGAAGAGGGAGGCCGGCTGACCGAAGCCGTCCGCCGCAGACCTTACAGCGTCATTCTGTTCGACGAGATCGAAAAGGCACACGCCGACGTCTTCAACGTCCTGCTTCAGGTGCTCGACGACGGGCGCTTGACGGACGGGCAGGGGCGAACCGTCGATTTCAAGAACACGATTATCGTGATGACTTCCAACATCGCTTCGGACGTCGTGCAGGCATTGGCCGAGAAGAAGGCCGAAGATTGGGAAATCGAAGCCGAGTTGACCGACGCGCTCAAACAGCATTTTCGCCCGGAGTTCCTCAACCGCATTGACGAGACGATTGTTTTTCATACGCTCAGCCGGGAAAACATTGCCGCGATAGTCGGCATCCAGGTCAGCCACTTGGCCGAGCGTCTGGCTGGGCGAAAAATAACGTTGGAAGTAACCCCCGAAGCCGGCAGCCTCATAGCCGAACTAGGCTACGACCCGTCTTTCGGTGCAAGGCCATTAAAGCGCGTAATCCAGCAAAAACTCGAAAACCCCCTAGCCCAAAAAATCCTCTCCGCCAAAATCCACGACGGCGACAAAGTAACAGTCTCGGCCACAGGGAAGAGTTTTACGTTTGAAGTGGAAAAGTAGGCTGGGACGGAGTCCCACCTTTTTTTGAATTGCCGGGACTGCGTGCATAGTGAGTATTCCGCGGGTCAGCATACTCGCCTTTTAGGAGAACAGAAATGGTAACAACGTTCATAAACGATAATGCTGGGTACTTACATTGGGTCGAAAACAACCCAGACGGATTTGTTCTGAATTGCCACAATCCGCCTACCGCAAGCTGCTTGGTCCTTCACAGTGCACGATGCCATACGATTACGGGGACACCAGCCAGAGGTCTGTATTGGACAATAAATTACATGAAAGTATGTGCACCGAAAAAACGTGGAATAGAACTTGTGAATTGGATAATAGAAAACGTCGGTAACGTTCCTTATGACAATTGCAGAATCTGCAACCCTGTAATCTGAAGCGCATTCACGTGACCGCTGTGCTTGCGGCCACGTGAATGGGGGCCTCTACGAGAGTTACGAAATCGCGGCCTACACACCCGCCGACAACTGGCCCTACTATTCATTGTGGTCGGGTTATTCAGCGGCGCCCGATAGCTCTGCATCTTCATCATCGCAGAACGCTGACGCTACCAAGACGCCAGCCAGCAGCACCCCGGCTATAGCCCAGCCGAGCCAACCTCCCAATAGAAGCTTGGGGATGATTGGGCCAAGGTAGTAGGGCCGAAGATCTCCCTTTGGTCCGATTTTAAGAACGTACTTGTGTCCGTTGCTGACGAATGTTTCTCCAGGATAGTTTGACATTGTAAGTCTCCTTGTACACGTCGGTGCCGGTTCAGGCTTCACTCGACGCATTAGCCTGCGACTATTTTCAATTGTCCTTACAGGACTTGTGCAACAACACTTCTACCCCCTATTTCTTGACCACATTTAGGACAAAACTTGAAATTCTCTGATGCCAACTCCGCATCACAATCAGGATTAGGACAGTAGGCAGCACTATATTTTTTCCGAAGCATTGCAATGTGAATAACAGCGGGAATGGTTACTCTATAGGAAGGGCCCGCTATGTCAATTGCGGTCCAAATTCCCATAACGGCAAGTCCTATCGGGCCACACAGAATGCTAGCCCCTTTTGACAGTGCACTATTTGTTGTAAACAATAGTCCGCGACCAATGACTTTTCTAGCCACCGCATTAGCCACAATTAGCATAGTTGTGTACGAAGCAAATCCTCCTGCCCGAAAGAGCATCTGCGCGGTTAAGGCGGTTCCGCCCTTTACAAAAGCTTTATTTGAAACACCCAACTCATTACAAAGATCCTTTTTTTCCTCTTCCGACATCTTCTCCAAGGCTTTACTGAGAATCGTCGTCAAAATGGACTCTTCAATGGCTTCGATATCCTGGCTTTTGTTGTAAGGAGCTTTCATTACCTTCGCAACATCACAAACGATTTCACGGTAAGAGGGACCTTTCCCTCGAAAAATATTCACGAATGAATTTCCACCAAAGTCCCGGATTTCTTTGGCAATCAAGTCAGCATATCGAGTGTGGTCAGGTTCATATTTTTTGAATACATCAGAAGAGGTTAGAAATTCGGACATCTTTTTCTTGAGATATTCAACCAAAGGGTCCAAATCTTCTTTGCTGGCGATCTCAAGAACTGGATTCAGGTCTTCATCAAAAATTTCTGTATTTCTGTTCATAGGTCTTCTCCTTCTGATTTTTGGTTCAGGAAATTTGCAATTCGTTTCTTGATGTACAGTCTGTCAACCCGTCTTTTTACGGAGGGGGTATTCACTGCCTCCTCAATGATTAAACTCAGTACTTCATCTGGGAGGCGCTCATCTTTCGCTAGTTGTTTGACAGCGGAGGCAATTCTTACCCGTTCATCGAAAAAACCATTTTTCCCAAGGACGTAAAAAGGAAACAAATTTTTTTGCTTTAGGGTTTCACGTCGCTTACGTTGCCTTTCGGCTTCCGTCATCGGTTTGTCATCGATTGGTTTTCTACCCATTGCCCTTTCCTTTATTTTGTGATTCCTTTTTATTAGCGTTACAATCACATAATAACACGGGCATCACATTAGTCAAGTGACAAAATAAGTATTTTTGACTTTTTTTTAGACGGTGGGTGGCCGGGGGAAGGATTGTTGATTGTGGGTGCGTAGCGGTCCGAAGGACCGACGGACAGTAGCCGGGGCGGTTAGCCCCCGGAAAATGCGACTGGTGGGAACCAGCCCCGAAGGGGCGGCGGAGAAAAACGAATGATTTTCCGACGCCCCTTCGGGGCTGAGTCTATCGGGTCGCCAATTACCGTGGGCTATCGCCCACGGCTACCATCCCAAGCCCCTTCGGGGCGGCCAGCGGTTGGTCGGAGCAGGGATTGTTGCTCGTTTGGCGTACGCGTATCCACGTGGCCGCAAACACCGCGGCCACGGCACCCGCTATCGTAGCAGACCCAGACGAGTCACAAGCCAAGTCAGTGGCAGCACCACGGTGAAGAACAACAAGATGAACCCGCCGCCAAGGAAAAACTTGTCCAATCGGCTAGGAGCCTGCGGGCGGCGGAGCGCGATTATGAAAACGCCGACCCAGTACCCGAACATGGCAAAGACGACCAATCTGGCAATAAACCCGCCGTCAAGAATCAGCGAAGCAAAGAAAACAGCGATCACCTGTGCGGCGATGTTCAGCTTGATCGGTCCCCAGTATTGCGGCGACAGGCTTCGCATGAGCATATTGTACCGGAAGAAACACACAAAGTGAATCAAGTTGTCGGCCTTCGTATTCAACGGCGGGTGGCCGGGGCAATGATTGTTGATGGTGGGTGGCACCTTCAACCGTAGTGAAACGTAGGAAAGTGGGTGCTTGCTGCGGAAACAAATAACGTCTTCAGGAAGCACAATTGGCCGGTATCAGGACACCCACAAGTTTCCGCTCCGCTCCAACTTGAAGGTGCCACCCAACGTATGGGGCGGTCGTGAAAATTCCAAATTCCCCATACGGGGAAGCCCCCGGCATCGCGTAGCGATACTACGTATTGCCGGGGGATATGTGTGCTCCCGCGTTTCAACATTATCCCCCCGCATTGACATTATCCCCCCGCATTGACATTATCCCCCCGCATTGACATTATCCCCCCGCATTGCGGGGGGCTTATGAAAAAATCCATGTGTTGACGTTTGCGCGCGCAAACGCGAACGTAAAAATCGGGGTAACGAAAAATTCCAAAAAAACTTTTCCCAAGGCCACCAAGGACTTATGGCGTCGCTATCCGTTTTGTGTTCGCGTTTGCGCGCGCAAACGCGAACGGAAAAGTTAATGTAGAGGACAGATAGGGACTTGGGACTAGGGACTTGGGACTAGGAAAAAAGAAACAGATGAACCAATCAACCAATCAACCAGTCAACGGATTAACCGGAATACCGGAATACCGAGGAATCCGCAATGGTGCTCTGGGCCGTTTAGGCAAGATAGGCAATGGCGGATTTTTTAAAATGGGCGAAAAAATGACCTCAAAATACGCAAAACCATGCACGCCAAGGAGTTATGGATTTTGCAATTTTTCCCAATCGTTCCCAATTGTTCCGAATCGTTCCCAATCGTTCCCATTTGTTCCCAATCGTTCCGAATCGTTCCGAATTGTTCCGTTTCGTTCCGTTTCGTTCCGTTTCGTTCCGGTTCGATTCCGGTTCGATTCCGGTTCGATTCCGGTTCGGCCCGCCGCTACTTGAGGTGTTTGCGAATGTCTTCGGCAAGTTGCTCGATCCGGCCTGGGGGGTACGAACCTGCGGGCCAGTTGAAGCCGAACTCGTCGTCGGGATTACGCGGGATAACGTGGAAATGAACATGCGGCACAACCTGATGAGCAACAGAACCATTGTTCTGAAGGATGTTGAATCCCTCGCATCCGACGGCGGCCTGCACGGCCCGACCCAGGGCGGGAAGGTGCTTCAACACGTCGGCTGCGACGTCGGCAGGCATCTGATCGACAGTAACGTAATGTTCCCTGGGGATCAGCAGTGCGTGGCCTGGGGCCAACGGGCCTATGTCGAGGAAGGCGATGGCGGAATCGTCTTCGAGCAGTTTGGTGCAGGGGATTTCGCCGGCAGCGATTTTGCAGAAGATGCAGTCCGAATCCTTCATGGCGTTTCCTCCCGAAAATCCGAGGATCTACTTCTTCTTTTTCTTTTTGGATTTTTTCTCGTCGGTGTCCGATGTGTCTCCGACGAGTTGCATCAGTACCTGCTTTCCGGCATCTCCGATGCGTCGTTCGGGCAGGCGGATGATTCGAGTGTATCCGCCGGGGCGGTCGATGTATCGCGGCGCTACTTCGTCGAAGAGCCTGCTGACGATTCCCTGGCCTGTGAGTTCGCCGGGGTTGTCTTTGCTGGCTATCGCCCGATCGCCGAGGAGAGCAATGACTCGTCGGCGTGCGTGAAGCGTGCCTTCGCGTGCGGTGGTAATGAGTTTCTCGATGAAGGGTCGCAGTTCCTTGGCCTTGGCCGGCGTGGTTCTAATCGCGCCGTGCTCGATAAGGGACGCAGCGAGGTTCCGTCGCATGGCTTTGCGATGGGACGTCGAACGGGACAATTGTTTTCCTGCAATACGGTGACGCATGATTGTTACCTTTGTTTTCTACCGGATTTCACAATGAATTTACTCGGCGGATTCAGTTTCGGCCTTTTCGGGAACGGGCGCTTCGACATTCATACCGAG
The DNA here is from genome assembly GCA_030612725.1 of Planctomycetales bacterium. Lineage (GTDB taxonomy): Bacteria > Planctomycetota > Phycisphaerae > SM23-33 > SM23-33 > JAUWNJ01. Next base: position 93,210 of record JAUWNJ010000005.1, read on the forward strand.
CGTCAATTTCATATCCGCGAGTTTTCGCTTCACTTCGCGGAGGGAGGTTTTACCGAAGGATCGCACCTTCAACAGCTCGGCTTCGGTTTTGGTCGCCAGGTCCATGACTGTATGTATTTTCGCGGCATCGAGGCAATTATTCGACCGGACGGACAATTCGAGTTCGTGGATTGTCATGTTAAGTTTCTTTTGCAGTTCGGCGTCGAGTTCCGCCTCGGCCGCGGTCGTTCCGGTATCGATGATTGTCTCGCCGACCTCGAAATACTGCACGAACGGGTTGAGGTGTTTCCGCATGATTTTAGCGGCCTCGACCATCGCCATCTCGGGCGTAACGGTTCCGTTTGTCCAGATTTCCATGATCAGGCGGTCGTAGTTTGTCCGCTGTCCGACACGGGTGTCTTCGGTCGAATAACGCACCCTCGTAACCGGCGAGAAGGCGGCATCGACGTTGATAATCCCGATTTCCTGGTCGGTATCGGGGTCGATCAGTTCTTCTGCCGGTACGAATCCGCGTCCGCTCCGAACGACCATTTCCATGTCGAACTCGACGTTGTCGGTCAGGGTCGCCAGCACGAGATCGGGATTGATGATCTCGATGGACGGATCGGCTTCAATCATCCCTGCGGTGATGGGTTCTGCTACAGCGCCGTGCACCGTCATGACCTTCGGTTCGGGAGAATGGGATTTGACAATCAGACTCTTTACGTTGAGTATGATGTCGGTGGTATCCTCCATTACGCCTTTTATCGAGGAAAATTCGTGCTCTACGCCGGCAATTTTAACGCTGACAACCGCCGCTCCTTCAAGCGAAGAGAGCAGTATTCTCCGGAGGGAGTTCCCCACAGTCGTACCGAAACCCCTTTCAAACGGTTCAATGACGAACCGTCCGTAGGTGGGTGTAGAAACGTCCTGATCCGGAACAACGCGTGTCGGTAATTCCAAGCCTCGCCATCTTGCTCGCATCGACTTTAGTCTCCGCAATAATTAGTTCAAAAGTTCGACCGGTTCAACGCCGGTATGGTTATTTGCTGCACAACTCGACTATAAGGTTCTCTTCCACCGGGATTGTTACGTCATCCCGACTTGGCATCGCCAGAACAAGCCCTTCGAGTTTGGTTATATCCAGGCTGAGCCAGTTCTGCACATGCGGCTCGCCGAGTTCTTCCATTTGCTGCTTGATCAGGTTCTTCGATTTGTCTGACGGTTTTACGGTGATTTTGTTCCCGACTTTTACAAGTGCGGACGGGACGTTCACCTTTCGACCGTTGACGTACACATGCCCGTGTGAGACGGCCTGTCTTGCCGCTGCACGTGAGGGCGCAAAGCCCAGTTTATAGATGACATTATCGAGTCGGCGTTCGAGCAGGCCCAGCAGGGCAGCGCCCGTGTTGGTTTTCTGCCTTTCGGCCATGCTGAAATACCGCATGAACTGACGCTCGAAGATGCCGTAGTACCGTTTGACTTTCTGCTTTTCACGCAGTCTTATGCCGTACTCGCTGCTTCGTCTGCGACGCCAACTGTGCATACCCGGCGGGTTGTTGCGCCATTGTCGCTCGAGCGGGCACTTGGCGGTTTCGCACCGCGCGCCCTTAAGCATCAGTTTGACGCCTTCGCGCCGGCAAAGCCTGCATGATGGTCCTGTATAACGCCCCATCGTTTGTATTTCACTCCTTCTATTTCTGAAACGACAACTTCACTTCAGACCGCGAGGCCTTCGGCGGATTGCCACCGTCAATATTAAAATCCTTCTGTTACTGAAACGTATCGCATCTCTGTTCTTATTGGTTATACTCTTCGTCTTTTTCTGGGTCGGCAACCGTTGTGCGGGATAGGGGTAACATCTTCTATTGTCGTAATTTTCAATCCTGCGCCCTGCAATGCTGTAACAGCGCCTTCGCGTCCGGAACCTGGTCCTTTGATCTGCACTTCGACTTCCGTTACTCCCATTTTCTTGGCACGGTAAGCGGCGTTTTCTGCTGCTCGCTGGGCGGCAAACGGCGTGCTCTTACGAGCGCCTTTGAATCCGACGTTCCCGGCGGAGCATGAACAAAGCACATCGCCGTTCTGATCGGTAATCGTTACAATCGTATTGTTGAACGTCGCCCTGACATGCACGATCGCCCGAGCGCCGACTCGTTTCGCCTTTTTCCGAACAGCGGACATTTATCTCATCTCCTTGACGGATTTCTTTCCAGCAACGGTCTTTTTAGGTCCCTTGCGTGTCCGGGCGTTTGTCTTGGTTCTCTGACCACGCACCGGAAGACCCCGGCGATGGCGTAGCCCGCGATAACAGCGAATGTCGCGCAGGCGAGCGATATGCTGCTGGACCTGGCGGCGAAGCTGGCCTTCAACGACGAAATCGCTCTCCAGCACCGACGCTATGGCGCTGAGTTGCTGCTCGGTCAACTCGCTCGCTTTGACTTCAGGGTCGAGGTCCGCCTTACGGCAGATTTCCATCGCCCGTGTAGGCCCGACACCAAAAATGTACCGTAGCGCAATTCTGGTGGGCTTGTCGTTAGGAATGTCTATACCAACAATTCGCGGCATTATTTACGCCCTCTTATCCTTGCTTTTGTTTGTGCTTCGGATTGGTGCAGATTACACGCACCACACCCTTACGCCGGACTATCCGGCAGTGTTCGCAACGACGCTTTACTGAACTTCTGACTTTCATGATTTCACCAAACTAAAAAACTTTCCGCCACTTCAGGCCTATTCTGTTTCAACTTCCGTCGGTCAATATCCGCACTCCGTCGGCGGTTACCGCCACGGTGTGCTCAAAATGGGCCGATGGCTTTGAGTCTTTCGTAACGACCGTCCACCCGTCCTTTTCGACGAGGACTTCCGGCCTGCCCATGGCCACCATCGGTTCGATCGCGATGACCAGTCCTTCTTCCAGCAGGATGTCCCGGTTCAGCAGGTCCCGGCTGACGAAATTAGGGACCTTTGGATCCTCGTGCATTTCGCGTCCGATCCCGTGCCCGACAAACTCCCGCACGACGGAAAAGCCTTCGCTCTCAACATATTTCTGCATTTCGCGGGCAACTTGAGACCATCGCCCGCCAACCGTTGCGGACTCGATAGCTATTTGCAGCGCCCGCTGCGTAACCGACACAAGGCGATCTGTGTCCTGATCAACCTCGCCGGCAATAAACGTTTTTGCCGCATCGCCACAATACCCGCCAAGCCGACAACCATAGTCAACACTGACTATATCGCCGTTGCTAATTACCCGCTTCGACGGTATTCCGTGAACTACCTGCTCGTTAATCGACACACAGACGGTTCCGGGAAACGGTCCACCTCTGCCCGGAACGCCTTTGAAAAGTCCATCAGCGCCCAGTTCCCGTGTCAGACGCTCTGCTTCAGCGTCCAGATCGCCCGTCGTTACGCCTGGGGCGACCATTTTGCCCAAGCGAGAGAGAACCTGATGAACGACGTTTCCTGCCTGCCGCATCAGTTCAATCTCACGTGAAGATTTCAGTTTGACCGCCACGAATAATACTTTTCCTTTACGATGCCAGGGCTTCTGCTGCCTGTTGGGCAACTTCTTCCAACGGCGCCCCGCCGTCAAGTCTTATCATTTTCCGCCCATCGGCGGCGTAATATTCAATCACCGGTTCGGTCTGCTTGCGATAAGCCGCCAATCGCTGACGAACCACTTCTTCGGTATCGTCTTCGCGCTGAACCAATTCGGCCCCGCAGGCGTCGCAAATGCCTTCTTTTACCGGCGGGATGTTCTTTACATGATACACTCTTCCGCATTTCGGGCAACTCCGCCGACCTGTGATTCTATCAACCAGCAGCGATTCGTCAGCCTCAATAACTAAAACCGCTTCGAGCGGAAGACCCAATTGTTCCAACTGTTTATCCAGCGCCCCAGCCTGTGTGACAGTTCGCGGGAAGCCGTCCAGTAGCAGACCTTTGTCGGCATCCTGTTTTGCGATTGCCTTTGCCATAATTTCAACGACGATATCGTCGGGGACCAATTCGCCGGCGTCCATATAACTTTTCAATTTCTCGCCGAGTTCGCTTCCGTCGGCGCGTTCGGCGCGAAGGATGTCGCCGCTCGACAGATGTACCATGCCGAACTTCTCGACCAGGTATTTCGCCTGTGTTCCTTTACCTGCGCCCGGGGGTCCCATCAGAACGACTCTCATTATCCTCGTGCCCCCTTGATTCGTCCGCCGCCGCTGAGGAATCCGCCGTAGTTACGCATAATAAGTTCGGCCTCGATTCGCTGAACCATATCCAGCGCCACGGAGACCATAATCAGCAATCCCGTTCCGCCTAAGTACCCGGCAATGCTGAAGGGGATGTCCATACTGAACGCCACAACTTGGGGGACAACTGCAATTACCGCAAGGAACGCGGCTCCGCAGTAGGTTATCCGCTCCATGACGCGTTCAAGGTAATCGGCGGTGCGCTTTCCGGGTCTAAGCCCCGGAATAAACGAACCGTAATCCCGCAACTGGTCGGACATATCCTTGGGACGAAACTGCACCGTCGTCCAGAAATAAGCGAAGAAGAATATCATAGCGACATAAACCAGTTGATAGACGAGGTCGCTCATATTGAATGCCTGACCGAAGAATACCGCCACGCTGCTGCCAGGCCATCGTTGTGCAAACCATCGTGCCATGGCGTTGGGGAACATCATCAGCGAGGATGCGAAGATAATCGGCATGACGCCGCCGTGATTTACACGCAGGGGCAAATACTGCCTCTGTCCGCCATACACCCGCCGGCCTCGAGTGTGCTTTGCCTGCTGGATCGGGATTCTTCGCTGCGCCTGGGTGATAAGGATGGAACCTGCCACGACGAATATGAAGGCTGCGATCAGGAAGGCTATCTTTACCAGGCCGATCTCACCCCCACCGGAACCGGTAACTTTCAGCGACGTCCGCGCCACCAGTTCGCGGACTGCCCAGGGCATGCGAGCGACGATACCGGCCATGATTATCAGGCTGATACCATTACCGATACCGTATTCGTCTATCTGCTCGCCCAACCACATCAGGAAAACGGTCCCTGCCGTCAGGCCAAGAATCGCCATCAGGAAAACACTCGTCGAATCGGCGTACCGGGGATACAGGTTCGGACGCATTATGTACGACCATATAGCAATTGCCTGCACGATGCACAGCCCGACCGTTGCGTAACGGGTGTATTCCTGTATCTTCTTTTGACCGGATTGCCCTTCCTTCTGGAGTTTTTCCAAGGCAGGGACAACCGTTACGAGAAGTTGGAAGATGATGGATGCCGAAATATACGGCATGATACCAAGTCCGAACAACGTGCATTTCTGGAGGTTTCCGCCGGTGAACATGGCGAAGTATTCCATCGCCTGACCTAGTGGTCCTTCGGCTTGACCTTCCATAAACTTACTGAGCATCCCTTGATCCAGACCGGGGAGGGGAATGTGAAAACCAATCCGATAGATGCACAGCAACGACAATGTAAAGGCTATTTTCTTCAGCAGGTCCGGGACTGAGAAGATGTTTTCCAGCACTCTTTTGATGGAGGTCTTCGCCATGAAGACAAAATAGAATACCGCCATTACAGCAATCGCGGCAAATACATGGGTCATCGGTGTGGTCAGAGCGTCAGCGCTGTAAGATGTGGCTGTCAGCGCACCATAAACGCCCTTTCCGCCTTCAGCCAGAAAGTACGCAGCCGCCAGAGCGGCAACGAGACCAAGAATCAATCTGAATGTTCTATAAGCCATTGTTGTTACAAACTCGTGAATTTACATTTTACTGAAGTTTTTCGACGCTTCCGCCGGCCTGTATGATTTTTTCCTGTGCCGAAGCCGAAAACGCCTGTGCCGCGACTGTCAGTTTCTTTTTCAGGTCGCCTTTTGCGAGGATTTTTACCGGTTCGCCGCTGGGACGAATCAGATGTTTGGCAGCGAGTGTTTCAGCGTCTGCTCGGTCGCCGTCGTTGAAAACGTCCAGGTCGGCAACGTTGACAATCTGATACGGCTTGGTTTCGAAGTCCGCGTTATTGAATCCCCGTTTGGGTATCCTTGACAGGACGGACGTTTGTCCACCCTCGTATCCGAACATGGACGTTCTTCCGGCGCGCTGTCCTGCGCCCTTATGTCCGCGTCCGGAGGTTTTACCCCGCCGAACACCGCGTCCGAGTCGTCTTGACGTCTTGTTATGACCGGCTTTGTTTAGTATCTCGTCTAATTTCATGACAACACAACTCCTCGCATTTCAGCGATCTGTTCGGCATTTCGAAGCCGTTTCAGTGCTGACATACCGGCCCGGAGGAGGTTTTTCGGGTTGGTTGATCCGTAGGACTTTGTCAGTACGTCCCTGATACCGGCCAGTTCCAGTAGCGGTCTCAGGTTCACCCCTGCGATAATACCCGTACCTTCGGCAGCGGGGATCAGCACGACCTGTGAGGCTCCGTATTTCGCCTTTATCTGATGCGGGATCGTGCTACCCTTTCGCTGTATGGTTACCAAGGCTTTTTTGGCGGCTTTCACGCCCTTTTCCACAGCGGTCGGTACTTCGTTTGCTTTTCCGTAACCGATTCCGACCTGTCCATCGCGGTTGCCCACGACAACCAGTGCCGCGAAACGGAACCGGCGACCACCCTTTACGACCTTCGCGCAACGATAAATCTTCACGACCCGATCTTCGACGGGGCTGCCGTCAGAAAAAGTTTCCCGCTTGTCCTTTTGTCTTTGCGCCTGCGTCAAGACATCTGCTCCCTGCACACGAACATTTTATAAGTCTAAAATTCCAGTCCGCCCTTCTTGGCGGCTTCAGCAAGTTCTTTAACTCGACCGTGATAGGTGTACCCACTGCGATCGAACACGACCTTTTTAATCCCTGCGCCAACGGCCTTTGTCGCCAGCGCCTCGCCGACGGCCAAAGCGGCGGCTTTGTTTCCACCGTAACCGACCTTCGCGAGTATGTCTTTCTCCGCGCTGGAAGCCGACGCCAGCGTCTTACCGACGGTGTCGTCAACGATTTGCGCGTAGATATTCTTGTGGCTTCGAAAGACCGTCAACCTTGGTCGATCCGGTTCGCCGGTAACCCGACGACGAATGTGTTTCTTTCGTCGTTGTCGGCGGATATTTTTTCTAATCAGATGCTTCATAAGTGTCGTGGTCCTACTTACTCGCCGGTACCGGCAAATGCCTTACCTGCTTTCCTGCGAATGTACTCACCAGCATAACGCATTCCCTTTCCCTTGTAGGGTTCCGGTGGGCGTGCTTTTCGCAAACGGGCGGCGAACTGCCCCACCGCCTGCTTATCAGGCCCGGAAACGGAAAATTTCGCCGGGTCGGTGTCGCCACGGGCCTGGGGAGTCTGAACTGTTATCGTCAAACCGTCCGGTATGTCAAAAACACACTGATGGGCATACCCAACAGACAGCGAAACCTTCTGACCCTGAACCTGAATCCCGTATCCGACGCCATATATCTCCAAGCCTCTCTCGTAACCGTTGAGACACCCTTCGAGCATATTGGCAATCAGCGCCCGCGTCGTTCCGTGCAGCATCCGCGACAAGCGGTCGTTACTTTTTCTCTGAACGGTAATCACCTTCGCGTCCTGGTCGTAGTCCAGGCCAATCTCGGGACGATGCGTCCACGAAAGTTTACCTTTAGGCCCATCGGTGCTCACGTTGCGTCCTTCAATGACGACTTTGACGCCGTTGGGCACTGATATCGGTTGATTTCCTATACGCGACATATCTTTTCCACGAATTACACAAATTGAAACAAATTACACGAATTTCAAAAACAGATACATTTGTGTAATTCATTCTTATTCGTGCAAATTCGTTCCTATTCGTCTTTATTCGTGCAATTCGCTATAATTCGTGTAATTCGTGTTAACAGACGGTGCAGATGACTTCTCCGCCGACATTTTCTTCACGGCATCGGCGGTCCGACAGAACGCCTTTACTGGTAGAGACGATCGCCACTCCAAGCCCATCCATCGGCTGCGGAACATCTGCCGCTGCGCTATAGATTCTCTGGCCCGGTCTGGAGGTTCGCTTCAATTCCGTTATTATTTGCTCGCCGTTCGGTCCGTAACGCAGGTACACCCTCATCAACTTATCTTTCGGGTTACCGCTATCGTCTCCGATTGCAGCGTAATCTTCGATATAACCTTCTTCTTTCAGTACTTTCGCGACACCCTCGCAGATTTTGCTTGGGCGGACATTGACTGCTTCATGCCCTGAACGAGCGGCATTACGGATTCGCGTCAGCATGTCGGCAATGGGATCGGATAGACTCATAATTCACCAACTCGCCTTTCTCATCCCCGGAACCTTTCCTTCGTTGGCAAGTTTGCGAAGGCAGATTCGGCAGATTCTGAATTTCCTGTACACGCCTCTCGGACGCCCGCATATCTGGCAACGACGCTGAATACGCGTCGAAAACTTCGGCGGTCTCTTGCTCTTTGCTATCTGTGCCTGTGTTGCCATTAGTTCCTCTTATGTTCTGAACGGCATGCCAAGGAGCAACAATAACCTGCGGGCCTGTTCGTCAGTACCAGCAGTGGTTACAATCGCAATGTTCATGCCTTGAGTGGCCTGTACCTTATCCGGGTTAATCTCCGGAAAAACGGTCTGTTCGGTCAGACCCATATTATAATTACCCTTCCCGTCGAACCCGCCTGCCGGTAGGCCTCGAAAGTCCTTCACTCGCGGTATGGCTATGCTTATCAGTCGATCGAGAAATTCGTACATCTGACGTCCACGAAGCGTAACCTTCACTCCTATCTTCATGCCCCGACGGAGCTTGAAGTTGGAAACACTCCTGCGAGCCTGTGTTATGACCGGTTTCTGACCGGCGATTAACGCCAGTTCCGCCGCAGCCGGTTCAAGACAGGCTTCGCTCTCAACTGCCTTTTTACCAAGACCCATCGAAATGACGATCTTCTCCAGTTTGGGAACCGCCATGCGATTCTTAAGACTGAACTCCTTCGCCAAAACTGGAGCCACTTCGGTTTTATATTGTTCAAGAAGACGCACAACCATCGTTCAACGCACCTTTAAGACTTCTTCTTTCCGATTGCACCAAGCGATTGGCCCGACTTTTTGGCGAACCGCTCCTTAATACCGTTAGAATCGACCCGAAACCCCACCCGCGTCGGCTGGGATGTCTTCGGGTCCACCGGCAGGACGTTTGAGATGTCTATTGGCATCTCTTTCTGTATTCTTCCGCCCTGCGGATGCTGCTTCGAGGGGCGAAGGTGACGATAGACGCGATTGACGCCGGCCACGAGGACTTTTCCCCTTTGGGGATAAATCACCAGCACCTCGCCGGTCTTTCCCTTATCGTCTCCGGCAATGACTGCCACCGTATCACCTTTTTTCACATGCCTGGCCATTCTTTTAGACCACCTCGCTTGCCAGTGAAATTATCTTCATGAAATTCTTTTCCCGCAGTTCTCTCGCGACAGCGCCGAATATTCTCGTTCCCCTGGGGTTCCCCTGTTCGTCGATAATAACGGCGGCGTTTCGGTCGAAACGGACGTAAGAACCGTCGCGTCTGCGAATCGGGAAAGCCGTTCGCACAATCACGCATCGTACAATGTCGCTTTTTTTGACCACTCCACCAGCGGCCGCTTTCTTGACGGTGCAGACGATTACGTCGCCTACTCCCGCCTTACGACGGGTGTACTGCCCGCGTGCGGTCGAACCGCCAAGCACCTTGATACAAAGGGCTCGTTTTGCGCCGGTGTTGTCGGCTATATCGATTTTTGTTTCCTGTTGAATCACTTCTCAGTCACTTCCTCGGTAACGGCGGCGTCGCCAATGACGTTTCTTCTGGTAACCCGAACAAGCCGCCATGACTTGCTCTTGCTGATCGGGCGCGTTTGGGACAGTTCAACCGTATCACCCACGCGGGCCTCTTCGCGAGCATCGTGAACAAGCATCCTCCGCCGATGGCGAACATATTTACCGTACAGCGGGTGCTTCGTAAGCCTGTTGACTACGACGCGAACCGTTTTTCGCCCGGAAATCGAATCGACCACTCCGGTCAATGTAACCTTCTGTGGTTCCGATGATTTTTGGGCATCTTTTACAACCATTTGCTTCTCTTTCCGTGTTATGATTTCCTGCCCGCATCCCCGGACAACTGACGTTCACGCCGGATTGTCATAACCCGCGCGATGTCACGCTTGGCCTTGACGAGCATCGAAGGATCTTCCAGCTTCTCCGTTACCGCTTGTGCACGCAGGTCGAACAGATGCCTGTGCAAGCGGTCCAGTTCGGACTGGACTTCCTCGTCCGAAAAATGTCTTATCTCTTCAACTTTCATGTAACCGTAAAACCCGTCTTTTATCCGTGCATTCTCTTGGCCAACCGGCACCGCACCGGCATCTTGCAGGCAATTCTGCGAAGAGCGGCCTTGGCGGTATCGGCTTCCGTACCGGAAATTTCAAAAAGCATCGTTCCGGGCTTGACCGGAGCGACCCACATTTCAGGTTCGCCTTTTCCTTTACCCATTCGTGTCTCCAGAGGCTTGGACGAAACAGGCTTATCGGGGAAGATTCGGATATATACCCGACCTTCACGATGCAGAAAGTGCGTCGCCGCTACTCGACCGGCTTCAATCTGCTTGGCGGTAATCCACCCCGCCTCCAGAGTCTGCAAGCCGAAATCACCGTAGGACACCCTGTTTCCGCGTGTGGCGCTACCGCGAACACGCCCACGCTGCATCTTGCGATGCTTCACTCTTTTGGGCATCAGGGCCATTTACTTGCCTTCCTCTGTAGTTCCAGCAGGGGCGTCCTGCTTTGGCGTTTGGGTTTCGGGCGGTTTTTGTTCCGTTACGGGCGATGCTGTCGCCTGCGGCCTGGGACCACCCCGGGGCCTGCCGCCGCCGGACTGAGGACGACGTGGCGGACGACTGTGTTGCGACGGGCCCGGGCGAGAAATCTTCTCTGAATGATCATCTGCGCCGAATTTTCCGCGATAAATCCAAACCTTCACGCCAAGCGCGCCGTAGGTGGCAAAACACTCGGCGAAACCATAATCAACATCTGCGTCCAGCGTGTGCAGCGGGATGGATCCCAAAAGCGTCTTGACGGTCCGGCTCATTTCCGCTCCACCAAGACGACCGCTGATCTGTATCTTCACGCCCTTGGCGCCGGACTGCATAATCGTCTCGCATCGCTGCTTGATTGCTCGTCTGAAACTGGCGCGTCGCTTGAGTTGCTCAGCCACAGCTCCTGCTGCCAGTTGGGCGTCCAGGTCCGGGTGAGTAATCTCCAGAACATTGACGTTAACTCGCCGGTCCGACAAGTCTTCCAGTGCTTCTTTGAGTTTTTCAACCTCGGCGCCGCGGGGACCGATAACCAGTCCGGGTCTGGCGGTTTTGAGGGTAACCTTGACCTCTTCGCGGGTGCGCTCGATTTCAATACTGCTTATTCCGGCGTAGGGAGGCTGACGGTTCAGGCGGTTCTCGACGAACTCCCTGATTTTCCAGTCCTCGACCAGAAACTCACCGTAATTACTTTTAGGCGCAAACCATCGGCTTGCCCACCCTCGGGTGATCCCGGTTCGAAAACCAATTGGCGAAACTTTCTGGCCCATAATTCCTTATTCCTGACGCTATCTCGACTCAACCACAACGGTTATATGACTATTACGCTTCATAATCGGAAAAGCACGTCCACGGTCTTTCGGGCGCCAACGTTTCATTGTCGGGGCCTGATTCACAAACGCCTGCTCGACGTAGAGTGATTCGGTATTGGCCTCGGCTTCGTCGGCGTTCGCTACGGCGCTGGCGAGTATCTTCCGAACGAACACCGCTCCGCGATGCGGCGTGAACTTCAACATATTCAGCGCCTCTTCCACGTCTCGACCACGAATCAAATTCACTATCGGTTGAATTTTCGTCGGACTGATCCGGGCAAACCTATGTGTCGCTTTCCAAGACATATCAATAATATCTTTCATCGGGGTCTTCGCGTTTTACTTATCTGCGTTTCGCCGCCGTGTGTCCACGGAACATTCGCGTCGGAGAAAACTCTCCTAACTTATGTCCCACCATATCTTCTGTAACAAAGACGGAATGGAAAATCTTTCCGTTATGCACGTTGAACGTGTGCCCGACGAATTCCGGTACGATCGTACAGGCCCGCGCCCACGTTTTGATCGGTTCGCGAGAACCGCTCTGCTTCTGCCGCTGAATCTTGCGGAAGAGTTTCTCATCCACATACGGCCCTTTTTTAAGACTTCTAGGCATTATTTATTCCAGACGTATCGGCTCTTTATAGTTTCACCAATCCGTAGCGTCTGCTACGTCGGCGACGAATAATCAGTTTGTTCGACGCTTTCTTTTTATGTCGTGTTCTTCCGCCTTTTGCCAGTTTTCCGGTCGGGCTGCACGGATGTCGCCCACCACCGCTTCTGCCTTCGCCACCGCCCATCGGGTGGGCTACGGGGTTCATTGCGACGCCGCGAACGTGAGGTCTGCGCCCCATATGGCGCTTCCTGCCTGCCTTTCCAAGCTTGACATTTTGATGGTCAAGATTGCCCAATTGACCTACCGTTGCCCGGCAGCGTGCATCGACCATTCGCGTCTCGCCGCTCGGAAGGAGCAAATGTGCCCACTTTCCTTCCTTGGCCATAAGTTTGGCCGATCCGCCGGCGGTTCGTACCAACTTCCCGCCCTGGCCGGGTGTCATCTCGATATTGTGTATGGTCAGTCCGGTGGGGATATTCGTCAGAGGCAGACAGTTTCCAAGTCTCGGTTCAGCCTCGTCCCCGGAATAAACTTTCTGCCCCGCCTTCAGCCCTACCGGGGCAAGGATGTAGCGTTTTTCGCCGTCGGCGTAGTTTATCAAGGCGATGTTACAGGTGCGGTTCGGGTCATATTCGATGGTCGCTACTGTTCCTTCGACCCCGTCCTTGTTGCGTTTGAAGTCGATAACGCGGTACATCCGCTTGGCTCCACCGCCACGGCACCGACTGGTGATTACACCATGGTGATTACGTCCGCCGGTCTTCTTAATCGGACGCAAAAGCGACTTGGTAGGCGCGTGGCCGGTCAACTCCTCGCGGATATTGACGCTGGCGTTACGCCTGCCTGCCGATGTCGGTTTGTACACCTTAATTGCCATTATTAGTCCTAAAACAGATCAATGTGATGGTCCGGATGCAGAACAACCACAGCCTTTTTCCAGTGGCTGGTCGTTCCCCGCTTGTACCCGACCCGTCGCGGTTTACCGCGACGATTGGCCGAACGAACCGTCAGAACCTTCACGTTGTAAATTTTCTCAATAGCCTGCTTTATCTGCGCCTTGTTCGCTTCAGGGTGAACCTGAAAGGCATAAGTGTTCCGCGTTTCGGACTGGAACGTGCCCTTCTCGGTTACCAGCGGGCGAACTATCGTATTGTAAATATCGTTTTTCATCTTTAATTACTTATGCCGACTTGTTGATTAACATCTCCATCGCCTCGCGAGTCAGCAGCATCTTCTGACGAGTGGCTACATCGAACGCATTCAAATCATCCACCGGGCAAACGGTAATATCCGGGATATTACGAGCGCTCTTGAAGAGGGTCTCGTCGCTCCCCGCCGGTGTCAGCAGGCAGGAACGATTTATCTTCAAGTTTGCCAGTACGTCAACGATGGTTCTTGTTTTAGGTTCCGTCAGCGCCAACTCTTCGATTACTACAAGATCGTTTCCGAGGATTTTGGCGAGGATGGCGGAATTCAGCGCGCCTCGTCGCATTTTCTTCGGCAAGGTTTTTCGGTAACTGTGGGGGGTCTTGGCAAAGGTCATTCCACCACCACGGACTTTTCCGGTCCGGATCGGACCCCGACGTGCATTGCCGGTACCCTTCTGACGGAAGAGTTTACGGGTGGAACCCGAAACCTGCCCGCGACCTTTGGTTGAGGCGCTGCCCTGACGACGGTTGGCATGATAGGCTACGACCGCCTGCTTCAGCAGGGCGACGTTGACGGCCTTACCGAAACGCTCATCGTCAATCTTCAGCGTTTCCGTCTGCTCGCCGGCCATATTGTACACTGGAACTTCCAACATCTTTTTCTTCCGATACCTTATTTATCCCTTGCAGTTCGGGATTTTTTGATAAACAAGTACCCGCCGTTAGGGCCCGGCAAGGCCCCTTTAATCAGCAGGAGGTTATTTTCAGCGTCTATGCTCACCAGTCGATGATTCCTGCTGGTGTTTTGAGCGGCACCCATGTGTCCCGCCATCTTCTTGCCTTTTTTGATGTTTCCGCCATGCCCCAGGTCGGTACCGTGCCCGCCGATTGAACCGGGGCTACGGTGTTTGCGTTCGACGCCGTGACTGGCGAGTTGACCCTTGAATCCGTGACGTTTCACCCCGCCGGCAAAACCTTTACCTTTGGTTGTGCCCGAAACATCCACAAAGTTCACGCCATCGAAAAGATCGACCGTCAACGTCGCTCCGACATCGGCATCGGCCTGCACGTCGGGCATACGAACCTCGCGGATGATTTTCTTCGGTGCGGTTTTGGCCTGTCCGGCGTGTCCGATTGCGGGTTTGGTGGCACGTCGGGTCTTGACGTCCTCGAACCCGATCTGAACGGCATCGTATCCGTCCTTTTCGTCGGTTTTTTTTATCTGCATGACAACACACGGGCCGGCGAGAACGACGGTTACGGGGCAGACGACGCCGTCATCGGCGAATACCTGCGTCATACCAATTTTTTTACCAATCAATGCCGGATACATTTTATTCCGTGCTTTCCATCTGAAAGGGTTTTGACTTTCTGACCGTGAGGCACAGGCCCAAACCCAAATAATCGTTTCAAGAACCTACGCCTTTATCTTCACAAACACCCCTGCCGGTACCACCAACCTGTTCAACGCTTCAATTGTGCGGACTGTCGGTTCGTATATGTCGATAATCCGCTTATGCGTTCGCATCTCGAATTGCTCGCGAGACTTCTTATTCACATGCGGGCTACGAAGCACCGTGTATCGCTCGATTCGCGTCGGTAGCGGAACGGGTCCGCATACCCGCGCCCCGGTCCTGCGGGCATGGTCAACGATCTCGGCGGCCGAACCATCCAACGCCCGATGATCGTAGGCTTCCATTCTAATGCGAATCTTGTCCTGAACCATATCTACTTAGTGTCTCCATCTCACCGCTTTGTAACTAATTTCATGCAGACAAGTTGCAAAGCCCTACTACTATACCTAATCATTTCCCGGTGTCAATTATTGAGGTGGGTTTTTTTGAAAAAATTATTTCTCGCTCCCGTCTCATATCAACTTACCTGCTGCATCGGCCGGTACGATCTTATAAGAGACAGGTTCCATTGCGTATGTTCCGCGTCCCTGGGTGAGGGATCGCAGGACGGTGGCATACCCGAACATTGCCGCTAAAGGCGCACGGGCAATGAGTTTACAGTAATTGTCTCGCCGTTCCATAGCCCCAATCTCGCTCCGTCGGGCATTCAGGTCTCCGGTAACAGCGCCGAGGTAAGTCTCCGGAGTCATGATTTCCAGCCTCATTATCGGTTCAAGGAAAACGGGCGAGGCATTTTTGACTGCCTCGGCAAATGCCATTGCACCGGCGCGATTGAAGGACATTTCAGATGAGTCCACCGGATGATGCTTACCGTCAAGAAGCGTAACGGTTATTCCCGTCATCGGATAACCGGCCAACGGTCCACCGGTCGCCGCGTCGATTATGCCTTCTCTGACGGAGGAAATATATTCCTTGGGGATCGTGCCGCCCTTGCTTTTATCGACGACGACGATGTTCCCTTCGTCTTCGGATTTATCCTCGGTATCGGTCGGTGTCGGTTCGACTCGCAGCACGACCACTCCGTACTGCCCCCTTCCACCGGTCTGGCGGATGAACCTGCCCTCGGCTTCGGCGGCGACGGTAATCGTTTCCCTGTAGGCCACTCTTGGTTTTCCCACACGGATCTGAACGCCCATGTCGCGGACCAACTTGTTGCGAATGATCTCAAGATGTAATTCACCCATTCCCGAAATCAGCATCTGCCCGGTCTCGCGGTCAACCTTTGTCCGGAAGGTCGGATCCTCCCGGCGCAACGTAGCCAACGCCTCGCCGAGACGGTCTTTCCCGTCCGCTGATGTCGGTTCGATCGACATTGAAATCACCGGCTTGGGAAATTTTATCTTCTCAAGGATTATAGGTTCGCGCGAATCGCACAGGGTATCGCCGGTGAGGCTGGACTTGGGTCCGACAACTGCGACAATATCGCCGGCGATGGCATGGTCGCGACGGATACGCTGCTTGGCGTGCATCTCCCATATGCGCGAGATTATTTCTTTTTTCTGACGAATAGGGTTGAGTACTCGCGTACCGGCTTTGAGCGAACCGCTGTAAATGCGAATATAGTACAGGTCCCCATGCAGGTCGGAGGCGACCTTGAACACGAGGGCGGAAAACGGTTCGTCAGAATCGGGCTTACGCTCGATGACCTGCTCGGATTCGGGATTTTCATGTCCACGGACAGGAGGAACGTCCAGCGGAGACGGAAGAAAATCGCAAATCGCATCCAGAAGGACGCGGACGCCCATGTGCTTCAATGCCGAGCCGCAAAGAACAGGATGAATCCTGTTGGAGATAACGGCTCTGCGAATTGCCGACTTGATGTCGGTTACGGAAATCGGTTCCTCGTGAACGTATTTTTCCATTAACTCGTCGTCGGCTTCGGCAACGGCCTCTATCATATCGTGGCGTGCCTGCTCAACCGCATCGGCGTATTCGGCAGGGATTTCGCCGACCTTCAGGTCCATCGCTATATCGGCCTGCTCGTAGAAGAACGCCCGTTGCTCGATAAGGTCTATCTGTCCGGCGAATTCAGCAGCAGCGCCCATTGGGATTTGCAGCACTACCGGCGTCGCGCCGAGGCGGTCCTGAATCTCATGTACGACGGTTTCGAAATCCGCGCCGGGGCGGTCCATCTTGTTAATGAAGCAGATTCTCGGTACGTTGTAACGCTGGGCCTGGTTCCAGACGGTTTCACTCTGGGCTTCTACGCCGCCGACGGCACAGAAGATTGCAACGGCTCCGTCGAGAACCCGCAACGAGCGTTCCACCTCGACGGTGAAATCGACGTGTCCGGGCGTGTCGATCAGATTGAGCGTATGGTCTTTCCATGAAAGGGTTGTCGCTGCCGACGTGATGGTGATACCACGGGCCTGTTCTTCGGCGAGGTAATCCATCACCGCGGTACCGTCGTGGACTTCGCCGATCTTGTAACTTTTTCCGGCGAAGTACAGAATCCGCTCCGTAACGGTGGTTTTTCCCGCGTCGATGTGCGCAGTTACGCCTATATTGCGAACTTGTTGCAGTTTCTTTGCCATATCAGGATCCACTTATAAGCAAAGACCGCAGTGGTTTCTCTGCGGTCTCCGCTGTTTATGTCGAGATTTTATCGTGCGAAGTGTGCGAAGGCTTTGTTCGCGTCGGCCATGCGGTGAACATTTTCCCGCGTGGTAATGGCCGATCCTTCCTTCTTGTA
This sequence comes from Planctomycetales bacterium, assembly GCA_030612725.1. Lineage (GTDB taxonomy): Bacteria > Planctomycetota > Phycisphaerae > SM23-33 > SM23-33 > JAUWNJ01. The sequence goes on from JAUWNJ010000005.1 coordinate 110,694, forward strand.
TGCCGCCATTAGTTCCGACGCCAGTCGTTGCGATGTCGGCGACCCTTTACCGGCGCGAACCGCCTGGAGCAACCATCGTATCGCAAGCGAAAGTCGTCGCTTGGCGTTGACCTGCATGGGGACCTGGTAGTTTGCGCCTCCGATGCGCTTGGAACGAACTTCCAGCATTGGTTTCAAGTTGTCGATTGCCTGCTCGAAAACTTCAATCGCTTCGGCGTCTTTGATCTTCTCGGAGATGGTGTCCATCGCGTCGTAGAATATCCGCAGCGCGGTGCTCTTCTTACCGGCCAACATCATGCAATTGACGAATTTGCTGACCAGTTTGCTTTTATAACGCGGGTCGGGCGCCAATTGTGCCGCTGATGCTGTCCATTTCTTATACGCCATTGTTATTTACCTCTCTTTGCACCGTAGAGGCTTCGCCCCTGACGTCGGCCTTCAACGCCGGACGTATCCAGCGCGCCACGAACAATATGATACCTTACACCGGGTAAGTCCCTGACTCGCCCGCCACGCACCAGGACGATACTGTGTTCCTGGAGGTTGTGATCGACGCCCGGAATATAGGCGGTTATCTCTTTACCGTTGCTAAGCCGGACACGCGCAACCTTCCGAAGGGCGGAGTTAGGCTTTTTGGGCGTCATGGTCTTGACCAATACGCACACGCCTCGCTTCTGCGGGCATTGCTCCAGTGCTACGTTTTTCTTCTTGGTCGATGGCTTACGCCTCGGCCTGCGAACCAGTTGATTAATTGTCGGCATCTTTGTACCTCGTTATTCCTGTCCTGTAAGTGCTCGTTGGACTGCCTGTTGAATCTGCGCTTCTGTAAGTTCCGTCGTGGCCTCTTCGGCAAACATTTCGGGAAGTTCCGCAACGGCCCGTTTTATTTTCATTTCCAGATACGGTTTGAAAGTCGTTCCCGCCGGTAGCAGGTGTCCGAGAATTACATTCTCCTTTAAACCGATGAGATTGTCCACCTTTCCTGCAAGGGACGCTTCGGTAAAGACCTTTGTGGATTCCTGGAAACTCGCAGCCGAGAGGAAACTGTCGGACTGCAATGCCGCTTTGGTTATACCCAACAGAAGACTTTTCGCCATTGCCGGTTTGGTCTTGCGTGTTTTGGCAATGTCCCCGCCGGTGGCTTTCGCTTCGGCATTGGCCTGTTCGATCTTCTGTCGCGTAGCGACCTCGCCGACGACGAATCCCGTATCGCCGGGTGAGACAATTTTCAGGGATTTCGCCATTCTTTCGTTCTCGGCGCGGAATTTGAATTTATCGACCATTTCTCCGGGGAGCAGTTTGCTGTCACCGACGGCCTCGACCACGACTTTTCGCAACATCTGCGAAACGATGACCTCAACGTGCTTGTCGTTGATGTTCTGCCCCTGACTGCGATAGACGTTCTGCACCTCTTCCAGCAGGTAACGCTGAAGTTCTTCCTCGCCTCGAATATCGAGGATGTCGTGCGGTACCAGCGGCCCTTCGGTCAGTCTGTCGCCGGCTTCGACATCATCGCCGGTGTGCACCAGCAGGTGCTGGTCGTGCCCGACGTGATGTTCCCGCTCCATACCCGATTCCGAGTGGACGATAATGGTCATCTTTCCTCGGCGTTTATCCGTCGATAGTTCGACTCGCCCGGAGATTTCCGCCATCGAGGCAGGTTCCTTGGGCTTTCGGGCCTCGAACAGTTCTGTAATACGTGGCAGACCGCCGGTAATATCCTGCGTACCTGACATTTCGCGTGGCTGACGCGCCAGCAGGTCGCCTGGCTTGACGGTTTGCTCTTCTTTGACCTCAATTCGCGCTTTGGATGGCAGGTAATGGAAGTCGAGAATTTTTCCGCTCTTGTCCTCGATGACGACTCGCGGGTGTTTCTCGCCCTTGTGCTCGATAACGACGAATCGTGTACCGGGTTTTCCCTTTTCGGATTCCGCCCTGACGGTTTCACCTTCCTCGATGTCCTGGAATCGAACGATACCAGCAACTTCGGCAAGAATTGGGACGCGGTGCGGGTCCCACTTAACCAGACGCTGGGACGGCTTCACATTAGCGCCGTCTGCTGCCAGTATCAGCGCACCGTAGGGAACTTTGAATTTTTCGATTTCCCGTCCCTTGGCGTCAAGAACGGCAATTTCACCGTTACGATTCAGTGCAATCCATGCCTTGCCTTTGGCGACCTTGGCCGGAGCGAACTTCAATTCGCGGTACTTCAGTGTTCCAGCGGAACTGCAACGTAAATCCGATACAAGCACATCTCTTGTTGCTACTCCGCCGGTATGGAACGTCCGCATGGTCAACTGCGTTCCTGGTTCGCCGATGGACTGTGCCGCGACAATTCCGACCGTCAAACCTTCCTCGACCAATTGTCCGCTCGATAAGTCCAGGCCGTAGCACTTGGCGCAAATACCCAGCGGCGAGTCGCACGTCAACGGGCTGCGAACGCGAATCGTCTCCAGGCCTAGTTCCTCAATCTTGTCCGCGACTTCCTTGATGATAATATCGCTTTCTTTGACGATCACCTCGTCGGTAATGGGATTGACGATATTCTCTCTGGCGACGCGGCCTATGATTAATTCCCGCAACGGAACATCTATCTGCTCGCCCTTGTATATGGCGCTCTTGGTAATGCCCTTGAGCGTACCGCAGTCCAGTTTTGTAACGATCACGTTTTGCGCGACGTCGGCAAGTTTTCGCGTCAGGTATCCCGAGTCGGCGGTTTTCAGTGCGGTGTCAGCCAGACCCTTACGAGCACCGTGAGTCGAACCGAAATACTCCAGCACCGTCAGACCTTCGCGGAAATTGGCCTTAATGGGCGCTTCGATAATCTCACCGGACGGTTTGGACATCAGTCCTCGCATACCAGCCAACTGGCGGATCTGGTCAATATTTCCACGAGCACCCGAATCGCTCATCAGCCAGACCGGATTGAGATACTTGGCGTCGTCTTCGCGCCTGTCATCACGCAAAGCATCCATCAGCGCCTTTGTAACTTCTTCGCGGGCGTGAATCCACACGTCGATCGTCTGGTTATAACGCTCGCCCTCGGTAATAGCGTTGGAGTCGAAGTCGTGCTTAATACGGTCCACGCGTTTCTGTGCGTCGTCGAGAATCTGCGTCTTGGCATCGGGTATCCGAAGGTCGGTAACGCCGAAACTCAAGCCGGCAAGTGTCGCCCAATGGAAACCAAGTTTCTTGATGCCGTCCAGCAGGTTCAGCGTGGCGGCCCGTCCGGTCAGAGCGTAACAATCGCTGATAACCCTTCCTGAACCACGTCCGCCAAGTGGATAGTTGTAAAAAGGCATCTCTTCGGGAAGAACGTCGTTGAAGATGCACCGTCCGACGGTAGTGATAACCTTCCCATTTTCACTGGTATATTTACGGTCGTCCTCAATGACGTTTATGCTCGTCGACATTCGCACCATAATCGGCGCGTGCATACCAATAAGACCGAGATCGCGAGCCATCATCGCCTCGTACGGATTGGCGAAAATTGGCAGTTTACGCCCGTCGAACTCGCTGTTTTGAAGTCGATCGTCCGCGTAAGTGTTACCCTGACCGGCTGTGAGGTAATAGATGCCCAGCACCATGTCCTGACTGGGTGACATAATTGGCATGCCGTTGGCGGGGCTGAAAATATTGTTTGTCGCGAGCATCAGCACGTGCGCTTCTGTCTGCGCTTCGATTGACAGAGGAAGGTGAACCGCCATCTGGTCGCCGTCGAAGTCGGCATTGAAACCTTTGCAGACCAGCGGATGAATCTTGATGGCGTTACCTTCGACCAGTACCGGTTCGAACGCCTGGATACCCATTCGGTGAAGCGTCGGGGCACGGTTCAGGAGAACCGGATGCTGGTATATGGCCTCTTCGAGAATGTCCCAGATTTCCTTGTCTTTCCGCTCAATCATCTTTTTGGCCGATTTAATCGTGTCGGCCAGACCTCGCTGGCGGAGTTTGCGGATAATGAAAGGCTGGAACAGTTCCAGAGCGATCTTTTTGGGCAAACCGCACTGGTGCAGTTTCAGTTCCGGACCGACGACAATCACCGACCGTGCGGAGTAATCCACCCGCTTTCCCAGTAGGTTTTCGCGGAACCGACCCTGCTTTCCCTTAATCATATCGGTAAGGCTTTTCAGCGGCCTGGCCGATGAACCGAGCACCGCTCGTCGGCATCGTCCGTTGTCCAGCAGGGCATCGACCGCCTGCTGAAGCATCCGTTTTTCATTTCGGATAATCACCTCAGGGGCGTTCAGGTCGATCAGTTTTTTCAGACGGTTGTTGCGGTTAATGACCCGACGGTACAGGTCGTTCAGGTCGGAGGTTGCGAAATTTCCGCTTTCCAGAAGCACCAGCGGTCGAAGGTCCGGCGGGATGACGGGGATCACGTCCATAACCATCCATTCGGGTTTCCCGCCGCTACCGCGAATGGCTTCGACAAGTCTCAACCGCTTGGTCAGGTCTTTGGTCTTCTGCTTGGAACCGGTCTTGTCGAGAGCATCGCGGATTTCTCCTACCAGTTCGTCCAGGTCCATTTTCTCCAGCAGTACCCTGACGGCTTCAGCACCCATCATCGCCTCGAACTCTTTACCGTATTGTTCGCGAGCGACCTTGTATTCTTCCTCGGTAAGAACCTGTTGTAATTTCAGCGCTGTTTCGCCGGGGCGGACGACAATGTACTCCTGGAAAAGAATAATCTTCTCAAGATCGGACGTCTTGACACCCAGCAGCGTCGCCAACCGGCTCGGAAGGGCCTTGAAATACCAGATATGGACGATTGGGGCGGCAAGGTTGATGTGCCCCATCCGCTTTCGCCGGACGCGCGAGTGCGTTACCTTCACGCCGCAACGGTCGCAGATAATTCCCTTGTGCTTGGTGCCCTTGTATTTACCGCAGGCACACTCCCAATCGCGTTCGGGTCCGAAGATACGCTCGCAGAACAACCCATCTCGCTCTGGGCGGTACGTACGGTAATTAATCGTCTCGGGTTTCTTGACTTCTCCGAACGACCAGCTACGGATGTCGTTGGCCGACGCCAGCGAAACCTTCACCGAACCGTAATCGTTAACCCTGTCGTATACGCTGTTGACCATGATTATCAGCTCCTCAAATGAGGCTCTTCTTTTCCAGTTGGATGTTCAGGCCCAGACCTCGCAATTCGCTACACAGAACGTCGAACGACACCGGCGTACCGGCTTCGAGTGTATTGACGCCCTTGACCATTGATTCGTAAATTTTGGTTCGTCCTTCCACGTCGTCGCTCTTGACGGTAAGCATTTCCTGGAGCATGTAAGACGCTCCGTAACTCTCCAATGCCCAGACTTCCATCTCTCCGAATCGCTGTCCGCCGGTCCGCGCTTTTCCGCCCAGCGGTTGCTGGGTAATCAGCGAGTAAGGGCCGGTCGAACGAGCGTGAATCTTGTCGTCCACCAGGTGGTGAAGTTTATTGACATACATATACCCGACGGTAACTTTCTGCTCGAACGGTTCGCCCGTCCGCCCGTCATAGATGATCGTCTTTCCATCAGTCGGCATTTCCGCCAGAAGTTCGCCGGTCGCGCCGGCGGACTGAATGGCTTCGGTATCATTTTGCCGGGTGCGGACGTGCTCGTTGGCCTGTTCAATGGCCTGGGTAATCTCGGCTTCAGTCGCGCCGTCGAAAACGGGAGTAACGGCCTGGAACCCAAGCACCGCAGCGGCCCAACCGAGGTGCGTCTCGAGGATTTGCCCGACGTTCATTCGGGACGGGACGCCGAGGGGATTCAGGCATATTTCCACGGGAGTACCATCAGACAGGAACGGCATGTCTTCTTCGGGCATGATTCGAGCGATAACGCCCTTGTTACCGTGGCGCCCCGCCATCTTGTCGCCGACAGAGAGTTTCCGCTTGGTAACGACATAGACCTTTGCCATTTCCAGCACGCCCGACGGTAATTCGTCGCCGCGCTTCATATGGGCGAGTTTCCGCTGCTTTTCGCTCTCGATCTTCTCAAGCGTAGGCCAGTACCGTTTGTAGATGGTCTCGCCACGCTCGCGATCGGCGGCTTTACCCTTAATCCACCTGCTCTTGAAACCTTCGATCTGTTCGAGAATAACGGCTGATATATCGCTGGCGCCTACCTTCTGGCGTGTGGACGGATCGACCATCTGCGAGCCGATGACTTCGTTAATCTCGTCGCACATCTGGCGGAAGACCACAATGGCCTTTTCGTCCATCTGGGCGCTGTAGGCCTTCATTTCCTTGGTCAGCGCCTTTTTTCGCTCGTCGGACATCTGGACTCGCCGACTGAACCGCTTGGCTGCGATAACCACGCCTTCTTCGCCGGCTGGAAGTTCCAGCGAATCGTTTTTGACGTCTTCGCCGGCCCTGCCGAAAATAGCGTGAAGCAACTTCTCTTCGGGCGTCAGTTCGCTCTTGGACTTCGGCGCGACCTTCCCGACAAGAATATCGCCCGGCTTGACGCGTGTACCGAGACTGACGATCCCGTTGGCGTCGAGATTTCGCAGCGCCCTTTCGGAAACGTTGGGGATGTCGCGGGTGAACTCTTCCTTGCCAAGTTTCGTCTCTCGCACCTCGACGTCGTACTCTTCGATGTGAATAGAAGTGAATACGTCTTCCTTGACGAGTTTCTGAGAGATAAGGATGGCGTCCTCGAAGTTGTATCCGTCGAACGGAACGAAGGCTACGAGTATGTTCTTGCCCAGTGCCAGTTCGCCGTTGCTGCAGGCCGGTCCGTCGGCGATTATCTCGTTTTTGCGGACACGCTGACCAATCTTGACGATAGGTTTCTGGTTGAGACAGGTTCGCTCGTTGAGTCGGGAGAATTTACGTAATTCGTACTCATCGACATTGTCAATGACGATCCTCTTGGCATCTGCGTATGTAACGGTACCGGCCTTTTGGGCACGGACCACCATACCGGAATCGGCGGCAACAACTTTCTCCAGACCGGTCGAGATAATCGGGGCCTCGGTCCTTATCAACGGAACCGCCTGTCGCTGCATGTTCGAACCCATCAGGGCACGGTTGGCATCGTCGTGCTCCAGGAACGGTATCAGCGCAGCCGATACTCCCACCGTCTGCTTCGGTGAGACATCGAGATATTCCACATCTTCGCCGGGGACCAGGGTAACGTCGCTTTTGGCGCGGACCAGGACGGCGTGATCGGGAATTTTTCTCCCCGACCGTCCGGAAGCCGGCGTCGGCTTGGAACTATCCGACGCCTCGTCGTCTTTGAGCACGTCCGGCGGGGCCAGAATCGCTTCGGACTCCTCGTCGGCGCGAAGCCATTTAATGTCATCGGTCAGACACCTGTTGCGTACCTGCTGGTAAGGAGTAATCAGGAATCCGAACTCATCTACCGCTGCGAACAGGCTTAATGACGAGATCAGTCCGATGTTGTTACCTTCGGGCGTCTCGATGGGGCAGATTCGTCCGTAGTGGCTCAGGTGAACGTCGCGGACCTCAAAGCCCGCTCGCTTGCGGTTCAGGCCGCCCGGTCCCAACGCGCTGAGACGACGCTCGTGCGTCAACTGGCTGAGCGGATTGGTCTGATCGACCACCTGCGAAAGTTCGCTGCGTCCGAAGAAATAATCGATACTGGCCGAAACGCTTTTGGAGTTGACCAGTTCGGTAATTTTTTTCAGTTCTTCCGGTTCTTTGAGGCTTACCCGCTCCTGAACAGTTCGACGGAGTTTGAGGAAACCTTTGCGGATTTCATCACCGGCCAATTCGTCGATTGTTCGCAGACGACGGTTTCCGAGGTGGTCGATGTCGTCAATAACGCCTTCGCCGGAACGAAGATACAGGATGTACCCGATTATATTGACCATATCGGCCGGTTCGAGCGTCATGGTCGCCTCGACGGGGACCGACTTGGCGGACGAACCGTCTTTCTGGAATTTCCGGCTCAGGCGGAATCGCCCGACTTTTCCCAGGCGATAACGGTTTTCGTCGTAGAATTTTTCCTTGAAGAGCGTCTTTGCCCGCTCCAGTTGGGGCGGGTTGCCCGGACGAAGACGGGCATAAATCATCAAAAGCGCCTTCTCGTGCGAATCGGCCTGGTCCTCAATAAGCGTGTTCAGGAGCAGTTCATCGGACGGCTTGTTGATGACCTCGATCTTTTTGGTGCAGGCGGTCTGTATTGTGGTAGCGACGTCGCCAAACTGATGTCCCGCTTCGACGAGTATCTCACCGTCTTTGGGGTTGACGATCGGTTCGACGGCGTACATATGCTCCCTGGCGTCGGCGGGCGAGATTTTTCCGGTCTCGTAGAACAGACGAAGTATGGCTTCGGTCGTACCGTAGTCCTCGTTCATCGCGCGGAGGAAAGTCGTAATCGGGAATTTGCTGGACTGGTCGATGCGAATGGCGAGGACTTCCTTTTTCGTAACGCCCATCTCGATCCAGGAACCGCGTTCGGGGATGATCCTTGCCCCGTGCAGCGGGCGGTCGGATTCGGCGAACTCGACGGTGAAATCGACGCCCGGCGAACGGTGCAACTGCGAAACGATAACTCGCTCCGCCCCGTTAATGATGAACTCGCCGCCGCCGATCATTATGGGCATGTCGCCCATGTAGATCGATTCTTCAAGAACGCCTTTGATGTCCTTGTGCTTAAGCCGGCAGCGAAGGCGGAAGGGTCGGCCATAGCTCAGTCGCAACTGTCGGCACTCTTCGGGCGTATATCTCGGTTCGCCCAATTCGTAGTGAACGTAATCGAGGCTGGCCTTTCCGTCGTAACTGACGATGGGAAATATTTCGCGCAGAAGCGCTTCAAGACCCTGGTCTTTGCGCTTTTGCGGATTCACGTCGGTCTGAAGGAAACGGTCATAACTGGCGGTCTGAATCTGTACCAGTCCCGGCGGGTCGATTGCATCACCGACCTTGGAGAAATCCAGTGTTTTATCCATTCGCAGCATAATGTTATGCCCTCGATTAATACTCGCAGTTTCCATAGCGGGTGGCACGGTCAAGCAAAGTTTGCCCGTGTCATCGCCGACCATGGCCAAGTCTTCGACTTGACCGTGCCACCCACCCGGAAAATCGTCTGTTACGGACCACTATTCTATTGTCGCGGTAGCGCCGGCTTCGGTAAGATGTTTGACGGCTTCTTCTGCCTCTTCCTTGGGTACGCCTTCCTTGACCGCTTTAGGAGCGCTTTCGACCAGTTCCTTGGCCTCTTTGAGACCCAGGCTGGTCATGGCGCGAACGGCTTTGATGACCTGAATCTTTTTGTCGCCAATGTCCTTGAGCATCACGTCGAAGGAGGTTTTTTCCTCTTCTTCTTCGGCGGCGGCTCCAGGCGCGGCGGCTACTACCGCTGCTCCGGCAGCAGGCTCGATCCCATGCTCGTCCTTGAGGTAATCACCAAGTTCCACTGCCTGCTTCAGCGTCAATTGCGCAATCTTATCGCCCAATTCCTTGATGGCAGCGTCAAATTCCCTGCTCTCGGTGCTTTCGGTGCTTTCGGTGCTTTCGACGCTTTCGGTTGCTGTCTGTTCATCTGTCATTTCTTTACTACTCCTTCCGACCGGCCTGATAGGTGAAGTCAACGCGACGTCATTTAATCCCGACGAATCGGGCCCAATCCGCAACCGGTACTGTTTTTGTTTTTGTTTTAGTTCCTGTCATTGTTTAGCAGTCGTCGATACGACGACTATTAATTTTCATCTTGCTTTTCGATGCTTTTTATTGCACCTGCGAGTCTTCCTCCAGGCCCGATAAGGCAACCGGCGAGTCTCGAACCGGCGGATTTCGCCAGCATCACAACCGTCGCTATTGCCTCTTCGCGCGTGGGATACCTGCTTAATTCTTCGATCCGGTCGGAGCCGAAGACCTCGCCCTCCAGCAGCGCGCCTTTGACGCTGATGGCGGGGATTTCTTTTGCCTCTTCCAGCAGTGTTCGCACTACGGTAACGACCCCCTCGCCGCCCCATGCCAACGCGCACGGGCCGTCGAGCAGATCACCGGCCTGTGAAAGACCGATATGCTCCAGCGCATACTTCGCCACCGAGTTCTTCACCACGGAGACACTGACGCCCCCAGCCCGAAGTTGCCGGCGAAGGCGATTCGTATCCTTTCCGCCGACGCCCGTCAGGCTAAGCACAGCCAATGATTCGACGCCTTCAAGACGCCCGATTAGATCCTTACGCAACAGTGTTTTTATGGGTTTGCTCATAGTGGCACCTGCGTTATACGTTCACCTCAACGGACGGGCTCATCGTCGCCGACAAGCAGGTCCTTTTGATATAAGTTCCTTTGCTGGAGGCGGGTTTCATCGCCTTTATCTGTGCGAGAAACGCCTCGATATTCTCGGTCAGTTTCTCCACCTCAAAACTGACTTTACCGACCGGGACATGAATATTTCCGCCGTCGTCGTTGCGGAATTTTATCTTACCGGCAGCGTATTCCTTCACCGCAGCGGCTACGTCATCGACGACCGTACCGGCTTTGGGCGAGGGCATCTTCCCGACGGGGCCGAGGACGCGACCCAGGCGAGAGACGCTTCGCATCATCGCACCGGTGGAAATCGCCACATCGAAATCCATCCACCCCTTCTGAACCTTTGCGACCAGGTCGTCTCCGCCGGCTTCGACTGCTCCGGCGTCAAGGGCGGTCTGAACATCGTCGTCGGCGCAGAAGGCGATAACCTTCCTCGTCTTTCCGATTCCGTTAGGTAGCGACGTAGCGCCGCGAATTGCCTGGTCCGCCTGTTTCGGGTCAACACCAAGCCAGATCACCAACTCGACCGTCTGGTCGAACTTCGTGCTGTCGAACTGTTTCAACAGGACGACAGCCTCTCCCACAGAAACCGGACCAGAAGGAACCTTTTCGTAATCTGACCTGTAACGCTTACCTTGTTTCTTACCCATAAAACTATCCCTTTTGTAAGGTCCCACTGTTATTGACGCCTACCAACCGGCAGGCAGGCCCGTGGTCAGGCCCAATCTATTGCGGATTGTGGATTGAACAACACCGAATTATTCCGTGCGGAAATCCGCAATCCGCAATTGTTATTTTTCTACTTCGACGCCCATGCTTCGGGCTGTACCTTCGATGATGCGGCAGGCCGCTTCGATATCGTTTGCGTTCAGGTCTTCCTTTTTGGTCTCGGCTATCTGGCGGACCTGTTCGGCTGTAACTTTTCCGACCTTTTCCTTGTTCGGAACGCCGGAACCCTTTACCAGACCGGCAGACTGCTTCAGAAGCACCGCCGCCGGTGGGCTTTTTGTGATAAACGTGAAACTCTTGTCGGCATAGACGGTTATCTCAACCGGAATCGTCGTACCGTTGTATTCCTTCGTCCGCTCGTTGAACTGCGAGACGAATTGCCCGATGTTGACGTTGTGCTGACCCAGCGCCGGTCCAATCGGAGGCGCAGGGGTAGCCTGTCCGCCGGAAGCCTGTAACTTGATCTTTGCCGCTATTTCTTTAGCCATAATTCTGCTCGTTTGGTGGCACAGGTTTTCAACCTGTGCTGTTCAATATCAGGCACAAGGCTCGCTTCACAGGTTACAAACCTGTGCCACCTACTCTTTCTCTACCTGCCAGTATTCCAGTTCCACGGGCGTCGCCCGCCCGAAAATCGTTACAATCACCCGGATCAAGCCCTTGTCGGCAAGGACTTCCTCCACGATGCCTTCGAAGTTCTCGAACGCACCTTCCTTAATCTTGACCGTCTCGCCCTTGGCGAACTCGACCGCCATGGTCGAGCCTTCTTCCGGACGCTCGACCTGCATGAGCATCTTGTCGGCGTCGGCATCGCTCATTGCCGCGGGCTTGTTCGCCGAACCGATGAAATCGCCCACGCCCATTGTGTCTTTAATCAGAAACCATGCGTCTTCGCCCATAGTCCCGTTTTCTTCCAACGCCATTTCGATGAAGACGTATCCGGGGTAGAGTTTTCGTTCGACGTATTTCTTCTCGCCCTTTTTACCTTTTACCGGAGGCCTGAGACGCCGGTCCATCGGGACCAGAACCCTTCCTATCTTGTCTTCCAGACCCTCGACTTTCACTTTCCGCTCGAGTGCCTGACGGACCTGCTCTTCCTTATTGGAAGCAACTCTCAAAACGTACCACTGCTTTTCCATAAAAGTCGCACCTGCCGGGATACTCATCAGCCACCGGACCCCACTTGCAAAACACCGATCCAAGTGAACAACATACCGAACGCCATGTCAACTATCCACAGCATCATCGCCAGAATAAAGGTCGTAGTGATAACAACTTTGGTTCCACCGACAATTTCCCGTCGACTCGACCAGGAGACCTTTTTCATTTCACCTTCGGTGGCAATCATAAAATCCGCGCTTCGTGGACGATTCACCACCATGTACATCACCGCTACGATACCGGCAAAGATCACCAGTGGGATACCGTACACCATGTACAGGCCCACAGACACGGACGAAGTCGTCCAATAACCTAAATCCGAACCGTTTAGACGCTTCCAAACGTAATGCCCCACAAGTACGCCGATAACCGCCCCGACCACAAAAGTGGTTGACCGGGTGTATTTACCCTGTCCCCGTTTGTAGATACTCGACGTCATATTAAGTCTCACAGACCTTTCTTTACCTGCATTTACCACGGCAGGAGGGATTTGAACCCCCAACCTGCGGTTTTGGAAACCGCTGCTCTGCCAATTGAGCTACTGCCGTAGGCTTCCCGAAAATATTTGCTTTGCATCGGCAATTCAATTGAAGCAAACCGCAGGGAGATCTCGAAAAAGGTTCTCGTACGCCCGACAGGGCTGATACCGTTACTTACGCTTAAGTTTATGTTCGGTATGCTTTCGCTCCACACGGCAGAATTTTTTCAGGGATAGTTTGGGCGTACCGCCGGACACACGCACTTCCGTGCGGTAATTCAGCGCCTTACATTCGGTACACTGCAACCAGACGTATTCCCTGGCCTTCGATTTGGCCATTAGTCTTACTCCAGAATCTTCGTAACAACACCGGCGCCGACGGTCCTTCCGCCTTCGCGAATAGCGAACCGCAACTGCTCCTGCATTGCGATCTTGGTGTTCAGCAGTTCCACGGTTATGGTAATGTTATCGCCGGGCATGCACATTTCCGCGCCGCCGAGCAGATTAATCGTTCCAGTAACGTCCGTCGTACGGAAATAGAACTGCGGGCGATAACCGTTGAAGAACGGGCTGTGGCGTCCGCCTTCCTCTTTCGTCAGGACGTACACCTCCGCCTCGAACTTGTGATGCGGCGTAATCGAACTCGGGGCAGCCAGTACCTGACCACGTTCCAGGTCGTCCTTCTCGATACCACGAAGCAGGCATCCGACGTTGTCGCCGGCTTCGCCTTCTTCCATAGTCTTGTTGAACATTTCAACGCCGGTAACCGTCGTAGTGCGTGTATCGCCCAGCCCGACGATCTCGATCTTGTCGCCGATATGGACCCTGCCCTGCTCGATTCGCCCGGTCCCGACCGTGCCTCTGCCCTTAATCGAGAATACGTCCTCGACAGGCATAAGGAAGGGCTTATCGACCTCGCGGGCCGGTTCGGGAATGGCTGTATCCAATGCTTCGATAAGGTCCTGGATGGGCTTGGCGGCAGCGGGGTCTTCCGGGTTCGCCAGTGCGGCGGTAGCCGAACCAACAATAACCGGAATATCGTCGCCGGGGAAATCGTACTTGCTCAGCAAGTCGCGGACTTCCATCTCAACCAGTTCGATCAGTTCGGGATCGTCAACCATGTCGGCCTTGTTAAGGAATACCACCAACGCCGGAACATTGACCTGCCTCGCCAGCAAAACGTGCTCGCGGGTCTGAGGCATCGGGCCGTCAGCCGCTGAAACCACCAGGATCGCGCCGTCCATCTGGGCGGCTCCGGTGATCATGTTCTTCACGTAGTCGGCGTGTCCGGGGCAGTCCACGTGGGCATAGTGGCGATTGGCCGACTCGTACTCCACGTGCGCCGTCGAGATAGTCAGAATCTTCGTCGCGTCGCGCCGGCCCTGGGATTCGGACGCCTTGGCGATTTCGTCGTAACTCTTGTACTTCGCCAGACCCTGCTTCTCCAGCACCATCGTAATCGCCGCAGTCAGCGTAGTCTTACCGTGGTCAACGTGTCCGATCGTTCCGACGTTCACATGCGGCTTGGTTCGTTTGAATACTTCCTTAGCCATTATTCCATACTCCTACTTGCAATCAGTTCTGAAATCGTTTCTTTATTCTCTTGTATCACCGGGGCCTTGCGACACCGACTTTTTAGCATCAGCTGCTGAAGGGGCTCGAACCCTTGACCTCGTCCTTACCAAGGACGCGCTCTACCACTGAGCTACAGCAGCACTCATAGAGTCCTACGGACCGCGCGAAAAACCCGAAAACTCAAACACAGAACGCTCCACCGTACCTCTTTACAGACACACCCCAACTGTCGTCCTTGGGCGAATTGTCAAATATACTACAAAATCATCGGGCTGTGTCAAACTATTTTTTTATAACTGGTTAAACTTTTTTCCGGCTTCGCTGAGGCTACGCCGTGGCAAGCCCGCCCCCGGAGTATCCCGCGACACCAAAGCAATCTGTCTTCTTTTTCTTCTTTCCCCGGCGACTGACTACCGAATACCGACTACGAAACACAGCGGGCGATGGGAATCGAACCCACATAGTCGGCTTGGAAGGCCGATGCTCTGCCCTTGAGCTACGCCCGCGTATAATTCGCCGGGGATTCTACGCGAACCACACCCATCACGCAACCCCCTATACGGCACCCGGTTTTAAGTACTTGACAAGTATAGCCGATAGGCTATATTGTTGATATGTGGGAAGTGGAATTCACGGATGAGTTTGACCAGTGGTGGAACACGCTGGTCGAAGATGAGGGTTTAATCTGATGGCACGTAACTTTAGAGAACTTGAAGCGAAAATGAAGCCGCAGCAACTTGCACACGCCAAGACACGTGCAAAGGAAATGATGGCCGAGATGCTCCTCGCGGAAATTCGCAAGGAAGCAGGCCTGACACAGGACGAGTTGGCTGAATCCCTGAAAATCAAGCAGCCAAGCCTGTCGAAACTGGAGTCCCGCAACGACATGCAGATCAGCACGCTCCAGCGAATCGTCGAGGCATTGGGCGGAAAACTTGAATTGGTCGCCCACCTACCGGGCAGCGACGTCCGCCTTACGCAATTCGAAAAGTAGAGACAGGAAACATGAGGAAACATCGGCAACCTCCTTATGTTTCCAGAATGGCTTGAGGCAGTGCAGCAGGATCACTTATGACAGAGTACGCAATTGATCCGGCCGAAGTGCGATGTGGCTCCCAAGCATTTCGGAGCCACGAAAGACGCGACGCGATGTATAAGGTCGCAACGTTTCTGGTCGACCACTTTTGGGGTGCCCCGGCAGACATGGCTGACGCACTCGGTGTGCTGCTTCTGACGTGGAATCAGGCCCTGTACAGGTACGGCAGTTTTGACTTTGCATCGCTCGAGCATGTCCTGCATGAGAACCTGACGTGCTTGGGCGAGTATAGGGCACGAGAGATTCTGTCAAGGCCCGTCCCCGTATTCGGCTTCGGACATTACGTCATGGCGACGGCACGTCGGGAGACTCGCTTGCGGTCGTTTTCTTTTAGATGCGTTTTTCGCAGGCGGATGCTGTCGGGGGTTATTTCGACCAGTTCGTCAAGGTCGATGTACTCCAAAGCGTTTTCCAGCGTGATTTGACGTGGGGCCTTGAGCGTAACGGACGCATCCTTCGTCGATGAACGGACGTTCGTGAGGTTCTTTCGCCGCGCGACGTTGACGGGAATATCGTTCATTTTGCAGTGTTCGCCGATGATCTGCCCTTCATAAACCTTCTCGCCCGGCTCGACGAACATTATCCCCCTGCCGGCAAGTTGGTCCAGAGCGTAGGCAGTTACCTGGCCCGCTTCCGTGGCGATCATAACGCCGTTGACCCGGCCTGGGATATCGCCACGATAAGGCCCATACGCGTTGAAGCGATGGTGCATAATCGCCTCGCCTGCCGTTGCTGTCATCGCCTTGCTTCGCAGGCCTATTAACCCGCGCGCCGGAACGGTGAACTCCAGTTGCGTTCGGTTCCCGATGGTGGCCATGTGGAACATTTCCGCCCGACGGTCGCCGAGAAGTTGCATGACAGGTCCGACGGATTCGTTTGGCACGTCTATCACCAGAGTCTCAATCGGTTCAAGCCGCTTACCGTGATCGTCGGTGTGATAGACTACTTCGGGCTTACCGACGGCCAATTCGTAACCCTCGCGGCGCATGTTCTCCAACAGGATGCCAAGGTGCAGCAGCCCCCTGCCCCAGACAATGAACGAGTCGGCATTGTCTTCGACACGAAGAGCGACATTGGACTGAAGTTCCTTATCGAGCCGTTCGCGTATCTGCCGGCCTGTAACGTATCGGCCTTCGCGCCCCGAGAAGGGCGAATCGTTGAAGCGAAACGTCATTCGCAGCGTCGGCTCGTCGATGGTAAGGCTTGGTAAGGCGGCTGGGGATTCCGGGTCGGCGAGGGTATTGCCGATATCGACCTGCTCCAGTCCGACGACCGCGAAGAGGTCGCCGACGTCGATCCGGCCAACCTCGACGCGCCCCAGGCCTTGGAAGCGGAACAGTTGTCCGATTCGCCCGACGGTCTGTTTCCCGTCGTTGTCTATGACGGCTATGTCGCTGCCGGAGACCAACGCTCCGGCGAAGACCCGCCCGATTCCGATACGCCCGACGTAATCGTTGTAGTCGAGCGTTGTAATCAGCGCCTGCAGGGGCGCGTCGGCATCAAGATCAGGAACGGGAACGTGGGTGATAATCGCGTCGAAGAGATCGTGGACATCGCCGGACTTCGGCGAGCTCAGTCGAGCCGCGGCGCCTTTTATGGCGGCGTCTTCGTCGGTCGACGCCCAGCCATTCTTGGCAGAAGCGTAGATAACGGGCAATTCCAGGGCATGGTCGTCCGCGCCCAGTTCGACGAGCAGGTCGAAAACCTCTTCGTGAACCTTGTGAGGGCGGGCGTCCGGGCGGTCCATCTTGTTGATGACCACCAGCGGCGCAAGGCCGGCCTCCAGGGCCTTGGACAGGACATATCGGGTCTGGGGCATGACGCCCTCGAAGGCATCGACCAGCAGCAACACGCCGTCAGCCATCTTCAGCACGCGCTCGACCTCGCCGGAAAAATCCGCATGCCCGGGCGTGTCGATTATGTTGATGTGATAATCCGAGCCGGTCCTGTCGGTGTAGTTAATCGCGCAGTTTTTCGAGAGGATGGTAATTCCGCGTTCGCGTTCGAGCGGGTCGGAATCGAGGATGCAATCCCCGGTCAGTTCGCCCTGGCGGAATTGGCCGCTCTGGCGAAGCAACTGGTCAACCAACGTGGTCTTACCGTGGTCCACGTGGGCGATGATGGCTACATTTCGAATGTTCTTTCGTTTCATGGGATACTCCGAATTCTCTCGGCTGATTACCGAGGGGTTATCTATTGGGGAGTCTTGAGCCACTTACCGGCAGGAGCGCCGGGTATGGCGGTGGACTAACTAGGCCTTAGGTAGAGGCCAGTTCACGGCGCGCAGCGTCTTGAGCATGCTCACAAAGAGCAGTCCGAAGGTCGCCAGGCCGGTTGTCCGAATTCGTTCCATAATCAACACAACAGTATATCACCTGTGCGGACAAATGCAAGCGTTTTTGGATAGGCGTAGGGTGTTCGCCTTACAAACTTATCAGCCTGGTTCAATCGTCATCTTCTAACGCCTTTTTGTACCTGTCGCGTTCCTTCTCCAGCTTTTTACGCTGACGTTTCAGATCGTCAATCTCGTCCCGAAGCTCATCCTTGTCCTTCTTCAGATCGTTTATCTTCTTGTCAAGCTTGCGGTTCTGCTTCTCCAGCCAGGCGAGCCGCTCGCGGAGTTGTTTGTTCTCGCGGCGAAGGTCTGTGATGCTGTCGGGATCGGATGGGGGAATATCGCTGGAAGGGGGCTGGGAGTAAACCTCGTCGCCGCCGATGTTGATTCGCTCAGGCGCCTTGACGTTGACACAGCCTGCCGAGCCGACCAGTGCCACAGCTGCGATCAGAAGGACGATTGAAAGCAATGTCTTATTCATGACTCGCTCCATTCTTTAAGGTATAATCACGGTCCCCAAAGCCTGTTAATAACAATAACGCAGATACAGGCAAACAACAACCTTGCCCCGGAATTTCCCATTTAATCTTCCGCCCACGACCGTTGTGAGCCGTCTCCCAGGCATTGTAACCCAACCATGCTAATTCACAACGTAAGTGCAACGTTCCTTTATCCCTCCACCACTGCCTGGGTTTCGCGCGCGATCATCAATTCCTCGTTCGTGGGGATGACCCATACTGGTAGTGATGATTTGTCGGTTGTTATCGCCCCGGCCTTGCCACCGATGATCGTGCCGTTCCGCTCCTCGTCGGCTACCGCCCCAAGCCGTTGCAGGCCTTGGCATATCCGTCGGCGGATGGGAAGGGAGTTTTCGCCGATCCCGCCGGTGAGTACTACGGCATCACAGCCCGGAAGGATGGTGAAATAGGCCCCGATGTACTTGACGATGCGATAGACGAAAATCTCCACAGCCAATGCGGCGTCGGCGTTTCCGTCGTCGGCAGCGGCAAGGCAGTCGCGCATGTCGTTGCTTACGCCCGATACGCCCAGCAGGCCTGATTCCTTGTTCAGGATACGGTCCAGTTCTTCCAGCGACAGACCCGCCCGTCGGGCCAGGTAAAAGACCACCGCCGGGTCAATATCCCCGCATCGCGTACCCATCACCAGTCCTTCCAGCGGCGTCAGTCCCATGGAGTGATCCACCGCCTTTCCGCCGGCGACGGCCGTCATGGAGCAGCCGTTGCCGAGGTGGACGGTAATGAGATTTACATTCTCGGCGGTCTTGCCGAGCAGTTCGGCCGCTCGCAGCGTAACGTATCTGTGGCTTGTTCCGTGGAATCCGTAGCGTCGAACGTGATATTTGCTGTACCATTCCCTGGGCAAGGCGTATCGGAAGGCGCAGGCTGGAAGGTCGGAAAGGAAGGCGGTATCGAAGACCGCGACGTGGGGTATTTTCGGTAAGTCGGACATCGCAGCGGTGATACCGGCGAGGTTGGGCGGATTGTGCAGCGGCGCCAACTCGGCATTTTCCTGCACTATTGCGATAATCGCATCGTCAATAAGGGCGCTGTGGTGTATCTGCTCGCCCCCGTGAACGACGCGATGCCCGACACATTCAATCTCGTCCAAATTCGACAGAACGCCGATATCGCGGTCCGTTATCGCTTTGAGGATTAATCCCAGCCCGGCAGAATGGTCCGGCGCTTCGACCTGGATGTCATGCTGCTGAGCGCCGGCGGTGTGATGGAGCACGGCCTCGGATGTCCCGAGCCGCTCCAGAAAGCCCTTGGCAAGGACCGACTCGTCGGCTGACTCGAACAGTTGATACTTGATTGAACTGCTTCCACAATTGACGACGAATATTTTCATATCGGGTATCCACTCCCAGGGGGTTCCGGCTTTACTGGCGCTAAAAGTCTGATTGTCCCTCCGATAATACAAAACAACACCAATGTCAAGAAAATCAGGTTTTTCCTCTTCCCTGTTACAATTTTCACTGCATGTTATAATTGACATTGCCGAAATAACTACCTTACAGTAGTAGCTTAAAGTCGTATTGAAACGTGGTCTTAACTTAAAGGAGCGTATTATGTCCAAGCGTATCGGTTGTGTAGCGGTCGTATCGGTGTTGCTGGCGGGACTTTCGGCTACCTTTGCTCAGGAAGCCCCCCCGGCCAGACGTCTCCCACTGGCTGGAGACGTGCTCAAGCATATCCCCGCAGGGTGCATGGGGTTTATCGTCGTCAAAAACGTCGAAGATTTCACAGACAAGATAGACGGTTTCATCAAGGCGATCAGCCCGGAGGGCCAATCGCTCCTCCCGGAGAAGGTGCTGGACAAGATTCGCCAGGCCGCCAAACTCGGCGAAGGTTTCAACGCCAACGGCGGATTCGCCGTGGTCATGCTCGACCCACAGGTCTATGGCGTGGATATAGTCGAGATGATCGCAGGTGAGAAAAAGGCCACCGCCCCGGGCGAGACGCCAAAGAAGGAACCTCTCCCGCCGCTGGTACTGATAGTTCCAACCACAGATAAGACGCTGACCAACATGCTGGCGAATTACAACCCCGTAAAAGAAGGAAATTACGTCAAAATTCAAAAGGCCGGGGCTTCGACGCCCATGTACTGCATGGTGGCCGGTAACTACGCGATGATTGGCCCGAACCTCAAGGCCGTTCAGAACATGGCCGGCGGCGTCAGAAGACCCGTCATCACGAAACTCTCGGCGACCGACAAGGCCGTCATTCTCCGCAACGACATATCCGGGTGGATTAACATCAAGATGGTCGCGCCGATTGCCAACGCCGCCATGACAAAGATGGAAAAGGAGATAAAGAAGACGGAAGAGATAATGGCCGAGGCAGAAAACAGAGGCGGACCAAGGCGTTCTAGCGGTCCTTTCGGTTCCGGCATGGCAATGCAAAAGACTATGGTCGGCAACTTCCCCGGGTTCAAGGAGATAATCAAGCAACTCGATGATGTCTCCTTCGGACTTCGGATTACCAAAGACGGAATCATGGTCGAGGGGCGATGCTCGTACCTTCCCGACAGCATCATGGGAAAGGCGTTGTCGCTCTACAGGCCCATGGCAGGGTCGCTGCTGAACCGCCTGCCAAGTATGCCTTACGTCGTCGCCTTCGGCGCTCGAAACGAACCGAAAATGCCGAAAGCATTCAACATCAAGCAGATCAAGAACGTCCTGGACAACGAACCTTTCAAGGACCTCACCCCCGAAGCCAAAGCCAAGTGCCTCAAGGTATGGCTCGAACTGGATGAGCAGATTGAGTCCATACAGGTCTATGCCGGCGGGATCACAACCGGTACAGGCCAGGTTGGGGCGGTGTGCGTGCTGGAGTGCAAATCGGCTGAAAAAGTCAAGGCCCTTCTGGCCGACGGTACAACCGTCGCAACTGAAGTCATCAAGGGCATCGATGAGAGAGAGATTAAGAAACTCGCCGTCAAGTACCACAAGGCCCTTGAGACCGTCGGCGCCAGAAAGGTCGATGTTATCGACATTGATCATCCTGAACTCCTCAGGATGGGTGAAAATGATCGCCAGAAGATGAAGGCGATTCTCGGCGAGGATAAAGTTCGTCTGCTGATAACAGCCGTTGATAAGAAAACGCTGGTGATAACGATAGGCGGCTCGAAATCGCTTTTGGTTGAGGCGCTGAAAACGGCCAAGGGGACCGGAACGCTGCCTGCAAATCCGAGCATCATCAGGGCGCTGGCGAAACTACCGAAAAAACGCACCGCCGTCGTGCTGTACAATGTTGGTAATATCTTCAAGATAATCACCAATATATCAGCGGCCATCGGTGAAGAGATGCCGCCGATACCGCCAATCGTCGCCGACGAACCCCTCGCAGGATCTATCTCCATTGAAGGGACAGACATCTCGGCAGCCGGATACATCCCGATAAGCACCGTCAGCGAAGTTGTCAAAGCATACATGGCAATGATGCAAGCCATGATGGGGGGAATGGGGGCGGGTGCGATGCCTCCACCGGGACCGTAAAGAATCCATGTGACAATTATAGTTCCTTCAACCATCACAGCCCACCCCGACACGTCGGGGTGGGTTGTTTGTTGTAAAGCCCCACAACGCCCATCGCCGATGAAAAATACAGAGCAATGACGACTATACCAATCATCCAAAAATTCCTCACGCACCTGGCTCGCCAGCGGAACTTCTCGGCCCATACCATCCGCTCGTACCAGGTTGACCTGGTGCAGTTCTGCCGCTTCCTCATCTCGCCCGAAGCCATCATGCCCGACAGTGGCTGCGATATTGACGAGGCAAACGCCGAAACATTGTCCGCCCGACTACCGGCGGTCGAGCCTGCCGACGTGCGAGCGTTCATCTCGGCCTTGATGGGCGCGGAATACTCACGAGCGTCAATCGCCCGAAAATTGGCATCGCTGCGAAGCCTGTACAGGCACCTCGTCCGTACGGGACAGATCGAGACATCGCCAGCCGCCGTCGTCCGAGCGCCAAAACAACTCAAGCGACTGCCCGGATGCCTGGACGAGTCGCAGGTCGAAAGCCTACTGTCCGCCACCGCTGCCGAACCCGAAGCCGAGGAAAACACGCTGCAACAAATGCTGGCATCGCGCGACAGGGCGATACTCGAAACCATCTATTCCTCGGGCCTGAGAATCAGCGAACTTATAGGCCTGAATATGGAGGATACGGACCTCTCCGACGGTACGCTCCGCATCCGTGGAAAAGGCAAAAAGGAGCGAATTGCGCCGATCGGTTCGCCGGCCGTCGATGCTATTACCGGATACCTTCGGCTGCGCGACGGGGTTTTCCCGTCCTCGCCAAACCGGAGCGATCCCGACGGGCCTTTGTTCCTGAACAAACTCGGCAGCCGGATATCCGACCGGTCGGTCCGCAGAAAACTCGACAAATACATCCGCCAGGCAGGTCTGGCCGGAAAAGTCTCCCCGCACACGCTCAGACACAGTTTCGCAACGCACATGCTCAATCGCGGTGCCGACCTGCGGAGCGTGCAGGAACTTCTGGGACACAAGAGCATCTCCACCACGCAGATTTACACGCACCTGACCACAGCCGGACTAAAGGCCACCTACGACAAGGCCCATCCGATGGCAAAAAACACCCAAGCCGGCAGATGAGCGGAACGAAACGGAACGAAACGGAACAATTCGGAACAATTGGGAACAATTGGGAACGATTGGGAACGATTGGGAACGATTCGGAACAATTGGGAACAATTGGGAAAGTTTGCAAAATCCGTAAGTTCTTTGCGGGCAAGCAGTTGCGTATTTTGAGGTCATTTTTACGCCCATTTTAAAAAATCCGCCATTGCCTATCTTGCCTAAACGGCCCAGAGTGCCATTGCGGATTGCGAATTGTGGATTGCGGATTCCTCGGTATTCCGGTATTCCGGTTAATCCGTTGACTGGTTGATTGGTTGATTGGTTCATCTGTTTTCACGTAGTGACACTTCGTGTTCCCTACGCCCTATGCCCTATGCCCTACGACCTATCTTTTAGTCCTCTACATTATCTTTTCCGTTCGCGTTTGCGCGCGCAAACGCGAACACAAAACGGATAGCGACGCCATAAGTCCTTGGCGGCCTTAGGAAAAGTTTTTTTGGAATTTTTCGTCTCCCCGATTTTTACGTTCGCCTTTGCGCGCGCAAAGGTGAACGCAGTTGACCTGAATGGAGTTGGGTCGTAATCTACCAATATGCCGACGCTGAATTGGATAGGTAAGGAAGCCGTGGTTAATCATCACCGGCAGGTGCCGTATCACCTGCTGCGGTGCGACAGCAAACTCTCGGTGGGCGATCCCGGCAGCGGGAACCTGCTCGTCCAGGGCGACAACCTCCTGGCCCTCAAGGCCCTGCTGCCATACTACGCCGGACAGGTCAAGTGCATCTACATCGACCCGCCGTACAACACCGGAAACGAAAACTGGGTCTATAACGACAACGTCAACAGCCCGGAAATGCAAAAATGGCTCGGCAAGGTCGTCGGAAAAGAGGCAGAAGACCTCTCAAGACACGATAAGTGGCTCTGCATGATGTATCCACGGCTGGCGCTGCTAAAGGAGTTTCTGCGGGAAGACGGCGTTATCTTCGTGAGTATAGACGATCATGAAATACATAACTTACTGGCGCTGATGAATGAAGTCTTTGGCGCACGGAGCCATCTCGCTACCTTGGTCTGGAAGGCTCGGCAGCATCTGGATAGTCGGTCACTGACGGGGGTTTCGTTGGACCACGAATATATCCTTGTCTACAGCAAGTTGCCCGGACGAGTCAGACTGAAGGGAAAGGAGCGTGACGAATCCAAATACAAGAATCCCGACAACGACCCGCGTGGTCAATGGATGAGCCGAAGCATACTGGGTTTGGCAACTGCCGAAGGCCGACCGAATCTTCATTACGACTTGATCGACCCCAAGACCAATGTAGCGTATCCCTGTCCGCCGAATACCGGATGGCGCTACAGTCAGGAGACTATGGGGGCCAAGATCAGCGAGGGGCGCATCCTGTTTCCCAAGCGGAAAGACGGCCGTCCGCGCGAGAAGGTCTTCCTGGATGAACTTCAAACTAAGCGAACAGGATTTCCCAGCATCATTGATGGCATTTTTACTGCGCACGGTTCTCATGCGATTCGAGACATTTTCGGTGATCAGGTGTTCGCTTTTCCGAAAGCCCCGCAACTTGTGCGTACTCTTGTCGAACAGACTACTGACAGGGACTCTCTTGTCCTCGACTCGTTTGCCGGAAGTGGTACGACAGGACATGCGGTCTTGCAGGCGAACGAAACTGATGATGGTAATCGGCGGTTCATACTGGTGGAGATGGAGGAAGACATATGCCGGGACATAACCGGCCAGCGACTGACGCGATCCATTACGGGTTACACAGCGAAATATGGAAACAGGACAGGCAAGAAAGTCCCCGGTCTTGGCGGCGGGTTTCGGTATTGCAAGTTGAGCAAGCCGATTTTTGACGAAGGCGGGAATATCAATCCAGAGGTGAAGTTTGCGGACCTGGCGGCGCACGTGTTTTTCACAGAGACGGGCGAGCCGATTCCGAAGCGCGCCGACGGCGGGAAGCCGTTAATCGGCGTATGCAACGCCACGGCCTACTACCTGCTGTACAACGGCGTCCTGGGCGACAAGAGGGTCAACGGCGGGAACATTCTGACGAGCAAGATACTGGCCTCGCTGCCTCTGCACGACGGCCCAAAGGTCATCTATGGCGAAGGCTGTCGCCTTGGCGCAAGCCGCCTCAAACGCGAAAATATCGTCTTCAAACAGGTGCCCTACGAGATAAAGGTATCATAGGTATGATTCCAGGAGAAAAACACGACACATGCAAGCTCTGCTGCAAAGATGCACAGTTGTGTAAGTCTCATATCGTCCCAGAGTTCTGCTATGGACGGATATACAACGAGAAGCATCAACTCATTGAGGGTTGGTTTGGCGAGAACGGTCTTAAGAAGCGAACCATTCAGAAGGGGTACCGTGAACACTTGCTGTGCGCCGATTGTGAAGGAATTATCAGCAGATACGAGAAGGCGTACTCCGAATATTGGTATGGCCCCAACGGCTTGCCCGAAGAAGTCAATGTTGACCACCTTGTTCTTCAAAAAGCCGATTACCATAAATTCAAGTTGTTCCACCTTTCCATCATCTGGCGCATCTCGGTCTCAAAGGTGTTTAGTTCAATCAGTCTGGGACCGTACGATGATGCAATCAGAAAAATCCTCCTTAATGGAATCTCAGTTCCTCAAGGACACTATCCCATCCTTGGCTGCGTTCTGACGGACGATGAGGGACGTTTTGCTCACAACGAAGTCAGTACGCCGCTCATAGGCCGACACGACGGATCGAGGTGCTACACGCTCCGTTATGCAGGATGTGATTGGATATTCATCATCACAGACCATCCGACACGTGCCCAAGTAAAGTTAAGTGAGGCCGTTTCAACAGATGGTAAAATCACACTTTTATCAATGCACTTCGCGAAAGCGCCTATAGGTCGGCACATGATTGAAGCACTTTGGCAAGCTCAAAAAGGGGGCAAGAGGTGACGCCAATGTTCCAACTAAAAGAATACCAACAGCGGTGCCTCGACGAACTGGCGGAGTTTTTCCGGCAGACGAACGGGCTGGGTGCGGCGAAACTGGCGTTTTATGAGCATACAAACCAGCCTTATCAGGACGTGGCGGATTTACCGGGCCTGCCGTATGTATGTGTTCGCGTGCCGACCGGCGGCGGAAAGACGGTCATGGCCAGCCATGCCGTCGGGGTGGCTGCGAAGGAACTCCTGCTGGCGGACAAATGCCTTGTGCTCTGGCTTGCGCCGACTACGCAGATTGTGTCACAAACGATTAACGCCTTGCAGGACAAACGCCACCCATACCGCCAAGCGCTGGATTCGGTCTTCGGCGGATGCGTAACGGTGATGGACATGAAGTCGGCGCTAGAGGTCAAGCCGGGGCCGCTGTCGGCAGATACGGTGGTGATTGTTTCGACGATTCAGGCTCCGCGCGTGGGCGACAGGGAAGGCAGGAAGATTTACGCCGAAGACAACGGCCAGTTGATGGACCATTTCGAGAATCTCTCGGCTGGGCAATTGGCGGTATTGGATACGATGGAATCCGGCAAGCCCGCGCGGTCACTGGCGAACGTCTTCAAGTTGCATCGGCCTGTGATCATCGTGGATGAGGCGCACAACGCCCGCACGCCGCTGTCGTTCGAGACGCTGGCGCGGTTCAATCCATCGTGCATTATCGAGTTGACGGCTACGCCCGCTGCCGATAGCAACGTCCTGACGCACGTATCAGCGGCTGAACTCAAGGCCGAGGAGATGATTAAACTGCCGATCCGCCTGCGTACGCGCCCACAATGGAAGGAGGCTGTGCAGGAAGCCCTGGCGATGCAGGCCGAACTGGAAAAGGCCGCCGGGCGAGAACAACAAACCAGCGGCGAATATATTCGTCCGATTGTTCTGCTCCAGGCGCAGCGGAAGGGAACGGGCCATATCACGTTCGATCTGCTCAAGCAGTCACTGCTGGATGATTTCAGCGTACCGGAAGAACAGATTCTCATCGCCACGGGTAATAAAAACGAACTGGAAGGCGTGGACGTTCTGGATGCCAACTGCCCGGTGCGATTCATCATCACGGTTGATAAACTGCGCGAGGGATGGGATTGCCCGTTCGCTTATGTGCTTTGCAGCGTCTCGAACTTGAGCAGCCATACGGCAGTGGAGCAGATCATGGGGCGGGTGCTGCGTATGCCGCACGCCCACCGTAAGAAAACTGACATCCTCAACCACGCTTACGCTTATGTAACCTCGCAGGGATTTGTGGATGCAGCCAACGCCTTGACCGACGCCCTGATTGACAGCGGGTTCAACCCGTATGAGGCCAGGCAGAGCATTAAACCCGCTCCGCAGTTCGACTTGCCGCTGGATTTGCCTTTGTGGCAGCCGGTAACGGAGATTGTTTCAACCGTACCGGAGGCCGAGAAGATTCCCGAATCACTCAAGGAGCATGTCAATATCGCTCCGGTAAAGGAGACCGGAGCAACTATTATCCAGTACACAGGCCCGGCGATTACCCAGACCGATGAGAATGAATGGAAAAAAGCCTTCGACGGCGACGACGACAAGAATGCCATCGGGAGGCTGGCTCGCAAGAGTCGCGGCGAAGACGCCTGGCCTGCGGCAATGGGTGAAAAACTTTCCATTCCAATGCTGGCTGTGCGGGAAGACGGCCAGTTGGAGTTATTTGAAGACCAGTTCCGGGAAGCGTTCTGGAAACTTTCCGAATGCGATTCTTTGCTGACTGATGCGGAGTTCTCAATTCCGACTGGGCCGGAGACGGGAGCGGACATTGACGTTGAGAACGGGAAGATTGGATGGTCGAGTTTCACCGAGATGCTGCACCGGCAATTGTCCTTTCTGGACGCACACGGCCCCAAAACGGAAACAGATCTGGCCGTCTGGCTTGACCGGGCCATCAATCACCCGGACATCACCCAGGTTGAGGCCGGGCTGTACATGCGGAAGTTAGTCGGCGACCTGGAAACCAGGCGAGGCTTCAGTCTGGAGCAACTGCTGGTCAATCGCTTCCGGCTGCGCGATGCCGTCGCGGAGAAAATACGTTCGCTTCGCAAAACTTCTGCCAAACAGGCTTACGAACAGATGCTGCTGCCGGGTACCCAGCCGCCGCTGGAAGTCAGCCCGGAACTGTGCTTCACGTTTCCGCTGAATCAGTATCCCGCCCCGGCGCTTTACGACGGTCCGATCCGGTTCAACAAGCACTATTACGAAATCCCGGCGGCGATGAACGGCGAAGAGGCCGATTGTGCCGCCTTGATTGACAGCCTGCCGGAAGTGGACTTCTGGGTGCGGAACCTCGAGCGGGACCAGTTCTCCTTTTGGCTTCAGACTTCAACCGACAAGTTCTATCCGGATTTTGTCGCCAAACTGAAAGATGGCAGATTCTTTGTGGTCGAATACAAGGGCAGCGATAGGACGCCGGAACGAGATACGGACTCAGCCGAGAAGCAAACTCTCGGTCAGTTATGGGAAGCCCGCAGCAACGACCTGTGTATATTCCGAATGATTACAAAAGAGAACATGATTAGAAATATTCCGTTGTAGAGTATGCAGGGAACAGAACCTGCACACCCTTCTTGCAAAAAAGGATTACATCTTTGTCGGCGAAGATTATTTTTGTCTGCCACTTCCGGGCCAGCCATTTAAACGTCGTTCGAGAGAAAAAACTGACGTGGGTAGAATCGTTTTTATAGTTTGCAGGGCAGGCCAACCGGCCCGCGGAATGCTTACCGGGCACAATACCAAAAGTTCCGCAGGCAAGTCTGCCCGCCATACCGCCTGAATGCTGACGGCTGAATGCTGACGGCTGAATGCTGAAAGCCTCTCTGAAATAGTTTTCAGGCAGAGCCTATTACCGGAAAAAACTGGAACTGGGGCAATGCGTGTCTGTAACCTGTGTTGTCCGCAATCCAAAGGCACAGAAACAGGACATCCGATTAGGCCGGCGGGCAGGTGAAGTCGCGGGAAGGAAAATGGCAATGAAACACATAAGGGATTTTTTTGATAGGGACGCGCTGGCGGCGCACCTGGGTATAGAACTGGTGGACGTTTCGCCGGGCAAGGCTGTGGCCCGTATGCAACTGCGGGACCACCATTTGAACGGCCTGGGAACAGTGCATGGCGGCGCGACCTTCACACTGGCCGATTTCGCCTTCGCCGCCGCTTCCAATTCCCACGGCCACGTGGCAGTGGCACTTAACGCAACGATATCCTTTGTCAAGGCGGTAAGCACCGGCGTTCTTACAGCCGAGGCGGTGGAACTCTCTGCCAGCAGGAAGATCGGCACGTACACCGTTAATGTTACCGACGAGACGGGGCAAATTGTGGCTGTTTTTCAGGGAATGGTGTACCGAAAAGGCGAATCCATTCCGGTCAGGTGAAAAATTTCCTAAATTTTCGCTTCGACAATCGTCGAAAAGATTGTTAGCGTGCCTGTGCAATTCGACTGACGTTTTTTTTTGATGTGCTGGTTTGATATTGGTTGAGATACTATTCGCCGGTTTGAAGGACTCCAACTCATGTTAGGCATCGAAGACTTTTACGTTTTATTGGCTTATCTCCTTTGTCTGCTCAGCGCTCTTCTGTGTGTTGTCTATGGCCTGATTAACTGGAATCGCGGTGAAGAGGCCGTTTTGGAAGAAGACGTTCGCTGGGTAGAAGAAGAGAAAGAGGTCGAAGAGGAACTCTAGAAAGTTTTTGCAACTGCCGGGTATCCGGCAGGAGAACCGCAAAAGCCGGAATATGAGTCCCTCCAGGAGAATCCGATATGCTTGCGCAAAGTTTAGGTCTGATTGAGATCATTGTCGTCGTGATTTATATGATGGTGATCGGTTATCTGGGATGGCTTGGTTATCGTCGAACCCGGACAGCCACCGATTATCTCGTCGCCGGTCGAAAGGTTCATCCGTTCGTCATGGCGTTGAGTTACGGTGCGACGTTCATCTCTACCAGCGCGATCGTCGGTTTCGGCGGCGTGGCGGGCATGTTCGGGATGAGCCTGCTGTGGTTGACGTTTCTGAACATCTTTGTCGGCATCTTTATCGCATTCGTTTTTCTCGGTGGTCCGACTCGCAAAATGGGGCATCACCTTGACGCGCATACGTTCCCGGAACTGCTGGGGCGTCGATACCAGAGCAAGTTTGTCCAGATATTCAGCGGGCTGGTAATCTTCCTGTTCATGCCCCTGTACGCCGCAGCCGTTCTCATCGGCGGCTGTGCGTTTATCGCCTCTCAATTCGGAATCGACTACAACACCGCACTGCTGGTATTCAGCGTGCTCATCGCCGCCTACGTCATCGTGGGCGGCCTGAAGGGCGTGATGTACACCGACGCATTGCAGGGTTCGATTATGTTCGTCGGCATGATCGTACTGCTGGTCTTTACCTATGTGATCGTCGGAGGCGTAGTCGAGGGACACCGGCAACTGGTGGAATTGGGCAAGAACCCGAATATTTTCGGTGGTATCGGTTTTCAGGGATGGGCGTCCATGCCGAAATTCGGCTGGGGCGCCGTCGAGGCCGCCAAAGGCCCCAACCTGGACGGTTACAACCTCTGGTGGATCGTGATCAGCACGATCACTCTGGGTGTGGGTATCGGCGTGCTCGCTCAGCCACAGTTGGCCGTTCGTTTCATGACGGTCAAGAGTCGCCGCGAGTTGAACCGGGCCATGCTCATCGGCGGAATCTTCATCCTGATAATGACGGGCGTAGCCTTCACCGTCGGTTCGCTCAGCAACGTCTATTTTCTCACGAAGGAGAAGGTTGAAGGCAAACTCGTGAGCGTTACGGGCGTCGGCGCCAAGTCTGAATGGGACTGGGTCATCGCCAAGAAAGAACGCGGGCTGAACCTGAACCCGGAGGACGGCTCGAAGAAAAACCCGGCCATCGGTCCGGACGAAAAGGCCGTCCCGTGCCAGTTGCTGCATCTGGACACCAGCGGCGACGATGAAGCGGACACGCACCTGATTTTCAAGGGTTACGGCGGGGCAGCAGCAATCACGCCGAAAGCCGAAATCGAAGGGCTGGCCAAGGGCGGAGACCCAAAGACTTTCGTCGGTCGGCAGGTTGTCGTTCATCCTCGCGCGACGGCCTACATGCGCGCCATCGTAAAAAACGCCGACGGTACGTACGAATGCAAAACGAGCCGGATCATCCCCTACTACATCCGAAGCGCCATGCCGAAATGGTTCGGGCTGCTGTTTCTGCTGACACTGCTGGCGGCGGCGATGAGCACCCTTTCGAGTCAATTTCACGCCGTCGGCACCAGCATAGGTCGCGACGTGTACGAACAGGTTACAGGCCGCCATGGCCGGAGCATCGGCGTCACGCGAATCGGAATCCTCATCGGCATCGTCCTGGCCGTAATCATCAGTTATCTCAATCCCGGCGGCGGGTATATCATCGCCCGCGCGACGGCGATTTTCTTTGGGCTGTGCGCTTCGACGTTCCTACCGGCCTTCATCGGCGGGTTGTTCTTCAAGCGTATCACCAGGGCCGGCGCTATTGCGTCCATGATCGTCGGATTCAGCGTAACGGCGTTCTGGCTGGTCTTTGTCAAGACTTCAGAGTCAAGCGCAATCGGGCTGGTGCAGAAGTTCGCCGGCGGAAAGAGCAGCATACTCGCCGACAGCCCCAACTGGCCGGTCGTCGATCCGATTCTAATTGCCTTGCCACTTTCGATTCTTACAGTAATCATAGTCAGCCTTATGACCAAACCGTCGAGCAAGGAGCACCTGGCGGATTGTTTTCATAAATAGACTTTTCAATGTAATGTCTTATAGATTAGTGTTTCGGGAACATAGCGACTTCGAAAAGTCGCAAAAGACAACAAGGAGCAAAAGACAGATGAGAAAGAACCTGATTATGCCGGCAGTTCTGGTAGCGGCGGTAATGCTGTTCTGGACTTCGACTGCGCTTGGCCAGACCCCCGACACCGAGGAGAAGGCAAGGGAAGCCGGAATTGGCGAGTCGTTTGACGACTGGTGCGAGCGCACCAAGAATCCGACTGATTGGTTGTGTTGGGGCGCGGACTTGAGGATGCGCGAGATCTTCGTCGCCAACCTGCTGCTCGACAAGGAAGACCGCCACTTCCAACGATACCGCCTCCGCTCATGGGCGACGGTAACGCCGATTAAGGACCTGGAATTCAATATCCGCCTGGTGTACGAACCCAAGCATTTCTGCCAGCCTGCGAGGCAGGCACAATGCAGGGATGCGTACTATATCGACGAGTGGACGATGAGCGAGGCCATCTTCGACAAGATGAACGTCAAGTGGTCCAACATCATGGGGATGCCGCTTGAGATAAAATTCGGTCGCCAGGACATCATCCTCGGAAACGGCTGGCTGGTGCTTGACGGTACGCCCCTGGACGGGTCGCGGACGATCTTCTTCGACGCGGTGCGTGCGACCTTGGATCTGAAAGACGCCAAGACGAAGGTCGATTTAATCTACATAAACCAGCACGCCGACTCGGACCGTTGGATTAAACCGTTCTGTGACAAGGACTTCCATAACATGGAGCAGGATGAACAGGGCGTAATCCTTTACGTTACCAACAAGTCGCTGGAGAACACCGAGATCAGCAGCTATTTCATTTACAAGCACGACGAACGGGAAATTGGTGAAGAACCCGGCGACATCCGGGCAGGAAACCTTGCACCATGGCAGGCGGGCACCGACGCCGACATCTACACTTTAGGCGCTCGCGTGGCGGGGACGCTTAATAAGAACTGGAACTACCGCGCCGAATTCGCTAATCAGTTCGGAAACAAGAACGGCGATACCCTCTGCACGTTCGGGCTCAACACCCTCCTCGAATATCACCTGAGGGACAAACTGAAAAACAGTTTCCGCGCGGGATACGAGTACCTCTCCGGCGATGACCCGGACACGGGGAAAAACGAGCAGTTTGACCCTCTCTGGGGTCGCTGGCCTCAGTTCAGCGAAATGCTGGCCTATACGGTTGCGTTGGAAAACCGACCCGGTGAGACCACCAATCTCCACCGCATAGGTCTCGGATGGACGTGCCACCCTGCCGAAAAACTGCAACTTAAAACCGACTATCATCTGCTCTTTGCCGATGAAAAGAGTTCCTACCGAGGTCGGCCCTACTTCGACAACGACAGCTGTTTCCGCGGGCAATTGCTCACCAGTAAACTAATGTACAAGTTTAACAAGCACATTTCCGGGCACTTGGTAGGTGAGTTTTTCTGCCCCGGAGATTTCTATTCCGACGCCAATAACGAATTCGCAGCGTTCATGCGATACGAACTGGTATTCACCTGGTAAAGCAGGTCGCCATAGCATCAACTTCAGGTTAGTAATACGGGTCGCCCCTGTCATTGGGGCGACCCGTTCATTTTTAGCCGGGGTGGGGGGGGGGGGGGGGGGGGGGGGGGGGGGGGGGGGGGGGGGGGGGGGGGGGGGGGGGGGGGGGGGGG
>JAUWNJ010000012.1 GCA_030612725.1 Planctomycetales bacterium
GCTGTGTTTGCGACCACGTTAACGCTTGTGCATCAGCGTGGCCGCAAACACAGCGGCCACGGCACCCAACCATAGCAATCACCGCGAGAGGGAGGGGAGGTAAGTCCCGATGGGGGCCTTTCCCCTCCCTCCGCGGTAGTTTCACACTTTACAAACCGCTAAAAACTCGCCAGCGTCGAAGTATCTTCCTCGTTCAGCGGGATGAGTTCTTCAGGGTTTTTTTGCTGGTTTTGCCCGTTCCCTGAAGTTGCTTTCCTGGCGGCGGTTTGCTTCTTCGCCCCGCCGTCGGAAATCTTGTGCCAGAGTTTGTCCGAACCGCCCATCTTGCCGGTGGTCTTTGTACCGGATGGTACGTGTCCGCCGGAATTGGCGCTGGATGAAGCACCTTCGACAA
Source organism: Planctomycetales bacterium (assembly GCA_030612725.1). Lineage (GTDB taxonomy): Bacteria > Planctomycetota > Phycisphaerae > SM23-33 > SM23-33 > JAUWNJ01. The sequence continues at coordinate 395 of JAUWNJ010000012.1, forward strand.
GAGCACGCAGACTATCGACCATGTATTTGAGTTCTTCCGCCTGGGCGCTGAGTTCTTCGGACGCCGAAGCCGACTCTTCCGCCGTAGCAGCCGATGACTGCGTTACCTGGTCAATCTGACCAATAGCGGTGCTTACCTGTTCGATACCCTGTGACTGTTCGCTACTGGCAGCTGCAATCTCCGCAATGAGATCATTTACCTTGCGTATCCCACTCGTGATTTCAGCGAACTGCTGTGTAACTTCCTGGCTGATCTGGACGCCGTTGTCGGCGTTTTTGACCGATTCGGCGATCATCTCAGAGGTGTTCTTGGCCGCTTCTGCGCTGCGCTTGGCAAGGTTGCGGACCTCTTCAGCCACAACGGCGAAGCCCTTACCGGCGTCACCGGCCCGGGCGGCTTCCACCGCAGCGTTCAACGCCAGCAGGTTTGTCTGGAAGGCGATCTCGTCGATCGTTTTGATGATCTTGGAGGTTTCATCGGAGGACTTTTTGATATCCTCGATTGCCTTGGACATTCTGCTCATTGCCTCGGCGCCCTTCTCTGCCCCGTCGCGTGCGCCGGCGGAGAGATTCTTGGCCTCGACGGCGTTACCGGCGTTCTGCTTGGTCATTGAGGACATTTCTTCGATACTGCTGGTGGTTTCCTCAACTGCAGCCGCCTGCTCGGTTGCGCCTTGAGCGAGCGATTGCGAGGACGACGAAACCTGCCCACTGGCTGCAGTAACCTGCTCGGCACCACTGGTCAGACCTTCGATGATGCGATTGACCGGCTTGGTAATACCACGAGTAATCACAAGGGCCAATATCGAACCCAATATGATCGCAACAAGCGCTCCGCCGATCATCAAGGCATTTGAAGACGCCGTTGTTGAGTCCATCTTATCTTTCTGGACCTCGCGAGATTTCTCGCAGACGCTCTGAACCTCTTGTGCCGCCGCGACCATCGCCTTGTCGGCGACGCCCTGATCGGCTACCAGCTTCACGTAGTCGCCAAACGCTTTCTTGTATTGAAGCGCAGAGGCGGCTATCTTCTTTGTCTGTTCCTTATTCACCTGCTGATTGAAACGTGATTCCATGTCCTTGGCCAGAGCAACGATCGCGCCAAACTTCTCATCAGCGGCCTTGGCGTACTTCTCGTCGTTGCGCAGCATGTAGTTCTTCTCGTCCTGCCGGCAAGCCAATGCCAACTTGATGAGCCGGTTGGCGTCATCGGCCTTGGTCAGCTTGTCGTCCACGTTATAGGCCACATCCTTCTGTATCTGAGTGTACTGAGCCTTCTGCTCGACGCGTATGGTATCTGCAACCTTCTGCAATTCGCGGGCAGCATCCACCATCGCAATGTCCGCAACGCTGGTCTCATTACCGGCGTCCACGTACTGTCCGAAAGCCTTCTTGTAGTCTTCAGCGCTGGCGACGATTTGCTCGGCATGCTTCTGACTGACCACGAGCCTCTCAAACGTTTCCCGATAGGCCTTGGCCTGGGCAACGACCTGATCGGCCTTGACGTCATTGGCGGGCTGCTTGAAGCGTACCTTCATATCGCCGGCCAGGGAGATAATCTGATCAACCAGTCCGCGCACCTTCTTGAGGTACTGCTCATCGTTCCGCAGCATGTAGTTCTTTTCATGCCTTCGTGCTTCGAGCGTCCATTTGATTATGCGGTTGGCGTCGTCGGCTTTGGTCAACTTGTCGGTAACGGCCTTTGCATCTATGCCTTTATTTATCAGGGTTGCAAGTTGGGCTTTCTGCTCGGTGCGCATTTCCGCAGCCGCCGTCAAAAGTTTTCGAGCCGATGCAACCATCGTCTCGTCGGCAGTGCCTTGCTTGCCTCTCAATGTAACGTACGTGTCGAATCCCTTCTGATACGCCTGCACGGCGACGAGAACCTTGTCCGTCTGGTCCTTGTTGGCCTGTTGATTAAACTTGGCCTTCATCTCCTGGGCCAGAGTGATGATCTGGTTCGTCAAACTGCGAACGGTCTTGACGTTCTTCTGGTCGCCCCGCAGGATGAAGTTTTTCTCCTCCTGCCGGCATTGAATGGCCAACTTGATGATGCGGTTGGCTGAATCCGCCTTCCAGAGTTTGTCGTCCATATCGGCGGCGCCTTTTTTCTGGACGTCCCCAAGTTGGCTCTTCTGCTCCTGACGGATGGTATCGCCGACGGTCTGGAGGTCCCTGGCGGCCTTGACCATTTCCTCTCCGGCCTTATCCTTCCCGGCTGCAAGTTCCACATATTTACCGAACGCATCTTTGTATTTACCGGTATTGTCGGCGACGTCATCCATCATCGCCCGGTCGGAGGCGTCATTCATCTTCTCTTTGGTTTCCTTGGCCTGATCAGCCAATGTTTCGGTCTGTTCACCAACCTTAGCGACGTATTCCTTGTCGCCGCGAATGATGAAGTTTTTTTCCTGCTGACGGGCCGCCTGGATAATCTTGATCATGCGGTTGCCGTCGTCGGCCTTCCCGACTATTTCCGTTACACTGGTCAAGCCGTTATAACCGACGTACCCGCAAACCGCCGTCAAAAGCAGTACAATTGCAAAACCGCCTGCAATTTTTGTCCCAAGTTTCATGTTCTTAAACATAATTGTTCCTTCCTTTCCCTTTTTGATTCGTTTTTACGTATTTTGCATTGGTCCCTACGCCGGGACCGATGCTGTCGAGAGTTTTATTGTTCGTCTTCTACTTCTAATTCTTCTTCTGTGGTGGCGTCGGCGTTTTCAAATTCGCCGAGATTGTCGCCGGACAAGACCTTGTCGATGTCGAGTAGAATCTTTACCGAATCCTCGATCTTGCCCATTCCGAGAATAAATTCGGTATCGACCGTGCTACCGAAGTTCGGCGAATCTTCTATATCAGGCTCGGCGATGTCGAGCACCTCCGAAACGCAATCGACTACGATCCCCGTGCTGATACTGTGGTCACCCTGGGAGATTTCCACTACGATGATGCACGTCTTTTCGGTTTGCTCAGTGGTTTCCATACCGAACTTGGTCCGCAAATCGACCACCGGTATCACCTGCCCGCGAAGGTTGATAACGCCTTTGACATAATCAGGCGTCTGCGGTACCGCGGTGATGTCCATGTAACCGATAATCTCACGGACGCGAAGAATCTCCAGGCCGTACTCCTCCTCGTCCAGTACGAAAGTCAGATACTTACCCGCCCTCTGTGTTTGCTGCTCCTGTGTTATCGTTGCTTGTTCAGACATTTTTTTCGCTCCTTAAAAAGACACATTGTTCAAGGTTGTAACGGTATATATGGAAACAGAGGTTTGGATTCGCACGGTATGGTGATTGAAGAGAGGTTTCCCCCCGCCCTTGAGGGTTTCTGTCGGTAATGCCAACAAAACCTGATTGCGAACCATCTGACGCTGCTCCGTATGATCCACACCATTTGCAACCGACTATCGGAATATCGGCATTAGAAGAGGCTGAATTAGTTTAAAATCGGAAAATCGGAAATAATGCGAATACGGCAAATTGACCTAATAACAGGGAGTCCCTCCGTTCGCCCGCCTACTCGCCTATCTGCCCGTCGGCAAGCAGGCGCAAGGAAGTTTTTGACACGTCAAGAAAAGCACAAGGAAATAATCCCTTACTGTAAATAATCCTTCCTGTGATTTTGTCCGATGAATAAATCAGTTCGGACACGGAGGTCATGGCGCTTTATGCGCCCTGGGCCGTGTCGAAGGTAAATTACCCGAGCGGTAAGTCCGCTCCCAGGAGGAATTTACTCATGACGTGTGAGCCGGTGGCATCTCTTATCCTCGAAGGCGATAGTCTCGAAACCAACCATTCTCCCGAAGAAACAACAATTATCAATCTCGACCTGAAGGTGTACGACGAGACACTCAAGGGTCAACTTTTCGTAGCCGACCGCCCCGCCGAATTGGCTGACGTGGTTCCTGTAGCCCGCTCGCTTTCCGACGAAATCGCACGTCGGACCATCAAGTACGCAAAACGCACAGGCCGAAATATCCCCTGCGAAAAAGGATGCGCCGCATGCTGTCGATACCTCGTACCCGTATCCGCGCCGGAGGCGTTTCGCATATGGGACGAGATACAGGCCATCAAGCCTGAAGAACAAAGAGACGTCCTTTCCGCGTTCGTGAACGCGTCGCAGCGAATACTCGATGCGGGTCGGCCTCCGACCCCCCAAGGACGAGTCGCATCAGGGGAAAACCCACAGCAAGCCACCGACGCCATCAATCGCTGGTACGCCGGGATTGACGTCAATTGCCCGTTCCTGGAGCATGAGGCCTGCACGATTTATCCGCTCCGACCAATCGCCTGCCGGGAGCACATGGTTTCCTCATCAGCCGAACACTGCCTGCCCGCAAACGACAATCAAGTCCAACTGATAGAACCGCCTTTCAGTGTCGTTGAGGCCTTGGGCAGACTGGCTGGGGAGGCTGAAGACCTTGGCGTCGAATCGGTAATGCTTCCGTTCGCCCCGTCATGGCGTCAGATTAACCACGAGCGTGCCCGGCGCACCTGGCCGGCACCGGCCCTTTTCGAATGTTTCGCCGCGATAATCCACGACCTGTCCGCCCGTCGCCGACTCGCAGCCGCTTAATAGGGACTTGGGACTTGGGATTAGGGACTAGGCAACACGAAGTGCCACTACGTGAAAACAGAAAAAAACGGAAAGCAAAACTGAGCAACTGATTTACCAATCAACCAGTCAACCAGTCAACCAGTCCGTCATGGGGACTTGCTCTGACTCTCCACGTTGTCTATCATCCCCGTCGTGAGCGTGGAAAAACCCCCACAACCCGAAACGCCGGCGATGAAACAGTACCGGCAATTCAAGCAGCAGTATCCGGACTACATCCTCTTTTTCCGGATGGGCGACTTCTACGAGATGTTCTACGAAGACGCCAAAATCGCCAGCGGAATCCTCGGACTGACCCTCACAAGCCGAAATAAGGGGCCTGCGGCAATTCCACTCGCGGGCATCCCCTACCACGCACTCGACTCGTACCTCGCCAAACTCGTCCGCGCAGGTCGGCGAGTCGCCATCTGCGAGCAGGTCGAGGATCCCAAGCAGGCAAAAGGCGTCGTCAAACGCGACGTGGTACGCCTCGTAACGCCAGGAACGCTCACCGAAGAGAACCTCCTGGAGCAGCGAGAGGGTAACTACCTCGCAGCAGTGTTTGACCCGGAAGATAGGCCGCAGACATCGCGCCAAATCGGGATCGCGTGGGTGGAGGTATCTTCCGGCAGGTTCGAAGCGATGCTCGCGCCGGCAGATCACGCGATGGACGAACTTATCCGCATACGCCCGGCTGAGGTTATCGTCCCTGAAGGTTCCGCGATGGATTCGCCGGAACTCCGCCAGTCGCTGCGTCAGAGCATAGGTTCGGCCGTTACCGCTTGCAGCCCGTGGGCGTTCGACGCGCACAGCGCACAGGAACTGCTCAAGGAACACTTTGGAACCGAAACATTGGCGGGATTCGGATTTGACACATACGACGCATCGCTTTCTGCGGCAGGGGCCGTTATCGACTACCTGCGTGCGACCCAGAAAACCGCCCTTGCCCATATCGGCTCGCTCCGCCGGTTCGACCGGAACGACCGGGTAATAATGGACGGTAACACAATCCGCTGCCTGGAAATTCTCCGCACACTGCGGGCGGGACGACGGGCAGGTTCGCTGATCGAGACAATCGACCGGACCGCTACCGGAATGGGCGCACGGATGCTGGAGCGCTGGCTGACCTGGCCTATGCGGTCGTATTCAGCCATTGTCGCTCGCCAGGACGCAGTCGAAGAACTGGCCTCCGACGGGTCGCGACTGGCGAGGCTTCGAGGCCTGCTCGACGGTATGAGCCAGATCGACCGTATCGCGTCAAATATCTCACTCGCCCGCATCCGCCCGCGAGAACTGCTGGGACTGGGACAGACGCTCCACCTGCTGCCGGAACTTGCCAAACTGCTGGCCGACAGCCGGAGCGAACTGATAACGGACCAAACCGCCAAATTCGCCACAGGCCTCGATGCGCCCGCCGATTTAATCGAGCGTGCGATAAGCCCCGACTGCCCGCCGGTTCTCCGTGAAGGCGGCGTTATCGCCGACGGATTCGACGAACAACTCGACCACCTTCGCCGCATCGGAACCGACGGACAAACCTGGCTGGCGGATTACCAGGGCCGTCTGGTCAACCAGACCGGAATAGCAAACCTGAAGGTCGGATACAACCGTGTATTCGGGTACTACCTCGAAGTCAGCCACGTCAACGCCGATAAGGTTCCCGCCGATTTCGTCCGCAAACAGACGCTCAAAAACGCCGAGCGGTACATCACCGACGAACTGAAACGGTTCGAGTCCGAGGCGCTGACCGCCGTTGAACGCGCCAAAATAGTGGAAGCAAAACTCTTCGAGCAGGTCCGCGTCGAATTGTCGGGCTATGTCGCGCAATTCCAGGCCGCTGCCGAAGCCATCGCCACACTGGACGTGCTGGCAGCATTCGCGCACCTCGCCATCGAACGAAACTATAACCGCCCGACAATCACGCAGGAAAATATCCTGCACATCGCCGGCGGAAAGCACCCCGTCCTCGACCAGACGCTCGAAGAGAAATTCGTCCCGAACGACGTGCACATGGACGCCCGCGATAACCGCCTTCTGATTATCACAGGCCCGAACATGTCCGGTAAGAGCACCTACATCCGCCAGACCGCCATCCTCGTACTGCTCGCACAGACCGGATGCTTTATCCCAGCCGAGCAGGCCACTATCGGAATCACCGACCGCATCTTCACCCGCGTCGGAGCAGCCGACGAACTGACAGCCGGTCTATCGACCTTCATGGTCGAGATGATCGAGACCGCCAACATCCTCAACAACGCCACGAGCAGGTCGCTGGTCATCCTCGACGAGGTAGGAAGGGGCACGAGCACCTGCGACGGACTTGCGCTGGCGTGGGCGATATGCGAGCACATCGCGCTGCGAGTCAAGTGCCGCACGCTCTTCGCGACGCACTACCACGAACTGACCGAACTGGAAGACCTGCTGGACGGCACATCCAACCTCAACGTCTCCGTCCGCGAGTGGGCCGACGAGGTCGTCTTCCTGCACAAAATTATCCCCGGCGGAACGGACCAGTCCTACGGCGTGCACGTAGCCCGTCTCGCCGGCGTTCCGAAGGACGTAATCGACCGGGCAAAAACCATCCTGCCGCAACTACAGGCGCACCTGGCGGAAGGGTTGGACATGCCCGAGTTGGCCGAACGAGCCAGACTAGCCGCCGCCCAGATGAACCTCTTCGCCGACCCCGCCTCGCGCGTCGCCCGAGAAATCAAGGCCGCCGACCTGAACGACACGACGCCAATGCAAGCCCTCGATTTGCTACGGAAACTGAAGAGTGAACTGTAACGATAACGAGCCGCGACCGTAAGGAGCGGTCATGCCGATGCTAAAGTCTTAGTGACCGCTCCCTTACGGTCGCGGCTCGTTAGGTGCTTTGACTCATTATATTAAAATTGACAATCGCCAATTGACGCGGATAATTAAGATTAGGTTTCATTCCGAGGTAAAATGACATGTCAACCAACGCAACTCTAACTTATGAAAGGAACCAGCCATGAAAAGCAAAATGTTTTCCACGCTGTGCGCTATGCTTCTTGTTACAGGACTGATTCTCGCAGGATGCGGGAAGGACGAAGAAACAAAAGCACCCGACAAGCAAGACAAGAAAACCACCGTCAAGAAACCCGAAGCCAAGCCCGAAGCCAAACCTGAGGTAAAACCTGAAATAAAGCCTGAAGTAAAACCCGAAGTAAAACCCGAAGTAAAGCCCGAAGTTAAACCAGAGGTAAAACCCGAAGTCAAACCAGAGGTCAAGCCTGAAGTTAAACCTGAGGTAAAGCCTGAAGTCAAACCTGAAGTCAAACCTGAAGTTAAACCTGAAGTAAAGCCTGAAGTCAAACCCGTGGCCAAACCTGCAGGCAAGGTAAAGACACCTTGGGCCGACGCCAAGGTCGGCGATATGGTCAAGTACAAGATGGGGGAAAACGTGACCCAGACGACGGTGGTTACGAAGGTTGATGACCAGTTCGCCTATGTAAAGATGACAATGGAAATGAACGGGAAAGAATTAAACGCGACGGAGCAGAAGATGCCCCGCTTCGCCCAGCCCGGCAAAGCCGTCGCCGTCGCCGACCCCAAAATCAAACCCGAAATAAAAGACCTCGGAACCGAAACGCTCACCGTGGGCGGGAAAAAGATTAAGTGCAAGGTAATGCAAATGACGATTAAGGCGGGCGGCAAGACGATTACTTACAAAAACTGGACCTCCGATGAAGTTCTCGGCGGGATGGTCAAGACCATGTCCGACATGACGGGTTCGATGCAGGTTGCAATGGAACTGGTCGAATTCAAAAAAGGCGGATAAGAGGGCCGTACAATCGTACCCCTAACCCGGGGTTGCCGATTTTTTGCTGACAAATGCGCCGCGAAACGATTACATCTGCTATAGATTCCAGAAGCGGCGCCGGACTAAGCCCCGCCCAGCAGCGTCGCGGGATGCGGTATATCTATCTCGGTTCGTCGGCGGGGGCCATCCTGATTATGCTGCTTATCCGGTCGGGTTTCGGAACCTTGTTCATCAAGCATCTCGGCGGTTCGGACCGATTGGCTATGCTGCTGGGGGCGACGGTCGGATTTGCACGCATCGTTCAGATTCCCGTCTCGTTGCGGGTGCATCCGGCGAACGGTAAAAAATTCATGCTCCGCTGCTGGACGGTTTATGCGCTAACTATGGCCGCAACGGCTTTTCTGCCTGTTGTTATGGGAACCGGAGCGGCCACTGCCCGGGCGGTTGTGTTGACCATTTTCGTCGCCGTTGTAATCGGGCAGAGCGGTTTCACCTTCTGGTTCCCGCTTCTCCACGACACTATCCCAGCCGACAGCCGAGGGCGGTTCATCGGAAGGATGCGAGCATGGTGGAGCACCTCGGTATTTGTCGCAATTATCGCTGCGGGCCTGTTCCTTGGAAAGTCGCCGGCGATCTGGCGATTCCAGGCCGTCATAGTCGTGGCTGCTTCGCTGGTGCTGCTTCGTAATTATTTCGTTTCCAGGATTCCCGTCGTTACCGAATCTGCCGTCGATCAGGACGATTTCGGCGACTGGCGAAAGCACATCTCAAACCTCCTTCGCCGGAAGGACGTCCTGATTTTTTGCGGGTATTTCGCCATTGTGGGGCTTTGCATCGGTTTTCTCGGTCAGCCGCTGGTGCTTTACATGAAGTATCTGGGATTTCCGACGAACGAGAACATTATCATCACGGGTTTTACGATGCTGGGAACGATCCCGGCGCTTCTGGCGGGCGGGCAACTCGTCGATCGCATAGGTACAAAGCGAGTCTTTGTCGCCACTCACCTGTTGTTGTGCGTGGTGTGCTTTGCCGTGGTCGGTATCGGGATGTTGCCTCGCAATCAGGCAAGGTTCCTCATGCCCGCTGCGCTGATTCTGGCTGGTGCCGCCCGCGCGGGCGGATTCCTCGCCTGCACAACCCAACTGTTCCACCTGACGCCGGATAAGGGGCGGGCGTTCTTCCTGTGCCTGGCGAATATCCTGATATTCGTCGGTCCGTCGGTTGCGCCGCTTGTGGCTGGGGGCGTTCTGTCGGTTGTACCGGCCGACTGGTCCACAACCGTGGCCGGGGTGGAATTGAGCGTTTTTCAGATCATGATTGGTTTGAGCGGATTGACGCTTCTGGCGGCACTCGTCCTGCTGCGGTTCGTCAAAGATATCCGCCCGGAACGGGTAAAGATGAATATTGAATAATGAACAGAGAACCCGTCTTCTTTCCCGACTACCGGCTACCGACTACCGGTTACTACCTATCATCTCGCCTGCGGGTCTGTCCATTTGTGGCTGCTGGTGCTTGGAACGTATTCGTCGAACGGGAAGCGTTTCTCTTTTACCGGCGTTTCGACGTACTCGATCAGGACATCGACGAACGGTTCCACCCGGTCACGGTACCCTTCTTCCAGCAGGGCTTTGAGGACCTCGCGAAGTATGACCCTTCCGGAGTCTTTATCGTCCTTCGGCGGGGCGACACCCATCCATCGCGAACTGTGGTAACGTCCCCTGAAATCGACCCATATACTTTTGCGCGATGAAGAAATATACTGCATGGCCTCGATCTCCATCCATAGTCCCTACTTCGGGCGGGAGTTATAGTACACCTCGATTATACCCGATTGTCAACCGCCATTCGGAGCCATGTCCGCCCAACCGGACATTTTAACTTTGGCAAAATAGCGGACATTTCTACTTTGGTATGACAATCTGGAAAAATGGCAATTGACAAATTTGAGATTTGCCATACAATGATTGTTCGTTTGCTCGGATTGCTCACACTCGTCTGGCTGGAAAAAAGTCGATTGTGTAATATCGGCGAACTACAAGGCTCTAAAACTAAAAGGAGGAGCAAAATGCTCAAGAGAATGTCTTGTGTCGTAATCCTTACGCTTTGTCTGTTGGTCCTGTCCTCGCCGGTAAGGGGCAGCGACATCGAATTCGGAATCTTCAGTGAGGATTCCACCAACAACGGAACGGCCGATACGTACTATGCCGAAGCCTGCGTTTGGGTTAGCGGCGCCACAAGGGTCCGGATGAATGACGGTGATGGCTGGTGGGATCTCAATGGTGACGGTTCCGGCAAGTTCTGGGGTGAAACAGACGATTTCAGCAGCCTGAGCAGCCTGGTTACCGACATCGAAGGCGCAGGCCAGCAACTGGAGATTACCCACAGCGGCGGCGTGAGCGTCTATTCATTCACCATCAAAGGCGGCACTGCTGCGGAGTTTGACGCTATCGAAGCGGAAATGCCCGCTCATACGCCCATCATCACGGTTGTACCGGCTGACATCCCCCCTTCGGAAAGTACAGTCGCCCTCTCGTGGACATGGGATGGAAACACTGATAGCGTTACCGACATGTGCGCGGGTGCAGAGGTCAGAGTCGGCGGGATGTGGGAAGATGTGTGCGACAAATGTTCGGACGACGATCCGGTGCAAATTCTTATAACAGATACTGAAACCGACATTGACTTCACCGGGCATCCAGGCCCCTACGAGGAAATCGAGTACTGGATGGGATACGGAAACCTGTATAATGTCAGTGGCGGTATCGGTACAGCAATCTCCGGCTGGACGCTTGATTCCGGCGACGAACTTTTCGGAAGTGATGTGATTGAATTGTTCGTGGCGGAAGACTTTGTAGTCGTTCCCGAACCGATGACGCTTTCACTCCTGGCAATTGGTGGCTTGGCTACACTGATTCGTCGCAAACGCTAATAAAATTCAGACTCTAAAATTCCAGGGGACGCCATGCCAACATGGCGTCCCCTGTTTTTTTAAAATTCGATTCGCTCCGCTCTACTGACCGGCACAGTTGCTTCCGATTGTCTAATGGGCGATTCCATCCGTTGTTACGTGAATGGTTCGTGGTTCGTCCCTGTCGGGAATGGGCACCACCTCAAGAACCTTTTGACCGTTCTTGAACTCCAGGAGCAACACAATCGCCTCAAACTGATGGTAGTCCCATTCTCTTCCGAGGGACGAACTTTTTAGGCTGAATTGAACGTCAACGGTAAAAGGATCGCCGTCGAATTCCGGGACATCTTGGAATATGAATGCCGAAACAGGGTCATCGGAACGTTGAATGAATTCATGCGCGATGGCCTCACTTGGCATGACGGCGTAAGCGACTTTAGTGAGCGGAGCCGTAGCGGTGGATTTAATAGTCACTGTAACTGGGAACCGACCATCGCACATAGCCACCATGCCGAATTCGTAAAATAAGAATCCGACGACGACGAGCAACACGATAACAACAACAAATTTGCCTGTGATGAACCTCATCGGCGAATACTCCGTACAGGCAAATCATGCTCACCAGATAAGTCGCTGTCAACAGTTACATTTCCATCGGGCTGACGTAATCGCCCTTCTCGGCCTGGACTGCCTCAAGGCGCTTCCGCTGGGCTGCGAATGTCTCGAAGACAATCTCCGGCGCGTCCTCAATATCGCGGTAAATCTTCTCGATACGCTCCAGTTTGGCGAGGTTCTCGCCGATGCGGAGTTTGAACTGCTCGACGTAATCAGCCTCGGTGAAATCCTTATCGAGAACCTTGGCGAACAGTTGCTTGAGGTCTTCGTATTTCGGGATAAGCCCGGTCGGCGTCTCGATAACATCGACGTCGCCGTTGGATCGCAGTTCAGCCCACTTGACCCATACGCTTTTATCGAGCATACCGTTGAGATATTTCCCGTCGGAATCCTTGAGGAAGTAATTGACGCCGAAGATCGGCGGGGCCTTTTCAAGCGACGCGCCGAAATCGAGGTTGTTCTGGATGTACTTGCCGAGCGGGACGGCTACAAAGTCCATATTGCTCATAAGGTTGAACTTACGGACGCCTTCCGCCCCGAGTGTGGCCGAGGTGCTCTCGCTTTCAAGCGAGGCTGCAATCGCGATGATGCCGTGCGCCCAGTCGAACGCCTGCTGGACGGGAACGCAGGTGTCGCTGTCGCGCCCGCCGTAGATAATCCCGCCGACGACCACGCCGGCAGGGTCATTCATCGCCTCATCGACATTCGCAAGGCGTTCGAGGTTGACCGTATATCGGGCGTTCATGTGCGAAGCCGTGATTTCCTTACCGTCGGCGTCCTTGGACCCTGCCTTCCAGTCGCCGCTGTGATTGTAACCTGATTTCGGTAATTCGCCGCCCATACCAAGCCAGTGCGGTTTCTTATCCGTGATAAGGACGTTGGAGAAGATTACCTCGCCGGGTTTGGTCAGGACGTCGTAGATGACCGGGTCGTCGTCGGGGTTGACGTCGCGGATGATTCCGAAGATACCGGCCTCGACGTTGACGGCGCGGGCCTGACCACTGACGCTGCGGAAGTAGGCGATGTCGTCGCCGACGATTGATTCGCCCGGCAGCATTGCCGTCGATGTTTTCCCGCAGGCGGATGGAAACGCGCCGGTGAAGTAGGTCTTTCTGCCGGCAGGCCCGTGTACGCCCATGACGAACATGTGCTCGGCGAGCCATCCTTCGCGGTCGGCCTTGCGAATCGCCAGGCGGAGGGCGAGTTTCTTCAGGCCTATGGTGTTTCCGGCGTATTGGGAGTTGGACGTATAGACCGTCTCGTCCTCAATGTCGATATAAACCCGCCGGTTGTCGATGTCGGACGACGTATTGTTGTCCGCCAGCCGTCCTGCACTGTGCAGGAAGCGGAAGAATTCGCTGCTGTCGCCGATCTGACGGAACTGCTCGTAGCCATTGCGATACAGCAAATCCTCGCTGTGGGCGACGTAGGACGAATCGGTAATCTGCAAGCACGGGATACTGAAGGCAGAGTTTGTCGGGCCAAGGCAGAAGAACCGAACCATCGCAACCTTGCCCGCCATCGAACCGGCAAGGAAGCCGCGAACCTCCGCCAGGCCTTCTGTCCGACCAGTGCTGCGAAGACGCTCGCCGAGGTCCACGCCTTCAGGCAGGAGGTACTTTGTCCGGGCGACGTCGCGGGCCTGGTCGTGGTAGCCGTCGAAATGAATCGTGTGGCCTTCAATCGCAAGCGTGGACTCTTCGTTCCGGTCCAGCGCCAACTGTCGGATATAGGCGATGTCGTCGGGCGAATCGGTGCTGACGAAAACCTTCTCCGGCTTACACAGGTCGATGGCCTCGGCTATGAAGCGAAGCGCCGCCGGATTTTTCAACGCCTGCAACTTCGCCAGGTTGGTCTCGTCCAGATTATCAGCCAAAATGTTTGCGTACTTATCACTGCTCATTTTGTAACTCCGGGGATTTCGCCGAGAATTGCGTCCCGACCCACACACCATTTTCCATTAACGAAACGAGGCCGGATTCTACACCGACCCGACCCGCCCGTCAAGCACATTGCTGAAAAAATACCGTTGGGACGCGGGAATTATGGCTGCGTGTCGGTTCCGCTAATTCCGCCGACGGTCAGGTTGGGGTCAGGCCAGCCGTTGCGGGCATCGCGAATCTCCGTCGCTTCGAGGTAACGGATCTGCCCGTCGGCGAAGAGATAATTCCGCTTGCCCTCCCAACACCACCACCCCTTATCGTCGGGGATGGAGTGGTGATTGCTGGTCCATTCGCCGATGATAATCTTGTCGGAAGGCATGGTTACGCCGCCGGCCTGCTGCGCCACAGACGGTTGGGGGTTGCTGTAAGTATCGGCGGTAGCGTTCATCGCGTCGATTTGTTCCGGGCTGTGGTAGAAGGACATCGAGTAGGCGTAACTGGTGGCTTCGTATTGGTCCTTCTTGGCCTTGTCGGCCGGACAGAACAGCACGGAGGGGTTGGACTCGCTGATCTTCATGTCGAAGTATGGTTCGACCAGGCCACGCCAGCCCCTGCCCATCCATAACCAGTAGTACGGGTCGGACGAAACGGGGTCTTCGGCGCACGGGTAGGTGTCGTTGTGGTCGATTAGGTACATGTTCATTGCCAGGTTTATCTGCCGCATGTTCCCGGCACAGAGAACACGGAGCGTCATCTGCCTGGCCGAGCTCAGCGCAGGCAGAAGAATCGAAACCAGGAGGCTGATAATAGCCACCACGACCAGAAGTTCGACCAACGTAAAAGCTCTGCTTTTACGTTTGCTCACTACAGGCAGTCCGATAAGCGCAAAACCGGTATTGTCGTATTCGTTATTCATTCGGGAGGGGAGCAACGAGGGGGGGAACTTACATCCGCCGGACCCGCATGTCAAGCGTGCGAAAAACAAAACCCACTGGCCGCAACCCGTGAGCGCCCCGCAAGGGACGCCCCTTTGGGACGCCTGGGCTTGAAAACCGCCATATCCTCACTTTAAAGGCGTGTTACTTTCTGCAACGCCGAATCAAGGCAATCGCCCCGACGGCCAACAGCGACAACGTCGCCGGTTCGGGGATCACGGCGATGAACGCTTCGTCACGGCCGCTAGGATTGATCCCGTAGCCCACGATTACACAACCGTCATCCGAGACTCCGTACGCACCCCGCAGATCCCACCCGGTAAGGTCCACGCCCAAGTCCGTCAGCACGTCCTTGAGGCTACTCATGCCTTCGTCGGCCTCCCAGATGAACGCCTTGAAGCTCGAGGATGAGTCACCTTGCCCGACCACGACAGACCCGTCGGCAGAGACGTCATACGCGAAGCTGGAGAGGCCACCCGACAGGTTGCCCAGACCGACCATCCCGCCGTCCGACGTCCAGCGAAACGCCTCGTCGCCCGAGGCCGATGTGCTACGCCCAACCACAACAGAGCCGTCGGCAGAGACGCCAGATGCCTGGCTGAAAAAAACGCCGCCCGGAAGGTTGCCCAGAGCAACCATCCCGTCAGCCTGCGTCCAGCGGAACGCCTCAACACCAGAGACCGACCAGCCCTCCCCGACCACGACAGACCCATCGGCAGAGACGTCATACGCATGACTGATGAAAGGGCCGCCCGGAAAGTCGCCCAGGCCAACGAAGCCGCCGGTCGACGTCCAGCGGTACGCCTCGTCGCCCGAGGCCGACCAGCCCCCCCCGACCACGACAGACCCGTCGGCAGAGACGCCATACGCGCTGCTGTTAAAACCCCCGCCCGGCAGATCGCCCAGGCCAACCATTCCCGTCTCCTGTGTCCAACGGAACGCCTCGCCTCCGTTGTCGGATACGCTATATCCCGCAACGACAGAACCGTCAGAAGAGACACCAGCTGCGCGGCTGTTGAACATGCCGCCCGACAGGTCGCCCAGGCCGACTATCCCGCCTGCCGACGTCCAGCGGAAGGCCTCGTAGCCCGAGGCCGAATTGCTCTGCCCGACCACGACAGACCCGTCGGCAGAGACGCCAATCGCGTGGCTGTAGAAACCGCCGTTAGGCAGGTCGCCCAGGCCCTGGAAACTCGGAGTGACACCGTAAGCCGATGCTCCGCTCACCACAACAACTGCCAAATACGTAAGCCATCTCGCCTTCATCGTTCCGCTCTTTTTCAAGTTTCATTCCTTACCGGCCACAGAACGTCTGTAGCCTGTCATTTACAATCCAATGCTGATGAAACAGGTAAGCGGCCCGTTCAATCAACGCCCTACAACCCATGAGCGCTGGGCTTAAAAACCTCCATATCCTCACGTTAAAGGCGTGCTACTTTCTGCAACGCCGAATCAAGGCTATTGCCCCGACGGCCAGCCACTCGACTACGCTCTGGACTTCCGCCTTCGCTTCAGCAGAACCGGAACGGCTGCACCGCATAACAAAAGCATCGTGGCAGGCTCGGGGATGGGTGTCAGCAGGAAGGGACGAGACTGCCCATTCGGGTTTCTTCCATATCCCACGATTTGCCCCCCTTCGTTGATGTCGTACGCTTCCCACAAGATCCAACCGGAATCGGGCGGAATCAAATCGTTCAGGGAGTACCGTACGTTGTTCTCCCAAAGGACTGCGACTCCGCCGCTGGGTCCGACCGCTTGCCCAAGGTCGTTGATGGCGTATGCTCGACCTCCTGCACCGGCGTTGGGCAGAGCTTGGATAACACCGTTTTCCCAAATGAAGGGCTCAGGACTTGACATGCTCTTCCAGGAATACCCTACAATCTGCCCATTATTGTTGATGTCATAGGCTTCACTGTAGGAAGATCCCGTGTGCCCTGGAAGCCTGCCCAAGGAGATGCTTGCGCCATCCTTCCAAAGGTGAGCAACTTGCGGGCCACTCTCATAGCTATACCCCACAGCGTGATCGGAATCATTGACCGCGAATGCCGAACCTGAAGCGATCACGCCGGCCATCAGGTCAGTCATTTGTCCATCTTTCCACAAAAAAGCATGATTCATCCCTGTGCTCGTGCGAGAGAAGCCCACAACATGACCGCTACCGTTGATATCTCGCGATTCCGCTATGGCTCCACCAAGGTGACCGATGTCAGTAACTACACCTGATTCCCACACCACAGCGTGATACGCCTGTCCTTGGTATAGCAGATTGCCCACGACCTGGCCGGCATTGTTGATACGCAGTTTCCAGTTCTCGTCTCTGAGTTCCCCAATGTCACTCAAGCCGGTTCCTTTCGTCCATAAGAAAGCATGCGCCACGGTGGACTGATTCCAACTTTGACCCACTACTTGCCCCAAGTCGTTAAGCCCAAAAGCAATGCTGTAATCAGGACCGAGGGAACCGAGATCCGTTACGGTGTAGCCCGGCGGAATGGCCCATGTAGTTCCTGCGGACACCAAGACGTACATAAATAGTCCGACAAGCAATTTTTTCTTCATCGTTTGTGCTCCTTCCTGTTTCAGTTCTCCAAGGCCACGCGAAGCGCGAGGCCAATTCCTTCCAATCCAAGGCTGATGAAACAGGTAACCTGCCTGCCTTGCCTGTCGGCAGACAGGTAGGCAGGGCGGCCCGTTCCTCAGCGCCCATACCCGCCAATTGGCGGGCTTCCAACCCATGAGCGCCTGGGCTTGCAAACCTCCATATCCTCACTTTAAAGGCGAGCTACTTTCTGCGTCGTCGAATTAAGGCCAAGCCACCGACGGCCAGCAGGCTCATCGTGGCCGGTTCGGGCACACCCAGACCATAGACCATATCTCCGGCTCTCCAGTACGACATGTGTACCTGCCCTTGCGCGTCGAGAGCCATACTGATGTATCCGATGGGGCTGGAACCAGAGTCAAGGACATCCACGCTCCAGGCTTGCCCGTCCCATGATGCGAACCACAATTGATCAGGCAA
This sequence comes from Planctomycetales bacterium, assembly GCA_030612725.1. Lineage (GTDB taxonomy): Bacteria > Planctomycetota > Phycisphaerae > SM23-33 > SM23-33 > JAUWNJ01. The sequence continues at coordinate 18,134 of JAUWNJ010000012.1, forward strand.
CCTGTAGTTTAACGCGATCCACGCCTGATCATCGGGTCCAATTACGATGTCGCTGTAGAAGCCAACGCCGCTACCAACAGCTTCCGGCACACCTTGGACTTCCCACCCTCCATCAGAGAATGCAGCGTACTCCAACCCGTTTACCCCGCAATAGGTGATGTGCGGAGAATCTCGGCTATCCAGAGCCAAAGCCACTTCGCCGTCCCCGGCCCCCCCACCCGAATGCTCGCGGACGACTGATGTCGTCCATGCGGAGCCGTCCCAAGCGGCATACATGACCTTGGAAGTCCAAGACTGACGCCAATAGGCAAGATGCGGATGCCCAGCACTGTCCAAGGCGATAGTCGTGGGGCGATACGGTGTGGAGCTCGTGTCTATGTCCTTGAATTCCCACACTGAATCACGAAGAACGCCGTACTTAACGACTCCATTATCTATGAAACAGGTATGGACCGTCCCATCATTACCGACGGCAACTGAACCACCGTAGGTACTTGGTCCAAAATCCGTGAACTGCCATTGGCTTCCGTCCCAGGCAGCGTAACCCATGCCCTGCATGTACTTGGCGTAAACCACGTGCGGCCTGTTCCCTGGCCCCATATCCATTGAGGTACAGGAGTAGGATGCGTTATCCGATCCGACTTGCTGGATGTCCCATCCGGTATCTGTCTGCGAGGCGTATCGAAGGATATGGTCAGTCTCAAAGACATAGCTCATGCTTGGCCTACCCGCGTCGTCCACGGCGATGCTCGTATCGAAGGCGTAGTAGCTACCGGATGTATGGACCGTTTCGAAGGTCCAGTCTAATGCCCAGGCCGGTGTGGGAAAAAACAAACCGACTATTAGAAGAGGGAAAATCCAAATGAGTCGTTCTCGCATTGTCTCGCTCCATTTACTGTATCTACCTTTGGTTTGTCCGGAAGTGCCACACACACGACACACATCGAACATGAGGGAACTTGGCCGTGCGGCCTAAGGTGTGTTCGAGTGAGCGGATCCTGCTTCGCCGAGGCTTTGCAGAATATGTCGCCCACACCCTCTCATTGAATCGGCAAGGCTCTTGCCGAAACGCAGCATACTCCGCCGCTCCCAAAACGGGCTGGAGCATCTTAAAAATCTGCACAGACTATAACTTTCGGTTTGGGAACTTGGCCGGTGCGGCCTCAGGCAGAATACGACGGAGCGAGTAACGCTCCTGCCCTCACAAAAGAAGAATTGCTCCACCGCTCCCTCGCGGACCAGAGCAATTGGGATTATATCACAAATAGCGATTCCGTCAAGCAGAAAACCGACAAACCTCAATATTGGCTGCGAATTTCGCGGACTTTCCCCCTTTTTTTAACCCGATATTTGTTTTTCCGGCTCGCGTGGTTCGCGGCTATCAGACCGTTCATACTGAAATTCATTGACACAGCCGCCGGGGGAAACTAGATTTGTCCGCCTAACAACGCGGCACAGTCATCCCGCCCGTGAAAAAAGAAACCATGGTCTGGGTCCCCAAGGGACAGGCGGCCATGCCACAAGGAAAAATCAACCTGATTGGAGAAATGCAGCAATGGCGAAAAAGGCTACGAAATACGTTTACTTCTTCGGCGGCAAAGGCACCGAAGGCAACGCGACAATGAAGCAAATCCTCGGCGGAAAGGGCGCGAACATGGCCGAGATGTGCAAACTCGGCATGCCCGTCCCGGCTGGCTTCACCATCACCACCGAAACCTGCGACGCGTTCTATAAACTTGGCCGAAAGTACCCGCCGGAACTCGACGGGCAAATCGACGCGAATATCAAGAAACTGGAAAAACTCACCGGCAAAACCTTCGGCTGCGGGTCTAACCCCCTGCTCGTATCAGTCCGCTCCGGTGCGGCAGTCTCCATGCCCGGAATGATGGACACCGTCCTCAACCTCGGGCTGAACGACAAAACGATCCAGGCGATGATCGACCTGACCGGAAACGAGCGGTTCGTCTGGGACTCGTACCGTCGATTCATGCAGATGTTCGGCGACGTGGTTCTCGGCATGGAACACCACGACTTCGAACACGCGCTCCAAACCGTCAAGACCCGACGAAAAGCGAAACTCGACACCGACTTGGACGTCGCTGGACTCAAAGCCGTCGTGGCCGAGTACAGGAAGGTTTATAAAAAGGCACGCAAGACGTTCCCGCAGGACGCACGCAAGCAATTGACCGCAGCGTGCGACGCGGTCTTCGGATCGTGGAACAACCCGCGAGCAATCAAGTATCGCCAGTTGAACGACATTCGAGGTCTCATAGGCACAGCCGTCAATGTCCAGGCGATGGTCTTCGGAAACATGGGCGCGACCAGCGGAACGGGCGTAGCCTTCACGCGTAACCCCGCCACCGGCGAAAACAAGTTCTACGGCGAATACCTCATGGACGCCCAAGGCGAAGACGTCGTCGCCGGTATCCGCACGCCCCACCCAATCGCCAATCTCGCCAAAGTGGACGGCAAATCCTATCGGCAACTGATGCAAATCCGAAGCCAACTGGAAAAACACTACCGCGACATACAGGACATCGAATTCACCATCGAGCGCGGCAAGTTGTACATGCTCCAGACGCGCTCCGGCAAGCGTACTGCCGCAGCCGCCGTCAAAATCGCCATCGATATGATGAAAGAAAAACTCATCAGCGAGAAAGAGGCGGTCCTGCGAGTGGACCCGAAATCGCTCGACCAACTGCTGCACCCGACGTTCGACCCCGCCGCTGAAAAGAAAGCCGCCAAAATCGGCGAAGGTCTGCCGGCAAGTCCCGGCGCTGCGACAGGAAAAATCGTCTTCAACGCACGCGAAGCCGAAATACAGGCAGAGATGGGCGAGCCGGTAATCCTCTGCCGAATCGAGACCTCGCCAGAAGACATCGGCGGAATGGACGCCGCCCGTGGAATCCTCACCAGCCGGGGCGGAATGACCAGCCACGCCGCCGTCGTCGCTCGCGGAATGGGAAAATGCTGCGTAGCCGGTGCAGGCGACGTCGTGATGAACTACGCCAAAAAGACACTCGCCGCCGGTGGAAAAACGCTCCGAGAAGGCGACTGGATCAGCCTCAACGGCTCGCTCGGCGCAATCTACGCCGGCAAAGTCGCCTCCGTCGAGCCGAAACTATCAGGCGCGTTTTCGGCGATTATGAAACTCGCTGACAAGTACCGCACGCTCGGCGTTCGCACAAACGCAGACACGCCGCACGATACAGCCGTCGCCGTCAGGTTCGGAGCCGAGGGCATCGGACTGACGCGAACGGAACACATGTTCTTCGAAGGAAATCGAATCGTCAGTTTCCGACGGTTCATCCTTGTGGCTGAAGAAGTCAAGGCCATGCGGGCCAAAATCGACGCCGAAAACGACGATAAAAAAATCGCTGCCCTCGAAAAACAACTCAAATCGCCGGAAAAGCAATACACTCAAGCCATCGCCGAACTCCTGCCGCTACAAAGGAACGATTTCATCGGCATATTCAAGGCCTTGAAGGGCATGCCCGCGACGATCCGCTTCCTCGACCCGCCGCTGCACGAGTTCCTCCCGCACGACAAAGCCGGGCAGGCCGAGATGGCCAAAGCGATGGGTGTCAGCCCCGCGAAAATCGCCGCAAGAGTCGAAAGTCTGCACGAGTTCAACCCGATGCTCGGCCACCGAGGCTGCCGGCTTGGGATTTACTATCCCGAAATCACCGCAATGCAGGCCCGCGCAGTAATCGAAGCCGCCTACGCCGTTCCCGGCGCAAATGCCGAAATAATGATACCGCTCGTCGGGCACGTAAAGGAACTCGCCAACCAGAAACAGATTGTTCTGGACGTTATCGAGCAGATTAAGAAGGAAAAGAAGGGCAAAAAGGCCCCGAAGATTAAGATTGGCACGATGATTGAAGTGCCGCGCGGGGCATTGACTGCCGACGAAATCGCCACCGAGGCCGAGTTCTTCAGTTTCGGTACGAACGACCTGACGCAGATGGGTTGCGGCTTCAGCCGGGACGATGCCGGAAAATTCCTCAAACCTTACGTGGAAATGGGCATTTACGAGAACGACCCGTTCCAGGTTCTGGACCGGTCCGGTATTGGCGAGTTGGTTCGTATCGCCGTCGAAAAGGGCCGAAAGACCCGCCCTGACATTAAACTAGGCATCTGCGGCGAGCACGGCGGCGACCCTGCCAGCATAGAGTTCTGCCACATGGTAGGCCTGAATTACGTATCCTGCAGCCCCTACCGCGTCCCAGTAGCCCGCCTGGCGGCAGCCCAGGCAGCAATAACCCACGGAAAGAAAACCACCGCAGAGGCCGCAAAGAAAAAACCCGCCAAAAAGAAAGTTGCGAAGAAGAAAGTCGGAAAGAAAGTAACCAAGAAAAAAACCAGCAGGTAAAAACCTTTGTGGATTTAGAGATTTACGTTATACTACAGCCCACGGACATCATGTCCGTGGGCTGTACTCATATACAATTGCAAAGTTCGGGGTAAAATTAAGTAAGGGGTCCCAGAAATCCCTTAGTGACTTGTATAAGTGCACAAAGTAAAGGAGACCTAATATGGCCAAGAAACGAGTATTTGTCAGCTTTGACTGTGACAATGATCGGGTTATAAAAGAATTCATCATTGGACAATCTCGACTTCCAGATTCGCCGTTCGAGGTCATTGATTGCTCAATGAAGGAAGCCGCTCCTGAAAAAGACTGGGAACAGACGGCTGAAAGAAAGATCAAGGGATCTAACTTAGTGATCGTCATGGTTGGACGCACCACCTATCGGGCTCAAGGGGTGCTTAAGGAAATCGAGATGGCGAGGCGTAACGGTGTGAAGATCGTACAAATGATCGGATACCAAGACGGCGGCTATACCGCCGTACCCAACGCGGGCCGCCTTTATGCTTGGAGCTGGGAGAACCTGAAGAAGCTTTGTTCATGAGGTGAAGCCATGTCCACAGAGAACCTTGACGGACACGTCCACAAGTACATGGATATTCTTCAGATGAATATCCAGCGTATGTGCCAGTTGTCGAACACCTGCAAAGCATGGTGTGTCACCTTAATCTCGGCTATGCTGGTGTTTGTTTTCAAAGATCAGCAATGGGATGTACTCAAGATATTGTTATTGCCCGTTGGCCTGTTCTATGTACTTGACGCTTACTACCTGTCCGTCGAGAGGGAATTCGTGGTACTATCGAAAGTCATCTCCAAGAAGGTGCAGGAAGGAACCGTGCAGATGTCGGATGTGTTTGTGATTCATACGGCCAAGAGGCTGACGCGAATCTGTTTGCTGCTCAAAGCCATGTTCTGGTCGTGGTCCACGCTACCTTTCTACGGGACGATTGGCGTAGTGCTGTTGTGGATCATTTGTCGGAATACATGAATAAACGGCGCGCAAAAAAAAACAGTAAGTAAGTAGGTAGGTCGGGCATATTGCCCGACATTTTCGATTTTAATTGACAGAATGATGTCGGGCAAGTATGCCCGACGACTAACTGATTGTGCTAATTAATCCAGACAATCCTGGCAAGGATAAAAACATGTCGAAAAAATCAATCCGATTGTTGTTGCTTATAGCCTTTCTACCTTGTGCAATCGTAGGCTTGGTTCTTGCATCACATTTGCTCTGGCCCTTATCACTCTTCATCACGCCAGAAGGGCATAATTCCGAAACAATTGTAGGAGACACCGTACTTGGTGTAGCAGGAATTGGTTTAATGATACTCGCGCAACGACTGCTAAATAAGAGAAAAAAGATCGGCCTGCCCTCTAACCCCTGTGCAAGATGTGGCGCTAGTCTTGATGGAGCAAAGAATGTTTATATTTACAACGGAGAAAAGGTTTGTGAGAAATGCAATAAGGATCTTAGCGAAATGCAATAGTCGTAGGGCAGGCAGGCTTGCCCGCGCCTTTTTCCTGTAACATTTGCAGCAAGAACACGGGCAAGCCTGCCCGCCCTACTGCTGGTTTAAGGGGTCGTGAATGAGGGTTAAGGGGACGGAGCACTTAATTAGTCGGTAGGCTGGGACGGAGCGAAGCGGAGTCCCACCTTCAATCTCAAAAAGAGGTGGGACTCCGCTTTGCTCCGTCTCAGCCTACAACTTTCTTTCTTGAATTGCCGGGACTTCGTCCCGGCCTACCAATAATATGATCCCCATGAGTCTAACCGTTAAAAGGATTCCGTTGCCGATACTTGCGGGGCTATGTCTGCTGCCTGCTTTTCAAACGGCAGTGTCGGTACACTTTCAGTGGCATACCGCCATTACGTACCCCGCCCTCAAAACGCTGATGATCATAATCCCAATCGCAGCCTGGCTGATGTCGAATCTGTCGGCTTCCGAAGCGCTCAACCTGTTGGGATGGAAGCGTACCAATATGTTGCCGGGCGTGATTGTGGGCGTGTTGATGAGCGGCTGTGTGCTGGCGGGCTACTACGGTTGGTTGAGGCCAAGGATTGATCCGTCGCTTCTGGCGGTCAAGGTTCGCTCGCTGGGGCTGGTTGAGTATTACTGGGCTATGGCGGTTTTCATCTCGCTGCTGCACTCATTGTTCGAGGAGTATTACTGGCGCGGGTTCATCCTGGTCCAATTACGTGGATGGTTGCAAGGCACGTCGGCCTTGTGCCTGATCGGCGGTGTACTGTTTGGTCTGCATCACATTTTCGCGCTGCTGTGGTTGCCCGGGCCGGCGATGGTGGGACTTTGCGTGGCGGGGACAATGGCGGCTGGGGGTATATGGTTCTGGATGCGCCTGCGAGGGTATTCGATCCTGGACTGCTACGTCAGTCACGTTTTGGCCGACCTGGCGATTTTCTGGATCGGGTACGACCTGCTCCAAAATTAGCGGGTAGGCTGGGAGTTAAGGGGATGGGGATTAAGGGGACGGGGGATTAAGGGGACGGAGCACTTAATTATGGGTGAGTTCCGAGCGTAATATAACATTTTAGCCCACGGCGGTAGCCGTGGGTGAATGAGCACGCCTTCTGAAAAAAGCCCTGTGAGGGCGACACATGGCACCGCCTTTTTCTTGTGCCGCCCTGCCGGGGCTTGTTCCACTTAGGGGGGCATCCTTTTCCCACGGCTTCCGCCTTGGGCTACAAATCTATCGCCCTCCGGGCTGAAAGCCGGCAGGCGGTTCGACGATTGGGCCTTGGCGGTAGCGGGTAAAGTGGCGTATCGTATCGGTATGGATGAAAACCAACGAGCACGGGACTGCATCGACGCCGGAATGACACTTCTGAAACGCCGGCTTATTAACGAAGCGGGAGTTAAGGGGAGTTAGGGGAGTTAAGGGGACGGAGCACTTAATTAGTCGGTAGGCTGGGACGGAGCGAAGCGGAGTCCCACCTTCAATCTCAAAAAAAGGTGGGACTCCGCTTCGCTCCGTCCCAGCCTACAACTTTCTTTCCTGAGAAAATAGGGGGTATCGGCTTCCCACGGCTCCCGCCGTGGGCTAATATCTATCGCCTCGCCACGGCGAGTCTCCGTTTCCCAAAGGGATACTATGTGTCGCTCCGCCCTCCGGGCTGAAATCTGTTATGAATATGAATAACCGGAATGGAATAAATTATCACTGAATTGAGGTTTTGGTATGGCTTCGGGTCAGATTTGTCCAAATTGCAAAACCGCCGATGGAACCGGGTTCTATCAGGACGGGCGCCGCGATTATTTTCGTTGTCAAACCTGCGGCCTGGTGTTTGTGCCGGCTTGGCAGTTCTTGTCCCCCGAAGAAGAAAAGGCCAGATACGATCTTCACCGGAACTCGCCCGACGATAAGGGCTATCGCCGATTCTTAAGCCGCATATTCATCCCAATGCAGGAGCGTCTAGCCCCCGAAAGTCTCGGACTGGATTTCGGTTCAGGCCCCGGGCCTACGCTCTCGGTGATGTTTGAACAGGCCGGTCATTCCATGTCGATCTATGACCATTTTTACGCACGCGACCCCTCCGTACTGGAGAAGCAATACGATTTCATTACCGCTACCGAAGTGGTGGAGCATCTGCATAATCCGAAAGAGGTTCTGGATAAATTATGGTCATGCCTGAAACCGGGCGGCTGGCTGGGCATAATGACGAAACTCGCTCTTGATCGTGAGGCATTTGCTGATTGGCACTATAAAAACGATCCTACCCACGTCAGTTTTTTCTCTCGGACGACGTTTGAATGGCTGGCAGGGAAGTGGCAGGCGGAGGTAACTTTTGCCGACAAAGATGTAATTCTTTTTCGCAAGAAGGATTGAAAATAGGGGGTAGCCTGTGAAGCGCGAAAGGATTGGCTGGAATGATTGACTGGATATTTTCGGGTACCGGAATAGAGAACGTCTGGATGTTTCTGCTGCTGGGCAGCATCTCGGCCATGCTGGTCAGTATGGCCAAAGCGGGCTTCGGGGGCAGCGTCGGCATACTGTCGATGCCGTTGATGGTCTATGCCTGCCAGGGCAAGGCGATGACAGCGGCCGGCGTCATGCTTCCACTGCTGATCGCATGTGATTACTTATCGATCGTGCCATGGCGCGGCAAATGGGACCTGCGTGTGGTAGGCAATCTCCTGCCCGGGGCAGTGCTTGGCGTCGCGCTCGGCGGGGCGGCGCTTTACGCGATCAGGCAAGCCGGCGCCGATACCCAAAGCCAGACAGGCAACGCCATCCTCACAATGCTAATCGGGGTTATCGCGCTGGGTTTCGTGGTGCTCCATGCCATAAAGTCGCTCCGGGCCAAGCCGCTGGCCTTTCGTCCGGTGTTCTGGCAGGCGACGTCCGTAGGCGCTCTGGCGGGCCTGACCTCGACGCTTGCACACGCAGCCGGGCCTATAGTTACAATGTACCTGCTACCCCAGAAGATGCCCAAGGAGAGATTTGTCGCTACGACGGTGTTGTATTACTGGCTTGGAAATCAGATTAAACTCGTGCCCTACTTCGCGCTTGGCCTGTTAAGCACAAGAACGTTTTCAGCCAGCGTGCTACTCCTGCCTGCAGTGGTAATCGGCGTTGTTCTGGGTCTTTACCTGCACAGAAAGGTAGGCCAGAGGCAGTTCGCCGGGATCATTTATACGCTCCTGGCACTGGCGGGGCTGCACCTGATAATCAAGTCCACAGCCTCGCTCTGGTGAAAACAGCAATGTTACCGACCGCTCCGACGATTTTCCGGATCGGGTACGGCCTGCTTCAGAAGTAAAACAGGAGACAGCGGTTTTACGGTTTTATTTCAATCGTATTTCCTTATTTGCCTTGGACGAAGCGTAGATTGCGTCGATGATTTTCGTTGTCCAGATGGCTTCAGTGGCGGGGATTGGAACTGGTTTGTTATTGGCGACGGCATCGACGAAGGCTGCGATTTCGTCGTGATATGCGTTGTTTTCCCGGATGTGTTTGGGCGTGCAGTCCATGATGTGTCCGCCCATTTCCGTTCGAACGTCAACGACGTTTTTCTGCAGGTCGATGCCTGCGCCGCCCTTATCGCCAACAATGTGGCAGCCGTAGGCGTCCTTGTCGAGATTGACGCAGAATGCCGATTCGATGCTCATCGTCGCGCCGTTTGCGAATCGCACAAGGGCTGTGGCGAAGTCTTCAACGTCGTAGGTCTTGTGGTCCCATGGCCCGAATGCGCCCATGTGTCCGGGCGTCGCGCCGATGGTCTCGTAGGTTTTACCCGATACAGCCACCGGTTTGGGACATCCCATCAGGTACCAGGTCAGGTCAATCATGTGAACGCCGATGTCGATCAGAGGCCCGCCGCCCTGGAGTTTCTTCTGTCCGAATACGCCCCAACTGGGCACGCCGCGCCGTCGGATACTGAGGCTGCGAGCGTAGTAGGGTTTTCCGATCTTACCGGCGTCGATAATCTTTTTAAGGAACTGGCTGCCGGCGTAGAAGCGATTCATCAGCGCAATCATCAGTTTCTTTTTCGCTTTCCGGGCGGCATCGATCATTGTCTGTGCCTGGCGAGCGTTCATTGCAATGGGTTTTTCGCACAGGACGTGCTTGCCGGCGGCCAGGGCCTTCAGCGTCGATTGCATGTGGTTGATATTCGGCGTGCAGATGCTGACCGCGTCAATTTCCTTCATCGCGAGCATCCGCCCCACCGAGGTGAATGTCTTTGGGATGTCGTATTTCTCGGCGGCGGCTTTGGTTCGATCAGCCAGAACATCGCAAATAGCGACGACCTCGACATTTGGACATTTCTGGTATCCTTCCAGGTGAGGCGAAGAAATCATACCGGCGCCGATAACGCCAACCTTAATCGTTTTAGCCATGGATAAAACCCTTTCTCATTAAAGAATAATCGGAACACTTTTCTGACGCAGGATTCTACAAACCTCCGAGCAGACCGGTCAAGCATCAAAACATCTTGACCATTTACCCTTATGCGGGTAGAAGGGTACGATTCGATGCCGAATCGGCAGAGTAATTGAATTCTTTTGAGTCGCAATCTGATTGAATAATGTCCGAAGTCAACAATAACAACTCAGGCCAGGTCGATTTAGAGGCCCTGCGGGATCAGATAGACGATCTTGACCGTCGGATCGTCAAGTTGCTGAACTTCCGGGCAGAGGTCGTCGTGCAGGTCGGCAAGGTAAAGCGCGGCAGCGGTGCGCAGATTTACGTGCCCGACCGTGAAAAGGCCGTTCTGGATAAGGTGGCGAGCCTGAACAAAGGCCCCCTTCCCCAACGAACGCTCCAGGCGATTTATCGTGAGCTGATGAGCGGGTCGTTCGCACTGGAGCAGCCTCTGCGTGTGGGATACCTCGGGCCTGAGGGTAGTTTTTCGCACATGGCGGCGATGCGGAAATTCGGCGCGTCTATTGAATATATCCCGCTGACGGACATTCGGGCGGTCTTCGAAGAAACAGGAAAGGGACACATCAACCTGGGACTCGTCCCGATTGAAAACAGCATCGGCGGCGGCGTTATCGACACGATGGACGCATTCGGCGATAACGACATTCGCATAGTCGCCGAAGTGCTGACGGAGGTTCACCATAACCTCCTGGCCAATTGCTCACCCGAAGAAACCACCATGATCGCCTCCAAACCGGAAATCTTCGCGCAATGCCGAAACTGGCTGAGCAGTTCATTCCACAAGGTGGACCTCATCCCCGTCGCCTCATCGGCCAAAGCGGCCGAAATGGCCGTTCAGCAACACGGACTGGCGGCAATCGGATCGAAACTGGCGTCCGAACTGTACAACCTGAAAATCGTCTTCGCCAATATCGAAGACCATACCGCCAACACGACAAGATTCTTCGTCCTCGGGACGGGCCGGCCTAAACCGACCGGAAACGACAAGACCGTCCTGATGTTCACTACTGCACATAAGGCAGGAGCGCTGGTGGATGTGCTCAATGTGCTGGGCAAATATGGCGTGAACATGACAAACATCGATACCCGCCCCAGCAAACGACGAAACTGGGAGTATTACTTCTTTATCGACTGCGAAGGGCATATCGAGGATGCAAACGTAAAAGAGGCCGTCGAGGAAACCCGCAAACACTGCCTGGAACTGAACGTCCTGGGTAGTTTTCCAAAAGCAACCGAAACAGTGTAACAATTGAGGATTGAGGATTGCGGATTGCGGATTTTCAAAAAGAATCCGTGTAATCAGTGTAATCCGTGGACTAATGATTGTAATAATGCAACAAGGTGCTACCGAAGCCCAGGCTGACCATGTGATCGAGCGGGTCGAGCAGTTGGGTCTGACTCCGCACGTATCGCGTGGTCAATTCCGCACGATCGTCGGCGCGATCGGCGACAAGCAGCCTGCCCACCAGGCAATCCTCGAAGCCCTGGACGGTGTGGAACGCGTCGTTCCCATTACCAAACCGTTCAAACTCGCCTCGCGCGAGTTCCACTCCGAAGATTCAGTCGTCGAGGTCGGAGGGGTTCCCATCGGCGGGTCCGCCGTCGTCGTCATTGCAGGACCATGCGCAATCGAAAACGCCGATATGCTCAATCGCATCGCATCGGCTGTGGCTGAGCGGGGAGCGGTGCTGCTGCGGGGCGGCGCGTTCAAACCTCGCACAAGCCCCTACGACTTCCAGGGCCTCGGCGAAGAAGGCCTGAAGATGCTGCGCGAAACCGGCGATAACCTGTCCATGCCGATAGTATCGGAAGTCCTCAATGCCGCACAAGTCGAACTGGTCGGGCAATACGTCGATATGTTCCAGATCGGCGCACGCAATATACAAAACTTCCAACTGCTGCGCGAGGTCGGCGATTTCGGAAAACCCGTACTGCTCAAACGCGGGTTCGCCTCGACTGTACGCGAATACCTCATGAGCGCCGAATACATCCTCTCTCGCGGTAATCGGAACGTCGTACTGTGTGAACGGGGAATCAAAACTTTCGCAACTGAAGTGCGATTCACACTCGACATATCGGCAGTGCCCGTAATCAAAAATTACAGCCACCTTCCGGTTATCGTGGACCCGTCACATGCGGCTGGGGCTCGCCAATACGTCAACGCCCTCGCCCTGGCGGGTATCGCCGCCGGAGCCGACGGTATCATCGTCGAAGTCAACGACCGCCCGGAAGAGTCGCTGTGCGACGGACCCCAAGCGCTCCTGCCCGATATGTTCTCCGAACTGGTCGGACAAATAGAAAAAGTCGCAGCCGCTATCGGGCGAACAATGGTGAACACAAACAAGAAAAAAAAAGGCTGAACCACAAAGGACACAAAGGACACCAGGAATAAAAAATTGAAATCTTTTTCTTTGTGCTCTTTGTGCCCTTTGTGGTTCATTTGAGTTTTGGAGATACAAATGACAAGAAAACTATTCATTGCCGGTAACTGGAAGATGAATCTGTCGCTGGAGTCAGCCTCCGCCCTGGCCGGTGCGATAGTCGAAAAGATCGGCTCGGTCGAGACGGTGGATTTGGCTCTCTGCCCGCCGTTTCCGTACCTTTCGAGCGTCAAAGAAGCGTTGGCCGATTCAAAAATCGCCCTCGGCGCACAGGACGTTTTTTACGAGGACAGCGGGGCATACACCGGAGAAGTTTCCACAGCCATGCTCAAAGACGTTGGTTGTACATACGCCATTTGCGGGCATAGCGAGCGTCGGCACGTTATCGGCGAAACCGACGAACTGATAAACCGCAAAGTCCTCAAGTGTATCAGCGACGGGATTATGCCAATTTTGTGTGTCGGCGAATTGTTGACCCAGAGGCAGGCAGATGAGACTATAGAGGTGGTGTCCCGCCAGATTCGTCTGGGGCTGGAGGGGGTGTCGTCGGCCGATATGGCCGGAGTAACCATTGCCTATGAACCGGTATGGGCAATCGGTACCGGCGTAACCGCTACGCCCGACCAGGCGCAGGAGGTTCACGCTATGATCCGTTCGCTGTTGGGCGAGATATATGACGCCTCCACAACCAATAATACTCGGATACAATACGGCGGGTCGGTAAAACCCGACAACGCCGTCGAATTAATGAACCGCCCGGATATCGACGGGGCACTGGTCGGCGGAGCAAGCCTCAAAGCCGACGACTTCGCAGGAATAGTATCAGCGGGAATGAACTGATTGCGGATTGTGGATTGCGGATTGCGGATTGAAAAAAGGATATTGTGTTGACGCCTGAAGAAATGAAACAGCGTACGAAGGAATTTGCCCTGCGGGTTATTCGGCTTATTCAGGCGTTGTCGAAAGGCCGCATCGCAGACGTAATCGGACGTCAACTTATCAGGTCCGGCACCAGTGTCGGCGCTAACTATCGTGCAGCCTGCCGTGCGCGATCACAGGCGGATTTCATAGCAAAAATGGGAATCGTCGAAGAAGAAACGGACGAAAGCCTCTACTGGATGGAACTTCTGATAGCAGCAAATTTGATCACAGAGGCGAAACTCTCTTCTCTGATGAAAGAAACGGGCGAAATCCTCGCTATAGTGGTTTCCTCAATTAACACGGCCCGAGGAAGCAAACGAACGTCTCCTAAACGGAAATCCGCAATCCGCAATCCACAATCCGCAATAGAATAAGGAAAAATAAACATGACTACGTTTTGGGCGATTATATTTATTGTTGTTTGTATTCTTCTGGTAATCGTCGTCTTGCTCCAGAAGGGGCGTGGCGGCGGTTTGGGCGGTATCCTCGGCGGAGGAGGACAATCCGCCTTCGGTACGCGAACAGGAGATGTGTTCACATGGATTACAATCGTTCTGGTCGGCATATTCCTGCTACTGGCGATAGGGGCGACAAAACTGTTCCAGGGTGGACCAAAGATGCAGCTTCCTACGCTGGTCTTTTACCCGGAACCAAAACCTATCGCCAAGGGCAAACGGGTAACGATTACCTGCAACGCGCCAAATGTGGACATTTTCTATACAACCGACGGTAGCGAACCGACACGTAAATCGCGGAAATATGGAACGCCAATCTACATCGCACCGGACACGACGCTCAAGGCTCGCGCATTCCACCGCAGGTGGAAAGACAGCGATATACGGACCGGTGTGTATCCTCATCCTTCGACACTAACGGCCACCGCTCCGGCCACAACTACTATGCCGGCATCGCGCCCCAACCGAAACTGACATACCTGTCGGAAGACAGGTAAACAGGAGTAAAGCGAAATGATTAGATCAATGACAGGTTTCGGAGCCCAAAGCCGGGAAATCGCCGGCGCTCGGTACTCCGTCGAAATCCGCTCGGTCAACAGTCGATATTTCAAGGCCATTATTCGCCTGCCGGATTTGTGGTCGCACATGGAAGTCGAGATTGACCGTCGTCTCCGAAGCCGCCTCAATCGGGGAAGCGTCCAGTTCGCCATGAGAATGACGGCTACGTCGTCCGAAACAGCGCCGCAGATTAATATGCCCGTCCTCGAACGATATATCGAACAACTCGACATCATCAGGCCCGACCAGATCGACGTGAATATCAGCGTGGACCTCGCCAACCTGCTGCAACTTCCGGGCGTTTGTATCCCGCCCGGCGCTGAAAGCCTCTCCGAAGAAGTCAAATCGGAAATACTCGAACTCGCCGATGAAGCCATCGACGCCCTTATTGTTATGCGGACAGATGAAGGCAAGGTTATCGCCGCCGACCTGCTCGCTCAATGCGAAACCACTGAGAAGCACCTCACCGACGTGGCTGGACGAACAGACCAGGTCATACGGGAATATCACGAACGCCTGAAGCGGCGAGTAAGCGAACTGATCGCATCGTCCGAACTGAATCTCGACGAACAGACCCTTGCCAGAGAGGTTGCGATTTTCGCTGAGCGATGCGACATCGCCGAGGAACTTTCGCGACTCGGCGGGCATATCGAACAGTTCCGCAAAATAGTCGGCAACAACGGACAGTCCGGTAGAAAACTCGATTTCCTCGCACAGGAAATGCTCCGCGAAGCCAACACCATCGCATCAAAGTCAAACGACGGTCAAATCGCGATGGATGTGGTGGAAATAAAAACCGCCATCGACCGCATAAAAGAACAAGTCCAAAACGTGGAATAAGGCAGGAACCAGGCAAGTGGGATTGGGTCATTTAATTGTAATCGCCGGCCCCAGCGGTGTCGGCAAAAGCACAATCGTCCGCGAGATGCTTCGGCAAACGGGCGCATTTTTCAGCGTCTCCGCCACAACGCGAAACCGGCGCCCGAACGAAACAGACGGATGCGATTACCGATTCGTGAACCGGGCGACGTTTGAAAAAATGATCGCCGAAGGACAACTGCTGGAATGGGCCGAAGTCTTCGGCGATTATTACGGTACGCCGGAAAAACCCGTAACCGAGGCGCTGTCGGGAGCAAAAACCGTCATCCTCGAAATCGACATAGAAGGAAGCCGGCAGGTGCATCAGAAGTTGCCCGAAGCGACATTTATCTTCATAGGCCCGCCCGATAAAGACGAACTGAAACGACGGCTGACCAACAGAGGAACCGAATCACAGCGGGACATTGAACGGAGATACGCCCGGGCAGCCGAAGAAATGTGTGTCGCTACGGGCAGCGGGATATATAATCATATGATTGTCAACGACGACCTGGACCGGGCAATCCGGCAGGTAGTTGATATAGTCAAGGAGCAAACACAGAAATGATTGAGGCACTGAAAAGCGACGATCTGGTCTATAAGGTCGGAGGGCGGTTCAAACTCGCCGCGCTGATTATGAAACGCTGGACTGAACTGCTCGAAGGTTCCAGGCCGCTGGTGGAACGGACCGAAGGTATGACCGATATGGAAGTAGTCGTCCAGGAAATTCTCGACGACAAGATCGCCATCGACTACGACAATTCCGACATACCCCTGCCGGAGACGATCATCAGCCTTCCCAAGAGAAAATGACCCTTCAGAGTTCCAAACGATGACCGGCGAAAACAACAACTCGCTGGAAAACGCGGAGGTGCTGCTGTGTGTAACCGGCGGCATCGCCTGCTATAAGTCCGCCGACCTGGCGAGCAAGCTGAGCCGCTCCGGCGCCGGCGTTACCGTCGCCATGACAGATGCCGCAGGACGCTTCATCACGCCGCTGACCTTTGGGACCCTCACGGGCAGAGAGGTCTATACCTCGCTCTGGCAGGAAGGCGAAAACTACCAGCCGCAGCATCTCTCGCTGACCGAACGGGCCGATTTGATGATCGTCGCCCCCGCCACTGCCGACATCATCGCAAAAATGACCGTCGGCATCGCCGACGACCTGGTCTCGGCACTGGCGCTGTCGGCGTGGGAGGCCTGCGAGATACTCATCGCCCCGGCAATGAACACACGAATGTGGCTGGCCCACCCTACCCGGGACAATGTCCAAAAACTCACGGAGCGTGGCGTCCATATCATCGGCCCAAATGAAGGTCGCCTCGCCTGTGGGACCACCGGCATCGGAAGAATGGCGGAACCGGACGAAATCCTCGCTGCCGCCGAAATGCTCCTTAAAAAATCGTAACACTGTGTTTTAGATGAATTACCTTCACAGACAATTGCTTCCGGCAACGAGTCTGGTTCTCGTCTGGTTCCTGCTCGCCTCTTGCGAAAAGCCCACCGATGCGAATAAACTTATACCGGCTTCGACGACGACAACGACAACGACCATGAAGGCTCAGGGACCACAGACATTCAGGCCGTTTTACTTTATTTTCACCGGCGACCCGCACGTCGGATTCACCAAGGGCACTACTCGCCGATTCGAGCGCCAGCAACGGCAGATTAACCGTCTCAAACCCGCCTTCGTACTCATCCCCGGCGACATGACACACGGGCTTAAAGAAAAGATGATGGATACGCTTGATAAGTCCCTGGAGAAATTCGAGCCCCCCGTCCATTTCGTGCCCGGAAACCACGACATCCGCGACCACAAAACACTCCAGGCCTGGCGAGAAAGATTCGGTAAAGACTATTACGCCTTTACGCATAACAACTGCGAATTCGTCTGCCTCAATTCAATGACGCTCAGCACTGAAACGTACTACTTCAGCCCTATAAACGCGGATTTTCGGGCAGAGGTCAAGGCCCAGTGGTCCTGGCTGGAGAAAACCCTCGCCCGCGCAAGGGGCCACAAGCGGACGCACGTTTTTATCCTGCTGCACATTCCGCCCTATACGCGGTCCGAGGGCGAACGCCACAAACTGACCAACATGAACCCGACCGCCCGCAAGCGTCTGCTGACGCTAGCCCGCAAGTATCGCGTCCGTGTGATATTGGCTGGGCACACCCACATCACAAAAGAATGCAACACCGGCGATTTTACGATATACACCGTCGGCGGGACGTTCCGCCCTGTGGACCTGCGAGGATACGGGTACAAAATTTTCAAAGTCCAGGAAGACTGGATTTCACAGAAATACGTCCGCCTCGACAAACCTCCGAAAAAACTGGATTTCTGAGTTTGATTACAAAGAAGAAGAAGAAGAAAAGATAGCGGGATTACAGGGATTACAGGATTATAGGGATTTTAAAATTACGGGAAAAAAACTATAAAAAAATCCCTATAATCCTGCTATTCTGTTTCAACAACGGATGATCCTTACAATGAAAATCATCATCACAGCCGGCCCGACACGGGAGTACATCGACAGCGTTCGATTCATCACCACCGCCTCCAGCGGGAAGATGGGCTACGCCGTAGCGGCTGAAGCCGCCGCTGCCGGACATGACGTAACATTAATCACAGGTCCGGTGGCGATTGAACCGCCCGCCGGTTGCGAGGCCGTTCACTTTATAACGGTGAATGAATTGACCCAGGCCCTGGAAGCCCGCTTCGACGATTGCGACGCGCTGATAATGTCTGCCGCTGTCGGCGACTTCACCGTCGAAAAAACCTCTACCGGAAAGATTTCACGTTCCGCCGGAGCTGTGCAGATAACGCTCGAACCGACCGACGACATCCTGGCCGGAGTGGGCCGACGAAAGCGCCGCGGCCAGATTATCATCGCCTTTGCCCTTGAAGACGCCCCCGTCGAGCAGGCAGAAGCGAAGGCCCGCGACGAGATGAAGCGGAAGAACGCCGATTACGTCGTCCTCAACACCCCCGCCGCAATGGCTGCCGACGCCTCCGAAGCCTGTATCCTATCGTCCACCGGAACCGCCCTGCCATGGGCCAATCGGAGCAAAACAGACTTGGCAAGGCAAATCATCGCATTGCTGACCACCTGATACTTTGTAACACATAATCTGACAGGTGGGTGGCACGGTCAATCTGAAGCGACACGTAATGTCGTTACGCTTGACCGTGCCACCCATCAATTAATTCCACATCACAGCAACTTCTCCACCGCACCGACCAGGACGTCTTCCATATCCTCTGAAAACGTCGAAGTATATGGCAGGAACTTGTGCCAGTCGTACCTGATTTTGTCGCCGTCCTCGCGGCAACTGACGGCAGAGGGAAGATAGCCGATGTAGGCGTTGGAATAGGCGGAAACGAAAGGCGTGGGCTGGTCGTCACCACCGGCGATTTTCTTGATCCTCAAGCCGACCTCTACGAACAACTCGCCCGGCACTGCCACAAAGACCGCCTCATCCCCAAGCCGGAGCACCTGGACCTCGCCCGGCACAGACCTCATAACGTCGCCGCTCTTCAGCGCCTTGAGCGTTTCTTCGGCCCAGATTACCCGGCGGTGCTGCCCCCAGTTGAATTGCTTTCCTTCTTTTTCATCTTTCTGCACTGCCTGGCGGAGTTCGGCGAGTTCGGCCTCGACCTGTTCGGCGCTCGGCGGATCTCGCAGCGGCAGTTCAATCTCCATCGAGGAGACCTTCAGGCCCTCGACAGGCTGGGTCTGCAACTCTTCTGCGACCCTGACGGCTTCTGCGGCAAGGATCGTCCCGAACCGTCGCAGGTCCTCCCGGTCGCCGTATTTGAAGTTTGAGGCGTCTTCATTCAGGGAGGATATCTTGATATCGCCGCCTGCGCCTGCGGCGTACATTGCGATTACATCACCGTCGTACATCTTCTCGATGACGCTCCGCATCATCCCGGGATAATCGCTTGAATAGCACCTGCTTCTACCGCCCAGCACGGAGGAGTGTGCGGCATAGCCGACCAGTATCGCCATCGGCTTGCCGGACTTGTCGTCCACCCTCAACACATCGACGGCGTGATCGACGGGGCCTTCGGGATTGGGCGCCCACCTTGCCCCGGCGGGTCCGTCGGGCGTGGGTATCCAGCGGTTGATGGCGATCTTCGCCTCACCGACACCCGCGCCGATCAGGGCCTCCTGCTTATTGTTGTCAGCCTCGCAGACCGCACCGGCAATTTTATCAACCAATTCAGCCAGATAGGCTTCGCTTACCTGCTCGCTCAACCAACTGGTCGTCGGCGTGCCGGAGTGAGTATGCGAGGCGTTCAGCATCACATGAGCGCCTTTTATCCCCGTCAGGTCTTCGACCCGCCGGCGTATCTTCTCAACAGTGTCTTCGCCGAAGATGCACACATCCGCCGTAACAATGGCTGCGCGCTCCGCCCCGTCGTCGAAGACGAGCGCTTGGGCGTAGAATTCATCTGCCACACCCAGCGAAACCGTCCTGCCCACGTAGATAATCCGTCCCACGGCGGGGGTAATGTTGGCCCTCGCCACACCTGCCTTGATGGAATTACTCATTTGTCCTGCTCCTTTCCTGACTCGTGTTCCTTACAGTCAAACCCGCATAACTTTCCAAACCGCGCATTCTATCCAACTGTTCCGGGGATTGAGCACGCAATTCGACTGTTTTGTTAAATTTTTTTACCCGATTATTCACGGTTATCGCCGACGATTGACACCGCAGTCGGTAGGCTGGGACGAAGTCCCACCTTCAATCTCAGCGGTGTCGGTGGAATATCCCGCTCCCTACCCTTCGGGTCTGAGCCTCTCTTCGAGCCTGAGCCTCAGAGCCGAAGGCAGGGTCGAAGACCGGTCACGGCCAGCAGCGAGTGGGAACGAGCGGGTACACAATTCACTGGCATCAGGACACCCACCCAAAACCGACGGATAGCAATCCGTCGGTATATTTCCCCGTATTTCCAGAAACCGACGGATAGCAAGTCCGTCGGCTTTGGATTATGCCTTGATCGCGCTGTGTTCGCATCTGCGCGCGCAAACGCGAACGTAAAAATCGGGGGCACGAAAAATTCCAAAAAAACTTTTCCCAAGGCCACCAAGGACTTATGGCGTCGCTATCCGTTTTGTGTTCGCGTTTGCGCGCGCAAACGCGAACGGAAAAGATAATGTAGAGGACAGATAGGGACTTGGGACTAGGGACTTGGGACTAGGGAACAGAAAAACAGAGGAACAGAAGAAAAGAAAAACAGATGAACCAATCAACCAGTCAACTAATCAACTAATCAACCATCAACTTGGGCCGTTTAGGCAAGATGGGCGAAATAGGCAATGGCGGATTTTTTAAAATGGGCGTAAAAATGACCTCAAAATACGCAAATCCATACAGGCCAAGGAGTTATGAATTTTGCAATTTTTCCCAATTGTTCCCATTCGTTCCCAATCGTTCCGAATTGTTCCCAATTGTTCCGAATCGTTCCCAATCGTTCCGAATTGTTCCGAATTGTTCCGTTTCGTTCCACAACGTGGTCCTCGCAGAGTCCTACGGACTACGGACTACGGACCGTTGGGTTCCCTGCCGGCAGACAAGCGTTCTGGTTCCGAAAGCGTTCCTCCGCGTCAGTGGAAACAAAGCCGACGGATATGTGGAGTGGTATGGATGTGTGCGACATTTTTTTCTGGCTTACTGTAAAGGACTGAATATCCGGCAGTTGGTGAGCAAAATGGCAGATACTATTGCGGAATGGGCGTCAAACCGGTCCAAACTCTTCAAGAACCATGTTGCATACAAGACCAGAAAATCAGGTCGCTCACGTATGGACTGTTTTTATCTTTTGTTCGTGTCGTTCATGGATTAAACTGATGTTGTGAAAATCCCCCTGACAAAATACGGTCTGCGTGAGATTGCCGGCGCCACAATCGTTTGCGGCGTTCTGTCGGCGGTGGCGGCGTGGTTGTTCTGGCCCGTAGTGATACTTCCTGCAGCGGTATGGATATATGTACTGTGTTTCTTCCGCGACCCCCAGCGAAGACCGGATGAAGACAACGCCTTTATATCCTCCGCCGACGGTGTGGTCGTCGATATTACACCCGTCGGACCCGAAAGCCGGCTCGGGACAGACGGAGTGCGAATCGGAATCTTTATGAGCATCTTCAACGTACATGTAAATCGCAGCCCATACGCCGGAACGGTAACGAAGATCGAACATAGTCCCGGCGGATACGCCGACGCACGAAAACCCGAAGCCTCCGAATTAAACGAATCGGCGACGATACATTTATCAATCACCGGCAGCGACGGTCAGGCGTTTCGTCTGGTTGTCCGTCAGATTGCGGGGTTTATCGCCCGTCGGATTGTTACCGATCTGCGTATCGGACAGGAATTGAAGACGGCTGAACGGATCGGAATGGTCAAATTCGGCTCGCGCGTCGAGTTGATGATACCCCATGACATGATCGGCGAAGTCGCCGTTCAGGTCGGGCAGAGAGTCCAGGCTGGTCGGTCCGTTCTCGTTCGCCTTTCCCACAAGGACAGGCCCCGCGACTCGCTGCGGGACAGGCCTGCGCAGGAGAAGCAAGAGTGACCGACCAGAGAGACAAAGAATCCGCCGGTGTCGAATTGTCCGAGGCCAAACCGCTGCACAAAACGGTCCTTCGCAGCATCTCCGCCTTGCCTTCGCTGGTAACATTGATGAACGGCACTTCCGGGTTCCTCTCCATCCATTACGCCACAAAGGCCGGTCTCGGTAATGCCGAAGGGCTTGCAAACCTCACGATAGCGGCATGGCTTATTTTCGCGGCATTGCTGTTCGACGCACTTGACGGGCGTGTTGCCAGGATGACCCGCCAGGCGTCCGACTTCGGAGCCATGCTTGACAGTCTGTGCGATATTATCAGTTTCGGCGTAGCCCCGGCGATCCTGATGGTCCATGCCGTCGCAATGACAAAGCAGATTCCCGATTTTGAAATTTTCGCGCCGCAGGCGTCATTGCTCGGAAAGGCGGTGATGGTCATCGCTATTATCTACCTTTGCTGCGCTATCCTCCGCCTGGCAAAGTTCACTGTCGAGAACGCCCACGACTTGCTGCATCACATGTACTTTCAGGGTCTGCCCTCGCCGGCAGCGGCTGTGCTCGTCGCGGCGACGGTGCTGCTGTTCGGACATATCCAAAACGTCGAAGAAGGTCTCAAGTCGGCGAGGTGGCTGAACATCACCGTAGGTGCAGCCTTACCGGCGGTAACATTCGCAGCGGCAATTCTGATGGTTTCGCGATTTCGATATACGCACGTGGTCAACCGTTTCGTCCTGGGACGAAAACCCTTCAGCCACGTCGTTATGGGTGTTATGGCGATAATCGCGGGACTGGTATTCAGGCAATTCGCCCTCCCACTGGCAGCAATCGCCTACACCGTAAGTGGACCAGTTCAGTTTCTATGGAAAAGAATTCACAAGTCAGACATCGCCGGCAATTAATTAATGCGCTGTCGGGAGATAAACGAGCCGTGACCGCGAGGAAGCGGACAGGACGATGTGAAAGTCTTAATGACCGCTCCCTTGCGGTCGCGGCTCGCAGGTCGTTTACCATGCGGAGCGCATTAATAAAATGTCGGTGATGTTATCCCTCTGTCAATTCTGCTTTGCGTTTTTCGATAATCGCCTTTTTATCGGCGGGCATGTCGGCTTCCGCCAGCAGCGTATTGCAACCTTCGATGAAGAAATCTCGCGCGAATTCGGTCGAGAAAGTGTTCTCTTCGGGACTTCGAGCGCCGGCCATTTTCAGAAATCCTTCGAACTCGTCGAAGTACGACCCGTAGATGTGGAACGAATCGGCGATGTGGATGTATTCGCCCGGCTTGACGCCGATTTGCCTTGCCATTTCCCGCTGCAATTCCGTAAAGGCGTACATGTTCATAAAGGCGGCTTTGAATGCGTCGTTGGAGCGGATGTGGATGTTCATGTGGAGTTTCCCGTCGGCGATGCGGAACCAAAGCCTCTGAAGGCAGGCGGGATCGGAGATATTCGTATCGTTCCACACCTGCCAGGTAACTGCCTGCGCCCGGCGGGTGTAGGGAACCTGCTTCAATTTCTCAACGGCAGCGGCTATCTGGTCGAAAACACCCACCGAGGGCACGGCGTATTCAAACAGCCTCTCATGGTAGGTATATTCCCACTTTCCGGCGGCGGGGTCTATCCAGTGATTGTGCGCGCCGTAGAGCACTTCGGCGCGGTATTTTTCCAGGTCTTCCAGCCCGCCGGGGAAGGCACGGTGTATTCTCGGCTCGGCGAAGGGGTCGGTAACGTGAATTATGGCGGTTATGTCCCTGCTGTTGGGGTCGCTGGACTTGTCATATTCGGTGGGAAAACTTTCGCCGTCGGTCCAGCATGCGATAACGGCCCGTTCCCAGGCCATAGGCAAAGTAGGTTCGACGATATGGATTGATTTCACTAGTTGCCTCCTTGCAATAATCGGACGTAGGCTATGGTCTTGTAGGACCTTTGGGATGCCTTTTCAATTGAAAACTGAAAATCATTTTGCATCAAGGACACGCCGAACGGTTCTGGTAAGTTGCGCCGACGTGAACGGCTTGGCCAGAAAATTCACGCCTTTATGCAGGACGCCGTGGTGTGAGATAGCGTTGTCCGTGTACCCTGATACGAAGAGCACTTTGATGTCCGGATGCTCTACCCGTATCTGGTCGGACAATTCTTTCCCGCTCATGTGAGGCATAACGACATCGGTTACGAGCAGATGAATTTTCCCTTCGTTGGTCGCTGCGTTTATGGCCTCTCTACCGTCGGAAGCGACCAGGACGGTATAACCGGTTTCGCGAAGGATACGACAGAGAAGGTCGCGCACCAATGGTTCGTCCTCCGCCACCAGTATAATTTCTGTCCCCCGCCCGGACTGATCCGGCCCGGGCTCAGCGGTGGTTGATTTGATCGGTTTTTTGGCTCGCGGGAGGTACGTCCGGAACGTGCTTCCCTGTCCCGGCGTGCTTTCGACTTCAATATGCCCGCCGCTTTGCTTGATAATTCCGTAAATGGTCGATAGTCCCAACCCGCTGCTTTTATCGGATTGTTTCGTGCTGAAGAACGGCTCGAAAACGTGGGACATTATCTCTTCGCTCATTCCCGCACCGGTATCGCTGACAACCAGCATGACATATTCGCCGGGAGTAACTTCCGTATGCCGGACGGCGTATTCTTCATCGAGTACGATATTAGCGGTTGCGATCGTGAGTTTCCCGCCGCCGAGCATCGCTTCGCGCGCGTTGACGGCGAGGTTGAGAATGACCTGCTCTTCAATCTGCCGGGGGTCAGCCTTTACATGCCAGAGGTCTTCGCCTGGCTTTGTTACCAGTTCGATGTCTTCGCCGATTATTCTTTGCAGCATCGAATCTGTATCCGCGAGGATCTCGTTCAGGTCCAGCACTTCCGGCCTGATGGCTTGTCTGCGTCCGAAGGCAAGGAGTTGTCTGGTCAGTGCCGCTGCTCGTTTTGAGGCGGTGCGGATACGCTTCACGTCATCGCGATTCCGGTCGTCGGCGTCCATGTCTTTGAGCAGTAAATCGGCGTATCCCTGAATAATGGCGAGCATGTTGTTGAAATCGTGGGCTATTCCACCGGCCAAGCGTCCGATTGCCTCCATCTTGACGGCCTGGCGAAGTTGCGCTTCGAGTTCAGTCTTTCCTTCTTCAGCCCGCACGCGAGCAATAACGCCGCCGATCTGGGCGGCAATACCCTCAAGTAAATCGCGGGTACTGTCGGGGATCGCGTCGTGTGTGTGAGAGGCGAGATTGAGAACAGCGATGATTTTCCCCTCGTATTTCACAGGGATAGTCGCAAAGGCATGCAAAGACTCCTGCTTATGAGTCTCATCTACGGAAGGGAAGAGTTTTGGATAGAACCCGTAGAGCGGTTCTCCTTTCATCACAAGGCGGGTCTGGGGAGAATCAGCGCCGTAGTGGGAAGCATTCTCCACAAACTGTTGGGATAATCCCTTATATGA
This sequence comes from Planctomycetales bacterium, assembly GCA_030612725.1. Classification (GTDB taxonomy): domain Bacteria; phylum Planctomycetota; class Phycisphaerae; order SM23-33; family SM23-33; genus JAUWNJ01. The sequence goes on from JAUWNJ010000012.1 coordinate 43,580, forward strand.
AACCAGTTCCAAATCGCCGGTGCGGTCGTCCACGAGGTACACGCCGCCGCAGTCGATTGACTCCATTCGGAAAATGGTTTCCAGCAACCGGTCCACAGACTCCGCCAGGTCGCTCGTCATGCTGAGGTCAATGGCAAGATCGTGCTGAATACGCCGGACCCGTTCGGCGTGCCTGCGAGCGGTAATATCGCGTGCGATTCCGCAAAGCCCGATAATCTCGCCGGAACTGTCGCGCATCGGCGCCTTGATGACATGAAATGTGTACGGCGATCCATGCACCGGCTTGGTGTCTTCTTCTTCTACGATTTCACCGGCAAGGACGCGGGAATCCGTTTCGGCAACGTGCTGCCCGGCTTCTTTCCCGAAAAGTTCCGCATCACTCTTTCCGATTAGTTTCGATTCCGGGAGACCGAAAAGCCCTTCCATGGCTGGATTGACCTGAACGTATCTCAACTCGCGGTCCTTGATGAAAATGGAGTCCTGGGCCGTCTCGAAAATTGCCCGGAAGCGTTCCTCACTTTTTCTCAGATATTCCTCCGCCCGCTTACGTTTTGTGATGTCCTGCCCCTGTGCGACGGTGGCGACCAGCGTTTTCCCGTCCCCGGAATAGATATTAGCGGAGTTCCACAACCCAACGCGTACCTGACCGTCTTTGTGGAGAATGGGAATTTCAACGTTATCCCAGAATTGCCCATTTGCAGTGCTTTCGATTTTCCGGAGCGATTCAGAACGACTTTCAGAAGGGAACAACGCATCCAGGGAACCTTCGAGCATCTCGGCCTCATGCCGCCCGCTCATCTGTTCAAAGGCTTTGTTGAAGATGGTTATCTTCCTGTCCGGGTCCCAGACGATGATGGGGGCATTGGCGTATTTGATTAACCTGCTCAGATAATCGCTGGTTTCTTTCAGTTCCCTGGTGCGAATTTGTACCTGGTGCGCCAACCGGCGCGACCACCGCCGGGAAATCGCCAGAAGCAAAACTCCCCCCGCTACCAGAACCAGGATGACAAAGCTCAGCATGTAGAGTTCGAAACGTTTGTTCGCGCGAATGACTTCTTCAACTTCACTGACAGGGGCGCACACAGCCACCGACCAGACCTTGTTGTCAACGCGAACGGGCGTATAGGCGACGAGTTTTCCAATTTCCCCGGTCTCGTCCTTGTGCCATCCTGAAGAATAACGCCCAAGACCCTCCTCGCCTGCCAGCATCTTCCGCTGTATTTCACCGATGGTATGGTAGAGAATCTCGGGGTCCTTCTCGGTCCGAACTTGAAAAGCGTTGCGCCCGACGAAATCCTTTTCGTAATGCGCCAGAAAAACGCCCTTGTCGTCCAGAAACCAGGCGTAACCGGTCTTGCCCGATGTGATGGGACGGATAAGGTTTTGGGCAATCATGCGCGGATCGAGTGAGCCGACAAGAACTCCGCAAAACCTGTCCGGGTCCGGCTTGATTGGACTGGGCTGTGTCGTAGTAACGCCGGTCCCATCTACCCCTTTGATCGTTTCGGTTCCGGGTGTCGAATAGATCGCAACGGCAACTCTTATCCGGTCCTCGCCCCGCTCGTTGGCAACCACGTGAACGCCGACGTGTCCGTCTTTTGCAGCTTCCCGAAAGAAGATCTCCTTGCTGTAATTCCTGCCGATTAATTCCTGCCGCCAGTCATGGTTGGGGTAAATGAGTCGCAGCACACCGTCTTTGTCCAACAGTCTCAGAGAGGTTCTCGGGGGGAACCCCCAATATACATGCTCCATGCACCGCATGCACTTGAGATCCATTTGCTGGAATTGGGGCATTCTTGCCATCGACTGCAATCCGACGCTCAATTCCTTAAAATATGATTCGATTCCCCTGGCTGCCGATTGGGCGAGTATCAACTGCTGCCGATTGAATTGTTCCGTGGCAATCCTTTTCGTCTCGCGGAAAGTCCGATTACCGAGAAAAATCGTCATCGCGACCACAGCGGCTGTGGCGACAACAATAAGAACTTGCAGCCAAACCAGCGGACGTTTACCGCTCGCAGGCGAAACCAAGTCGTTCTTCATAGGCTGACCGCTTCTTTCAGCACTGCTTCGCGGATATACGGGCTGATTGCCGTTTCGGTAACGACATCCACTTCGCATCCGAGCAGGTCTTCCAGGTCCTGCTTAATCGCAATAATATCCAGCAGCGAATAACCCGGTTTCAGTTTGACCAGGACGTCAAGGTCGCTATCAGCGTCGCTCTGCCCACGCGCCACCGAACCGAATACGCGAATGTCCTGCACGCCGTACTCGGCGACGATTCGCAATATATCCTCACGCTTGCTTTTGATTTCTTTGCCTATGTCCATGACCACCAAACCTCATTTCCGAATTCTTCACCTGTTATTATTCCGTGCCGCCCGGAAGATAGCAAGGCAACGCCGCAGTAGCGGTTCCATTTCGTCCAGAGGCCACTGGCTGGCGGCGTCGGAAGCGGCATTGTCGGGGTCTGGATGAGTTTCGATAAACAGCGCGTCGGCTCCGGCAGCGACCGCGGCGGCGGAAAGGGTCGGAACGAACTGCCTCTGCCCGCCGGTGATGCTACCGCTGCCGGGCTGTTGAATCGAATGGGTCGCGTCGAAAACCACCGGAGCGAATTCACGCATGATGGGAATCGCCCTCATATCGTTAACCAGAAGGTCATACCCGAAGGTCGTGCCACGGTCGGTCAGCATGACATTCTCATTTCCGGTTGAGCGGACCTTCCCGGCTGCGAAACGCATATTCCCCGGCGACATGAACTGCCCCTTCTTGACATTGACAGCCTTGCCTGTCTTACCGGCGGCGACGAGTAAATCCGTCTGGCGACACAGGAAGGCGGGAATCTGGAGACAGTCGATCACCTCGCCGGCAACTGACGCCTGTCCGGCGTCATGCACGTCTGAAATCACCGGAACGCCGATTTTTTCACGTACGCTCGCCAACCATTCCAGTCCCTTTTCCAGTCCGGGTCCGCGCGGACTTTCGACGGCGGTGCGATTGGCTTTGTCGTAACTGGCCTTGAATATGTAACCGATTTCCAGCCCCCGGCAGAGAGCATCCAGTTTCTCTGCCACTTTCAGGCAAAGGTCAAGACTTTCGGCCAGGCATGGTCCGGCAATTAGGACCAGATGTCCTTCACCGACTGTAACGGGGCCGATTTGACATTGTGGTATCTTGTTCATAGAGGCAGTTCTCCTCGCCAGGGCCAGAGACCATGGGTTACTCGCGGCGGCGGAACCAACAGGCGGAGTTTGCCCGGATGGACGCTTATATCCAACGGGCAATCCGGTCCAACGTCTCCGTCAGCCTGACTGACGGTAGGTCTGTCGGTCTCGATTCTTACGTGGCGGAACTGGCGATATATCACGTTACCCTTAAGAGGATGTCGGCGAAGCAGCGCCCAGGCTGCGTGAAGAACAAGGGCGGTCTGCTCCTGGCAGGAAAAAACCACCAGGTCAAGCAACCCGTCGTTGTAATCGGCGTCCCGGCAGATTCTAAGCCCCACTGCGTACCGCGAGATGTTCCCGACAAATGCCATTCCAAAGTCGTCAAAAACCTCCTCTCCGTCGGCGATTATGCGAAGCCTGGGATAATCGTGCTCCCAGAATGTCCGCCAGATAGGCCAGAAGTAACTCAGGTGCGTGATATGCCCTCTGCGAACCGTCGCCAACCGTCGAACCACCTCACCGTCGAACCCGATCCCCATAATGAGCAGGAAATCCTGACCGTTGACGATTCCGAGATCACATTCAACGGTGCATCCGCCGGCGACAATCTCGGCGAGCCGCTGCGGATGGGCGGGTATGCGAAGTTCCTTGGCAAGGAGGTTTTCCGTCCCAACCGGGCAGGCCAGAAGCGGAACGCTCGAACCGACCAGCCCTGACGCAATCTCGCGGGCGGTCCCGTCGCCACCCCATGAAACTATCAGGTCGGCTTCATCACGCACTGAAGCGGCGTAGCGGGTAGCGTCGGCGGGACCGGTGGTGCGATATTCTATCATCGACCTGCCCTGCGCCTGCATGGCTGCGCGGAACTCAGCCAGCGCGCTGCGCTTAAGTCCGCTCCCGCTTCGTGGATTGATTATCAAATGTGTCATAGTGATTCAGCGTTCAGCGTTCAGCAATCAGCAATCAGCAATCAGCAAAAGCGTACAGGGAGAAGAAACGGATTAGCGTTCCACGTAGTGGTGCTACGCACAGCATTCTCTTTTATCTTTTGCTGACTGCTGACCGCTGATCGCTGATCGCTTTGATGTTTCATACAGAGCCTGATCTTTCACGCCGCTCTTGAAATCTGACGCGGCTTGCCTATAATACCAACTCCCTTGCAATTGGGCAAAGGGCATCGGGCATAAGCATAAACGAAAATCCGCTTTTGATCAGAAGCAGGAGAGTATCCATGAATACTGTTACAGAACTGAAACAGATAATAAACAAGGAAGCCTGGACACAGGAAGATTGTCTTCAGATCCAGGAAGTGATGACGAATGTCAAAGAACCTGTGAAGAAATTCCGCAGCGCTGTCGCCGAGATGGAAACGAACAATCCCACACCATCCGGCGCCGTTGCCGTAAAACTGGGTATCGCATACTACATGCTCTGCCGATTCAACAAGGCCGTCGAACTACTGTCCGAAGGTACCGACAACAAGGAACGCCGGTTCTACCAGGCACTTTGCTATAAACATCTCCGCCAGTGGGACAACGCCATCGAAGCCCTTGGTCTCGCCGAGGACCGTGGATGGGACCCCAAAGAAGTAACGCTGGAAACTGCCGAGGTGCAGTGCCTTGCCGGCGACGCCGCGACATCGGCACGGACAATCGAACGCTTCGCAAAATCAAGCCAGGAAGACGCCAACTGGCATCACGTCGTCGGTATGATCGCCGAAATGCAGGGCGATTACGACATGTCCATTCAGTCATACGAAAAGGCGCGGGAAATTCAACCGAAGCATCCGGGCGCTACTTTCCGCATGGCCTACTATTACGACCTGCACGGAGACACCGAAGCGGCAATGCAACTTTATCTGGAATGCGTCAGCAAAAGCGAGACCGCTGAGGACGAATCCGCCAAATCTGGGCCACAACCGGTTCACGCCAACGCGCTGCTGAACCTGGCTGTACTGTACGAGGACGCCGGACAATACGAGAAAGCCGAACATTGCCTGCGACGAATCCTGGCGTGTAATCCCAACCACCCGCGAGCGCAATTATTCCTCAAGGACATAAATGCTTCCAGGACAATGGTCTTCGACGAAGACGAAGCAAAACGCCGCGCTCGACGCAACGACCTGCTGGCAATTTCCGTTACCGATTTTGAATTATCAGTTCGCGCACGAAACTGCCTCAAAAAAATGAATATCCGAACGCTCGGCGACCTGCTGAATGTTACAGAGGCGGAACTATTGTTGTATAAAAACTTCGGCGAAACATCGCTGGCGGAAATCAAGACGATGCTGGCGACGAAAAATCTGAGCGTCGGGCAGATGCGCGAAACGGAAAACGCCGAAGCAACGGAAGAAGACAATACCGGACCGACGGTCGGTGACGAAGGCGTCCTGGCAACCCCGCTGGCGCAAATAGAACTTCCAGTCCGTGTACGAAAAGTGCTCGACCGACTGAAAATCAACACCCTGGGCGAACTCGCCGCAAAAACTGAACCGGAACTAATGGCCTGCCAAAACTTCGGAAAAACTTCCGTAGATGAAGTCAAACTACGATTGAAAGAATACGGCCTGTCCCTGCGGGAAATATCCTGAACGGAAAATGCTAAATACCAAATAATCAATAATAAACTGCAAAACCGTTAGGCCTGAAGAGATAAGCATCCGCTGGCCAACCTTCGTTATTTAACATTTGGCATTTAACATTTATTTAGGATTACTCAATGCCTGACCGTCGGCGCTATTTTACCAGATACATTCCGGTAGCCGTCGTGCTCTTATTGACGGGGGTGCTGACCGTTTCGTGCTACCACTGCAGCAGCACGCCAAAACCGGAACCCGCGCTTCCGGCGGGAGTCCCGATTGTCCGCGTGCTGATATCCAGGTCCGTAGAGTCTGTCAACATCGGAACCACAGGCCCATACGAAATTCACGCCGACGGCTCCGTTGTCGCCAGGTCGATGAGTTCGTTGCCGGAAGGAAAGTTGTCCCGCAGGGATGGGCGATGGAGCCTTCACGCAGCCAAATACACTGCCGACGAATTGACCATCGTCGCTGTCGGACAATCGTGCGTTCGCGTCGGTTCCGGTTTATACCGCTCAAAGGTCGTTTTCAACGCAGACGCGGTTCGACCAGGCTCACCAAAATCCGGCGGCGGAATGTTGGCTGTCAACCATCTGGATATGGAGAGTTACCTCACCGGCGTACTCGCACGGGAACTCTATAAATCATGGCACATCAGTGCATACCGGGCACAGGCCATCGCAGCCAGGACATACGCCTTTTACGAGATAAGAACATTCGGACAGACGCACCGCTACGACCTTCGTTCCGACCAGTCCTCGCAGGTGTACGGCGGTTTTTCAGCAGAGACCGATAAGGCCAGACGGGCAGTCGAAACCACGCGCGGAATCGTTATGGCCATCGGACCCGAAGGAAACGAAAGGGTTTTCAAGGCCTATTATTCCTCATGCTGCGGCGGGATGACAAACAGCGCATACGTCCTTTCAGGACCACCGATAACATCGGGACCGCTGGCGGGCGGACAGAAATGCGACGACTGCAAAGCATCCAGCCGATACCGTTGGCCGGCGGTAACAGTACCTAAAAAAATCATCTTTCGCGCCTTGAGCAAACGATACAAACAAATCGCCGATCTCGGCGAACTCAAAACCATCGAGTCAGTCAAAGAGGCTGGGGCGGACGACGCTTTTCCCCGGACGGTGTGGATTAACGTCGTCGGGACCAATGGGAAGAAGGTCCGCATCCGGGCAGAGGATTTGCGTATTTCGTTGCTGCGCGACGGGCAGACCCAAGGCCTGTACAGTATGAACTGCCGAATCCGCGACACCGGCGAAGCGGTCGTCTTTGATCGCGGGCGAGGCTTCGGACACGGGGTGGGACTCTGCCAATGGGGCGCTCAGGGCAAAGCGATTCGAGGATGCTCCGTACAGGAAATACTCCAGTCTTACTACCCCGGAGCAAAACTCTTCAGAGCGTATTGAACAACTCGTAGGCCGGGACGAAGCACAGCAGAGTCCCGGCAATTCTAAAAAAGGTGGGACTGCGTTTCACTCCGTCCGGAGCCTACTGCTATCGAATCCAGGCCTTCTTGTTTTTCAGGTCGTAGCCGATGCGAGCGGTAACGGCTCCGACAGTAACGTCCAGTTCGATCCGGCCTGCCCCGGGAGCGGGTGAGCCGACCAGCGAAATCTTTGTTTCGGGAACCTTCCCTTCATACGGCACGACGAGCGTAACGAATCTTACCGCCGGGGTTCCCGACGTCTTATTGATGCGGAAGCGGAAGGCTGGACGAGGCTGCTTCTGACCGTATTTGAACGAGACCTGGCCATTTTCCTTCCGCAGGACCATAGCCTTCTGCGCCAGGCTGCGGATCAGAACGTTGGAACCCTTCTTGAAATCGGTGCGAACCGAAGGCAAAGCCCTGTCAAACACAGCCTGACTGGGAGCGAGTTGGAAATGCAAATCAACGTCCCCGCCGGCCTTGCCGATGGCCTCATCAACAAGGACGAAGAATTTTTTCTTCACGAACAGGACGGCCCGGCGGTGGGTCAGGTTCTTGTAACTGCCGTTCTCAACTACCAGTACATCCAGGTTTTTTCCGGGTTTCCAAAGTCGCAGAGCCGGCTTATAGTCGCTATTTTTCCCGTCGAGCGTGAGCGTCTGGTGGACGCGGGTCTGTTTGAACCATTTCCGCCCTGCCGGGTCGCCGTGGTAGATGTAAGTACCCGAATCCGGCATGAGACGGCGCCCGGCTGCGTACAGTTCAAACGTGCCGTTGTCGGGTTGGCAGTGCCAGAAAGGCCCAGGCCCACACTTGAGGATAAGGCAGACGGCCTTTTCGTCCCATCCGCTGCGCATCGAGTAGAATCCGCTGTCGGTCAAGGCGTAGGCGGTCTGTTTTGGCTTTGTGCCTTCCTTACCGGCAGTGGCGACGTACAGAAAATCCCTTCGTCCGAAGACGCCGGCCCATTTGGTCAGCACCGACCGGACACGCACCGGGCTGGTCGTGTCGCCGAACTGGGCGCTCGAGCCGTCCGGCAGACCTAGTTTCATCAGCACCTCGCACATCTTCTCCAGCCGATTGGCGTACTCGCTTCCGAAGGCCTTTTCCAGCCCATTCATTTTCGCCAGTTCCCACGTCTGCGCGAACCAGCGTATACACCCGGCGTGGTAGCCAAGCGTCTGCTCGACCTGGTGTCCATCGGGTCTGACCTGCTTTTTTATCTCGGCGTTGAGGTGACGGATGGACTTGTCTCGCCATTTCTTCGCATCCTTGAACTCCGGGAACATTATTGCGATGAAGGCGGCGCCCTCCGCCTCCATCAGCCCGTGGTTCTCCGGCGTGAATCGCTCAACCAGGAAGGAGGCATGGTCATGGCAACTATTCAGGAAGGCCACCAGCACTTCGGGCGTGAAGGACGGGGAGTCCAGGAAACGCTGGTAAAGCCCCATCCAGGCATGGCCTCGGATACCGGCCTCGATCCGCCGCCAGGCGAATTTGTGTTTGTCGTCGCGCGGGTTCTTGTGAACCCAATCCTGTAACTGTGCGAACCACTCGCTGGCGTATTTTTCGTCGCCCGTATGCCAGTATGCCCGCGCCATGGCGTCCCAGAAGTACATCCGATGCAACTGCCAAATCCACTCGTGGTCAGGAACGGGATTGGTGGACCAGTCGATGTCCTTTCCGACAAAGTGCGGCGGATAACTGGACTGGGTTATAAAGACATGCTTAAGGGCGTCGTTGGCAATCTTGATGTCACGGGCGATGGCGTATTTGCTGCGGGATTTCTTCCTGTCGGCGCGGTTGACGGGGTGCTTGACCGACTTCCGCGCGCGGTAATAGGCCAGAAGTTCCTTCGCCGCCTTGGCAGGGTTGTCGGCCGATGCCTTGACCTTTTCCAATCCCGGGCGATTCAGGTCCAGACGTTTCAGCAGGGTATTAGTCGAATCTTCCATTTGCGGCGCTCCTGATAGAACCATCGTGGTGAAAAACAAAATCACATGGGTAGTCATAACTCGCTCCAGGCAAATAAAGGCGGGCCTCGCTCAACGAAGTGGTCTGCGACCGCTCGGCCCAGCCTACCGTACCTTTGGTTTTACTGACTTGTTCAGTTCTTTCAGTGCATCGATTCCGGCTTCTTTGAGCCTGTCGCGGCGAGGTCTTTGCCCGCGCTTGGGTTTGGGGGTTTTACGCTCGGCGAAAAGCCTCGCGACCACCTTCGTCTCGTCGATGCGCACCCGGCATCGCCCTAGATTGCGAACGGCGGCGACGCGATTCGACCACAACACCTCTGTCGTCCTCTTCCTGCGATTATCAAAATCAGCGTTGGCAAGTTCGCCGAGAAGCACAATTTCATCGTCGGCGCTGAGCGGCATCCACCGGCCGACCTGTCGCCGGCCTATGCGGGGAATCTGAAAGTCTCGTTCCCTCGGAACGCGGGCGAGTACGGCGCATGGCCCGATGCCTCGGAAACCGCGAAGATGCTCCAGAAGCAGCACCCGCATCATCACAGGCTGGACCATCTCGACGTATTTTCGCCTCTCGGCGGCTTCGCGACCCGTTCGATAATCCTGCACGACGCCCTTTTGACTGACATATCGCACGACGCGAACGCTGTTCTTGAAGGCGGATACGGACGTAGCAGCCCGGACTATTGCTTCTGCTGCATCGGCCCGTTGCGTCTGGGCGAGCGTCGCGGCTATATCAAGCGCGTTAAAACCTTCGGGTTCGGCCAGTTTTTTGATGTATCCGGGGATGTTATCGGTGCCGATACCGGTGAAGTCCAATGCCGCCATCGCCCTCTCGGCTGCTGTGTTAAGCGGATCGTCAACGTCGCGGTGATCGACGCCGGCTGTGGCTGTGGCGCACCAGAACGCCGTCGCCGTCGGAGCGTGGAACAGGATCGCCCACGCATTGACCCGGCTGGAGCGGGAATAGACCACCTTTCCGGCAACCGTACGTCGTGAGCCGCGATGCGGAACCGGCTCATGGTGAAAACCTATCACCAGGACAAATTCGTAACCTTTCGGGAAACCCACTTTTGGCTGGACTTCTCTTTTGAGCGTATCGACCATGACGATTTTTTTTATCCCTGCCTTTTTCAGCGGTTCGACGACATTTTTCAGCAGTTCGTCCTTAACGCCGACAGGCCAGTAACTTTTTACCGATTCACCGCCGCCGAAGGGCGAACGGGCAAGGACAGCGACGGCCTTGGATTTTTTGTCGAATTTCGCCCACGCCCTGGCCGCCTCGCCGCCACGCTTGGCAGCCTGTGCGGGAAGCGTTACATATTCGACCTGAAACTTATAGAGAAATTCGACTCGCCCCTTTTCAACCTTGCGCACCTGCCGCAATGCCTTGACATCAGCGGGCGTAACGGCCAAGGTCGAACCGGTTAACACCAGTATCGAAAACAGCCCAACCAATCTTCTCATGGCGATTCTCCATTCTCACGGTAATCTGGTATTTGTCATGCCTCGCTATGCGTAGCATCACTACGTGAAAGCGAACACGCCGGTTAATCGGTAAATCAATTCGGAGTTCCGTTCTTTCCGTTTTTCCCCAGTCCCCAGTCCCTTTCTTCACTTACATTTTCCGGCGTTGGGTGATGGCGTCGGTGAGGATGCTTTTGTTTGCGTATTCGATCTGTCCGCCTGCCGGTAAGCCTCTTGCCAGGCGGGTAATCTTTACGCCCGTGCCCTCCAGAGCGGCTGCGACATGCAGGGCTGTTCCGTCGCCGGCGACGTCGGGATTCGTCGCAAGCAGCACCTCGTCCACACCGCCTGCCCGCACGCGCTCGACCAAAGCGGCGATTGTCAAATCTTCCGGCTCGATGCCTTCCATCGGCGCGACGTGCCCCATCAGAACGTGATAAACCCCGCGATACGCGCCGGTGGCTTCCAGTGCCAGCAGGTCCTTAGGCTGCTCGACCACGCAAATTGTCGATTTGTCGCGTCGGGGATCGGCGCATACGCCGCACAACTCGCTTTCAGCCAGATTAAAGCAGACGCTGCACGCGCGGATGTTAGTCTTAACGTCACGTATGGCGTCAGACAGAGCGAAAGCGCCTTTATCGTCGGTTTTGAGTATGTAAAACGCGATACGCTCAGCCGAGCGCGGGCCGATACCGGGTAGTTTGCCAAGTTCGCTTATCAGACGCTCGATTGTTTTGGAATAACCAGCCATGTTAGTAATCCGTATCCAGTAGTCAGTAGTCAGTAGTCAGTAGTCAGTAAAAAACAGAAGAAAGATACCCGGCGCTCATCCTTTTCTTCTTTTCCTGACTACTCGTTACCGGCCGGTAAGGTAACACCATCCAGCCGGCGGAGGACTTTCTCCTCCAGCGGCACGGGACGGTGCTTTTGTAGTATTGCTTTGACCTTTTCAGTAACGCGATAATCAAAGGAGTGCTCACCGTCGGCGGCCCAGGCGTCATGGCGTCTGCGGTCCAGCAGCGGCGAATATAGAACATCGCGGAAGTGGCGGAGAGTGTGTTCCTCTGCGAGGAAATGCCCCCCGGGTCCGACGCGGTCGATGAGGTCCGCCGCCAATGTCTCTTCGTTGGTTTCAATAGGCCGCCATGAGGCGCGGACGAGTTCTATAATCTGGTCGGCGATGACGAGCGCCTCGAACGAGGCGGCGGTGGCGAATTCCATCAGTCCGACGTCGTGGATAAGATTCGCCCCGCTGAGAAACGACGCCGCCAGCGAAAGGGCCATCTCAATGACCGCCTGTCCGTCGCAGCATTTGGAGTCCGAGCAGCCGGCAGTACCGTACATCGGCAGGTCGTAGTGGTGGGCCATGTCCGTCAGGGCTGCGCACATCCGGTTTAGTTCCGGCGCACCGTAGGAGCATATCTGCGTGGACATGTCCATAGTCGTGGCGATCCCGCCAAAGACGAACGGGGCGCCGTTCTGTTTCAGTTGTGCGATTACCAACCCGCTTAGTTCCTCGGCGACGCATACTGCCAGCAGTCCCGCCTCGGTGGCCGGCGCTGTCGCGCCCAGCATGAGCATCGGCGTATAGACCAAGGGGATGCCGGCTTCGGCGCACGCCAGCAGCCTGGCCAGACCGTCGTGGCTGTGCTGAAGCGGCGAGATCGGCTCGGAGTAATGCAGGATAAACGGCCTGCGGCGGAGTTCTTCAGCCCCGCCGGCAACCTGGCGGGCCATTTCCAGTCCGGCCTCGAATGTTTCGTCCGTCGTGGCGCAGAAGACGATGGGCTTGACGGTGTTCTTCACCACCTCGCGGAAGAGCACGCAGGCGGTCTGGTGGCGCGGTACGTCCGAGGCTATTCCGGAAGTTACCATGAAATCAATGTACGGCAAGGCGTCGGTCAGGCGGGCGAGGTCGGCTGCATCGGCCAGGCAAAATGGACGGCGCTGATGAGTCTGGTGGTCCCAGATGGCAGAATATCCGATATGTGTCCCGAAGTAGGCGTTTGTCCCTTCAAGGTGCATCGCCCGGTTCCCTGTCCGGTCGAATATCGTTACGCGATTGGGGGCTCGCAGCAAGGCCTCGTCCACCAGCCCAGCCGGTATCCGCACCGTCGAATCCTCATCCACACGGCAACCGGCGGCGCGGAGCATCTCGATAGCCTCCGGATGACCCACCTTGACGCCCGTCCGCCAGAGAATGTCCAGTGCGGTGCTGTGAATCACACGGCACTGGTCATCCGACAATATCCGGACGCCGGGCCTGTTGAGTGTACTTCCCAATCCTTCAATCATAATCTGGCTCCAATAAGATCGTGGGTTGGCCTTCGTCCCTCGGGAACTCCGGAGCAACCCGTGCCTACATTAATTCATCCATACCGGGGAGTTTCATTCCACCGGTGAGTTCTGACATTGCTTCAGCCGCAGCCGCAGCGGCCTGAGCCTGCGCAGCCGATACAGCGACCTTAATCAAATCCGCCAGCATGTCCGCATCGACGTCAGCGAGGACTTCCGGCGCGATTTTGACATCCACCAATTGCATCTTACCGTTGACCGTGGCCGAGACTACTCCCCCGCCCGCATCGGCAGTGAACTGGGTCGCTGCGAGTTTCGCTTTCATTTCCGGCAGTTTAACCTTCATCTGACCGGCCATTTTCATCATCTTACCTATATCACCGAACATTGTTTTTCCTTAAGAGTTTTGTAGCCGCGAACCACGCGAACCTCGTCAACGATTCTAATGTCGGTCATGCCACCGTTCCGGATCGCGGCTCGCATGATAAATGGCAATAACAAAGATTGTCTCCCGTTTGATTACGTAGTAAATCCCAAATGGAAATCGCCGAACCAGCGCCCTACGGACTTTATTGTGAACGGCAGGAAAAAGTTTGGGATTTCTTTGAATGAATGCGAGGCGGGAAATAACAGTGCGACGGAATTCATTGCCCAATCCCGGGCTTCTGTTCTCGTACCAATGATATGCCTCCATCAGTTCCGCTTTTGCCACAGGACGGATGATGAGACGGTAACTCATGCGCTCTGCCTGATTTCTGATATGAGCTCTTCCAAAGTTGAACCTGCTTCCGGATTGTCCCTCAACGCCTCCAAGCGACGGTCCAACTCTTCTTTCTGCCAATCCGTCAGTTCGACCGCATCAGGCACAGAAGCGATACTGTCCCAAATGTCCTCAACCAGTTGGATGCGTTCAGCCAGGCTCAGCGCAAGCACATCAGTCATGGAAATAGTTTCTTTCATACCACCAGCATATCAGACTTGAACAGACTTGAGCAAACAATTTTATGCGTTTTCCCCGCTCGTCGTCGCGGTTTGGCGGGTTATGTTTGTTACCGTCCCGTCGAAGAAGTCCAGCACAGACTTGACGGCAGGGTCGTTGTTTATCTCCGCTCGCTGGGCCGACGAAATCGCAACGTTCGCGTTGGCCGACGCTGCGGCGGCGGGCGATTCGTCCGTCGGAACGTATTCGCAAACCACAGCCGACCTGCCGAACAATCCGCCGATGGCCTGGGCGATAGTTTCGTCCATTCGCTCGGCGCATCGCCGGCGGATGGCTTCATGGGCTGAATCGAACCCAAGCCGGAGTGTGTCGCCGGTCAATCCCAGCACCTTCGCAGGACTCAACATCCCGGCAACCTGCCCCTGGCGATTGGCGTTCAGTACCGAGACAATCGCAGGCCATTGCCCGCGAATGTACTCCTCAGTCCAGGACGGATTCTCCAGCGAAGGGGCGCTTTGCGGAGTCGCATCGTCATAACCTGCGGCCGAAGGTTGCGCGGGAATTGGCCTGTTATCTACCGGCTTTTTTTTTTGACCTGCCGGAGCAGGTGAAGGTCTTCGGGTTGATTGCGTCGGCGTACCGCCGACGGCTAAACGTTCGAGTCTATCAATCAGACTTGCGGTATCGACGAACTTGTCGGCAGCGGCGAGTCTTACGAGCATTGCTTCGAGAAGTCCCCTTCCCGACGCCAGTCCTCGCAGGTTCCGACGCGTTGTCTGGGTCAGGCTGACGCCCTGGACCAGCGCCGGAAGCGTGAATTTGCCCGCCAGGTCAGCCACAACCTTTTTCTGCGTTTCGGGTAATTCGATAAGCGGGCTGTCCGGACCACAGGAGGAAGACAGCATCATGTGACGGAACATCTCGCCGACGGCGGAGACCGCCGACCCCAGCGTCAGGCCGGAGCGGAGCAGTTCGTCGAGCGCGCCCAGCGCGCCGGCTGAATCTCCGTCGGCGATTGCCGTTACTATCGAAGCCGTCCGCTCGTCGGATGGCGTGCCGAGAACGGATACAACGTCGTCTTCGCCGACCTCGCCCGCACCGGCAGCGAGTAACTGATCCAGCAGGCTCAGTCCGTCGCGCATCGAACCGGCTGCCGCTCTGGCAATGCGGAAAATCGCTTCGGACGTTACCTTTACGTCCTCGGCCTTGCAGATTTTCTCCAGGTGCTCGGCGATTTTTCCCGTCGGTATATCACGGAAGTCGAACCTTTGACATCGTGAGAGTATCGTGGCTGGGATTTTTTCAGGCTCGGTGGTCGCGAAGATGAACTTGACGTGCTCGGGCGGTTCTTCGAGCGTCTTGAGTAGTGCGTTGAATGCGTCTTTGGTTATCTGGTGTACTTCGTCGATGTAGTAAATTTTGTATCGGCATCGGGCGGGTAGGTAAATCGCGTTGTCGCGGAGTTCGCGGACGTTGTCGATGCCGCGGTTTGAGGCTCCGTCGATTTCCACTACGTCCACGTCGTCGCCGCGAGCGATTGCAAGGCAGGCTTCGCACTTGTTGCATGGCGTCGTCGTAGGCCCGTCGGACGACATGCAGTTGAGCGCCTTGGCGAGAATCCTGGCCATCGTCGTCTTGCCGACGCCGCGAGTACCGGTGAACAGGAAGGCATGAGCCACCCGCCCGGTCTTTATCGCATTGACCAGCGTAGTGCCGACGTGCTCCTGCCCCACCACCTCGTCAAAAGTGGCGGAACGATACTTTCTTGCCAAGACCAAATACTCAGACATCGACACTCTTCTCCGACAGCGATAATCTACTGAAATTGACGCATATTATTGCGGATTGCGGATTTCAGATTGCGGATTTCCACAAATGAGTCGTTGTCTTCTAATCCGCAATCTACAATCCGCAATCCGCAATCAAAAAAGCCGTGCACTCCGCTTCGATGCATCCCAACAGGTCTTGTTCGGCGATCCGGCTCCAGCCAGGCGACCCTCCGGCACATGCCGAAAAACTCGCTTATGGCTGCTTCCTTCCGGACCTGACCAGGTTCACGGCCCGGCATTGCAGAGGACCCAACCTTCAACACCAAACCGCCCAACAGGATGGTCCACCAGGACAACACCTCGGCGGAGAATTCAGCCCCGCTATAGCGGATTGCGGGTCATCCCGGCAAGCCGGAAATCAGGGCACCGCTAACGCCCCGCCTAGCACGACAGGATCATAATAGAGCAGTACCTCCTGAAAAGCAAGTGCAACAAGGACGGGGGATTGGTAGAAATGTCCGCCGATGAACTGGCGGATATGGTAGCACAGACGGTTTATGAGGCGTAGTTGGGACCGGGAGCGATTCTCAAGCAAATTAGTTGACAGCAGCACCGTTTTATGTAAAATGAAATGTGCTGCATCGGGATTTCTGCGGCGACTACTGATTAGGGCAGATAACTTTGAGCCACTTATGCATGTAGCAAAGAACAACCTCTTCTTTTTTGGCGGAATCTTCCCCCTGTTCGTCAAAAGGAAAGGAGTACGGAGAGGTGGCAGAGTGGCTTATTGCTCCTGATTGATAATCAGGCACGTTCTTAACAGATGCGTCGCGGGTTCGAATCCCGCCCTCTCCGCATAATTTTTATATTTTTCTAAAGATTCTTTAGGCAAAAGTCGTATAATATAATATAGTTTGAATGGCTGTTAAGAGCGTGCCTGAGCTTTAATCGGGCAACTGACACCGCCTTTTTGGGCGGTGTCTTTTTAAATTAATTTGCTGAATTAAGCCCGGTCTGTATTCCCCCTAACAGGATGCCGATGAAAAAATAATTTGGCTGGCGGATACTTGACCAAGGCCGACAGACCGGCGACAATTCCCCCACCGGCATATTGGCCGGGAAAAGGGGTTATTGGGTGCCGCCAACAAGCCAGCCATCTACAATTCAGATGTTCCTTCCGTTCATTGACATTTTTCTGGCGTTCTTAATGTTTATCCTCACGGTGGCTGTTGTAGTTCTGACCTGCAAGGTCAAGCGGTACGCGGGGAAAACGTTGGAAGTTGCCGAAAAATCTCTGAAAGTTACTCAAAAATCACTAGAGGCTACTCAAGAGTCATTGGATTTTTTTGCAAAGCCGCTTGTGGGTATCAAAAGACCGGCGGATATGGAGTTCAATCACCACCCACCGGACTCATTCCAAACAATCGCCCATTCTTCTGTACACCTGATAAACGAATCGCCTATGCCGATTCGGATAGATAGTGCCGATGATGTTTCTGTACGCCTGCTCCCTGATAAATCAGACCAACCCGCCGAAACGATAGATGTTGTTTTGGATAGGCTTTCTGTGTTTGGTGTTCGTCGCATACTTTGGCCACTTCTTCTCAATGATAATGTGCTTTACATAAATCTTAAGTTCATTTCCGGAATGCGCCACGCACTTTACCCTAATCTTGGAACCGTAAAAGTTGGTGTTGAGTTGCTTGTAAAATATACCTATCGTGGTCGTCAATATCAGGATGTAGAGGAATTGTGCTATACCTTGAATCCGTCGTAGGCGAGTAGGCCAACGACAAGCAAATCTGCTCGAATAGGAAAAGGAGATGGTTATGAAACAATGGAGCACCTACGTGGCAACGACCCTTGTAGTTTTAGGGATAGTTGTGACCGTCTGGTTCCTCGCTGGACGCAACAATGTCAACTCTCAAGAAAACCCGACAGCAAGCACAAAGAGTACCAAACAGGTGGAACCCACAAGCCTTTCCTCCACCGCGATAGCTTACGAGAAAGCGGCAGATGACATATTTTTCGGCAACAGCCAATTCGACCGTATGAGAATAGAACGGTTGCGAAAGGGCCTCCCTATCGTTGTCACCAGAAGACGCGAACGGATACTCATTACATATTGGCGAGAGAGATTAAATCCAGACCTTTGCGACGAATATGCCTTGAGATGCATCGAGCTTGCAGACAGCTTGCGGGCAGGAACCACAAAATGGAAAGACGTAGCTGCTTATCTACGACAAGATTCGAGTCGCCTCGTACCGCTTACGCAAGACTGGGGGGCAACCGTTGGGCTCTACTCGATGGCCTTCAGTGTCGCTGATTCCCGTGCCCTCAAGAACAGGGCGTCGCTTACATACCAAGAGGTAGGCCAGACCTACACATTAGAGCAGCTGCGTAAAGCGTGTAACCTTACACACCTCGTAATGCCAGACCCACCGTACGATTGGGTCGAGGGCGCTGAAAAGGACCGGAAGGCCAAGAGACCATGGGCTGTGCCCCCCAAGAGGGGCGAATATGGCGACCCCGAAGACGAGAGATAAGGTGGGCAGCATTTTTTCAGCCGCTCCTCGGCTATTGAATCATGTATTTCTAATGTCCGGTTGAGTAGGCCCGAAGGGCCGATCAGAGGTTAGCCGTGGGCGTCAGGGTACAGCGCGTGCGGCAGAGCATCCAGAATCCCAACAGAAATTGCCCCGATGGTAAAACCTTCTGTCGCCCCGTTGGGGCTATTGCTGTAACTCCTTTCTGTCCGGGGGCTTACGCCCCGGGCCAACTTCTAACCGGCCCTTCGGGCCTACACTAACCCGCGTTATCGGGTCAAGATTACATGAAAAAAAAAGAAAAAAATCCCTACAATCCAGTAATCCCAGTAATCCTGCTATTCCGTTTTTTTCTGAAAAAAAATCCCCTCAATCATTCTTCGCGTGGGCCTTCGATCATTTCTGGCCAGGTTACGGATATTGTCAAATCTTCATCGCTGCCTAATTTGCGTGTAGCCGTGAAGCATATCCTTTCGCCCTCGTCGATTCGCGCGAGGTAATCCTGGCCCACTGCGCCCTTAACGCCGGTATGTGCGACGTACCGAACCTCGTCGGACGGAACACCTTCGGGCAGTTTTACGCGGGCGGATACATGCTCCATATCGAATGACCAGCCGTCACCCGCAACCGTCCAATGCAGTTCATCCCTGTTATTATGGTTCAGGGGCTGACGTCTCGTGCGATAGACCAGCGTGTAGGTGTACACGCCCGGCTTAAGGAACACATCCTTTTTGCCCGTGTACACACACCCCCTGCCAACTACGTGATAAGGCTCAGGCCGGCCGTTCTTCAGCAAGGCGACGACCTCAAAAGGAACGGCCACCTTTGTTCCGTCCTTTTTTTGGTATTGCAGGGGGAAATCCCGGATAATCCCTCGCCTGATTACCCTGCCGAGCGCGACGACGCGAATGCTTTCAGTTACGGTCAGCGAAAAATCGTCGTGCACGGCAATCTCGGTATGAAAGCGTAAAACCCGTTCAGGACCGGCCGGCGGGACGGGTTTGGCGGGCCTGGTTGAAGGCATCGACGCCACGGCAGGACGAGTCTGGGACCGAACCTGGTAAGCGCCGAAAATCCAACACATCAATACAGCCATCGCCAAACTGACCCATTTCCTTCGCATCACTTAATCTCCACTTTCAGAACTTTGCAATCGGTAGCGGTTTCTATCTGGAAGAACCACCGAAAAGGCAATGAGATATGTTTCCATGCCTGTTATATCGCTAATATGAGAATAATTCTGTAGCCATGTCAAGATTCTCCGACAGGACGATTGGCATTTGACCGCTCCGCTGGTATATTGCTTCAGACGACTTGCTATTCTTCTTCAACGACGGCGGAACCTTATCATGGATGGATTCGTACACCTGCACGTACATTCGGAATACTCGCTGCTCGACGGCGCGAACCGCATCGGCAAACTTGTCCGCCGCGCCGGCGAAGCCGGCATGGACGCACTGGCCCTTACCGATCACGGAAATCTCTTCGGCGCGATTGCGTTCTACACAGCCTGCCGGGCCGCCGGCATCAAACCGATCCTCGGAATCGAAGCCTACATCTCCCCCACCACACGCTCCGACCGGTCGATGGGCAAAATATCCGATGCCTCCTGGCATATGATCCTCCTGGCGATGAACGATACAGGCTGGCGGAACCTCATCAAACTCTCCAGCCGGGCGTATCTGGAAGGATTCTACTACAAGCCGCGAATCGACCGCGAACTGCTCGGCGAACTGAACGAAGGACTCATCTGCCTGTCGGCCTGTCTGAAAGGTGAAGTCCCTCACGCCTTCCTTTTGGGCCAGGACGAAAAGGCCAATCGCATCGCCCGCGAATACCTCGACATCTTCGGGCCTGAACGGTTCTTCCTCGAAGTCCAGAACCAGGACCTTCCCGACCAGAAAAGAGTCAACGACCAACTCTCCGCCCTGGCAAGCCGGCTCGGTATCGGCATCGTCGGCACCAACGACGTGCATTTCCTCACCGCCGACGACAAGCCAAGCCACGAAGTCCTCACCTGTATTTCGACGGGTAAAACCCTCTCCGAGGGCGGAGCGTTGAACTACTCGCCGCAGGTCTATCTGAAAGACCCGCGCGAAATGCGCGAGGCGCTGAACGCCTGGCCCAGAGCCGCCGATAACACCCTGCGAATCGCCGAAATGTGCAACCTCGAACTGGACTTCACACGCAAGCACCTTCCGAGGTTCACGACGCCCAACGGCGAATCGGTCACTGCTTATCTCCGCCGACAGTGCGAAGAAGGACTCAAGCAACGCTTCGGCTCCGACATCACCGACGAACACCGCAAACGCCTCGACCACGAACTGGCGACCATCGAGGGCAAGGGATACTGCTCCTACGTGCTCATCGTCCACGATATGGTCCAGCACGCAAAGTTCAACGGCATCCCCTGCGGCGCTCGCGGAAGCGGGTGCGCGACGCTGATGGGATACTGCCTGGGAATCAGCGACGTTGACCCGATGCGCTATGGCCTGCTGTTCGAGCGATTCACCGACCCGCAGCGGGAAGAAGACCCCGACTTCGACATCGACATCTGCCAGGAAGGTCGCCCCAAACTCATCAATTATGTCCGCGAGAAATATGGCCACGTCGCGCAGATAATCACGTTCGGAACCCTCAAGGCCAGAGCGGCAATCCGCGACGTCGGGCGAGTGCTCGACATCCCGCTGCCCGAAGTCGATACCATCGCCAAGAAAATTCCCGACACGCTCGGAATGACCCTCCAGGGCGCTCTTGCCGCCGAGCCAACGCTGAAAGAAATGGTCCAAAAAGACGACCGCATCAGCAAACTTTTCGACCACGCCATGAGACTCGAAGGCATGTCCAGACACGCCGGCGTTCACGCTGCCGGTGTCGTCGTCGCCGACGAACCGCTGGAAAATCTCATCCCGCTGTGCAAACAGACCAACAGCGACGACGCCATAACCCAGTGGGACGGCCCGACTTGCGACAAAATCGGCCTGATGAAAATGGACTTCCTCGGCCTGCGGACGCTGACAACCATCCAGCGGGCACGCGACCTTGTCCAAGCCGACACCGGAAAAAACATCGACCCGGAAACCATACCGCTGGACGACCGGGAAGTCTTCGACCTGTTCCGCAGCGGACAGACAGCCGGGATTTTCCAGTTCGAGTCCGGCGGGATGCAGGACCTCCTGCAAAGAATGAAACCCGACCGCATCGAAGACCTCATAGCCGCAAACGCCATGTACCGACCTGGGCCTATGGAACTCATCGGCTCTTACTGCAAACGCAAGGACGGAAGCGAGGAAATACCCTCCGTCCATCCGCTGGTCGATGACATCCTGGCTGAGACTTACGGTATCATGGTCTATCAGGAACAGGTGATGCAGGTGCTCAACCGCCTGGGCAAACTTCCCCTGAACACCGCGCTGACGCTGATTAAGGCAATCTCCAAAAAGAAGGAAAAGACCATCGCCGCCGAGCGACCGGCCTTCCTGACCGGAGCACACGAGAACGGTATCGAAACCGAAGAGGCTGAGCGACTGTTCGATTTGATCCTGCGCTTCGCCGGTTACGGATTCAACAAGGCCCACTCGACGCGATACGCCATAATCGCCTACCAGACAGCCTATTTCAAGCGGCGCTATCCGCGCCAATTCATGGCCGCCCTGCTGACATTCGAGAGCGGCGACACCGACAAAGTCGTCCAGTACATGAACGAAGCCAAGCGAATGAAGATCACCGTCGCCCCGCCGGAAATCAACGCGTCGGGCGCGGATTTCACCGTCGATGGCGAGAAAATTCGCTTCGGTATGGCGGCTGTCAAAGGCGTCGGGCAAAAAGCGGTCGCTTCGATTATCGAAGCAAGGGAAAAACTCGGACGGTTCGAGCATCTCTACCACTTCTGCGAAAATGTCGATCTGCGAGTGGTCAACCGCTCGACGATCGAAGCCCTGATTAAGTGCGGTGCGTTCGATTCGCTCGGTGCACACCGCGCGTCCATGCTGTCGGCTGTGGATCGCGCTATCGAACTGGGAAACACCGTCGCCGACGACCGCCGAAGCGGACAGATGAGTTTCTTCGGCGCTGAATCCGCCAGCCCCGACGGAAAGGAAAAACCCCCGCCGCAATTCCCAAAAGTCGAAGCACTTTCGGAAATGCAACTGCTGACGGCGGAGAAGGAAACCCTCGGCTTCTACATCACCAGCCATCCATTGGTCGGATACGGACGCGAACTGGACTCGCTCGGCTCGGCCACCTGCGCGAAACTCACGGAACTTTCCGAAGGCACCGTCGTTACTATCGGGTGCATGATCGCCTCGGTTCGGCAGCGGGTTACGAAGTCCGGAAGATCGGCTGGGAAGAAAATGGCGATCCTGACCGTCGAGGACCTCACGGGGTCGGCGGAGTGTGTCGTCTTCGCCGAGACGTTCGAGCGGATTGGGGAAATGCTCGCCGAAGACGCCATTGTATTCCTGGCCGGATCGGTAGATCGCAAACGCCAGTCGCCGCAGATTATCGTCGATCAGGTCATCGGGATTGCTCAAGCCATCGAGAACCTCGCGAGCGGAATCACGGTCCGCCTTGGAAAGTCGCCCGATAAGCAGAAATTGGAAGGCCTGGGCGACATATTGCATCGTTATAAGGGTCAATGTCCTGTCAACATCGAGGTCATCCCCGCTGGTTCGAGCGATATGAAGGTTGCCGTTCGCGCGGGCAATGAATGGTCCGTCGCGCCGGGCAGGGCGTTATACGACGAACTGTGCAAATTTGCGGGCGATGAAAAAAATGTCCTGCTGACACCCAAGCGTAACAACGGATCGCCCCGAAACAATTCCCGCACCCGACGATTCGGAAAATCCAATGGCCAACGAAAACCCGCCGCCTCATCCTTTTGATTGAAATTCAGCAAGCGGGGTTTTTCCCGGAACGAAACGGAACGAAACGGAACAATTCGGAACGATTCGGAACGATTGGGAACAATTCGGAACAATTGGGAACGATTGGGAACAATTGGGAACAATTGGGAAAAATTGCAAAATCCATAACTCCTTGGCCTGTATGGATTTGCGTATTTCGAGGTCATTTTTACGCCCATTTTAAAAAATCCGCCATTGCCTGGCTTGCCTAAACGGCCCAGAGCACCATTGCGAATTGTGGATTGCGGATTCCTCGGTATTCCGGTCTTTCTTCACTTATCAAAGAACACATAAGCGTAGCAAGGACGCTCTGTATTAACTTTTGCGTTCGCGTTTGCGCGCGCAAAGGCGAACACAAAACGGATAGCGACGCCATAAGTCCTTGGCGGCCTTAGGAAAAGTTTTTTTGGAATTTTTCATCTCCCCGATTTTTACGTTCGCGTTTGCGCGCGCAGATGCGAACACAGCGCGGTCAAGGCATGATCCAAAGCCGACGGATAGCTATCCGTCGGCTTTGGATGTGGCCTGCCCCCTAAAAACTGTACCAGACGAAAAACGGAAATTCGTGGTGGTCTGCAGAGTTGTTCCTCCGGTTATTTCTTAGCCCGGAGGGCGAAAGATTTGTAGCCCACGACGGGAGCCGTGGGAAAATTGCCCCCCTATAGACACAAGCCCCTTAAGGGGCGGCACAGAAAAAAACGATGACCTCTGTCGCCCTTACAGGGCTTTTTCCAAGGTGGGCGTGCTCATTACCCACGGCTCCCGTCGTGGGCTAACATGTCCCTGGAACCCCAAGGCGGGTTACCGCGTCCACACAATCCAACATCAACGCACCCACAAGCTCCGCTTGAAGGTGCCACCCGCATTGCTACTCTGCGAAGTAGCATCCACCCTCCGTAGCAGTACTACCGCGGAGGACGGGGCGCTACGTAGCACGAGCAACTACCCCTGCCCCGGGCCACCCGCCGCCAGAGCAATAACGAGCCTATCAACGTACCGGAACATACTATCAGACAGAATTTTAATCTCACCCACAGTAAATTTAACGGTTTCCTCGACGACAAGGTTTTCTTTTAAGGTGCGCGGCGTAGCTTCCAATGTCTGTTGAACGCATTTTCTGGTAACAACCGCGTCGGAATGCACGATTACGTGTCTGCAAGCTTGCCCTGCAATGATGTTGTTAACATCCCCATCCTTGTCATGCGAGTATCCGCAATATGATCCAAAGGCTCTTGCGATGCTCTGCATGTCTTGAAAACTGATGCTTTTCTTGCGGATCAGAAGAGCACCAAGATGGTTATGAAGGTCCTGTCCCACCTCTGACAACTCACTGGCAGTGATTTTAAACTCCTCATTCATTAGATGATTATCGCATTGGCCTTCCCTGATCATTTCACCGATGCATCGTTCGAAAATATCACTTACCGCCGATCCAAAGTAGGACACAAGAAGAACAACGCATTGGTTAAAGATGTGTTCATACTGTGGTCGAAGGGAATCGTTACTTCGTATATTGCGTAGCTGGTCAAGCGCTTTTGTGGCCGTCATACGGGGATTCGTAATTTTTGATTTATTCGTTAACTCTTCGACTTTTTCAAGTCTCTGAATCGCGAATTTCAGAACAACATGGTCGAACTCGGCCAATTTGTGGACCGAATCTACATTCTGCTTGAAGTTATCGACCGCGTCCGAGAATACGTATCCTGGTATCTGATTGTCGTTGCTCATTCCTTCGCTCTCCACACTTCGCACGGCTGGGTTCCTATCCCGTCGCGGCTCGTGCGAGGTTTAACTCGAGCAGTTTTTCGAGGATTTGCTCGTTGCTGATGTCTGTTGGCCAGCCGTAGGCTTCGAGTACGGTGGCGTCCAGTTCCGCGCAGGCGTTTTCAAGCCAGGTCGGGCGCTTGTTGTAAAGGTTGGTCAGCGTTCGGCGTTTCAGGTCCTGCCCGGACAGGCTGCCCGGTTCGGGATTGATCCAGTTTTCGCGGAGTTCGTTAAGTCTCGCAGCCGCTGTTGAAATCCTCGCGTGAATGTCCTTTTTGTCCGCCGGCACATCGGATTGATTCACAGGCCAGGGGAACGGAAACGTCTCAAAACAGGTCGTCGGCGTGTAACGCGGGCGAGATTCCAATTGCGTCCCCTGCATCAGCGCCCACACTTCATGCACATGGCTTTGCAGTACGCCGAAGAAATAATCGTCGCTGCGAGCAAAGGCAATGAGTTGGCAATCTGGCAACCAGTCTGCTGGTAGCCAAACAAATAAACGATGTTTTGCGACTCTGGGCGTTACAAGGAATCGAGAAAGACCATCGGCGACACTCTTGAACTTTGGACGTGGTGCGTACAATTGCCACCACTCCTTTTTGTACCAATCGCGTGGGTTTTTCTCGCGGAACGGTTTGACATTGGTCTTGACGTACTCGAAGGGTGCTTCATACAAACAGGCTTCATTTTCGGACATAGCGCCGAAATCTATCAGCCACATGTTTCGTGGACGTCGGGTTATATCCATCCCATTAGCATATCTACGGATGACATCAGCATTATTTAAACTATTATCCGGGTTTGGCTGGGAGAGAAGGGTTTGCGCCTTGGAATCGTCAATATCAAAGGGACCTTGCTTGGTAACACCCATAAATGCTAATGATTTGTTTTCAGTGAGTTTGTGGGCAGACTTTACGTCCACCGTTCCGGTCAGTGTTGGAGATATTTTCGCAACCGATGTTCCATCCAATGTTCGATTTTTTTGTGTGCCGTCGTCGAAACCGACCATTGAGACTTGGACAGCGGCACCGTCGAGTGTCCACGGCCTATCGGACCAGGCCATGAAGATGTCGCCTGTTTCCTTGATTCTCTGGAGTACTGTACGGTTTGCTCCACCTCGGATGCCCTGGGTGGCGAGCAGTCCCGCGCGGACGTAGTGTTTCTTTTTTGCTTCAGCCTCGATATAGGCGCGGGCCTTTTCGAACCAGTAGCAGCACAGGTCGGATTCTTTCGAGACGCGGTCCGACCAGACCTTAAACATCTCGTCCACGTACTTGTCGCCCAAGCCATTCTTGCCATCGCTGTCATCTCGGAGTTTTTTCCCGCCAAGGAACGGCGGATTGCCGATGATGAAATCGGCATCGGGCCAGTCGGGTTCTTTCAGAGCCTTGTCTATCCCGGCAACAATCGCATCCATCAGGTATATGGTTTCAATCGGGTCGAGGATCGGTTCTTTCAGTTCCGGCGCGCCGTTGTCTCGCATCCACTGGAGGTATCCGATCCAAACGACCACGCTGGCCAGTTCGTGTGCGAAGCGGTTAATCTCCATACCGTGCAGCTGTGTCGGGCGGACCTTGAAGGCGAGTTCGATGTTCCGCCGGAACGCGAAATTTACGACTTTCTTTTCCAGGTCCATCAATCGGCGCAAGGCAACATAAAGGAAGTTACCACTTCCGCAGGCGGGGTCCAGCACACGAACGGAGGCAAGGCGGTCCTGGAAACCACAAAGCATCTTCTCGACTTTTACCGTGTCTTTACCAACCTTTTCCACCTTTGCGATTTGATTGGTAAGGTTTTCCCATTCTTTTTGCAGCGGCTCGACAAGGACAGGTTCGACAATGGCGGCGATGTCATCGGCGTAGGTGTAATGTCGGCCGATCTGTGCGTGCTTGTCGGGATCAAGGCATCGCTCGAAGAGTGTACCGAAGATGGCAGGTTCGACATTGGACCAGTCCACATCTCCGGCCTTATACAGCAATTCTATTTCGGCAAGCAAGAGTTTGATAACATGGCTGTCGGCGAAAAGCCCCCCGTCGAAGTGAGCGATTTTTTTGAGCCGGACGTGCCCGCCGTGGGCCATTGCCTCGAAAAGTTCGCCGGTGTAGCGAGCGCACAGGTCAGGGTCTTTGCGGGTTTCCTTCAGGATGTCAGTAAAAAACTTTTTAGGGAGCAGACCGACGTCTTCGGCGAAGAAACAGAATAGGACTTTCATCAAAAATCTCGCCGCTTCAGTAGGGTCAATCTTTCGGAGGCGCAAGTTGTTGGCGACGTGACCAATCCAGTCGGCGACGATTTTGGTGAGTTGGTCGGTGGTTTCCTTCGCTTGCAGAACGTCGGGGTCGGTGAACGCCGCTTGCAGTACATACAGGGCGGTAGGCGGTTTTACTCCTTCGGCCGGTGGAAATATCTCGACCGTTCCTCCCTCGGCGAGTGTCTTCAGGTCGAAACGATACGTACGCCGCGCCAAACCTGTAAAATTGCAATGGACCTCGAAGCGGTCCATATCGCTGACAATCAGGAGCGGAGGGTTTTCCAGGTCTTCACGGTAGTTGAGGAGTTGATCATATGCGGCTTTGAGATTTGCGTGCTTGCCTTTGTATTCCCACGCGAAATGCCCTTTGTACCAGACGTCGGCCCATCCGCTGCCCCCATCTTGCTTCTCCGCTCCCTTCTCAAAGGTGAAGAAATCACCTTTCGGGTCGGCTTCGACAGGCGTTGCGTGTCCGAGCATCCGGCAAAGGTCAATGAAATGCTCCTGCGAACCGGATCGCTCCTTCAGTTCACTGTCCTGCCACCTCTTTGCGAACGCTTGGGGATTCAAACCTGACATGTTACCTCTGTTTTGAATTCAAGATAAACCATCGACAGATTATGCAGTACTGCCTCTGAAAGTTCAACTCACGAAAACAGGGATTGATGATTGTAGCAGCTCAATGCTTTGCAAAAAGGAGCAAAGGTGGACTTCGTTCTCCGTCCGGAGCCTACCGGAACTCCTCCGGCGTTGATTGAGATTCAGGTGTTTGGGTTTTGGATTTGCGTCTTCATCAGCCGGCCGGCTTTGAAGCGGACGGTTCGCTTTTCGGGGACCTGGACCCTTTCGAGCGTCTTGGGATTCTGTGCCATGCGAGCGGATCTGACCCTGGTCTCGAAAACGCCGAAGTCGCGAAACTCCAGGCGATTACCACGAGCCAATTCCGCAACAACCTCATCAAGAAAACTCTGAACGATCTCCTTGACAAGCACGTGCCTTGTCTTGGTACGTTCGGCGATCCGGTCAACGATTTCCTTTTTGGTTACGTTATGCATGGCTCAATCCTTTGCACTCCCCTGAATCCTATAACACGAGATTTGTCTCAACCGTACGCATCACAGCAACACCGACCCAAAGTCATAAGTTATACTACCACAAAGACTTCCTGACGGCAAGAAAATTTTATTCCCTGTACGGGCCGGCAGGTCTGAAAACCAGCCTGCTTCCCGACGGGATATGCCCCTGCTCCTCGAAAATTAACAACTCGTTCTCGCTCGCCAACCACGGCTCAGGAAGGTAGTAATATTCCTGTGGCCCGATGTTCCAGAACCGTCCGACGTTGTGGCTGTTGAGATAAATCTGTCCCTTTTTCGCGCCGCTGATTTTCAGGAAAAGCGGTTCGTTCGATTTGGTGTATTTGAACCGGCAGTGATACCACGCCGGCAGGCCCTTACCGACAACCCTGCCGGTTTCGGTCGGTACGACCCACTTTCTGCCCAACCATTTCCTGTTACCGGCGGAGATCGATTCGGTCAGCAGGTGAAGTTTGATCTTTTCCAGGTCTTTCGGTTTGACGTCGCCCCAAAGCAATAGTTTGAGCGTGTTCTTACCCTTCTTCAACTCCTTGCCGAGGGTTACGTCGCCATATCCGTCGATCCAGTCGGAGCAGGGGAAGAATCCCGCCTGCCTATCGTTGCAGATAACGATAAGGTTGCAATGAAAGTCGGTGAAAGACAGGTGAACCGGATGTATCTTCGGTAAGTTGAATGTTACCTCCGCCGTCGATATCGGTTTGTTTTCGAGTTCGGGCAGCATGTAAGACATCATTCGCGGAATCATTCGACGTGAGAAATCCCCGCCCTCGCTGAGCTTGAACTTGCCCAGGCGAAGCGGTTTGGCGTCCCATAAATGCCCGAATATACCCTTAGGTTCGCCGATTTTGGGGCCATAACAATGGCGACCAAGGTTATCGACGAGGAAGATAATTTCGTTTTGTCCCCGTCGAAAACTCACCGGCATGGGTTTTCTCGACGCCTCCGGCCCTCGTCCCCAAATGCCCGCCATTGTCCCGTTGAGATAGACTAACGCACGGTCCTCGCAGCCCGGCAGGAACAGATTCCGCCTGCCCGCCCGATCAGAATCGACGCCGAGACGATACCACCCGTAGCCATAATCCGCTCCCGTCGCGGAAATGTCCCTTGGACGATCCATCTTTTCCCAGTCCAGATCAGCATTTATCGGCTCATCGCAGACGCGCAGACGCTGAAACGCCCCTATTTTCGGAGGCGTGGGGCGGCGGGTCGAAACGACCTTGACCTTCTTCTGCATAAGCTGACCGTCAGGCGAGATGATTGAATACTGCTTCGAGCCGTGCGCCGGTGTGATGTCCTCAATTGTCTCGCCGACGAATTCCGGCCCCAGCACGAGCGAACCGTCCAGTTCCCACGTACGCTGGGCGAGGTTACTGTTTATTATGATGATCCTCTGTCCGCAGTGTTCCAGAAGCATCGGTTTATCGTCTTCGGGAACTTTTCGTCGGATTTCCTGGTCATTGACGCAAATTCGCCCTTCCCACCCCGCCGGGCCATGCAATACGAGATTGTCTTCGCCGAAGAGTCCCAGCGGCATGAGGTTGGAGTAATTCAGCAGATGATCCGGCGTCAGTTTCACCATTATCGGAATGGCGACGGCGCCCAACGGTTCCAGGGAAACCTCCATCTCTTTCCCGTCGGGCAACGAAATCGTCGCGGTTGTAGTTTCGTCCCGCCCATTGTTTGTAATTACGGCCAGTTTCCCCGACGGACCTGATAGATTCAGCACCTGCGTGGAATTATGGACTGTTACGCCGGGGCCTTCCATTCGCATCTGCGCGAGAATCTGCCCGAAGTGAGATGCGAGCATGTTGACCAGTTTCGTCAGGTAGTACTTCTCGGTCAGCCCTCCGCCTTCGGCAAGCGGTGCGTCGTAGTCATAACTCGTTGTCTGCCAAGTCGCGTCGCCGGCTCCGAGCCTGCTTCCCCAGAAGGCGAAATTCGTCCCGCCATGCCACATGTAGTAATTAATCTGGCAACCACAACCAAGGATTTCCAGCGCCTTTCTGGCCACTTCTTTGGCGTCCCTGACCTGGTGCGTTCCGCCCCAATAGTCGAACCAGCCCGCCCAGAACTCCGTCGCCAGCATTGGAGCGTCAGGCTGGGTTATCCGAAGACTTTTGAGGAACTGCACTGCATTATTGTAAGCGTTACAACATTCGATCGTTTCGGGGATTTTCGGCTTGGTAAGGTTGTTACAGGTGATAATGGGAATATCGAAACCGGACCGTCGGATTAATTGGCTGACGAACTGGCAGTAGTTCAACCGGTCCGGCGAGGTGGTGGTGAAGTATTCGTTTTCGTTTTGGATGAGGATGATATTCCCGCCACGGGTTACCTGCAAATCCGCCAGTTTGGGAAGGATTTTTCCTAAATACTTGCCCGCGTAATGCAGATAGGCGGCGTTGGCCATTCGGTAGGTAATTCCGCTCTTGGTCATCAACCAGGACGGTAAGCCTCCGAAATCCCATTCGGCGCAGATGTAGGGGCCCGGACGAAGAATCACATACAGACCCAGTTCGTTGGCCTGGATGATGAACTCCCGCAAGTCCTTGTCGCCGCTGAAGTCCCATTCACCTTCGCGAGGCTCGTGGAAATTCCACGCAACGTAGGTCTCGACGCAATTCAGACCCGCCCGTTTGGCCTTGAGCAACCTGTCTCGCCATAACTGATGCGGCACACGAAAGTAATGAATGGCGCCGCTGGAAAGCCAAACCCGACGACCATCAACGAAATAACTACGATCATCATAACTTATCATTGTCGGCTACCGTATTACCATGATCAGTGAGACATACTCGCATAACGCCCTGGAATGATTTGATTATTATTGGTTAGTGTAGCATCCCGCTTCATACGAATCCAGGCAAAAAACGCCGGAAATGGGGATTTCTGCGGAAAATTTCTATATCTACCGTATTGAAAAGCAGTTACGTCCAATTTTGGTAAAATCCGCCCGTGGAACGATTTATACCTGTAAAACCCCCGCCTTCTGAAGTGTTTGCAACACAAGACGCTCAAACGATGCCGACGTCGGAGCCTGGATATACACCGCACCCTTCGACAAACAGGTTTTCTCCGTCAAGCCGACAAACCCGCCCCACTCCTTGACGTAAGTATCCAGAACATCTTGCGTTATGTTAACATTCATCCGCCGGTCGGTTTCGACGCTGCTGAGTTGGGAGGCTCCGAGCATCGACGGATTCGCGTCGCATTTATCGACAATTTGCAGGAGAATCACATCGCCGGAGCGTTGGCGCAGAACGGACAATGCGCCCGGAAGATCGTCCTCGGCTTCGAGCATGTCCGTCAGGATAATTACTGTTCCCGGCTCGTTGTATTTGCGGAAATACTGCTCGACCGAAGCGCCCAGTCGCGTATTTCGTCCAGCGGTGAGGCCTTCGAGGTATTCCAGCGTCTGTAATATCTGCCGGCGGTTTCTGCCGGTGTGCAAGGCGGTGCCTAATTCGTCGCTGAAAGGAAGGATTCGGACACGGTCGAGTCCGGACATTGCTACATACGCCAATGCCGCTGCCGTCCGACGGGCGTAATCGAACTTGCATATTTCGCCCAGAGACATCGAGGCAGAGCAATCCAGCAGGATCGTTACGATCCCCTCGCTGTGTTCGTGGAAGAGTCTCAGCAGCAGTTTTTCCATCCGGGCGTAGTAAGGCCAATCCATCAGCCTCATGTCGTCGCCGGGCGTGTATGCGCGATGGTCGGCGAATTCAAGCCCGTCGCCAAGCCGGCGTGCCCGCCGCTGCCCCGCACCGCGCGATGCCGACGCAACACGCTTGGCGATCATCCCAAGCCGGGCAAGCCGCTGTAAAAACTCATCGTCAAATAATTTCCCGCGAACCATCAGCATCGATCCCCTTATTTTCCGGTTACGTCCATTGCCTCCATTTTCCGCATTTCAGCGGCCTCGTATCGGCGGCGGACAGGCCGGAGCAACGCTACCGATAGTATCGTACAGAGCAAACCCGCCAGACCGAAGGGATACCACACTCCGAAAGGCTGGGACTTTATCAGTGCAATTCCAGCCACCGCGAGCATACCCAAACCCGCGATAAACAACACCTTCATCGCGCCGATTACCAACCTTCCGGCCTTGCCCATCCCGCCGAAAATGCCGATGAACCCGCCGAGACATCCTATAACCGCCCCGATTATCCCGCCTATCCAGCCACTCGTCCGATCCGACCACCACGCACCCGACGCCGCCAGAGGGTCTTCGCCTTCGGAGTATTGCACAAGTCGCAGTTGACCGACCATGACCGTCCCCCGCCCCGGCAGGACTACGTTGACGAGAAGTTTCTCAGGCCTGGGCGATTTGTCCTTCACCATGCGGAACGGCAGAACGAAACGCCGCCATTCGGACGAACCATTCAGTTGTTTCATAGGCCCCTTCTCGCCAAGCGTTCGGGAGAAAAACTTCTTTAAGCCGGGGAAATGACTCCACATCTCCAGATAACCCTTGCCCTCTACGTCCTCGCATCGAACCTGCCCGACAATCGCGTAGGCCGGCGGACCGACGTTCGGAGCGTCAAGAGTGAGTATCTTTACGGTTGTCGGCCCGGGGCTGGAATTGACGACTTTCAGATACGTCTTGCCGTCCTGCGAGACCACTTCACCGTTGCTGATTTTGCCCTCGTCAGCCAAGGCCGACCACGAGACCTCGCTGACGGTTTGTTCCGCCGACGCCGCCGAGACAGAAATAATCAGCCCGCACAAAACAGTTTTAGCGATTGTGGTTAGATTCTTCATGATCATCCTCCATTTCTTCCCTGTAAGCAGCCATGATGGTTTTGAGCGTGCTCATGTCGATTTTGCCCTCGGTGTAAAGTACGCGACAAAGCCGCTCGAAATTGTCCGCTATCTCCTGACTGTCAATAATCTTTATCTTCTCAATGAGCCGGTCCATCCTGATCCGAACAGTCGGGTAAGAAATACCATACCCCCCCGCCAATTCCTTCAAGGAGCCTGACGCCAAAATAAACCGCTTCACGAACATCATTTCCTCGTCCGTCAGCGACGCCGCCCATTTCCGCCTTTCCTCATTGTTTTGAACATTATTCATGTCTATATGAATTATAACATCAATAATATAAAAGTCGAGATGAATTATATTAATATTTTGCGCAATCCGGGAACCTTTATAGCGCCTTGTACGTGGAGCAGCCCTACGAGCCGTGACCGCAAGGGAGCGGTCAAAAAAGACTTTCGCACTGGTCTGACCGCTCCCTGGCGGTCGCCGGCTCGTTTATCTGCATTAATTAATTGACGGCGGTCTCAAATCCGTTCGTCCCAACCTGCAACTGACCCATCGCGTTTTATTTCGCTGTGGCAGGGCGGGTGGTTATCTCCGCCTGTTCTCGCTGAATCTTCCGCAGGGCTTTGGCGGCGGCTTTACTTACCTGATCAACGTTATCTGTCAGCATTTCGGTAAGGGCGGGCACGGCTGCTTCGGCTGCAGGGCCGATCTTGCTCAGGATTTCAGCGGCCTCACTACGCACATTGGGATATTCTGATTTTAGTGCCCGGATAAAGACCGACACAGGCACGGGCCTGATGTTACCCAAAGCCCTGATTGCTTTAGACCGCACTAATTTATTCTTGTTTTTCATCGCCTCGACGAGCGTTGGGACAGTCTGCTTGTTTTTCGGGGCTATTTTCACCAATGCCTCAATTGCGTCGCGGCAGTCCATCCACTCCTCATACTTGCACGCTCGGATGAGCGCCGGCACGGCGGCCTTCGCCGCCGGGCCTATCTCCCCCAAGGCAGCGGCGGCGGAACCGCAAAGAAGGCGGTCGCCGCTTTTGACAGCCTGGATATATACTGGGATAACCGCCTCGGCAGGCGGTTCGATACTATGCAGCGCCACGATAACGTCCCAGCGCACCATGTACTCTTTGTCTTTTTTGAAGGTTTCGATCAGCGCGGGCACCGACAACCTTGCCGCCGGACCGATTTTCCCCAGCGCTTTCGCTGACCAGCTGCGAACCCAGAGATTCTCATCGCCCAATGCCTTGGTGAGTGCGGCGACTGCCGACTTCGCCATCGGAGAAATTTCCTGCAGGGCGTAAGCGGCATACCGACGTGTATTCTCATTCCGGTCGTCCAAGGCACGAATCAGGACGGGGATGATTTTTCCATGGGCTGATTTGAATCCTGCAAGGACGTCGGCTGCAGCACAGCAGGTTTCGGGTATGCCATCCTTGAAGGTTTCGACGAGAGCGCCGACGACTTCGTCGGTGGCCTGACCGATATTGCCTAATGCCTCGGCAGCGTTTTTGCGAACCTCGATATCCTCATCCTTCAGCACACCAATAAGTGATGGGATTGCCTGCCCCGCTGCCGGACCGATTTGTCCAAGGGACTTTGCGGCGTACTCGCGAACGACACGGTCTTCGTCCTTCAAGGCCCGGCCTAGCGCGATGACGGCATCCCGGGCAGACGGACCAATCTTGCCCAAGGCCTCGGCTGCCTCGAAACGAACCTGCCTGTCCTTATCCCCCAGGGCATCAGCCAGTGCAGGGACCGCTTTTTTAGCGCCTGGGCCGATTTCACCAAGGAACGAAGCGGCCAACTGACGAACCTCCTTGTTTGACTTTCTCAGGGCATTGCAAAGAACAGGAACAGACGCAGGCCCGATCTTGTGCAGTGCCGTACCGGCTTCCCAACGCAGGTTGATGTCGCCGGATACGAACACCTCTACAAGGGCGAGCACAGCTGTCTCGGCTTCCGGCCCGATTTCGCCCAACGCCAGAACGGCGTGCTTACGGGCAGATCCCACTGAATGCTTCAGGGCGGAAATCAGTTCCGCCACAGCCGGTTTGCCGATTTTGCCCAGGGCCATAGCGGCCGACTGCTGCACGTTACCGTCCCGGTCCCCCAACGCCTTGATGAGCACGGAGATGGTCTTCTTCGACGTCAAACTGATCATGCCCAACGCTTCAGCTGAATAAGACCGCACGTGCCAACTCTCATTCTCATCATCCAACGCACGAGCGAGCGCGGGAACGGCCGCTCCGGCGGCCGGGCCGATGTTGCCCAAGGCCATAGCGGCCCCAAAACGCACCCCCTCATCCTCATCTTGCAAGGCTGCTGCCAGCGCGCCGACGGCCTCTCTGATTTCCGGAAAATCCGAAAGTGACCCCAGCAGCCTGACACCCCGCTGACGAACAGTAACATCAGAAGATTGCAGGTCCCGAATACAGCCCTGAATTAAGCGACTGTTGGAACTCTCGCTCGTTCGCTTTTCGTCGGGGGCCGAACCGGCACTCGTCGGCCGATTTTCCCCCTGCCCCTGCCGGTTGGAAGGCTGCTGTTTTTCCTGACTCTTCTTGCAACCATAAACGGAAAACAACATTCCAAGTGTCAGGGTGATTAGCAGCGTGCGTCTGGTCATATCGTCGGCACTTCCTTTCCGCTTGTCGAAACCGAATTGCACTGCAAAGTATTATACCGGTTTGTTTTTGATAATAAATCATCCCCTGCATCCCTCGCCGCAACGAGTCTCCACTTCGCTCCGACCTGCATCCCTGCAAAGATAGAAAAGTAGTTGAAATCCGCGCGGAAATCGTGAGAATATGCGCGCTCCGTTGCCCGACCAGAGAGACACGGCTCGGCGGCAGGGCAATGGGGGTAAGTGAACATGCCCGATTTTCAAGGCTGACAAACTTTTAATCTGAAGGAAAGAGGCAACAAATGAGCAAGACAGACACAAAGACACGTCCGGTAGCAATGATTGATGGAAACGAAGCCACTGCCTACGTAGCCCACAAAGTCAACGAGGTAATCGCAATCTACCCGATTACACCCTCCAGCGGCATGGGCGAACACGCCGACGCATGGTCGGCTGCCGGTCAGAAGAATATATGGGGCACTATCCCGTCGGTGATGGAGATGCAGTCCGAAGGCGGTGCAGCCGCTGCCGTTCACGGCGCGCTGCAGACAGGTTCGCTCACGACGACCTTCACCGCCAGCCAAGGCCTGATGCTGATGATTCCGACAATGTACAAGATCGCCGGCGAACTTACCCCCACGGTCTTTCACGTATCGGCCCGGTCGCTTGCCTGCCAGGCGTTGAGCATCTTCGGCGACCACAGCGACGTAATGGCTGTACGAAACACTGGTTTCGCGCTGTTGTCGGCCGGTGGGGTTCAGGAAGTGATGGACCTTGCGCTTATCGCCCAGGCCTCTACGCTGGAGACCCGTGTTCCGTTTATCCACTTCTTCGACGGGTTCCGCTCCACGCACGAAATCCAGAAGATCGAACTGCTGACAATGGATGACATGCGGGCGCTGATCGACGACGACCTCGTCCTGGCCCATCGCGCACGCGCCATGTCGCCTGACCGTCCAACGCTTCGCGGAACAGCCCAGAACCCCGACGTCTATTTCCAGGGACGCGAAACCGTCAATCCCTACTATCTCGACTGCCCCGAAGCAGTGCAGAAGGTCATGGACAAATTCGCATCAGTCGTAGGCCGACAGTATCACCTGTTCGATTACATCGGCGCGCCGGACGCCGAACGCGTCATCGTCCTGATGGGAAGCAGCACCGAAGCCGCCCAGGAAGCCATCGAATATCTCACAGCCAAAGGCGAAAAGGTCGGGCTGCTCAAAGTCCGCCTGTATCGGCCTTTCTCAATGAAGCACTTCCTCGACGCGCTGCCGGAGACGGTAAAATCAATCGCCGCAATGGACCGGACGAAAGAGCCGGGATCTCCCGGCGAGCCGCTCTACCTCGATTGCGTCAACGCAATGGTCGAAGCCGGCAGGGACATCAAGGTTCTCGGCGGGCGGTACGGGCTTTCCAGCAAGGAATTCACGCCCGCGATGGTCAAGGCAATTCTTGATGAACTCGCGAAACCGCAAGCGAAAAATCATTTTACCGTCGGAATCAACGACGATGTAACGCATACGTCGCTGGAATACGACCCGGAATTCAGCACCGAAGGCGACGATGTCGTCCGCGCGATGTTCTACGGGCTTGGCTCCGACGGAACCGTCGGCGCGAACAAAAACTCCATCAAGATTATCGGTAACGAGACGGACAACTTCGCCCAGGGTTATTTCGTCTATGACTCCAAGCGGGCAGGGGCGATAACCGTATCGCATCTGCGGTTCGGCCCTAAGCCGATACGCTCGACCTACCTTATCACCCACGCCAACTTCGTCGCCTGTCATCAATGGATGTTCCTGGAACGGTACGACATCCTCGCCCCAGCCATCGAGGGCGCGACCTTCCTGCTCAACAGCCCCTACGGTCCTGAAGAGACCTGGGACAAGATGCCAAAATCCGTCCAGCAGGCGATTATCGACAAGAAAATGAAGTTCTATGCGATTAACGCATACGAGGTCGCCAAGGCCACCGGTATGGGCGCGCGAATCAATACGGTCATGCAGACCTGCTTCTTCTACCTCTCCGGTATTCTCGAACAGACTGAAGCCGTCAATAAAATCAAAGAGGCCATCAAGAAGACCTACGGAAAGAAGGGCGACAAGATCGTCCAGATGAACAATGCGGCTGTGGACCAGGCAATCGAACACATGCACGAGATACCGGTGCCGGACAAAGCGACTTCAAAGATCGAAAAGCCTCCGGTCGTCCCGGCCGAAGCGCCCCAGTTCGTCCAGAACCTCACTGCCGAGATTATAGCCGGGCGAGGCTACGAAGTGCCGGTTTCCAAGATGCCGGTCGACGGCGTCTGGCCGACGGCGACGACGCAATGGGAAAAACGCAACCTCGCACTGGAAATCCCCGTATGGGACCCGGATACCTGCATCCAGTGCGCCAAATGCTCCATCGCCTGCCCGCACGCCGCCATTCGAACAAAGGTCTATGACCCCGCCCTGCTGGACAAAGCGCCGGAGACCTTCAAAAGCGTCGATGCCAAAGGCAAAGAATTCGCCGGTATGAAATGGACCGTGCAGGTCGCGCCGGAAGACTGCACCGGATGCGGGGCCTGCGTGCACGTCTGCCCGGCAAAGAACAAGGCCGAACCGGATAAGAAGGCCATCAACATGGCGTCCCAGTTGCCGCTGCGCGGATCGGAACGGGAGAACTACAAGTTCTTCCTGGGCATTCCCGACTATGACCGCGGGAAACTGCGAATCAACACCGTCAAGGGCAGCCAGTTGTGCAGGCCGTTGTTCGAGTATTCCGGCGCATGCGCCGGATGCGGCGAAACGCCGTACGTCAAACTCCTGACGCAACTCTTCGGCGACCGGGCGATTATCGGAAACGCCACCGGATGCTCCAGCATCTACGGCGGAAACCTCCCGACCACGCCCTACGCCGTCAACGCCGACGGCCGCGGACCGACCTGGAACAACTCTCTATTCGAGGACACAGCCGAGTTCAGTTTCGGCTTCCGACTGACGCTGGATAAGCAGAACGAATTCGCCCGCGAACTTCTTCAGGTCCTGGCCGGCAAAATCGGACAGGATCTGGTTGACGGGCTTCTGACCGCCGACCAGTCCGACGAGGCCGGTATCGCCGAGCAGCGGAAGCGGGTCGATGCGCTCAGGGCCAAACTCGCCGGTATAAAGACGCCCGAATCGACGCAATTGGGGAGTATTGCCGACGCGCTGGTCCGCAAGAGCGTCTGGGGACTCGGCGGCGACGGATGGGCGTATGACATCGGATACGGCGGCTTGGACCACGTCCTTGCCTCCGGGCGGAATATCAACATACTCGTCCTCGATACGCAGGTATATTCCAACACCGGCGGGCAGTGCTCCAAGGCCACTCCGCGGGCGGCAGTGGCAAGGTTTGCCGCCGGTGGAAAACCCATGCCCAAAAAAGACCTCGGCCTGCTGATGATGACCTACGGGAATATCTATGTCGCACAGATCGCAATGGGCGCAAATGACAGCCAGTGCGTAAAGGCATTCGTCGAGGCAGAGAGTTACGACGGGCCTAGCCTCATCATGGCGTACAGCCACTGCATCATGCACGGGATCAACATGACCACCGCCTTCGACCAGCAGAAGGCCGCCGTCGCGTCGGGCGCCTGGCTGCTGTATCGCTATGACCCACGCCTCACCGAGCAGGGCAAAAACCCGCTCCAACTCGACAGCAAGGCCCCGTCGATAACGATGAAGGATTACGCCTACAACGAAACCCGCTACACAATGCTCACCAAGAGCAAGCCGGACGAGGCAGCCCGTCTCATCGAACTCGCCCAGCAGGACGTGGACCGCCGCTGGCAGATGTACCAGCAACTGGCGGCAACACCCGGCGGCGACAAGTAAGAGCATAGCGACTGTCTAATTCTTTTCGGGTTCGCTGGTGATTTCAGCGGCGGTCGGTTTGGCCTTGGCGTTCAGCCAGAGGCGATAGAAAATGTTGTTCGCCAGGAAAATTCTGTAGGCAGCCTCGTCGGGGCGGGTGTAGGAAACCACCTCGTCGTAGAATCGCCCGTCTTTTATCCTGGCCTGGAATTTCAGTATCGGAACCCGCCCCTGCCGTAAGAGATGATTAAATTCCGGCGACTGCGGCGCGCTCAACAGTATCACGCCGATAGTATAACGGGCGATGCCTTTGGCGTCGGTCGTACCAACCATGTAAATATCGTACGGGCCGTTGAAAATCATGTCATTCTCGGCAGTGCCGTCGGAGAAGTACTCGGCAAAACCGGTCATCTTCTGATACCGATACGTCGTCAGGTTCAGCCCCGGAAAGATATGTATCATCCATTTCGGCGCGCCTTTACCCCGCACCACTCCTTCGGTAGCCACAGTCTTGGCCGTACCGACGGGCACTGGATTGTAGCGATAATCCAACAAGTTCATCACCATGTCGCGCAGCGAGTACGTAATCTCTTTATCCTGGCTGAACGTACCGTAAATGGTATTTCCGGGGAATTCCTGCGATATCTGCGCGAGTATATTTTTATCGACCATCAGTTCGGTCAGATCGACTTTGAGGGCTACTCGCGTGTCGGCGTCGCCCAGGTCAACGGAGTATTTGTGTTCCATAATTCCCCCGTTAAGTCCGCATCGGTATCCGACGGCAACCTTGCCTTTTTCGACATGCACGTCGGCAATCATTCCGCGAGGCTCGAAGAACGCCCGAACCTTAGGGTCGAAATATCGCAGACGCTCTATCTGTACCCGGCAGTGAAGGTCCGACTTCGAAAGAATCTCCCGCAGACCCGCGATTGCCTCGTCGGCCAGGCCGGCGAGGGTCTTGGTATTCAACGTTTTTTTAGCGGACTCGACACCATCACCCACAATCCATCGCTCCAGATCAAATGTGTCCAGCCTGGTGCAAAGCAAAGTAACCTTGCCGGACGGGTTGCGCATCGGGTCTCGCAGGTCCGCAACGACAAAACCATGGTTCGCACCGACAGCGAATTCAAATGAATCAGTCGCAAACCTTTTAATTCGCAGGTACGGCCCGTCCGGCGTAACCTTTTCGGCCATAACGGACCCATCGACCCGGCAGCGTTTTTTGTTGATAGTGGCTGAAGCATTGTCGGCCTGGAGCGTTACGTAATCCAGAACGCCCTCCTCACCGTTGCGTCTGTAGAGGCCTTCGATAAAAATGGCCCCGGCTGGACGATACCGGGTAAGTCGCGGAAACAAACCGACCAGTCGATGCAGGTCCGAAACGCTCAAGGCTACGTGTACAGAGCAGGAATCATGGGTCTTCGGTAGCGTCGCATCGGCCCGCAACTGGAAAAAGCCCGTATCAATAAAGACGTCCCGCACCTTTATTCTGGAGAAGTCGGCCGGTATCGTCAGATTGATCCGCCCCACCGCCCGCTCGCCGCGTGGCTTGGAAAATCGGGCGGCTATGTACTCTATAGTCTTGCCAATCCGTTTTCCGACGGAATTCGGTTTTTGTCCCGGCGGGTGTTTCCGAGATGCTTTCTTGTCCAAAAACGCAATTCCCAGGCCTGTTGCGTCGAATTCGCCGGCGGCGTTAATCGCCTTCTCGTCGGCCTGGATTTTCCCCGCGAAGCGCATCGCCCCGTTGAGACCATAACGTTCAGCCAGTTTTGCCAATTCGGGAATAAGTGCCTTGGCCGTCAGGTCCGGGACCAATCTCGCCTGGATGTCCAGGTTCGCCCCAGCCACTCCCGGCCCAGGCCAATATGACCCTTCTGGCGGGGATTTCGCGTCGGCACAGAGGTGAATCTTCCCCGTAACAGAGACATTCGATCTTCCGACGTCCAGCGAGAAGATATTAATCGCAGCCGTTTTTTCGTCGATTCCGCCCGCCAGACGAAGACGAAGTGCGCTGCCGCGAGACTTGTTCGGCAGTGCCTCCGAGTCGCCTCCGGGCAGGCTGAACTGAAGGTCGTCGGCATTGCAGGACATCTCGCCCGTAACGGACTCGTCGCTTATCTCTGCCCGCAGCGAAGCGACAACAGAGCCGTGAATACCCAACGGATCAAGACGCCGAAGCATCGCTTCAGTGCAGACGGATTGCAGCAGCCAGGCGGCATCGGGAACACGGAGGCTTCCGGAGCAACGAATGGTCGAAGCGTCGGCATCGACCGCCGGGAATGTCAGAGTCCCGTCAAATTTCGCCGAAGCCGATTCAACCCGCACCGTGAGGCGGTTTCGCAGGTTCGGACCGAGCGTATCGTCGCTACGGAAATCCAGAGTTACCTCCGCCGGTTGTCCGGCGACCTTCCGGAACGACCGTCCTGTATCGGCCTGCAGTTGCGTAACATTAACGCTGGTGTAGAAGCGACTCATCGACTCCGAAAGCATCACGCTGACCTTTCCGGTGAGCGAACCGGCGAGTCGTTTTTTCCATTCACCCCCAGCCGGGATGCAGGCGAGCATCTCTGCGATACCTCGAACACCATATCGCCCATCAAGGCGAATGTAGCCCGATTCGACCTCGCCGTCAGCGCCGGGAATAAAAGCCAATCTCCCGTCTTCGATGTTCACGTCCCAACGGGACGGACCGACATGGCCGGTACCAATCCGAAGCCGCACGTCGTCAAGGGCCGGCGGGTCGGTCGTAACGGTTGAACTCAAGTCCATTTCTATCGACTGATCGACCGGTTTGACGAACCAATCGCCCAGAGACATGCTGGTCCCTTTCGGCAGGCGGACGTTGCGCAGACCCACCTTGTCATTTTCGATGAACCACTGCCCGCCGGCTTCCCCGTCCAGGCGAACATCGGGCGGAATTGTACATTTACCCGCCGAGAAACCCGCAAGCAGATCGCCGATGGAATCCAACTCGACGATTTTCCAGCCTCCCCACCAATCCATCCCCTCCAGGGCGCGACGAACGTTCCGCAATGACCCGTTCCCGGTGAAGCGGTTTCGCCCTATTCGCAGTTCGGCCGGTCTGGACGGGTCCGTCCAGAGTCGCCAGGTATGCTTTTCAACGTTTCCGTGAATTTCAGCGGTCAGTTTCCTTCCTGCGGGCTTTCCGATATGACAACCGTTGCGAATGGTCGCCGCTGTGGCGTCGAGCGCCAGGCTGAAGGACATCTGCGATTTGTCCCCTCGAAGGGAGATATTGACGCCGACATTACCGTCGAATTCCATCCGTCCCGGAAGGGTCGGCGACCGGCCCGTAAGCAGCGTCGCAACGGTCGTCGGATTGACCCAGCCGCTTATTTCCAGCGACCTGAGAGCCTCCCATCGTCCCGCCAGGGCGTCGGCATGAAGCCGTCCTCTACCTTTCAACTCGACACCGGGAAGGTGCAAGTCAAACGCACGAACGTCAATGCTTTCGTAAATCGGGTCGGACGTCGCCGTCAGTGTCAGGTCCGCCTTTTCGATTACCGGTATGGACGGACCGACGGCTGGCTGGGCGTCGAGGTTTTTTACGCAAAGTTCCAGCGAAAACTGCCCCACCCTTCCGGTGCGATCAAATCGACAGTCCATCTGTCCCGACGCATAACCCGAAAGCCGCTTCAACGGTAACGACAATAGACCCGGAAGGTTCAATTGTGAAATATCCACGCCCGCAAAGCGGAAGCTCGCTGCCGCTGCGACTCGACCAGGCTCGCCGAAGTCCGGCGTACCTTCGTAAGTTTCGCCGGCAGATGCCTTCAGTGTTATCGGAGCGATTCGACCCTCCTGGGACAGTTCAGCCGACATTGTAACGGCCCCGACATTTTCAAGTTTGCCCGCGCGATACTGAAGATCGGACACGTCAAGCCGCAGCAAACGGTCGTGATCCGGGAATTGCGCCGTCGCCGTCGTCCGGCGAAACGCCATCCAGCCGGGAGGAGGCATTTCCATCAGAGGCCCCAGCGCAGCGACGTTGGCCTGTCCGTCCCTGTCGAACACCACGTCAAGACGAACGCCGGTCAGTTCCATCCATTTCAGTCCGCCGGTCCACAACATGCGTATCGGCGAAAGATCGCACCGAAGCGTTTCGACCACGACCATATCGCCCTCGCCGAAACCGTCGCCGTTACCGATACGCACGTCGCTGACGGTAACGCCTTCGGACCAGGACATCTTCAGGCTGGAGATGCTTACGGGGACTGACAGCACATCGCTCAGATCGCGTGCGATTTTGTCGGCAAGATATTGCCTGGGCGCCCACCACGGCAGCGTCGCGTAGAGAACCGCCAAGGCTGCAAAGACAAATACGCCTGCGCGAAATACCTTCTGCCGACCGGACCGCTTCGGACGACGCCTGCGCCTGCGCGATTTGACGTGAGAATCTTCAACCATTGTGACGATTTTATCAGCGATTCGCCCGCGCGACAATACAGTAGCACCCGGCAAGAGCGTAAAGAATTGCGTAACGCACTTGATTTTCAGGTAAAGAGTTTGATAAAATGCATTGCTTGCAGGTTTCCAGGGAGATTCAATTTCCCCATTAGGCCGGGCTATGTCAATCTCCGCCCCCCTTGGGACGGCGAACAGCCGCTTT
Organism: Planctomycetales bacterium; assembly: GCA_030612725.1. Classification (GTDB taxonomy): domain Bacteria; phylum Planctomycetota; class Phycisphaerae; order SM23-33; family SM23-33; genus JAUWNJ01. The sequence goes on from JAUWNJ010000012.1 coordinate 87,641, forward strand.
GACGAGAAATGATATACGATGCTGGACGAACTGAGTAAAAATAAATCTGTAAAAGCGTTAATCGAACAAGGCAAGAAGCGCGGTTATCTCACTTACGAAGAGATGAACGACAAACTTCCGGCAGAGGCGGTCGAGCCGGAACCGCTCAGTTCGTTGCTGATGATGCTCGATGAACTCGGTATCGAACTGCTCGACGCCGCCAATGTCCCCGCGGAAAAGAAGGCCGCCGGTGGGACCGAAGCCGGCGAATTCGAGACCCCCGGAAAGAAAAAACTCAAGTCCAAACGTTCAGCCGAGGAGTTGGTGGCGGATAAGGTTCGCATCGACGATCCGGTGCGGATGTACCTGACGCAGATGGGAGAGATTCCGCTGCTGAGCCGGGCTGAAGAAATCTCGCTCGCCAAGAAAATTGAGATGACCCGAATGCACTTCCGGCGTCGAGTCCTCGAAAGCGACTACTGTTCATCTGCGGCGGTAGAAATCCTTCAGCAGGTTCACGACGGGAATCTCCCGTTCGACCGCACAATGAAAATTTCCACCGCCGAAAACCTCGCCAAAGATACCATCGGAAAGCGAATACCCGTGAACGTCCGAACGGTCAGGAATGTCTTGGATGCCAACCGTCGCGAGTGGGACCTTATAAACCGCAAAGGCACTTCTTCCCGTCGCCACAGGGGCGGTCAGCGAAGGATGTGGCGGCGGCGCAGACGCATCGCGAAGTTGATCGAAGAGTTGTCTCTGCGAACTTCCAGAATCCAGCCTCTGATGGACAGACTCGTGCATGTTCGCGGGAAGATGAGCGAACTTCAGCGGATGTTAGGCACCAATAAGGTCAAGGTAACGATTCCCGAAGATATTGCCGTTATGCGCGAGGAACTGGACGGCCTGACCGACCTGGTAATGGAGAGCGGCGACCTTCTGGTCAAGCGGGTCAAGGCCATTCGCAAGGCGTTTGACGATTACGAGCAGGCCAAACGCGACCTGTCGGCTGGAAACCTCCGCCTGGTGGTCTCAATCGCCAAGAAGTACCGCAATCGCGGATTGAACTTCCTGGACATAATCCAGGAAGGAAACACCGGACTGATGCGAGCAGTGGATAAATACGAGTACCGTCGGGGTTACAAATTCTCCACGTACGCGACCTGGTGGATTCGTCAGGCAATTACTCGCGCTATCGCCGACCATGCACGTACTATCCGTATCCCCGTTCACATGATCGAAACGATGTCGAGGCTTCGGAACATATCGCGACGATTGGTCCAGGAACGTGGTCGCCAGCCTACGATTGAGGAAATCGCCGAGGAGGCCGTCATGAGCGTCCCCGAGGCGCGTCGCGTGATGAAGATATCGCGGCATCCGATCAGTCTGGACAGACCTGTGGGCGAGAGCGAAGACTCGTACTTCGGCGATTTCATCGAGGATGAAGGCGCTGAGAACCCGGTGGAATCGGCCGGTAGCGAAATGCTCAAGGAACGGATCGAGGAAGTCCTCAAGACGCTTACCTACCGCGAGCGGGAAATAATCAAACTTCGCTACGGTATCGGCGACGGATATACCTACACGCTCGAAGAAGTGGGACGGATATTCAAGGTAACCCGCGAGCGCGTCCGCCAGGTCGAAGCCAAGGCCGTTCACAAACTCCAGCACCCCGTCCGTGCTCGTAAACTCGAAGGATTCCTGGAAAAGAAGTCCACGCTGCAACAGACGGAAATGTCTCCAGGCAAACCGGAAGCATCCGGAAAGAAGGCACCAAAGTCCAAATCCGGAAAATAAGGCACTCTAACAAAACTCGGTTCGTCATGTCAGAACTCATCCTGCCTCGACCACGAAAGAAAATACCAGGAAAGAAATCAAGTGATACGAAACACTAGCACCATTATAGCAGAAAAAGAATCTCACCAGCCCCTCCGGTCGGCGCATCCGCTCGCGGCCAAGGCGAAGGTTCTGTTGAGCAGCGTGTTTGGCCCATACGCACAGGACGACAAGTATGGTAGCCGGACGATAAACCCGATGGAGTTGTACCACAACCAGGTTACCAGAGTTCAGGGACCGTTCTCATTGCGAATGTTTCACCGTAGTTGGGGGCTGATGCTCATTCAGGCGAACATCGAGGTTCCTTGCGTGCTGCTGGACTTCCCGACACTCGACCGCTTCGTTCAGGAGATTCGTGACAACTGCTACGACATCGTCGGGATAAGCAGCATTATTCCAAACATTCTTAAGGTTCGGAAAATGTGCGAGTTGGTGCGGCAATATCTGCCTGACGCGACGATCGTCGTCGGAGGGCACATCGCCAACATGCCGGACCTCGACGCTCGGATTGATGCGGACATAATCGTCAAGGGCGAAGGAGTGCGATGGTTCCGCCGATATCTGGGAGAAGATGAGGATCAATCCATCCGGCATCCCATAATCCATTCAGGAATTGGGACGCGGAACCTGGGCATAACCATCAAGGAGAAGCCCGGCGACGTAGCTGCCACCATCATCCCGTCGGTGGGCTGTCCCTTGGGATGCAACTTCTGCTCCACGTCGGCAATGTTCGGCGGTAAGGGAAAATTTATCAACTTCTATGAAACCGGCGATGAACTGTTCGACGTGATGTGCCAGATCGAAGAGGCGATGCAGGTTCAATCCTTCTTCATTATGGACGAGAACTTCCTGCTGCACCGCAAACGGGCGCTGCGTCTGCTGGAGTTGATGGAACGCCACGACAAAGCGTGGGCCTTGTACGTCTTCAGTTCCGCCAACGTGCTGCGTTCGTACACCTTTGAGCAACTTGTGGGGCTGGGGATATCCTGGGTATGGATGGGCATGGAGGGTCAGGAAAGCCAATATGCCAAGCTAAACGGTATTGATACGCGGAAACTGGTGGGCGAACTGCAATCACACGGTATTCGCGTGCTCGGTTCGAGCATCATCGGACTGGAAGAGCATACGCCCGAGAACATCGACCAGGTAATCGACTACGCCGTCCGGCATGATACCGACTTCCACCAGTTCATGCTCTACACGCCCATTCCCGGCACGCCGCTTCATGAGGAACTGTTGGCCGCGGGCAGGATGAAGCAACCCGATGAGTATGACGAGGCCGACATTCACGGGCAGTTGATGTTCAACTACCACCATACCCATATTACCGGCGGGCAGGAAGGCGAGTTTCTTCGGCGAGCGTTCGAGCGCGACTTCGAAGTCAACGGCCCCAGCGTGTCGAGGATCGTCCGAACGACGCTGGCCGGTTGGAAACGCTACAAGAATCATCCGAACTTGCGGATCCGGCGTCGTTACGCATTGGAGGCCAAGGAGTTGGGGACCGCATTCTCTGCGGCGATTAAGGGCATCAGGCTCTACTACCGCAGGAATACCACGATACGTGCGAAGATGTCCGCCATCCTGAAGGATCTTCATCGCGAGTTCGGACTCAAGTCACGATTGTTTTCAGCCATGGGCGGGCGACACGTATTGCGGAAGATTCGCAAGGAAGAGAAGCGACTTGCCGCGGGCTGGACCTACGAACCACCGACGTTCTACGAGAAGAACAACTGGTTCGGGGATCGAACTGTCCCGGCGTTGTGTCGTTTCGTCACACCCCGTATTGGGGAGCCTCGGACAACGGCTACCCCTGCGAACAAGCAATGCGAACCGGTATCTGTCGGATAGCGCAGGTATCGTGGATAAAAAGTCGGGAAGCATTCGGAAAACCTGCTATAGCAGTTCACGTTATTTTGTAGCGTTTGCGAACATCGTGGCACGGGCGTCCCGCTCGTGATTCGACTGTGCTTTTTGTCGGAGCATCGGTGGAGAAACCCGCCAACGTCTAGCAATGTCTCATACCGCACACGATAACCAACGGATTTACCGAACCCTATGCGTGGCAAGCAGAACGGTTCCGGGCATTCCCTGCCAAGCGTTAAAATCCGCAAATTTACTTCGTTTTCCCCCATTTTTTATAAAGATTCTATTCGAGATGTCCGATTCTTATTCACACACACACACGCAATAGTAACATATACATATACAGATTATCACCCCAGGGTCGGGCTGGGGTATTTTGTGTTAGGCTCGACCATGACCATCAACACGAGTAATGTCCTCGTCGTAGATGACGAAGAGTACGTCTGCCGTTTGATTGAGGATGTCCTTTCAAGCGAACCTGTCCGATGTGTGTCGGTGAACTCCGGTAAAGAAGCAATGCGTCTGCTGCTGGAGGAAAAATTCGACATAACCATCCTGGACCTGTTCCTGCCTGACGTCTCCGGTATGGATATGCTCGGGTTTATCTCCAGCCGGGGGCTTCGGACACGGGCAATCTGTATTACCGGTGCATTTTCCAGCATGACCAGGCAGAATGTATTGGGGGCAGGAGCCTTTGACTTTTTCGAGAAACCTTTCGATATATCGCGCTTTGTCGGGGCTGTACGGCGTGCCGCAGAGGTATGTACTGAAATCGCTGATTACTCAAACTGACCATTTTTTTATATTGGCAATTCCAATATTCCGCCCATCCCATACAATTCCCTGAATGAACGGACGAGAGAGAATCCTGACAACGTTATCCCACACTGAACCCGACCGCGTACCGTATGACCTTGCCGGAACGCATGTAACCGGTATTGCTATTAGCGCGCACGACCGGCTGCGGGAATATATGGGTCTGCCCAGCGGTGAAACCGAGATCGTGGACCTTATCCAGCAATTGGCAATGCCGGCTGACGATATGCTGGAGAAGCTTAAGGTCGATACCCGAGGCCTGTCCCCGCTTTGCTCCAATAACATTCCTCTTCCCGTCGGTTCGGAGAAGTGGCAGGAGTTAATTACCGAGACCGACGAGGGGCAAACGTACATCGATGAGTGGGGCTTCAGACAATTCATGCCGTCCGACGGGCTTTATTTCTCGCTCGTCCAGAGCCCGCTTCCCGATATGGACGCGAGCGTCGATCAGGTCCGGCAGTTACCGTTGCCGGATGGGGGTGAACCGTGGCGCCTCGCGGGGCTGCGAGAGAAGGCGGAGCGTTTCGGCCAGGCCGGTCATTGCGTGGTGCTAAGGAGCACCTGTGCCGGGATGGTGGAAATGGCTCAACGAGTACGGGGGATGGAAAATTTCCTGATGGATACGCTCGCCAATACTCCGGTCGCCGAAGCCGTTCTCGACAGGTTCCTCGAAATCAAGATGAACTTCTGGGCAGCGGCGCTCGGCGAGTTGGGCGATGTCGTCGATGTGGTCTTCGAGATGGACGATTACGGGACGCAGACCTCGCAAATCATCTCACCGGAGACGTTCCGCTCGATGGTCAAGTCGAGGCTGAAGACTCTTATCGACCATATAAAGAAACTTGCTCCCGGCGTGAAGATCGCCTTTCACTCGTGTGGGTCGGTCAGGCCTATAATTCCGGATTTCATCGAGATTGGGATCGACATTCTCAATCCCGTGCACGTTTCCGCCACCGGGATGGAGCCGGCGGCGTTGAAAGCCGATTTCGGCGACGACCTCTGCTTCTGGGGCGGCGGTGTGGAAACGCAGCATGTTTTGCCGAACGGTACGCCGGACGAGGTCCGTGATAATGTCCGCGCCAACATCGAAGCCCTCGCGCCGGGCGGAGGATGGGTCTTCACGACCGTCCACAACATCCAGCCTGACGTTCCGACAGAAAATATCATGGCAATGTGGGAAACACTCCAGGAATACGGCGGGTATTGAGTCGTTATAAACTACATGCCCGGTGCCGTGGCCCCGATTTTTTTGACCCCCGTTTGAATAAATTTAACAAATAGTTGTGGGCAACACCCCCGCCCCCGCCCCCCAATGCAAAA
>JAUWNJ010000023.1 GCA_030612725.1 Planctomycetales bacterium
CGCCCCGTCCGACACGCCAGCACCAGGCACGCCCCACACGCCCCCCGCCGCCAAGCCCGAGAAGCCACCGCCCGCCCAGGGTGATACGCCGCCGCCCGTCAAGGCCGATACGCCGCCACCTGCCGAGGTTGATACGCCGCCACCTGCCGCTGCATTAGAAGCGGAATAATCCCAGGCGATATAATATAATACCACCGTCGCATCAAGTTTGTGCGCCGGGTATAAGTATTCCAGTTTTCATTTTACACCCTTGCCTTTGCGTACATTCCGGGCGTTTGCTGGTTTCAAACGGAACCTTACAGGATACGCCCCCAATCCTTCGGATGGAATTTGCCCTCCAGGGTTACGGGGTCAAAGGCTTTTATTGCTCAAAAACGCTTGAAAAAGAAGTTCGACGGTGATATATGAAGTAACTGAACGTCGGGCGCGCGTAGCTCAATTGGATAGAGCATCGGTCTACGGAACCGAAGGTTACAGGTTCGAGCCCTGTCGCGCGTAGTTTCAGAACCCCTTGTCAAACAAGGGGTTCTTTTTTGCCCTTTCGACCCCTCTGGCCCGGAAAATACCGTTTTTGCCCAAAGTGCGTCAAAAGTGGATCGGTCGGGTCGGCTTTGGGGATTCCCGTCAGGACCGCTGACTGTACCGCCTGGGCCTTGCTCAAGTCCTCGGGCTGGACAGAAAGATAGAACTGCTGGGTCGTCTTAATGTCGCTGTGGTCGGCCAACTGCTGGACCACATGAATGGGGAAGGTCCCGACCCATCCGTATCTGTCGAGATTCCTGCGGGGCGAAGATGGGTTCTGCAATTTACGGAAGGTAATCTGAAGAATTGACTAACCGGAGAACCTACGGAAAATATGTTCCCACAATCGTTGGGACGATAACCGGCGTGGCTTGGTGTTGACGAATTGTCCTTGCGGACAAGAAATGGTGGGGATTGGACTTTTGGGGGGTTTGGGCGGTTTGGGGGGTTTGGGCTTTTTAGGGGATTTCATTAACGGGCCCGTAGTCATATGCCGATAAGCATGAAGATAAGGATAAAAAGGGGTCGGAACCCTAAGCGGCACCAGGGATATGTGGGCGATTTGCTTCCCACGCATTTGCCGCGGAAGATGCCTGTTTTGCTGGAAAAAGAGCTACATCTACGATCCGTAAGCGGTTCACTCGGCGGCAGCAAGTACGTCATGGGATTCTGTCCCACAACCCCGCCGTTGGATTCCTTTGCCTCATCAACCCATCGGACAATGTCATTTCCAGCGCATCTCGAGCGAGAGACATCGTGCGGCGAAGCATCATATTTGCCTGTTTGCGCTCCAGATAGTTGGAGTTTTCATGCTTTTCAAGAGAAAGCCGGCGTGGAACCTCCAGCAGGAGAGGACCAATGAAAATCGAGAGCCCTGGACTTTTCATCACATCGGCCGTTGCGTCGGTTGTTGTGGTGTCCGCAGCCGTGGCGATGTATGTTTCCGCGGCGTCCAATACCGTCGCTTCCGCTCCGGTAACAGCCCTCGATTTGAGTAGCCCCAAGGTGGTCCAGGCAGCGATGGAGTTCGACCCGTTCGATTTTGGGAACGTGGTACCCGAAGCTGGCCCACGACCGGAGGCTGGCGATGCCCTTTTGGCATCGGTTAGCCGGCAACCCACCGATCCCCCGGCAGCCGGGGGCGAGAATGCGCCGAAGGCTGATCCCTCTGGCGAAAGAGTGCCGACCGACGATAAAACGAAGACTGCGAGTTCCAGGCAGACCGCGGCGCAGAAAGGCGACATCAATGCCGTGAAGACCACCGCGAAGACTACGGGCAAGATGAAGTTAGGCCTCGGCGCTGCTGTCGCAGGGGGTGTTGCTGTGGTGGGCGTCAGCGCTGTAGCCCTGAGAATCACCCTGAGCGACGATTCGAAAACCGTTGTCCGCAGTCCGTCAACGCCGTGACGAGCAAGTCGGCGACAGGATGTCGTAGAGAAAGAACAAGGAACCGTGTGCTCAGGGGCGGCATGTGCCGGGCTGCTCTCGGCAGGCCGGTGTGGCGCACGTTAAAACATGGGACTGTAACAATGGAACAGATCAGAACGAATGCGACAGACAGGGCATTGGTGCAGGTTACAAGTATGGAACTGAGCTCGACAAGGCACAATGACCGTCATGGACGGGGGATACCGGCGGCAATGAAGATAATTTCTCTTGTCGCGGCGATAGCCCTTTCCGTCCTCCTGAACGGTTGCGGCCCCAGGCATGAGCAATCCGACATGGAGCTCAGCGCCTTTGAGAAGGCGGGCCCCGTGCGTTTCAACGTTGAATGTAAGCAGGCTCTGCCAGTGCGGATGTCCAGCGGGCCGTACCGGTTTGTCCCCGGCGATCTGGTAGAGTTTCAGATGCCGGCAGTCGTCAGCCTGCTACCGGACAGGGACGGTGACGATACGAAGCCTTACAGGTGCCGGGTTGACTCGGCAGGGCGAATTGTTCTTCCCATCATCGGGAACCAGAAGGTCGCGGGCAAGACGCTCTCGGAAGTCGAGGCCGATATTGCGAATCTGTATTATCCCAAGTATGTTCGCCAGGAGCCGAGTATTGTCGTCAGCGTAGTCGAGTACCGCCTCTCATCTCTCTCTGTAGCAGGAGCAGTGAAATGTCCCGGTATCTACCGGTTTCACAGTAATGAGATGACGCTGATCGCGGCGCTCATGAAGGCTGGGGGTATTGTCGAAGGCGGGGCGACGGTCATCCACATCAGCGAATCGAGTTCCAATAGCAAACGGTCCCGTACGATTTCTGTGCTGAACATGAACATACCCGCCAGGGACGTGCAACTCGCCGACGGCGATACGATTATCGTTGAGGCGATGGAACCCCGGACCGTCGCTGTAGTCGGGTTGGTGAACAAGCCCGGCTCGTTCCCCTGGCGTCCCAGGGTTCGATGCACCGTTATGGACGCACTTGCTTTGGCGGGCGGGGTCAACGACTTGGCCGATCCGCAGTATGCCAGGGTTTACAGGCAGGACGCCGGTGGTGAGATTGTGTCATTGCTGATCAGGCTCAACGGTCCCTCTGCTGCCGGCGCCGGTAAGCTCCATCTTAAACCCGGCGACATCGTCGCCGTCGAACAGACCCCGCGAACGCGAACGCGATTGTTCCTGTCGCAGATCATTCGAATGGGACTCGGCGTGAATGCCGGGGCGAGTGTGGGTGGGCCTTAGATGTTTGCACCCTTGGCGCCGTTTGATGCTCAAGGTCGGATACACGGAAAGGAAAACCGTTGAATACTGAAAAGACTTCCGATATCGTGCGAGTATCGCGTTGGTCGATGGAGCCTCGACGGGTTCCCTCAACGGCGATTGAGGTAGTCTCCCCATCTGAACCTCTCGTGCCTCGCTACAGCGTTCTGAAAGTCCTCTGGCGACGTCGGTGGCTTGTGCTGCTCTCGATCATGGCGTGCGTAGGCGCGGGCATCGTCTATCTTTCCGAGGCAACTCCGATCTATTCAAGCTCGTCCCGACTGCTCGTGGAGCAGACGGGGCCTAAGGTTATCGTAACCAGCGACGGCTTTACGGCGCAGTCGAAGAACTATCTCTATACGCAATGCGAACTGCTGAAATCGACTCCGATCCTCTCGGGAACGGTAAATCTGCTTGCACCAAGGAAGATGTTGACCTTCGGCGGGATGACCGATGGCGTAGCCTTCCTGAAGGCGAATGTGCAGGCGTCCGTCGGCAGGGCCGACGACATCATCACGGTGTCGCTGGAGTCTCCCTACCCGCAGGAAGCCGCAGAGATCGTGAACGCAATCGTGGAGTCGTACGTTACATACCAGTCCAGCCAACAGCGGAACACAGCAGCCGAGATACTGAAGATCCTTCAGCGGGAGAAGGTGCGTCGGGACGCTGAACTGAAACAGTGCTTCAAGGCCGCCATGGCCTTCAAACGAGAGAACGAGGTCGTCTCTTTCGGGACCGACGACAGCAATATCATCATCAAGCGCCTGGACATGTTGTCGAACGCACTTACGCAAGCCGAGATATCGCTGATGGAGGTGAAGGCCCGATGCGAATCGACCGAGGCCCTTCTGTCCGATCCGCACAGAATCCTGCACCTGAAGGGCCAGTTGTTCACCGGTCAGGGAGCCGCGCCTCCGGAAACCGGCACGCTGGAGGAGAAAAGAAGCCGGTTGAGGCTGCAACTCATTGCGCTCCAGCAGAAGTGCACCGAGGACCACCCGTCGATTCGGACAATAAATCTGAAGTTGAAGCAACTTGACAAGCAAGAGAAGAAACACGTCCGTGAATTGGCGGAAGCCCATCTGGGCTGGCTGAAACAGCAGGCCGTCGCCGCCGAGAGTCGTGTCGAGGACCTCGACAAGTCGCTCGAAACGCAGCGAAAACTTGCGCAGGATCTGAACTCCAAAGCGGTCCAATACGCGATGCTGAAGGCGGAGCGGAAGCGGGCGGAACGCATATGCGACATTCTGGACAGCCGGATCAAAGAAATCGACATCACCAATGACGGGGGGGCGCTTAACATCAGTCTTCTCGAAACGGCCCACCCTGCGAACACGCCGTCCAAACCGCAGAAAGCGCAGATCATGGGCATCGCCCTTACGCTGGGGATGCTCCTGGGTGTCAGCCTGGCGCTTATTGGCGAATGGATGGATCACCGTCTCAAGTCGGCAGAAGAAATCTCCGAGGCGTTGGGACTTCCAGTACTCGGTGTCGTGCCTCTGCAGGCGGGCAAGAAAGAATTTGCTTGTGTGGCCAAGGCGGTCGATCTTGAGCCAACCTCGCAGGCGGCAGAGGCGTACCGGACAATTCGTACAGCCCTCTACTTTGGCGCTCCCGACATCAAGACCAAGACACTGCTGGTTACGTCGCCCGCGCCGAAAGATGGAAAGAGCACGCTGGTTAGTAATCTGGGCGTGGCTATGGCCCGTGCCGGACAGAAGGTGATTATTCTGGATGCCGACTTCCGCGAGCCGAGTCAGCAGAACATCTTTGAAATTGACGCAGAGACTCCCGGTGTTACGAATGTGTTGGTTGACGACGGGTCTATGGACGACACGATTGTGCGGACAAACATCGAGGGTCTGGACATCTTGCCGTGCGGAAAGATACCCCCCAATGCTTCGGAGATACTGAACAGCCAGGCGTTCGGCAATCTGCTCACCGAGCTTTCTCAGCGGTACGACCGCGTTCTGGTCGATGCGCCTCCGGTTCTCTCTCTAGCGGACTCGCGCATCCTGGGCGCGAGGTGCGATGCGACCCTGTTGGTGCTCCGTGCCGACAAGTCCAAGCGCAAGCCGTCTCAACAGGCCGTCGAATCCCTGTTGAGTGTGGGCGCGCGAATCCTCGGAGTTGTCGTCAACGGCGTCAACAGCCGCAAGCGAGGATACGGGTATGGCGACTACGGCTACGGCTATGGCTACGGCTATGGCTATGGCTACGGTCATTCCGGCAGGGAACTGGTAACCAAGGCAGACAATTCCCGACAATCCGGTAACGAGATCGAAGCGGACAACGCGGCGTAGGGCATTGCGACAGTGGTGATATGGAAAAAACAGGCTCATTTCGGCGACAACGGCGCACACCGTCCAGAACTTATACCGCCCAGCGTGTGGATGTCCACTGTCATTGCCTCCCCGGTCTGGACCAGACCATAGACAGATTATCCATCTGCTTCGACGGCGTGATCGAATGCCTGATGGCGACCCTGCTGGCGTTCATGCCATTCGCATTCGGCGTCGCCGATGCCTGGGGCGAGGAGGTTGTCGTCCTGATTTCCGGGGTCATGGTCGCATGCCTTCTCCTGAAGGTCGTTTTCGTTCGCCGCGCCTCGCTTGTGTGGACGTGGGCCTACGTTCCCCTTGGCCTGTTTCTACTACTGGTTGTGGTTCAACTGGTTCCGCTGCCGCAGGGTGTTCTGGCCGCCATCACGCCCAACACGGTGGCGATGAAAACGAACCTGTCCGGTATCCTGTCGAAGCCGTCGGAAACGGGCATGACGATTTCTTTCTACTCGCTGGCGACAGAGCGGGCACTTCGCCTGGCGTTGGCGGTCTCGGCGGTCTTCGTCGTTACGGTCAACGTGTATCGGCGGGCGAACCAGATCAAGAGGTTGCTGGCGGTAGTCGTGATCGTCGGCGGGGCGGTAGCGTTGCTGGCTATGGCGCAGATCGCCACCAACGCCCACAAGATATACTGGTGCGTCCCCGCCGTGGCGACAGGCGGCCCATACGTCAATCGCAACAACTACTGTCAGTTCATGAACCTGTCGGTGGGGGCTGCCCTGGGTTTGCTTCTGGTGTACCTCAAGAGGGGATTCCATCGGACGCCCGTCGTACTATCGCGGGCGGTCGAACGACTGGGCGCGAAGGAACTTCGTCCGGCGTGGTATCTGTCGGGGATGATTGTCCTGGCCGTCGCCTCGATCTTTCTGTCGCTGAGCCGCGGGGGGATGATCTCTCTGCTGGTTGCCTGGGGAGTTACGATAGCGGTGCTAGGCCTGAAGCGACGCCTCGACAAGTGGGGCTGGGTTATGTGTGCGCTGACCGTCGGTGCCTTCGCGTGCGTGCTCTATGTCGGATTCGACTCGGTTTACGATCGCCTCGCGAGCCTGCGGAATCTCCAGGAAGACACGGGTCGTTGGCATCTTTTGCGGGACAGCGCACGCGCCTGGGCTGCATTCCCGCTGGTCGGCGCGGGCCTGGGGGTGCACGAGTACATCTATCCGATATTCGACCAATCCACGATCCTCGCTACTGCCAGTCATGTCGAGAACGAGTACGTGCAGATGGCGGAAGAGACAGGTATCGCCGGGCTGGTTCTCATTGGAGCATTCGCGGCGGTCATTCTGCGGAGCTACTTACGATGTCTCTGGAAGCATCGCTCCGTCAGCGGCGCGGTCGCCATCGGACTCGGTGCGGGCCTTCTGGCAGTCCTGATCCAGAGCGTGTGTGATTTCGGTCTGCATTTACCGTCGAACGCTGTTCTTGCGGTGGCGTTCTGCGGGCTTCTGGTGACGATGTCGCGAGCCGACTTACCGTACCGCGAGGAGACGCCGAATCGACGAAGCACCGCTGCCCGGAGGTGGGGGGCCGTCATCTGCATGTTGGGATTAGCGGGTGTTTGGGGCTGGGCTGTAACCGGGGCGCACGCAGCAAGTCGAGCGGATGAATCCTGGGACAAGGCGCAGCGGCTTGAGAAGCAGATGCGAGAGGAGAACTGGGTCGTCGCAGATGCGGACTACGTAAGGCTGATAGACCTGACCCGGGAGGCGACCCGACGGCAGCCTGGGAACGTTGTTTACCGATATTGGCTGAACGCACACCGTTGGCGCGCCGTCAGCCGAATTACCGAACCGAAAACCGGAAAGACAATCATCGGCCCCGTGGCTCTGCGGACTGCCAAGGCCGTCGTCGCGGACCTTGAACACGCCTATACCCTCTGTCCCACGTTCGGACCGAGCTATTCGCTGGTCGGTCAGTTGAGAATGTTTGTGCTCGACGATCCTCAGGGGGCGGATTTGATTCGAAAAGGACGCGCCTTGGCGCCGTGCAATCCCGCAGCCTGCCTTGCCGAAGGGGTCCTTGACGCTTGCGAAGGGAACACCGCCGCATCTCTGGCGACGTTTCAGCGAACGCTGGCGCTGAAGGGGATTTGGTTCGAGCGGATCATCAATATCTGCGTGTTCCAGCTTGATCGACCAGACATGGCTGTCGAGATTGCCGCCGGCGAGGTTGGGCGGCTTCTGTTTGTTGCTAACATTCTCGAAGGGCGGCACAAGACCGATCTGGCTGCGAAGGCCCGGACCGAAGCGACCACCTTGCTGCTTAACCAGTGCGATTCGCCGGATGCGACGGCGTGGATGCTGGTCAAAGCGGCAGACATCTGTCTCCAGAACAAGGAATATGAGCGGGCGGCGACGTACTACCGACGTGCGCTATCTCGTGAATGCGGTAATGTTACGTGGCGCCTGAATTTTGCCAAGGCGCTCGCTGCAATGGGACAGGTGTCCCAGGCCAGGGAACAGGCAGGCATTTGCCTTAAGCTGATGCCGGGAATGCCTGAGGCCAAACGTCTGGTCGCCGGTTTGTGAACGTAATGATCGGCGATCAGGACTCAACTGAATATAGCGCAGCCTGCTCAGAACGGGCGTTGAAAAAACCTTGTCGGTACGCCGACGGGGACGGAGTGCGCGCCGCAGCCGGCGGGTAAGGGATATTGACATGCTGAAAATTTCGGAAGAGCCGCCCATGGTTCCACCTGGGGTATCGAGCATTACCGAGCTTTCGGGGAAGTGGTGGATCGCGCACACGAAGTCCCGATTTGAGAAGGCGTTCGCTCGCGACCTGCTCTACCGGGGTATCGGGTACTTCCTGCCGCTCGTTCAACGGGTAAAGGTTGTTGGGGGAAAAAAAAGACACACTTTCCTGCCGCTGTTCCCCTCATACGTATTCTTCTGCGGCGACGAAGAAAGTCGGATGATTGCCATGAAAACGAATCGAATCTGTCAAACCATAGAGGCGACGGATCAGGACAAACTCTTGTCGGAATGCGTCGCCATTGAACGGACGCTGATCCACGGCGCTGATCTGGATCCATATCAGGGCGTCTCCGTGGGCCAGCGCTGTCGGGTAATCGCCGGGCCTTTTCGGGACATCGAAGGAACCGTGATCCAAAGAGGCGTCCGAAGCCGGATCGTGCTGGAGATCGGCGCTCTTGGCATGGGCGCCAGCCTGGAGATAGAGGCCGACCTGCTGGAACCGATTCCGGGTTGCTGAAAGGCGTCAGGAACTATTTGGCCCAGGGACCGGGCCGTTGACTTTCACCAGGTCATCCAGAGCGGGGTGGAATGCAGACCGGGGCAAGATGATAACGTATCTGATCATATATGGCGTGGCGACGGTACTGTCGCTTATCGCAACCGTTCTTTCGATCCGGCTGGCTCCGCGCATCGGCGCGATGGACCTGCCCGGTATGAGGAAGATTCATACCGTGCCGACCCCCAGGATCGGCGGTCTGGCGATTCTCTTTTCCGTGATTACATCTGTGTTGTTCGCCATGGTGATTAACAGGGTGATTCGGGAAAGTTTCTTCAGGGATTTCGTGCAGATCGGGGGGCTTCTCTGTGCTGCGATGTTCGTGCTGGGTGTCGGTTTGGTGGACGACATACGAGGCATCCGGGTGCGGAAGAAGCTCGTGGCGGAGTTCGCAGCGGCTGCGGCGCTTTGCGCGATTGGCGTCCGGATCGAATCGCTGGCGGTGCCCGGTCTCTTCCAGATCGATTTCGGATGGACGAGTTGGCCTATAACGATTTTCTGGATCGTGGGAATCACGAACGCCATCAACCTGATTGATGGTCTGGATGGGCTTGCAGCCGGTATTTCCGCCATCACCTGCGCAGTGGTGGCGGTAATTGCCCTGCAGGCGCATCACACAACGGTAGCCATCCTCATGCTGACCGTACTGGGCGGGCTGACAGGATTTCTATTCTTCAATTTCAACCCGGCCAAGGTATTCCTGGGCGATTGCGGTTCCCTGTTTCTGGGTTTCCTTCTGGCGGGCGCCAGCGTGCTCAGCTCGACGAAGACCGCCACAGCCGTCGGCTTGGCGCTTCCGGTGCTGGCGATGGGCATTCCGGTCTTCGACGTTCTGTTCAGCATTGTCCGCAGAACGCTGGAGCGACGCTCCCTGTTCGCGCCGGACTGCCGGCACATTCACCACCGTTTGATGGAAATGGGACTGCGGCAGAAGCACATCGTTCTTGTGCTGTATGGTGTAACAGCCGTGAGTGCGGCGTTGGGGACGTTCATGATGGTTACCCGCGATGTCGGCACGCTGGCTGTATTTCTCTGTGTATTGCTGCTGTTGGGTCTTTTCCTGCGCATAGTCGGTGTATTTCGCTTCAAGGGTATCCCCGAGGCGGTTCGACACATGGTGAAACTCTCGAACGAGAGGAATAAGGTCAAAGGTATCTTCGAAGAAGCCCAACTTCAACTGCGAGAAGTCCGCTCTGCGAGATCGTGGTGGCGAGTGATAGCTGAAACGGCGGAGCGAATGGGGGCCGTTCGACTGTCGATTATCCACTGCGACGACGGCGCGAGACAAACGCTGTTCTCTAACCCCGGTTCGTTTCAGTCCGACGCAGCCGAGGCAATCCATCTGACGATTCCTCTTCCGGGCCGGTTGGTCGGCTCGGGGCTGCGAGCCGAAATAGATGTCTGTACCGACGGTGGTCTGGAATCGCTCGGGAAGCGATTGTCGCTTTTCGGGCGACTGATTGACGAGAGCATCGAATCGCTTGATCGGCTGGAGCACGGATCGCAACCATGGTTGCCGGAAGATGCTCAAATGCTCAACATTCATGCGGCATGACGAAGACCATGAGCAAAAACGAACTCAACACGATTCCCTCCGTGGTCTATCTATGTCCGGTTGGTCAGGTCGGCGGGGCCGAGGTGAGCATGCTCGACCTTCTGTCACAAATGAAAGGGGATGGCTTTGGCATTACGGTCATTCTGCTGAATAGGGGACCCCTTGAGAAGAGGCTGATGGATTTGGGCATAGACTACGAAGTGTGTCATCTTTCCCGGAAGGTCAGAACGTTATCCCGGGCTCGTCGGACGTCTCTGCTTCAGTGTCTCGTTCTGCCGTTTCTCCTGGTTTCTTCGGTTCTGAGGCTCCGCAAGATGATCTTGCGTGAGAAACCGACGGTCGTCATCTCCAATGGCGTCAAGTGCCACATCCTTAGCCCGTTTGCCACATTCAATACCCGTGCCCGACTGATCTGGCATGTCCGCGATGTCCTCGAGCCTGGTTTTGTGCGATGGTGGCTTCGGATAACGGCCAAACTATTCTGCACCCTTGTAATAACCAACACGCGCGCCGTCGCCGAGACGATCCGCACGGGGAAAACCACGACGATATATAACGGCATCGACTCGGGGGTTTTCCGCCCCGACGTGGCGCCGTTGGACAAGGAAAAAGACCTGGGTCTCCCGCCGGACTCGTACGTCATCGGAACCGTAGGCCACCTGGCGCCGATTAAAGGGCTCGACACTTTGATTGATGCGGCTTCGATGATCCTGGCGCAAGTACCCAAGGCGCATTTCCTGATCGCCGGAGATGCAATCTACGAGACACACCAACAATATGAACGGCAGTTGAGGGACAGGGTCAGGAGAAACGCTCTCGAGGGTCATGTGCATTTCCTCGGTTTTTCTGAAGACGTCCCCCGGTTGTTGGCCACTTTTGACCTGTTTGTTTTGCCCTCTCGCTCCGAAGGATTCGGAAGAGTTGTCGCCGAGGCCTTGGCCGTCGGTTGTCCCGTTGTGGCCACGGCTGTCGGCGGCATTCCCGAAGTGGTTCATGACGGAATCCACGGTCTGCTCGTTCCGCCGGGCGCCCCCGAAGCCCTCGCCGAAAGCATCGTGAGATTTGTGAACGACCCTCCCCTCAGGAAGCGGCTGGCGGATCAGGGCATGCGGCGCGTCCGCGAACACTTCAGCCTTCGGAAACAGGCATCCCTTTTCCGGTCGGCGGTTCTGTCTGTTCTATCGGGCGAATGTGGGAAGCAACACGCACGAACCCGGACGGTCGCTGTTTTGCACGGAGGTCGAACATGAACAGGAAGATAAGCGTCCTTGCCGTTTCCCACAGCTGTCTGGTGGCGGAGAACCACAAGTTGTGGGAATGCCTTGCCAAAGATAGCGAATTCCAACTGACGATGCTGGTTCCTCCGAGATTCCGCGCGACTTTGCGGGAGCATCGACTGGAAAAGACAGACGATCCGAACTACCGAATTGAATCGGCCAGGACGTTTCTGGCCGGTAACCGTTTCGGCAACCACCTTCATTTCTACAGGGAGAAAATCGGACAGGTTCTGCGCGACGTTCCGCCGGATATCGTATTTGTCCAGGAAGAGCCCTGGAGCCTCTCCATGCAGCAGGTCGCCCTTTTGCGAAACAAGCGAAGCCGCGTTATCTTCTATACGGCTCAGAACCAGATCAAACGTTATCCTTTTCCATTCAACGTGTTACGACGTAATGCCCTCCGCGTTTCTGACGCCGCAGTGGCGATCTGTGAGGAAGCGAGGGATGTTCTTCAGCATCAGGGATTCACCAAGCCCATCTGCTTGTTGCCCCTCGGTGTGGATACGGACGCGTTTACCGCAAGCGAGGAGCGTCGCAGACACTGGCGTCGCAAGCTCGCCCTGGACGGATTCGTTGTAGGGTATGTGGGACGACTGACCGCCGCAAAGGGGATATTTGATTTGTTGGAAGTCATAGCCCGTCTGGGTCGGGATTTCCGTCTGATGATGATCGGTGACGGGCCCGACAAAAAGATGTTTCTTCGCCGCGCCGACGAACTCGGGGTATCCGGGCAACTGGCGATGGTCGGTGTGATTCCGCACAGCGACATGCCTGACCTCATGCCGGCCATGGACGTGATGGTTCTGCCTTCGCACACCACACACGCCTGGAAAGAACAGTTCGGGCGGGTTCTGATTGAAGCCATGTCATGCGGCGTTCCGGTTGTGGGCTCCGGTTCCGGTGAGATTCCAACAACGATCGGCGAGGCGGGGCTTGTCTTCCCCGAAAAGAACCAGCCGGCCCTCGCGGACGCACTTATGAGGCTGTGTTCCTCTGCGGAACTTAGAGACTCCCTGATAAAAAAAGGCGTCAAACGGGCACGACAGTTCGATTGGGATGTTATTGCGAGTCAGTTGGGTGATATTTTCCGTGATGTGCTCAAGGCGCGAAAGTCGCCCTTCGGGCTTCTTTCGGCAGCATGATGTCTCACGCTTACCGGCGCTTTTTCTGATAGGTGCATTGGTTATTCAAATGAACAATAAACGAAGTTTGATTCCCGCCGTCAGGCCGGTCTTGAAGAAGGCTCTGCTGCCGCTTCTCACCTGGCCTGCTCACCAGGCATTGCGATGCGCGGGGTACTACCGCCCAAACACCGAGATTGCGCGGGGGAGCAGGATACTCGTAGCCCTGTACGGCGGTATAGGTAATGTCGTCCTTGCGACTCCGATGCTCCAGGCCATTCACCGGGGGTTTCCCGAATCCGTTTTGCACGTTTGGTGCCAGGTTCGCCCATCTGCGGAGATATGCCGGACTATCCCATACGTCGAGAGAGTTCTGATTGACGGGGGAGCCTCCGTTTCGTCCGACTACGATATATTTGTGGTCAACTGTGTGGCGCCGCCGCTTCGGGCTTCGCTGTTTGGGCTGAACTCGGGCGCATCCCTCATGGTCGGTGAAGACTCCACGAAATCGCACCTGGGGTTCCTGTTCAATTGCTGCGGTGTCGCCGATGTATCTGCTCATGAAGTGGACCGGAACCTGGGTATTCTGCGGCGCATCGGACTGCGACCGTTACAGGCAAGGCCCTTTATCAATATCGGCGAAGAGCACCGTATTGCGAGCCGGGAGTTCCTTCGCGACGGCGGGCTTTCCGGCAGGCCTGTGGTCGGTCTCCATCCCGGTTCCGGTCCGGCCCAGTCCTTCAAGCGATGGCGCCGTTCAAAATTTGCGGAGTTGGCCCGAAGACTGTGCGAAGACCACGGCGTGACGGTGCTTCTGTTCGGGGGCGAAGATGAAATCGAACTTGCCGAAGCAATCGCAGATGAAAGCGGATGTGGGCATGTGGTTGCGGGAAGACTGTCGATTCTGGAAACCGCAGCCCTGATTGAGCAGTGCAAACTTTTTATCAGCAACGATTCCGGGCTGATGCACATTGCCGCAGCCGTCGGAACGCCCACCATCGGGATATTCGGACCGACTCGCCCTGAGAAGAACAGGCCCTATGGGACGGACCATCTGGTGGTAACCGCCGGTATGCGATGCCAGCCGTGTTACAGCACAGAGAGCACGATTAAGTGCAGCGATCCCCTTCCGTGCATGGAGGCGATCCGCGTGGAGCATGTGCTGTCGGCAGCCGCCGGGGCTCTGACAAAACCGGACTCTTCGACCATTTCCGCCGCGTGCGCGCTGCACGTTGCGTAGGTTGCGGACCGAGGAAAGACCTGTCTGCATGAAAAAGCGAAGCCTCCTTGCCAACTCGACTGTTGTGGTACTGGCCCAGGTCTGGGGAATGATCCTCACGCTGGCTATCACGCCGTACGTGTACCGTTCGCTCGGGTCGGAAAGATACGGGTTATTCGCCCTGGTGCTCGTGCTGGCGAACTACCTGACGATAGTCGATTTTGGCTTCGGGTGGGGCATCATCAAATTTGTGGCCGAGTATGTCGCCAAGGCGGATTTTCAGAGGCTTCAGGGCGCTATCCGCGTCGCCGTCTGGATGTCACTGGTAATCGGTGTGCTTATGGCGATAGGGCTGGTTAGCCTGGGGCCTTGGTTGGCTCGTTCGGTTTTCAATGTGCCTCCGACCCAGACCGACGTCGTTGCAACCGGAATCGCGTTGGCCGGCGTATTCGCCATCCTTGTCCTCCAATGCAACGTACTTGCGGGGATTCTCAAGGGGCTTCAGCGGTTTGACCTCGTCGTCGCCTTTGGCTCACTGACAACAACTTTCAGAATGGTGGGATACGTGTTGCTTTTGATGTGGGGGTACGGACTGCTCAGTTTGTGGATCGTTACGATCGCCGGCATGCTTGTCCTCGCCCTGGCCTATCGTTCGTGCATAAAGCGGCTTATTCCCGGGATCTCGCTGTTTCCGAGGTTTGAGAGGTCCGCTTTCAGGACGATCTTCTCGTTCAGCGTTTTCAGTTTCGGGACCCGCCTGCTGACGATGCCTTACTTTTACCTGGACAAGTTGTTTATCGGCATGCTCTTGCCGGTCGCCGCTCTTTCCTACTACGTGATTCCTTTCAACCTCGCCCAGAGGATAGGGGGGGTTGGAGGCATGATGGTTTCGGTTTTGTTCCCATCGGTCAGTGAGCGGGCCCACGACCGCCGGAGGTTTGAAGAACTGTATCGCCGCACGGCGCCGGTCGCTTATGCCCTGATCCTGCCGTTAATCCTGGTGGCCATTACCGCCGGACCTCACTTTCTGGGCTATTGGATCGACGCAAAGTTCGCCGGTCTTGCGAGCCTGCCGCTGATTCTCGTTGCCGTCGGCGTGGGCGTTATTACGTTGGGGTCTATTGACGGTACGTTCATTGAGGGGATAGGCAAGCCGAAAATCCGCACGATTATCTACGCGGTCCTGGCCGTTATCAGCCTGCCTCTTTGCTATTTTCTGACCGGGAGGTTCGGGATCAACGGCACAGCCGTGACCATATGCCTGGCCTTCTCGTTGGGCGGGGTGCTTGAGGTGTTGTACCATCAGATTGCCGTCATGAAGAACTGGTGGTACGTGAAGAGGATTCTCCCAGCCACCATTACCCTGACCGTTCTGGGCCTGGCGGCCGGGTGGAGCGCCCGGTTCTTCATGTCGGGGCTTTGGAGCACGATTGGCGTCGGCGTTCTCCTGTACCTGCTGCTGGCGCTTTCAGCCCTGCGTATATTCCATACCGATGAACAGTTCAAGGCCCATCTGGTCCGTTTTGTCAGGCCGGCGTTCTATGTCGTCGGTATGCTGCGTTCTCGCGCCCTTTCTACGTTTGGGCGCTAGGCGAGAGTTGAGGAATCAAGGAAGATGTCGAAACCATTTGATAATTACTGGCAGAGAATACGTATCAGGGAAGAATTCAACAACATCAGCAGCATCCCTGTGAAGCGGTGGTATTTCTCCGAACATCTCAATGAGATCGAGCAAGTGTATTTCGATGAGACCATGAAGTCGAAATCCATTCTCGAGATCGGCAGCGGGACCAATTCGCTGAAGAAGAAGTTTCAGGACAACGGATATGGCGGGCTATACCACACGATGGACCTGAGCAGAGAATTCCTGCACGACTTCTATGACCTGAACGAAATCGAAGGCGTCTATGACAGCATCTTGATGCTGGAGGTCATTGAGCACATGAAGTTGGAGGAGTTCTACGGGCTGCTTGACTTTATTAATCGCCACCTTGGGCCTGAAGGCAAACTGGTCATATCCACCCCGCATTCGAGGTCCATTGCGCCATGGGAGTCGTGGGACATGACCCACGTTCAGCATTATCCCCTGCATGACCTGTACGCCCTGTTCAGAATGCGGGGGTTTTCGCCCCAGTGCTACCGTGTGTGGTACCGGAACCCACGGGTCGCAATTAAGCAGCGGGTCCGGTTGCTGTTGAGAAAGGTTTTCTGCTATATCCTCGGCATTGATTATGTCGATTCGGTCGCACTGATTCTCCAAAGGGAAGAATCGTCCGAAAAAGATGCCACAAGGTCGTCAGAAGCGGCCTAAACCTGTGTTCATGCCTATGAGGCGGAAACGGCGTATATCCATGAGAATTTCAATCGGTTTCAATGCACGCCACCTTGCCGAGAAGGAAATCCGGGGCCTGACCCGGTACACCGTGGAACTGCTCAGGGCGCTTTCGCGCCTGGACAGCGTGAGGCTGGTCCTTTTCTCCGACTTGCCTCTCCACCCCGACCACCTCGAAGGCATCCGCGCCGAGGTGGTCGTCTTTGATGCGCCGGGGCAGCTTCTGTGGGAGTGCGTCGCTCTTCCCGAAAAGATCAGGCAGGCGGGAATAGACGTGTTCCACGCTCCGGCCGACAGAGGCCTGCCCTTCCTGAAAGTCTGCCCTCTCGTAACTACGGTTCACGACAGCTACGAGCGCACCCACTGGCGTTCTCTGATGCCGGGACCGAAGCGAAAGTTGCGTTACTGGCTTCACGAAACGGCCAACCGCTTCCTCGCCGACGCGGTCATCACGGTTTCCGACTCGACTCGAAACGAGTTGTGCTCGCTCCGAGTGGCTTCGGATAAAAAACTGGTTCGCATCTATAATGGCGTATCGCGTCGGTTCCATCCCGCCGTCGGGCCTGACGACAGGGAAACTGTCGTTCGTCATGGAGTCAAGCCGCCGTTCATGCTCTACGTGGGAGGATACGATTCCCGGAAGAACGTGGACGGCCTGATCCGGGGGTTCGACCGGTCCGGACTCGATGATTTCACGCTCGTTATCATCGCCCGAAAACCCGCGGACTTTGCGAATCGCCTGGCAGCGTGGAAGCGACTGGCGTGCTTTGAGCGAATCCGCTTCCTGGAAGCGCCGGACCACCAGTTGCCGTGCTTCTATCGCGCCGCTGAGTTCTTCGTCAACCCCTCGCTTTGGGAGTCTTTCAGCCTTCAGATTGTCGAAGCCATGGCGTGCGGGACACCCGTCATTTCCTCCAATCGCAAGGCCCTTCCAGAGATTCTCGGTGATGCCGGAGTGTATTTCGATCCGGGCGATGATTCCTCTCTGCCCGACGTGATGCGTCGATTGGCGTCAGACGCTTCGCTTCGCGCGACCTTGCGAGACAGGGGCATACGGAGGGCTGCGACAATTTCATGGGACAGGACGGCGTGCGAGACTCTTTCAGTGTACGAAAAAGTGGCAGGCAACCGTTCGGCATTAGATCCGACATGAACTCTCAAGCGACAATTTGCTCTGTGTGGGAAGATCATTGGGCCGGCGAAAGGTTCACACGGGAATCGATCCGCAAGATGGTTAACCGCGAGCTCCGAACCAGTCGCTGGAAGGCCACTCTCATGGCGCTGGAAAGAAAATTCGGTTCCGTTAAGGGTTTGCGGACCATCGAATTGGGCAGCGGCAAGGGCGATGTCTCATTGCTGCTGGCGATGGCGGGCGCTGACGTGTCTCTGTTCGATTGCGAGGAGAGGGCGTTTGTGTCTGCAAGAGAGCAGTTCGGATACTACGGGTTGTCGCCCGGAATCGTTCCGGGGAACCTCCTCGATCTCGATGAGAAACTCGTGGGTCGGTTCGACGTGGCCATATCCTGGGGCGTGGTTGAGCACTTCCAGCGTCCTGTTGCCTTCGATGCGTGCCTCGCCCACCGCCGGGCCGTTCACGACGGGGGCATGGTCATTATCAGCGTACCCAATTCATGGTCGCTGCCTTACCGTCTGCACAAGTGGTGCAACGAAAGGCGAGGTACCTGGAAATGGGGGCTTGAGCTTCCGTTTTCGCCGATTGAGTTGAAAAATATCGCTCACCGCATGGACCTGAAGAATGTGCATATGCACGGCAGTCCGATTATCAGGGATTTCGATCAGTACCTTTTCCACCCTGTCATGGGGCGCCTTGAGAAGTACCTGGGGTTGAGGACGGAGGTCAGAAGCCCTCTGGATCGGTTTTTCGGTCAGGCATTGACAGCGTTCGGAGAGGTTTAGCGCGTATTGCAGAAGGTGATTACATAATGGCTACCAGTCACTTCCATCAAATTCCCGCCCTTATGCGATATGTTGAGATGCTCTCGCCCGGCTCGATTCTTGACATAGGGGCAGGGATCGGGAAATGGGGGTTTCTGTGCAGGGATCGCCTTGAGTTTCTTGAGGGGCGGCATGACAGAGGCTCGTGGCGCACCCGGATATACGGAATCGAGTTGTTTGCCGGGTTCCGGAACCCGGTTTGGGACTACTGCTATGACCGCCTGTGGGTGGGGGACGCCCTGGGTGTCATTGACGATACGCCATCGGTGGACCTGGTACTGCTGGCCGACGTCATTGAGCACATTCCAAAGAGCGATGGTAAAAAACTACTGGCGAAGTTGGAAGAAAAGGCGGACTACCTGCTGATTTCAACACCTGTACAGTTCTTTACGGGAGCACACGAGGATAATACACCCGGGGCAGGTCATGTCAGTTTTTGGGGCAGGGAAGACTTCTCTGGATACTCGTATGTAACCGAGGAGCATGGAAGCACCCGGTTCTTTCTCATCGACTTTCGCGGAAGCGGCAGCCGGCATCTGGCGGTGGAAGGCGCCGAGCGATACCCCTTCGCCGCGCTTCTCCGCGCCCTGGCCCTCAAGACATTGCACAAGTTCGGGCTTCCCAGCGGAAGGTTCGCCGCCCCCCGGACACTCCGGCGGCGAATCTCCGCTCGTTAGACTCACTGATACAATCAAGGAAATATCCGATGCAGTCTTTACGAATCAAACGGTATCTGTTGATCCTGCTGATGCCAGTTGTCCTGGTGCTAATTGGCGAGACTGTCATCCTGCATCGTGGGGACAACGCTCCGGAGAGGGTAGGATCACTGACTATCGACACCGTTCAGTACGTAAAGATAATAGAGGGACGTTTCGATGATGCGATGCTGCCTTACAGGTATCGAATTCTTGTTCCGTCGATCGCACGTCTTTTACCTTTTTCACCGCCTGCGGCATTGAAGCTTATCACCTACGTGGCCCTGTACTTCTGCTACCTGATCGGCTTATTGATCCTGATGAAGATGTCCTTCTCCATGGGCTCTTCTGTCGCGGCGATGCTTGCAGTATTTGCAATACCGTTACACCTTCTTAACTACAGCAATCCATACCTGACAGACGGGCTCGGTATGATGGTTCTGTTTCTCATGATTTGGTGTCTCCTGTACAACAGATTCTGGTCGTTCCTTGCTGTCGGCGGCGCCGGGATCCTCGTGAGGGAAGCTACGCTCTTCCTGGTCCCTGCCTGGCTGATCAGGAAGCAGTACCTTAAGGCCCTCCTGGCGATCATCATCGGCCTGTTAGCGTACGCGATTCCGCGGTACCTTCTCAGGTCTCCCAACTACTCGCCTGATGCGCAGTCCTGGAACGCAGAGAGGATGCTTTGGGTTCTGCGGTCATGGTTCAGTTTTGGGATAATGGGGTTTCTCGGACTTCTGCTGATTCGCAAACTCTGGTTCTCCCGAGTCGCGTGGGTATTCGGCCTTCTGCTCACCGGAGCGTTTCTGGCCGGTACCTATGCAGACATATTCAGGATGTTCTCGATCCTGACCCCGGTCATGCTGATTCTGCTTGCGGCATTCTTTTACTCCCTGCAGCGGAAACACGCATTTCTTGGGATATCAATACTGATTTTCCTTCTGCTTGGAGATTTTCTGCTGGTTCCCAACCTGTTGCTTTACGATGACCGGACGCTTTGGGGTATTGATCGAAAGCACTGTGCTGCTGCGATCAAGGCAATAGAGATACTGTTGGTTCTGTTCGCCACATACAGGCTCCGTTCTGAAATCAAAAGCGGGTTCGCCGAGAAAATCACGATTGTAACCGGCACCTTCCGTCGCCGTGAAAAGGACGAAGGCGTAAAAGGCTTCGCCGGATCGCGCCGCTCGTAATGCGGAACTATCTGGGCAGGTATCCAAGGCTCTACTCGCTGTATAGAAAAGCAATGGCGCTGATTTGACATGCTGCTTTCACGGTGAGACCGATATGAAAATAGTGATTGTAACGCCGACATCGCCGCACCCGTTCAAGAACGCAGCCGCTCGCTGGTACTACGCTCTCGTGGTGCGTCTGTCGCAAATTGGACATCAGGTCGTCTGCCTGACCGGGGGGGAAGACGACCAGTCCACTGTCAACGAAACGCGCGACTACCTGAACGGGTCGGGCGTAACCTTCCGCTATCATCCGTTCGATGACGAACGTTCTTTGGTAATTCGCAAGGCTCAAAGCCTCCTGCACCCCAGATGCGAGATGAGCGCCAACCGGCGGCTCGTGGAGGACCTCGAAAGCGAGCTTTCCAGGGGATATGACATTCTGCACCTGGAGCAGTTATGGTCCGGGTCTCTGGGGTTCAACCGTCCCCGTACGCTGCTCAACATCCACCATTTCGAGATCATCGACATTGAGCGCCATCATCCCGGATGGCGGATGTGGAAAAACTATACGCAGATGCGGAGAGGAACCTCCCGAATCCTGAAAAATTTCAAATACGTTCGCGTTATGACACCGAGGCTCGAAGAGAAAGCCCGTTCGATTAACCCGACCGCCCGCTACTGGACCGTTCCGATTTGCCTCGACATGGACCTGTACAAGATGCAGCCACCCGTTCAGGAACCTATTGTCGGGTTGTTCGGGTCCATGCACTGGTATCCAACCAGTTCCGCAGCCATGCGACTGATCAAAAACATCTGGCCTCGGGTCCGGAGCAAGAGACCTGACGCGCAACTGTTCATTGCCGGGTGGAACGCAGAAAAATTCCTCGGACACCTCCTTCCCCGACCCGGTGTTACGCTCCAGGAGAACCTTCGCAGGCCCGAGGATTTCTTCTCGAAGGCTGCGGTCATGGTCTATGCCCCAGCCAGAGGCAGCGGGATGAAGGTAAAGAACCTCGAATCAATGGCCTATGGCGTCCCCGTGGTTACCACATGGGAGGGGGTTGAGGGGATAACGTACAAGAATGGCGTGCACTGCTTCGTCGAAGAGACGGACGACAGACTTACCGAGCGGATTCTGGAACTTCTCGACAGTCGGGAGAAGCGCCTGCGGATGCGGGCCGAGGCTCGCAGGCTCATGGAGGAGAAGTACTCACCCCGACCCACTGTCGCAGCAGTGGAACAGATATACAGGGAAATACTGACATCCGACCCGCTTAATGTGCGGTTTGGCGGAGCGCGGAAGGTCGCGCCCATCTGCGAGGCATCGCTCGCGAGTTAGGTTCATACACGGGCATTGGATAAAGGAGTCATCATGGCTACAAAGGCGTTAATAACAGGCGGAGCCGGTTTCGTAGGGCATCATTTGGCGAGACTGCTTCTTGAGAACGGGTGCAGTGTGTTGGTTTTGGATAACTTTTCGGTCGGCAAACGGGAGAACATCGCTTCGCTGATGGAGCATCCTGACTTTGATCTGACTGTAACCGACTTGACCGACGAAAAAGCCACTGCCGAAGCCGTGGCGAAGTTCCAGCCGGAGGTGGTGTTCCACTTGGCTGCGATTCATTTCATACCTTATTGCAACGAGCATCCCACCGAGACAATAAAAAACAATGTAGTGGGCATCCAGCATCTGCTGGAGGCCGTCAGGAACACCCCGTCCGTCAGGCGGTTCGTTTTCGCTTCGACCGCGGACATATACAGGCAGCAGGATGAACCGAACCTTGAAGACGAGACTCCCGTGGGCAGTTTCAATATCTACGGTATCTCCAAGATCTTTTGCGAAAATCTCACCCGGTACTACCTGAAAATCTGTCCTGACGTTACGTTCGTCAACGCCCGCTTCTTCAACATTTATGGTCCCGGCGAGACCAACCCGCACGTGCTGCCCGACATACTGGGCTATCTGGCGGAATCGGACACGCTTCCGCTCGGAAATGTCGATCCGAAAAGGGATTACATCTACGTAACGGACGTGGCTGAGGCGCTTTGGGCGATGTCGGCGAGTTCCACACCGTCCACCGAAGTGAACGTAGGCACCGGGAAGGAATACTCGGTCAGAGAACTCGTCGATTGCATAGCGGAACTAACCGGCAGGGGTCTGACCATTACCCATGACCCCGCCAAGTTCCGCCGGTCCGAGAGGATGCACCTCGTAGCCGACATCGGAAAAATCCGTCGGCTGACGGGTTGGGTTCCAAAACACTCGCTGAAAGAGGGCCTTGCCGAACTTCTGCAAGATGAAGGTATTATCGAAGATCACCGGCCCGCCGCACGTTCGCGCATCCCGGAGGCAGCCTGATGGCTGAAAACTGCAAACGCGACGTTCTTGTCCTCCAGTACGCGAACGTGGACTACTACCCGCCCACGATTAACGGAATCAGGGCGATGGCGGATCGTGGACTGTCCGTGGAGGCGCTGTGCCATGAGGACTGGCCCGCCACCGGCGTTGCCTGGCCAGACGGCGTTACCATCCAACGGCTTGGGGGAAAACCGCCGGGTGGGTGGAAGGCCGGTCTGTCTTTCCTCCGTTTCCTGAAACATGCGTTCCGAATCTCGCTTTCCCGCAGGCCACGGGTCATCTACGGGTGCGACCTTCACGGGATTGCAGCCGCGGGCATCGTCGGAGAGGCGCTGGGCATTCCGTATATTCATCATTGCCACGACCTCTATCTACCCGAAGAAGGAATGGGACGTTTCGACCGCAGGCTGAAATCGCTGGAAACGCTCTTTTCAAAGCGCGCGGAGACTCTGGTCTTCCCGTCGGAAAGCAAGGCGCAGTTGTTCTTACGCACCAGCGGGATATCCCGTCCTTACGTCGTAGCAGCCAACTCGGCGCCCAGACAGCCTGAAAGACGCAGCGACGCGATCAAGACCGCGATCCGCAAGAGAGGTGGGAATCCGCGCCATGTCGTTTTGTATCAGGGATCCATCGGGCCTGCATGTGGGATTGATGCAGCCATTCGTTCCATGCCATATTGGCCCGAAGGTGCGACACTTGCGCTTCTGGGAATCGTCAGACCCCGGGGATTCATGGACGATCTGTCGTCCCTGGCCAGGCGTATCGGTGTCGAGGACCGCGTGTTCTACCTGGGCGGGGTAGGCTATGACGAACTTCTCGATTGGACCTGCTCGGCGGATATGGGGTTGTTCCTGCCCACCCGGGCACAATCCAACTATGTGTACTCGGGGACCGCCGTCAACAAGATCATGGAATACATGGCCTGCGGCGTTCCCTCGCTGGTCGCCGCGTTTCCGGCCCTGGAAGAACTCATGGAAGAAACAGGCGCCGGCGTCGCCGTCGATCCGTCCAATCCCCGGGCCGTTGGGTCGAAAATAACCGAACTGTTGACCGACCACAACAAATCGGAGCAGTGTTCCCGAAGCGCACGCAAGGCCCATGTGGAAAAATACCACTATGAATTCCAGTTCGCTCCGGTCCTCGACCTGATATGCCGTTTGAAGGAAGGAAAATCCTGCCCGAAAACTCCAATAAAAAGGTTCAAATGATGAACAGGAATTACAGGATAATGACGGCGGCGGACCCCGTCTTCGGCTCCGTCGGACGAGCAGTACCGGCGTGTCTGCGGCGTTTGGGTCATGAAGTCGAGTCTGTCAACTTCCGAACGATCATCCCCAAGGTAACGACAACTCGTCTCAAGGCGCTTCGTCGATTTCTTCTGCCGTGGTTTGTTCGGGACTACAACCGCCATATTCTGAGTCTGGAACGAAGGTTCCGACCGGAGTTGTTCCTCACCGTCAAAGGCTCGTACATCCTCGCCCGGACTTTGCGCGAACTGCGCGACAGGGGCGTCAGGACGTACAACTACTATCCGGATGTTTCAGCCTTCACTCATGACAAGTACATCCCCCAGGCCCTGCCGGAATACGACCACATCTTCTCGACGAAAAGTTTCCATCAACGGGACTTCCCGGAGCGTCTGGGGATTCGAAACGTCAGTTTCCTTCCGCATGGATACGATCCGGACGTTTATAGGCCTTTCCCGCTCAGCGAATGGGACAAGGAACGTTACGGGGCGGATGTGAGTTTTATCGGTAGTCTCACGCTGAAAAAGGAACGCCTTATCGGCGCGATTGCCTGCGCGCTGCCTGATGTGAAGATAAAGATATGGGGCAATGGGTGGCGGAATCACTGTAAAACGCCTGAACTGCGCAGATGTATCATGAACCAGCCCGTGGAGGGATGGGCCTACGCCAAGGCCGTCCGTACATCAAAGATCAGCCTGGCGGTGAACAGCGAAATCGTAAAGGGAGCAAGCTCCGGAGACCTGATGTCGCAACGGTCCTTTGAGATCCCCGCCTGCGGTGGCCTGATGCTCCACGAGCGCAATGAAGAAGTGCAGTCGTTCTACGAGGACGGCGAGGAAATGCTCTCCTTCGAGACCCCCGAGGAATTGGTGGAGAAGGTGCGATACTACCTGGAACATCCGGATGAACGCCGGACCATCGCCAGAGCGGGGCGTGAACGATGCGTTCCGGCGTACAGTTACGACCAGAGAATGAAGGAGTTCATTCACTCACACGAACAGATGACGGGGCAAGCCGGGTCGCCCGGCGACGAAGCATCTCGGCAGCGCCACGTGGCCGCCTGACTGGCCGCTATTTCAGTCCAATACGACCGCACCTTTCAGGAACATACCAGTGAAACGCTTTAATCTTACAGAACGCGCTCTCCGTATAAACGCAGGCCGGAAAACGGTCCTTGGTTCCGTGCAACCGGCTCGCTTCCTGCTGTTCTGCTCTGTCATGGCGGCGTGTCTGGTGCTTATGATCTCGCAGGCGTCAAAGGACGGCGAGTGGACTTTCTGGGTCTCCAATTTCATATTCCTTGGGCTGCTGCTGAACTACCTGTTCTTCATACGGCTCCGGAATGATATTTTTGAGCCGGTCATTCTGGTGGCGGGGATGTTCCTGCTGGTGTTTATAGCGCGTGGGATGTTCCTTTATTTCGACCTCGATCCTGTGCATATCAATTCGTGGGTGTCTTCTAACTTGAGCCTGCTTGGCCGGATGAGTTTGTACACCGTTGCGGGGTTCGCTATGTTCCTGCTTGCGTATTGCTCTGGTTTGGGGCCTTTTCTTGCCGGGCGGTTGCCCAGAATGAAAACCACCTGGAACATGGATATGTTGGGAACCAGTGCGATCCGCGCCTACTGCTTCTGCCTTCCGGCAAAACTGCTGATCATCTTTCCTCAAGGAACGTACGCGTTTCAGGATGTGCTCATGAGGTATCTGGGAAACATCATCGGGTTAATCGCCTCGCTTACGGATGTGGCCCTCTTGCTGTATGGCGTCTATTACTACCACTACAGGAAACAGGGGGTGGTCCGGGGCGCGACGCCGTTCTATATCATGCTCATCGTGCAACTGATCGCGGGATTTCTGACCGGCTACCGGGAGCCTATGTTCATTACGCTTCTGGCGTTGCTGTTAGTCAGGCATTACACGTGGCGCCCTCTGAAGGCCCGGATTGCCATCATTGGCTTCCTGGGGTTAATACTCATTGTTACCCCGATAAGCCGGTCGTACCGGAATCTGGTGTGGGTGGAGCGAAAGAATCCGACGGACGCCGTTGGCAGTCTTCTTCAGGAATCGCTCTCTTCGGGGAAGAAGCAACACGCCTCCGATAACAACTCTCCCGCAATATTCGACTCGAAAGCCCTGTTGAACATATCAGGCAGGTTTCATGGCGCCGACTCACTGATCGCCTGCATGGCCACGGTGCCTGACTACATGCGGTACCAAAACGGAGAGACGCTCTATCTCTTGCCGATAACCGTCTTTGCGCCCAGAGCCTTCTGGCCGGAAAAACCGAAGATCGGGTTGGGAACCTTCTTTCGGGAGAATATCTGGAAAGGGCCGGGCAACGAATCTAAAAGCGGCGGGCAGATTGCGATTACACAGATGGGGGAGCTCTACATCAACTTCGGGCCATGGGGAATTCTGATCGGGATGCTCATCCTGGGCGTCTTCCATCGTTTCATTTATGCCTACTTGATAGTCGGTCACAAGCACAACAACTATAACGTACTGGTGTTCTATTTCGCCGCCGTTCTGTGTTTCCTGGCGATTGAAAGAAACTTCGCTTTTTCCTACGGCTACCTGATCAAACTGTTCGTTGTCCTCTACTTCCTGTGCAGATACTTCAACAGAGGCCCCGTCTTTTCCAAATCAAGACAGGGTGCGCTGAGAGAATAGCGTCGCCCGCCTCCGACAACCTTTGCATGGCCATTGAAACAAATCGAAAAAAAACGAATGATTGAAATCCTCCATGTCGGAAAATTCTACCACCCTCACCCCGGTGGCATCGAAACCGTTCTCCTCGGGATGGCAAGGAGCCTCGCCGCACGCGACGGCGTATCCCTGAAAGTGCTTGCCTTCAACGATACGACAAGAACAGTGAGCGATCTGGTCGATGGCATCCCGGTCAGGAGGCTGGGGACACTGGGCACGGTGGCGTCCCAGGCTATTTGCCTCAACATGCCGTATTGGCTTTCGAGAGAGAAAGCGGATATCGTCAACCTTCACTTGCCCAATCCACTGGCCGGTCTGTCATGTCTCCTGGCGGGGTTGAGAAGTCCGCTCGTTGTTACCTACCACGCGGATATCGTCCGACAGCGCTACCTGATGGCTCCGTACCTCTTGCTGCTGAACGAAGTTCTACGCCGTGCCGACAGGATCGTGGTGGCGACTCCGAACCACATCAAGTACTCGCGCATACTGGGCAGATACAGGAATAAATGCGCCGTTATTCCGTTTGGGATTGACGTATCGCGGTTTTCGCTCACCCCCGAGATCGAAAAAACTCGAAACGCGATTCAAAGCGCCGACCACAGACCGACGTTGCTGTTCATCGGGCGATTGGTGTACTACAAAGGACTGGAATACCTGATTCGGTCCATGGAAGCGATTGACGCGAGGCTGGTTGTCATTGGAACCGGACCCCTGGAGACCAGCCTGAACGCACTGGTCCACTCACTGGGATTGGACGAGAAAATCGTTTTCCTGGGCGGGGTAAGCGACCAGGAGAAAGTCGCGCATCTCCATGCATGCGACTTGCTCGTATTGCCGTCCGTCGAGCCTAGCGAGGCCTTTGGCATGACGCAGCTCGAGGCGATGGCGTGCTCAAAACCGGTTGTTTCAACCAATCTCCGCTCCGGGGTTCCCTACGTCAACAAGCATGGTGTAACCGGCCTTGTGGTCGAACCCAAAGACAGCCGTACGCTGGCGGATGCAATCAACCGGTTGCTCAGAGACGACGTCCTGCGAAGGAAACTCGGAACGGCGGGGAGGAATTTGGTGGAAACCGAGTACACGGAAGAACTCATGGGACAACGATATCACGATCTTTACCTTGAGATACTGAACGGGTCCAAACTACAGGAGGCGAGCCGCTCGGCGATTTCTAAAGCAGCCTGAAAGAGGGGCGTCGCATATAAATCACCGGCGGCGTCCGGGTGGGTCGTTTTCGTTTCAGAGGCTTCTTTACTTCGGTCCTTTCGGCGAATTGGACGTCTTGGTGCGGCGGTAGGTGTAGCGGCGGCTCGGCGTGATGTAGTTGAAGACCTGCTCAGTCTTTTGAGTCAATTTCCGGATATTAAACGCGGTTCGCAAGACACGTGTGGTTCGAACATCCTGGAACACCATGATTCGACGCGGGTCTTTCCTGTTGCCCACGGCGTCCATCAGGATGGTTACGCTTGTGAGGCGTCCGGCTGGGTTTTGTGCGGACAGAACGCGAACCTCCCGCAGGGCGGCATTGTCTATGGGCAGAGCCAGCAACCTCACCAACCCGTATAGGATGCCCTCGAACCTTACCTCGGCCCTGCCTCCTTCCAGCGGCTCGAACAGGACGACGGTTTCGGCGGTGTGGACTTCCTTCGGCTGGATGGTAATTCTCGTCCCGCCTCGAAAAACGATCGCCGGCTGCATGAAGTGCAGGTTTGCCAGTCTCAACTGGCGACCTGGCTTGATATTTAATGTAAATGAAACGATCGGCTGGTCTTTGTCATATCGGAACTCAATCAGCATCGAGTCCACACGGTCCCATTGCCTGATGAACATCTCCAGCAGTTCGATCATCCGTGGTGCTATGGCAAATGTTCCGCTCAGGAGTTTCCTGAGTTGACTTCCGGACTTGGCCGGCGGGGCCTGCTCCGCCTCTTTGAGCAGCGTTTTGGCGAGGGTCTTTTCGAGGGTCTCCGGACGCTTGGCTTGACGCATCATCTTTGTAACCGTTTCGCGCAATGCGGGCGGGTCCTGCTTACCGGCGGCGGCGAAACTGACCCGCAGGACTACCTGAACCAGGACTTCTCGAAGTTGACCGACCTGACCCGGCTCCATACCGGCCAGCAGATTGCCCTCGGAGCGTTCGTTCAGGTAGGCCGTCAGCATCTGTATCATCGGACCGGCGGACCAGCCGAGTGGGTCGCCGGTCTTTTTGTCGTCGTTCCGCCCCTCTTCGGCTGTGGCGGCACGGGAGATTTTTTCAGTCAGAACCAGCACCTTGGCAACGGCGGAAGACCATTTTTCCGGCGTCTTGGGGGTCTCCGGATCGGCAATTTCGCGAAGGTCTTCAAGCGTGCTGCGCAGGTCGGACAGAACAGTCAACATCATTGAGGCGTGCGCGGGGCTGATGGCGGCGTTGAATTCCTCGCTACCGGCCTCAAGTTTGTCAATCGCACGGACGATGCTGACGGTGGACCAGATCAAACTAGGCTCCTGGCGAAGGACCCAACGCGAAGGTAGTTGTTTACCGGCGAGGTTGAGCGTTCGGCGTTTGGCCTGACCCCAGGCATCTGCCTGAAGATACCAGTAATGGTCAATCTCGCCCTCTCTCAGCGCCTGGCTGGGAATACAGCCTGCGACCGTCGCGATTAGAAGCACGAAGCAAATGTACTGCAAGTTACGCACAATGATTCTCCCGCTCCTTGAACGGAGTACGCTCAGGGATTATTCATTTATTCTGCGGCGTTTTTTTTCTCAGGCTTAAGGGCATCAGCCTTCTTTTTCAATTCTCGCTGCATTTCTGAACGCGGATAGGAACCGTTCTCAAAAAGTACGTTTTCGATCTGCGGCCACGACGTAACCACCTGCACCTGGTCGGGTAAGGTTTCCAGAGATTTCGCCAGCGTGCGGAGTTGTTCAGCCGTGGCGGCCTGCGGAACGCCGATTATCAGGAATGCCCGAATTCCGTTTTCGTGATACGATTTTGCGTCCGACACCTTGTCGCCGATGCCGATCTGAATGTTCTTGAATCGGCTGCACAGTTGTTGAATGGCCTTGGTTTTGAAAGCGGCGCTTCCGCTGAAGAAGCCGCCGATATCGGACAGGAGGACAGGCCCGGTGGGATAGTTATACTTACCGAGCCAGGCCTTGGATTTCGGGCCGAAGTAGTCGGGTCGGTGGGTCAGGTAAATCACCGAGTGCTTCTTGGCCAGCCTCTGCATCACCCTGGGCGAGTCCGGCATCGGTTCCGGTTCGCCGATTAAGACGAGATGGAAACCCGAAGCCACCAGCGTCTTGTCCAAATCGACGATTATTGCCGGTTCGTCGCTCCTGCGGCAGGCCACTAACAATTCCCGAGGTGGAGGCGGGGTGTCCGGGAAACCGTTGGGCGACAACTCGGCAGTGAACCGATACACGCCGGGCTTCTCGGGCGTGAAGGTAACTACGGCGACGCCGTCGTCATCGGTTTCGGCGGCCTTGTACAACTGACCGTCCCTGATGAATCGCACCACGCATCCGCCCCTGGATTTGAGCAGGTCGCCTACCTGAAGCCTGGCCCGCAATTCAACCCTCTCGCCGGGCAGAGCCAGTGCGTCGAACGCGGTGAACAGATATTCGCCTTCACCTTCGAATAGAATTGATTGCGATCCGCAGCCGCAAGAGGCGAGGAGAACCAGAAGTAAGAGTGTTGCCGTCGGACGAGTCATAGAAAGGCTCCAACATTTTACGTCCACATATATTTAAATCTAGTTTGTCCGGGTACGGGAGTCAACAGTATTACTGATTTTCAATGGTTGCCATGCGGGTTGGTTTGGGGTAGCCTCTGGAATAGATCAGGTGCTGCGTATCTCTTTGGTGAGGAGATGTTATGGCCAAACCACATCTATCTTCGCTTCTACTCTTCGCGATGTCGTTCCTTGCAGTTGGTTGCGGCGGGCCTGTGCTTTCTATCAGGCACGTGCTTCCGCCCGACCTGCCTGCGCCGTATTCCGCTCAAGCCATAACCGTCGGCCGGTTCACCGCGGCATCGGGGCCTGAGAACTCATATGCCGACAAGACCGCCGAGGCGCTCAAAGAGCGGCTTGTGCGCCGGATTCGAGAAGGCAAATCAACCGGCCTTGGGACTTCACGGACCGGTCCTGTGATTGTTACCGGCGAGGTTCACGTCGAAACGAAGGACATGAAGGGAACCAGGACGATTCGCCGGCGTTCTTCAGATGCGTCGGTCATGGCATCGCATGAAGTGGAGACCCTGATTCGCACTGCTGTGGTCCGGGTGGATTTTATCATCACGCGGAAGTCGGATAATGTCCGGCTTGGTGCGGCGGAGGCGCGACAGGCTTACAGTTCATTGACGGATCCGCGAGTTCGCGGCGATCTGGGGCTTGGTCGGCCTGACGACCCATCCGCTGTGCCGAAGGCAGGGACCATCGTGCATGAACTGCTTGGAAAATGCGTGGATACTTTCTGTCGAATGATTACGCCGCCCGTGGTCGTAGCGGAGGTTCAGTTGCGGGGTACGCTTCAGGACGACGGTCAAAAGGCCCTGGCGGCAGCAGAAGCGAAGGACTGCAAGCCCGCCCTTGTCCATGCCCGAGCGGCGGTGCGAGCAGAACCGAATAACGTGAATCTGCT
Source organism: Planctomycetales bacterium (assembly GCA_030612725.1). Lineage (GTDB taxonomy): Bacteria > Planctomycetota > Phycisphaerae > SM23-33 > SM23-33 > JAUWNJ01. The sequence goes on from JAUWNJ010000023.1 coordinate 31,075, forward strand.
TTTCAACCTGGCCGCTATCGCCGAGTCGTGCGGCGAATTAAAAACCGCCCTGAACCACTACGAGGAGGTCGTCAAACGGACGGGTGGACGCGATCGGCAGGCCGGTGAGGCGGTCGTGCGGCTGCGGCGCGTAATAGCGCGAAAAGGCAGACCGATCGACTAAAATCAATCTTACTTTTCCGCCAATTCGCTTACCGCCGAGAATAATATCCTTCGCATTCTTAAGAAGCGTGCGGCGTTGGGATCGGCTTTGGTTGGCGAGAAGTCCTTGTGTTTGTCCTCGATAATCTCTTTTGCCTCTTCAATTCTTTTAGTGGTCAGCGGATGTGTCTGGAACATCTCTGTCAGCGACCCCGGTTCGGACTCCGAGAGATTTAACAGAACGGTGAGCAGTTCGACCATTCCCCACGGGTTGTATCCCGCGCGGGTCATGTAGCGGATGCCGAGTTCGTCGGCTTCGTATTCGTCGTTGCGGCTGTACCTGAGACCGGCCATTCCGGCGACGACCTTGGTAACTGCTTCTGCCGCCCCGGCTTTGTCTTCCCCGGCGAGTTGTCCGGCGATATCAACGAGGACGGCGACCCCCACTTGGCGCTGCATACCCATGACATTGTGCTGTGCGGCGACGTGTCCGGTTTCGTGGCCAAGCACAGCCGCCAACTGTCTTTCGTTGGTCATTTTGCTCATCAGACCGGCGGTGATGAATATCTTCCCGCCCGGCAGAGCGAAGGCGTTCGGGATTTTTGAGGCCACCAGCGTGAATTCGTAAGGTATCCCCTCGCGTTCGGAGACAGCGGAGACCTTTGACCCTACCATCTGGACGTACGCCTGAAGTTCCTGATTGGGCACCTTTCCCTCGAATTCTTTCTCGAACTCCGGAGCGGCCTCGGTGCCTATGGATATCTCCTGCTCCTGTGAAATAAAGATAAGATGCTTTTTCCCAGTAGCGGGATTCATGCTACAGCCTCCCGCCACGAACGGAAACAGCAACATCGCAAACATCGCTATTCTTTTTCTTGTAATGTGTTTAGACATCATCGCACCCTTTCCTGAAGAAGAATATCAGTCAATAGATTATCTTGGCAATGGTGAGTTTTTCAACACCGTTATTTCGGATTCGAGGGTTTGGGCTTTTTCAGTAGATCGAACAGTGAATCCAGAAAGGGGTCGATCTCTTCAGTCTTATCTTTATCCTTGTCTTTGTCTTTGGGGTCTTTATCTTTCTTCCGGCGGTCTTTGAGGAGGTCTTCGAGCATCTTACCGGCCTGTTCGGCCAGAAGCGACTTGATCGCACGATCAATCAGCGGGCGGATATCGACTTTCGAGAAATTCAGCCGGGGTTTAAGACGGCTCCCGACCATGGGGATGTCCACACGAGCGCCGGCCAGAAGCCGGGCATAATCAATGACGGGGCCTCGGACGTTGAATTTCTCCAACAAGGCTGCGCTGATCGGAACCGATACAGCCAGGTCCAGCGTATCGTCGAAGCCCACCGAGCCGTAAAATTTCAAGTCGAACCCGCCGGGGAGAACCAACGTGAAATTGTCGTAGTTTATTCGTCCGTCGCGGATAACAAAATCCACACCACGCACTTGCACGGGCGATTGGTCCCGCGCGTCGGCCATACCAAATTTTACAAGTTTCGCGAGGATTCCCTTCGGGCGGACCTTCAGTTTTTGCAGGTCGAGATGTCCCCGTCCGCTACCGATTTGTTTGATCCTGTCGTTCAGGGGAAGCAGAAGGTCCGTCGTATCCAGGGAGACCTTGCCTTCGACGTCGACAAGTTCGGCGAATATCGGATTGAATCGTGTCAGTAGTTCCTTGTTTAATTGGGGGGTGATTTTCAGATTCTCCAGCACTCGCACCCGTCCCGGCAGGCGGAAGACGGGATCATCGCCCCGCAGGTCGATCGTTCCGGCCAGGCGTACTTTACCGTCGCCGGCGACGACGATTGTTTCGGGTATCCGCACCTGCCCGTCGGCGAGGACCGGCGACAGTTTGGCCTGCTCGACGCCGATACCGAAGAAATCAGCATGTTCCCACCCAAATGCTGTCTTTGCTTTCACTCCACGGAATGCCGGGCGAACTTCGGGTTTTCGAGCGGGGCCTGTAATGACCACCTGCCCGCCCGTCTTCCCGGTGAGCGAGACTTTCGCCTTTGTAGCCGGGGCAAATTCGTGCAGCAGGGCGGTCAGGTCTTTCCATGACCCCTCATACGAACCGGACAGGTCCAGCATCCAGTCACTGCCGAATCGGTCAATCGTTCCGCCCATCTTCAGCGAAAGCGCCTTGGAGGCTACGTCCATCTTCTCAAGCGTAATCCGTTTCCTGGCGTGATCCAAAATGGCGACGTGGGCGAAAGTTATATTTTTCTGGCGGAGAGTCTTTTCACCGCTACCAACGCTTATATCTTTAATCTTACCGTTTCCGGAAAGTCGAACGTCTTTACCGGTATAACTACTTTTGCCTTTCCAGGTCAGAGCGCCGGAAATACGTGGCGGTTTTTCCCATTTCACAAACGGCTGGGCGGCGGCCAGACATTTCGCAAGATTCGCGGAAATATCGACTTTCCCTTCCGCCCGGAAGTCCTCACTCAGGATCAAGCGGACCTTCTCTGCCAGCAGGGTCATCGGATCGCTTACCAGTTTGGCAGAGGCGACGTCCATCCGGCGGAAGTCCGGGTCGAGTTTCAGCCCGGACCATTCGAGGTTGATGGGCCTATCGGTGGGCGATTGCCCGTCAACACGGAGGTTCAGCAGAGTCGCACCGCCGCTGGAGACCAGGTGTTTCCCGCCAATGGGACGGGAAAGGGCGATTTTACCGGTCAGCGAGCCGGATATTTTCGGCAGGTCGGCGGGTATCCAATTCCTGAAACGGTGTTTCAGCGGCATCAAGTCGGCCTTCTCTATGTCCACGTCGCATTGAAATGTCTTCTTATCGAAGTGATAGCGTCCGGACACCGCTAACAACAATTCCTTCGCCAGTTTGATTTCGCCGGATGTGACGACCGCTTCGAGAAGTTTGCGCTTTTGCAGCAGGAGGTATCCCTTTTGTGTAATACGGAGTTTGTCGAGATGGAGCGTTCGCTCGCCGGCGCGGTACTTAAAGTTCTCGACTTCAACGTCCGAAAGAAGGTCCACGCGCCCGGCCTTGCGGCGAGCCAGATTTAAGGTTCCTTTGATTAGGCCCTGCGGGAATGCCGAACCGATATCGAAAATTTCCCCCGGTTTTTCGTGGAACCGTTTCAGATTCAGTTGGTAATGCGTCGTAAAATCCGCGGCGTCCCCTTCGCCTTCGGCGCTGCCGAATCCTGACGTGAATTTGAATATGTCGATTTTGAGACCCGCCTCCCGGTCAATGGCGGCATTTAGACTAAGCGAAATGGGTCGGCAGGAGACTTCCGCCTGCCCCTTGCGAGCGGCCCGTAGTTCGTTCAAGGTTACTCGGCCCTGCACCGACGGTCTGGACCCGCCGCGAATTGAGATATCTTTGGCCACTATCGTTCCCGACGTAATCTCCACGTCGGGAAGGACCTTCAGCATCGCTGGAACCGCACGGGCCAATTTGGGTAGATTAATATCAGCCTTCGGTACGTCCAGCGAAACGCCCGGCAGCGTTATCGATTCACCGCCGAACGCAGCGGCAAGAATATCCTCCCACGACAACCGCAACGGGGCGTCCGAAGGCTTATAGGAAAAAAACGCGTGTAGATTTACCGCCTCGCCGGTTAGTTTCGCATCCCCGCTGATCTCCTCTTTCGTGGCTTTGAAATTTCCGATAAGGTTCAGGTCAGTCGGACGCAGACTGGACCGCTCCGAACCACCCGCCCGCAGCCCAAGGACGACCATATCAAAGCCCGCCGTAACCTCGCCGGCAGCGATATTCCCATTTACACTAATTCTCGCTGCTCCGTCAAGACCGCTCCGGCTGCCGGCGAATTCCGCAAGCCGGGCAAGAGACACCGGCTCGTCCGTTACCAAAGAAAAAGTACCTCCGGCATTATCAAGCCGGAATTCTTCCCCGTCAGTCAGGTCCGACAGATTCATCGCGACCGAAATCCGTCCGCCGCCGGAAGGAGCGAAATCAATATTACCTTTAATACGATCCAGCGTATCGAGACTGATCAAGGCGTTTATTCCCTGTATCTCGTATTTCCGCCCATCCGCACGGATTATCGTAACCATACCGTTGGTAACGGCGATGCCGCCTTTTGGCGCAGATGCGCCTTTGGTCGGCGAAGGTTCGGTTGGTTCAAAGGCTTTGGACAACGAAGGGACGCCTTCGGCGTTCAGGTACAACATCACGTGAGCCGATGCAATGCTGACGTGCTCGAAGCGTTCGGCGTTCTTCAACAGGCCCAGAAGTCCGGCGTCCAGTCTGATTTCTTCGACTCGCAGGACCTCCCGCCCGTTAAGGTCAATTGCCCGCAGGTCGCTTACCCGGCAAGGCCCAAACCAGGAAAGCGAAATCTCACCAATGCGTAAGGTTCCCTTAATCCGGTCATTTATGATCGACACGATCAGATCACAGCCTGGGCCTGTTGAGAAGAGGTAAGGCGTCAGCCACACCGTCCCCGCCAGCAGCAGCACAACTGCGAGCAGGAATCGGCGCCGGCGCCGCCGCCGTTTCTTTTCAGGTACAGCAACCGGATGCCCCACGTTTGATGACGCAAGTTGCTTCATGTCGTAACGCGTTGCGAGTATTCACATCGACCGCTTATTATTCAGACTAATCAATTCTACCTGATTATATCTCGCAAGTCTCATTTTTTCTCGAAAAGCGCATTGTAAGGCCTTGTGTTTTCGCATATCATAACCCGCGCGATACCCCACGGAACCGAGGGTTGCAGGTTAGAGTCCTGAAAACGCGTGGCTTGTTGTAAAGTAGATGCACCTGAAAAATCGGCGAAAAGCGGGAACAAATTGCTTTCTCCTGCGTCATAATAATTAGGTTAACCACACAGCCGAAGATCAGGGAGCATTGAATGGCCCGACGGGTCATCACAGTTTTGGTCGCCTTCGGTCTGGCGGGGCTTTTATGCTCTACGCTTTCTCCCGCCCGTCAGGCAGACCTATCAGGCGAAGTTGCACGCGCGGTTTTGCGGCATGAGAAGCTGCTTTCCGACGCCCGTTTCGAAATTCCCACCGGCCTGTATCATTATTATCTGCGCGACCTGCGAAATCCCGAACGTCTCAAATTCGACTCGCCCATCCCGTACATCGCCGAAGCCGGAACGTATCACCTCACCGTCAAAGCCGATTCGGCCTCGACGCTCGAAGCCAGGGTGCGACTGCGGGTTTTTGATCCGGTCAAATGCCTGAACCTCCCGATCTTCGGTACAAAAAATGTAATCTGGAAAGACCTCGCCACCGGCGACAAAGACGCCAAACTGACGATAACGAAAGGCTGGGTGCGATTTAGCGCGACCGAGCCGGGGACGTACACGATTACAGGCCGATTCGGCTCGACCGGAGCCATTGGGCTTGACGTTATCCGCACGGTCAGGACGGCAGTGGTTTTCGATTCGCCCGGTGCGTGGGAAGTTCGAGCGGGGTCGCAGGTCGCGGGGCGATTCGTCGGTACCGCCGAGAAGGGGACCCATGGCCTGCTCGCACTGAAACCGACGAACCGGTTGTCGATAAATTACACCAGGCCGATGCCGCGTCGCGCCCGCCCGCCGAGATATTCGCTGCACGGCGACGTAGCCTGGAACCTCGGCGCTGCCGCTCAACAAGTAACTGCTACACTGAAGGCGACCATTGCGTCGGGGGCTTCCGACCGGATCGTGCTGCTGCTGCCGGGGGGTGCAGACCGCGTGAAAATCACAGGCCCGGAAGTCCGCAGAGTGCAGGTTTCCGGCGGAAGGGCGGTGGTGAATCTGCGGGGTAAAATCCTCGGCCCGACAATCCTGAATGTTTCCCTCGAGCGTCCTGCGGGTGCAGGTAACAGGCTTGGGCGGTTCGGCGTAGAAGGCGGGCGATGGACCGGCGGAACGCTTATCGTTACAAACTCTGCCGGTGGAAGCGAGATTCTACCGGCTTCGATGACGGGACTGCGGCAGATGTCGCTTACCGAAGTTCCCGTCTCGGCCAGGGCGATATTGTCGGCTCCGGTGGTGTTGGCGTATGAGATTACTTCGCGCGATTTTTCGGCGGAGGTCGAAGTGCTCCGCCTGGGCGAGTTCGCGCTTCGTGAGTCCATCGCCGACCTTGCGCATTACGAGGTTTTCCTCGCCGGCGACGGTGCGGTTATCTGCCGGGTGAGATACGAAATCCGCAACAGTAACAAGCAATTCCTCCGCCTTCGCCTCCCGTCCGACGCCCAAGTGCTGCTCGCCCGCGTAAATGAAAAGTCCTGCCCAATCTCACCACGTACCACGGGCGTCCCGCCCGTGAAAAAAGAAAACACGGGCGAGACGCCCGTGGTACATTCCGAATGGCTGTTGCCTTTGGAACGCTCGCGCGCCAGCGTGATGGGGCTGGTGAGTTTCCCGGTGGATGTGGTCTTCATGTGCAGGACGGGAAAATTGGCTTACGAAGGCGTCGCGGAAATCCCGCTGCCTGGAATCGACCTGCCAATCGCCTACGCATGGTGCGAGACTTACGTCCCGCCCGGAATGGAAGTAAAGAAATGGTCCGGCGTGCTGAAAAAGGTCGCCCGTTTCAGCAGCGAGACAGCCACAGCCTCCCTGGACTATGGATGGGGCGAAATGGCGGAGGGGTACTCCAAAGACGACCGCCCGACAGTCAAACCGAAGCCGACGACTACTCCTCAGCCGACGACCACCCAGCCGATTCCCGGCAAACCATCGACAGTCAGCAGGCTCGTTGCCGACAGCAGTGCGATTTCGTCGCTGGCGAGGAACTATTATCGCGCGGGCAAGGATTATTACGACAAAAACGAATTTGCCGAGTCTGCGAAGTATCTGGAGCAGGTTGTCAAACTTGCTCCCGGATCGACCGAAGCCGACAACGCCAGACGCCTGCTTGCCAATCCGCAGATGCCCAAAGCGCGGAAGTTGAAAGGCAAGGCGGAAAAGGCGGCTGGCAGGGGAATCGAGCGACGATTGGAAGAGCAGAGGCGCCCGATGGAGCGCAGGCAGGAGAAATTACTAGCAGAAGCCCTCGAGGCTACACGTGCGGGAAAGGAGGCCGAGGCGAAGGCGAAACTCGCTACGGTACACATCCTGCATGAAAAATTGATTGCTCAACACGCGGACGTTTATAAGCAGCGGGCGCTGATGCAGCAGGCCCAGCCGGGGATGAAAAGACTCCGCAGGCAGAGCGCCTCCAAGATAGCCGAACTCCGTGACGAAGTGAGCGAACTCAAGAAATCCGGTAAATACGAAAAGGCCCTGAAAGCGGCAAGCGAACTCCGCCGGTACAGCAGCGAACTTACTGTCGTCGATGCCTCCGACAAAGAGGATTCCCGCGCCGCCCGGCTGAAGCGAGTCGAACGCGAAAAACTGCAAAAGGAGATAGCCGAACTCGCCGCCTCTGCAAGCAGGGAGAGGCAGAAACGGACCAAGGGCAAAGGCAAGCGATATCGTATTGTCAAGGCTCCGGTTGCTACAACCCGCCCGCAGCGCCGATCGGCCGGTAGCGGCGGTGGCGGTGGCGCCGGTGCGATAACCCGCCTTGATCGCACCCGCCGAATCCGTATGCAGCAGCAGGACGCCAGGCAGCGCACCGAGATTGATCGGCTAAGAACCCCGCGTGATGATTGGGGCAGGTTGCCACACAGGGGTAAGATGACACCGCAGAAGCGCGAGAAAATTGCAGCATTGAAGGCTCGTACCGAGGCCCTTTGCAATGAATATAAATACAAGCAAGCCATAGAGGTCTGCGACAAAATTCTCAAACTTGCTCCCGATGACGCCTGGGCGAAGAAATCGTACAGATTACTGGACCGCTTCGTGCAAATCCTCGACGCAAAGGATGCGCACAGAACCTCTATGCGAGAGGAAATCAAGCAGTTGAATAATATCCGGTGGTCGAAGGTTACGTGGCATGTACTAATGAATTATCCGGGAAAATGGCCCGCTATTACCCTCAGGCGCAAACCAATCAGCGCAGGACAGACTACTGAAAGCGAAGCCGATAGCGCCGTTCGCCGACGATTGAACACCGTTCTGCCCAAACTGGAACTTCCCGGTGTGGAATTCAAGGACGTTGTGCAGTTCCTCCGCGAATTCGGAAACGTGAGCATCCACGTCAGATGGGCTGCACTTGAGATGGTGGGTGTTACCAGGAAAAGCAAAGTCAATGTCCATCTGACTAACGTAACGCTGAACAAAGCCATTCGGGTAATTCTGGACGATGTCGGCGGGGGCAATCCTCTCGGCTTCGTGCTGGATGAGGGCGTCATCACGATATCAACCATGGACGACTTGTCCAGACGGACCGTAACTCGCGTGTACGACATCCGCGATCTGGTCGTTCGTATGCCCAACTTCAAAGGGCCGAATATCAACCTTCGCCGGTCGGGTAATAATAACAACAATGCCGGCGGATGGGGCTGGGGTGATGACGACGATGACGATGACGATGACGAGAAAACACGAGATGAGATGATTGAGGATGTTCTGGACTTGATTCGCTCTACCATCGATCCGGACACTTGGCGTAAGACAGGCGGAAAGCACGGCTCCATCCGTGAAGTGGGCGGACAGATTATCATTACGCAAACTGCCGAGAACCAGCGGGCCCTGACGGACCTTCTGAGCCAACTTCGTCAGGCCCGTGGCCCGCAGGTCGAAGAAGGTAAGAAGATCGCCCAGCAAAAGGCCTCTGAACCACTTACCGGCGCGAGGCTGCGGGATACGGATGGCTATTTGCGGCAGTGGCATGGTGGGAGACAGGTCCAAATCAAAGACAGGGCACTCGATGAATTTATCCGGCGGAACTACGACTGGGCGCTGCAAGGCCGAACGCGGGGAGACCTGAAGACGACCATTACGGTCCCCGATGGCGGGACGCTCATGCTGGGGGGGCAACGGGTCAGCAGCCGCGAACTTATCTCGAAACTCCGATACAATCTTGACCAGAAGGTTGCGGTTCACAGCCTCAATGTCAACGCCGATGCCCGCGCCACTGCTGCGCTTGGCGTGCGGTTCAGGCGTGGCAGCAATAACGTCAACTGGGCTGTGATTAACGAGGCCCAGTTTCGCGCACTGGTGGAACTGGAGGCCGAGTCGTCCCGCCGCAGCGGGTCGGTGGCGGAAACCAACGCCCGCCTCCAGGAAACCATCGTCGGAACCGACGCTCGCCTGTCCAACGAAATGTTCGCTAACCTCTCCTACGCCGGCGACAAGGGCAACGTGCTGGATATAAGCGGCAACGCTATAAACCTCGCGCACGAGGGTTATCTGCTGCTATACGCGGGCGGACACCTGACAGTCGTCCAGGCCGGCGCTATGCAGCACTGGCGCGAAACGCCGGCGAGCGTCGGGTTCGTCGAGGTTCCGCAGAATATCGAAGTGCCCCGCGTGGGGCGACTTTTCAGATTTGAACGGACGCTGCTGAAACCGTCCGACAAAATGGTCATTCGTGCAGAATATCAACAGAAAGGAGCATCAAGATGAAACGAGCAAAGGTAATGGTAATGGCTGTGTGTGTATTGGGGCTGACGGCTTCGTTGTTCGCTGCCAAACCGGACAAAGCAAAAGCAGGCGACGGTGAGAGCAAGGTAATCCTCAGCTGGGCCGAATTCGTCAAGATTACCGGATACGGCAAGCCGGGGGTTGTGAAAGACCCAAATGTCCTGACGGTTCCCTGGAAGGATGTGCAGGAACTTCTCGGCGTGGAACTGAAGGACCTGGATGGTATGGACAAAACGATGGTCAACCTGCCATGGAAGGAATTTAAAGTCCTTCTGGAATGGTCCGTGCGCAGACAAAAGCCCAAGGAGAAGCCCGAAATCCCCCCGCCGGCGGATTATATTATTACCTCCAGCCAATACGTCGGGACGTTGTCGGCCGACGGCGCGGAATTCACCCGCAATGTCAAACTCGACATCCTGCGCAAGAAAGGCTGGAAGCGGATACCGATCCTTCCCGCCGGCGTAGCCGTCAAAAAAGTAACACTCCCTCTCGGCGTGTACCTTCACAGCACCGGCAGCGTTTATGAATTGCTGACGGAGAAATCCGGGCGTATGGACATCGCACTGGAATTTTCCGTAGCCGTCCGTAAAAGCACCGGCGCAAGCAGCGTCAGTTTCGTCAGCACGCCGCATTGTTCGAGCGTTCTGGATTTGACGGTCGCCGGTAAGGACGTTGACGTGAAGGTCGCCGGTGCGCAATCGCTGGTAACGCTGGTCGCCGACGGAAAGACTACCGTCGCCGCCGCTATCGCTTCGGGCGTGGGCGTCAACATCACCTGGCAGCGCGCCCTGCCCAAAGTCAAAGCCGCTCCGACAAAACTCTACGCCGAAACACGGACGCTGGTGGCGGTGGCTGAAGGAATCCTCATCTGCACCGAGTCGGTGGATTTCAACATTCTTCACACTGCAGTGAAGGAACTGAAACTGACCGTTCCGGAAGGCGTCAGCGTTCTGGAAGTCGTAGGCCGGAATGTGTATGACTGGCGCGTGGACAAGGGGCAACTGGTGGTCCTTCCTCGCGGCGAGGTCATTGGGCCTTATAACCTGCGGATTTCCTATGAGATGCAGTCGGCCGGCGCGGTCGAGATTCCGGTCCTTCGCGCCGACGGCGTCGAGCGCGAGAAAGGTTTCGTGGGCGTAATCGCCCTTGCCAACGTTGAAATCAAAGCCGGTAAAGTCTCCGGCGCAACCGTTATCGACGTCAAGCGTCTCCCGTCGTCGATATCGGCGATGACGAATCAGCCGATCCTGCTCGGTTTCCGCTACGTCAGCGACAAATTCAGCATTCCGCTGACGGTCAAGAAGCACGGCGAGGTAAGCGTGCTGGTAACTATCGTCGATAGCGCGATGTACACGATAATGCAGTTGCCCGACGGGCGGCGAATGACCAGGGCGATCTACACTGTCCGAAACAATCGCAACCAGTTCCTGCGGGTGAAGATGCCGGCAGGGGCCGATATATGGTCCGCGTCCGTCGGTGGTAAGATGGTCGCACCGGCAGTGGACGAGAAGAAAAACGTGCTGATTCCGCTAATCCGCAGCGCCGTCGGCGCGAGGGAACTGGCGAGTTTCCCGGTGGAACTTGTCTATGTGGAAACGCCGGAAAAAACGGCTCCGACCAGCGGGAAGATGCACGTGGAATTACCGAAACTGAACACTCCGGCGATGCACGTGATGGCGAATTATTACGCGCCGGCCGAGGGTAAGTACGGTCGGCCCGGCGGGCTTTTCGCCGCACCGAAAGGCGGTTTTACAGGTACGCTCCGCCCGGTTGAGGAATTCACCAGCATGTCGGCCGACCGGGGCGGAAAGGTCGTCGTGCGTGATGCGGCAAGACGGGCGCAGAGAATGCAGAAACAGTTTAACGTGAAGATGACCACCGAAGCACAGGCAGCAGGCGTTACGCCCATTCGCGTCCGCCTGCCGATCAACGGTAAAATCTTCAAACTCGAAAAAATCCTGGCGTTGCCCGGAGATGACCTGTACTTCGACGTCGTGTACAGCGACTGGAAGGCATCCGAGTAAATCCGATTTGCTAATCGGTATGTTCAGCGGCCTCGGAGTGAACGACACAATCCCGAGGCCGCTTTTCATACCGCCGCGACCTTCGGGGCAGAAGAAATCGGTCGGTTTAAGTAATTAAATGCCGGTGGTATAACGTGCCGAATTTACGGCGTATGGGTGTCGTCCGGGGAGCGGAGTTTGTCCGGGTTTGTTGAGAGTGTTACGGTGAAGGTTGTTCCTTCCCCAGCCGGTGAGGTTACATCAATTTTCCCGCCATGTTCGTCGATAACTTTTTTCGCTACCGCCAGACCCAGCCCCGTTCCTTTCTGCCCCTTGGTCGAGTGGAAGATGTCGAAAATCCGGTCGATCTGATCAGGCTCGATTCCGACGCCGTTGTCGGCGACGCTGACGATAATCTGTTGGTTGGCGGGGTCGGATCGGCTTGAGATGGTAATGATTCCGGTATTATCGCTTATGGCGTCGAGGGCGTTCGTTACAAGGTTCAGCAGCGCCTGGTGAAAACCGGTTGGGTCTGCCGGTATTTCCGGCAGGTCGTTGATGTCGGTTATTATTGCCACGCCTCGCTCGTCGGCATAAGGTGTCATCAGATCGATACATTCGTTGATGATATGATTGACATTGACCAATTCCCGAAGCGGCTGTTTAGACCTTGAAAACGCCAGCATGTTGAGGATGACGGCATTGATTCGGTCCAGACTTCGACGGACGATAGGCCAGGCGTCAGCGGCCTTTTTGGCGTTACCTTCGGTAATGGCTTTTTCCACAATATCAGTCCCGCCGAGAAGCCCCTGAAGGATGTTTTTGATATGGTGGCTGAGGAAGGCGACGGTTTCTCCAATGGCGGCCAGTCGTTCGCTTTTCACAGCGGCTTCGTATAATCTGACGTTTTCCGCTGCAAGACCGGTCTGGTAACCGATGGCGGTCAATAGGCGTAACTGCTCCGTTGAGTAAATGTGGTCGGAAACGCCGCAATCAATGTGGATGACGCCGAGAATTCTGTCCAGACCTTTTATCGGTGCGCAAATGGCGGAACGAATCCCGTATTCAAGGACGCTCTTTCCGGGTCCGAAACGCTTGTCACGCATGGCATTGGAACTCAATACACCGACCTGCTTGGTAAGGACCTCGTTGATAATTGTCCGGCTTATGGGGATGGTGGAAATATCAGGAATAGCGGATTTCACCGGTGATTCACTGGATGCGTCGGGTGTCGGTTCGTTGCGGTACCTGGCGGCTTTGGGGATAAACCGGCCTTCTTCATCGACCATGAGGATAAATGCGTGGTCGGCGGGGACAACCTTGAAGATTACATTTATGGTTCGCTGCAACAGCGTGTCCAGGTCGAAGGCGGATGTCAGTTCTGTGGCGAGGTTGTAAAGGATGCGGAGGTTTTCGATTGCTTCTGCGCCGGCTTCGGGAGTGGGGATAATTATCGAGTCGTCATTGGCGGGGACAGTCGCTACTATTGCGGCATCGGTCAGGTGTTTGTCGGACCCGTTCATCCTCATCGGCGTCGCCCGTGAAGCCGAACCGCCGAACACCAGAAGAGTCGTACCGCAACGAATCTGGTCGCCAATCTGTACGGGGGTCGCTTTTTTTATTTGCGAACCGTTGAGGAACGTTCCGTTTGCCGAACCGGCATCCTCGATTGTCCATCTTTCATCGTGCATACTCAGGCGTGCATGTTCGCGCGAAACGGTACCGTCTGTCATAGGGAGAGACTCGCTCTTGCGGCCGATAACGGCTTCGTCGTCAATCTGGAAGACTCTGCCCTTATCAGGACCCCGGATTACTTCAACGGTAACACCCATCACGTTCACACCTGAGCAGGGATGCAGGACATGCTCGAAATCCGATAAACCAGACTTCCATCGCAACTCTATCCGACAAAAGCATTCAACGCACGTCTGCTGACACCAAAAAGATATGATCTATGGATGAAGTGCCGGCCCACTGACCCGGTGCGTCTATTGTAAATCTATCCTTAACCTCTTGTTTTGTCAATGGAAATCCGGCTTGCGAAAATAATTTTTACAATAAGTTTCGCCCCGATTCACTAAATGTCGTGTTTAATAAAATAGTGTTGGCTTGGACTAGATACAAAAAACAGTGTATAATAATTAAAAGAGAGAGAATCTCGGTCAAGATGCGACCTTCTTGTTGCCGATGACGGAAGATGTCGAGTGGATTTACGGAAGGCGAGCAAGGACCAGTGTAGTCATGCCTCGTTTTATAGCGGTAATTTGTACGGTTGCTGTGGTTTGGGCAATAGGTTCCGGTGCTCCGCGTCAAGAGCAGCCTGCAACCTCCACATCCACTACTCCCTATGTACGTCGGCAACCGACGACAGGTTTGTCGATTACCGAATCTGATTTTGTCGTTGTCCTGCGCAATCTGTACAAGGACGGTAAGTACAACGACTTGCTTCGGAAAACGGCGAGAATTGACTACGATGAGCGTGGTTTTTCGTACTGCTGGGAAGTGCTGATGCTTCAATCGCAAGCATATCGGCGGATTGGGAGTCACCTTGCAGCCGAGACCACGGTCAGAAAACTCCTGAAGTATGCCCAAAAGCGCCCCGGGCCGGGCAGACGGCGAAGGATCTTCCGCGGATCGAAGCGATACGACAAAATCGAGGGATACTGGGACTTTGACGCTGCCGGAAAGGGAACATATCGGCATCGTCCCCTGGAAAAGATACGGTTCGTCTCGTTTCTGCTTGAGGTTTATAAATGCGTCAAGAAAGGCGTCTATTACAGTCCCGGCACCGGCAAGCCCCTGCAGGGTAAGAAACCCATTTCGGACGATGGGGCATGGGGGGCTGCCAAAAAGGATTACGCCCGCTGTGCCTTGAAGCATCTTGACAGTGTGATGGAGAAGTTAAGCGGTCTCGGCTCAACGGACCGTTTGATGACCGAGCTGATTAAGTCGCTTCGGATAATAGACATTGTCAGGACGCACCAGTCCAGGCAGGCCAACGCAAAGGCCGTTCCGGTCATCAACGCATTCATCAAACGATACGAACAGGTGGTCGATTCACCCTGCAAAAAAAGTGCCAAGCGAGTCGAAAAACTCCGCAAGCGAAAATTCTGGCCTAGGCATAAATTCATGACACTTGCCCAGAGGAAGGCAATCGTCAACAAAGTCCGGAATACATCGAAGCGACTTTATGTAACCAATTACAAATGGGGTGCGATGCTAACTTCTTACTCGCGCCGGAATGGGATACTCCCGAAGGTCCAGGCCCAAATCAAGAAACTAGCAGACCGTCGGGGCCAACTGGAGAAATCTTTTGTGATGGTTGATGAATTTATTGAGAAGAATTATCGTACGCGCTCGCCGAGTAAACCGGGCCGGACGGCTCGCTCGAAAATCCCAACCGCCTCCTGGTAATCCTGAACTGCCGCCTGTGCCTTGGGGTAACGGGGGCGCCCGTTTTTCCAGGGCTGCCTGTGCAAATCAAGCATCGACTCGACCAGCGAGACCATGCGATCAGCACCAGCCCTGAAAGGGCGAAAGAAGTTAGCCGTGGGCGTAAGCCCACGGTCAACGGCCCAAAATCTCAAGCCCCAACGGGGCGATGGAAACTTTTTTCCCGTGGCGAGCCTCTCCGCCGCCCCGTCGGGGCTGAATTTATTGGGGGACTTTTTCCGGTGGCTCACGCCACCGGCTACCATCCTCCGGCCCTTCGGGCCTGTCAACCCGTACCCTCTTCAACAATCGCAATTTCTTCGTCCGTCAGGCCGTACAATTCATAAACTGCTTGTGCAACGAAAGAGTCGGCTCCAGTCCTATTCTTCGTCGGTGAAATATTCGACTACTTGCTCCAAGAAATCCGGTTTCATTGAAGATGTAAGCCCCAGTTTTTGGATACCTTTAATTTTTTCCGTCAGATCTGAAATAGGGAGAAACCCACATATTTCTGAAAGAGGCTTTTCTCGCAAATTGAAAGTCGGCCTCATAATCTCTCGCTCGATTTTGTCTCTTCGCTCATCGGGTGCGACGATATATAACTTTATATTCAGATTAGGTTGCAAGGCCAACAAATCGCTCATACGCAGCAGCCCGGAATAGATAGCAGTGGTACATTCCAGTTCAAAGGCTGCAACGATGGAATTACCCTTCAACCAAAGAACATCTATGAGTTCGATTGTTTTATTAGTCGCTTCGTTGAATTGGGTAGGAAGCGCCTCGACCATTCGTGACATATTTCCTAACGTTTCGCCGTTATAGGTTTTTCCACGATCATTACGTGCAACCCAAACATTGAAGCCCATATCAGATCCGAGGCGTAACAAACGATACTGAATCTCCACGTGTTGAGTTGAAGATGCGGTCGAACTTTCACCATCGGCGGTCTTTGTGTCCCCCTCGATATCCTCCCGCTCGGGGATGCTGACCAAAGCCTCAATGGCCTTCCTGCCTTTTTTTCTTTGCACTTTAAAAAGTGGCTTACGTGCAAGCTTCGCCGGATCGACCGGACGCGCAACTGGATTTTTTTCAGCCCCCCGTAGCATTTCTACGAGCAGATCACCATCTTTCGGTCGTTTAAAAACCCTTGGGCTACCCCTGAGAAAACCCTTGAACTTGCCGCGGTCAGCCGGAAATTCGTAGAACTCGACACGCCCTTCCAGATGTTCCATCGGAACACCGTTTTCTGCATCCAGCATTACAAGGGGCCGGACTGTTAGACGAACCGGAAAATCCGCAACGCTCCAGATGTGGCGCTTGTCATCACTTGGGCCAAGAACTTCCAGCGCACCAACCCATCGCATTACACCTGTCATGTAACAAAGCAGTATATCTCCCTGCTGGATTTTGCTCACGGTGTTCCGCATACGGTGGCGAAAACCACTTACGCTAGCCCCGTCTTTGCGAAACTCATCCCAAGTTGTTCCTGTAAATAGGTCTATCCAGTAATTCACTTTGATGCTCCTTGTATGCCTCTGTGATAATCGTCGCGGTGTCGTGCGAATCGTTCTGTGAGGGACTGTACTAATTGCGGTGGCTTTGTCATGGCGTAACATACTAACCGGAACACCCGCCTTCGCCAAGTTGTAGAAATATCCCGCTCCCTACCCTTCGGGTCTGAGCCTCAGGGTCGAAGACCGGTCGCGGCTAGCACGCCACCTTGATCGCGCTGTGTTCGCATCTGCGCGCGCAAACGCGAACGTAAAAATCGGGCGAACGAAAAATTCCAAAAAAACTTTCCCCAAGGCCACCAAGGACTTATGGCGTCGCTATCCGT
>JAUWNJ010000059.1 GCA_030612725.1 Planctomycetales bacterium
CGCTGTAATCAGGTTCAGGTCGTTCAGCATGGTCGTGTTGTTCAGACGGGCGATCATCTCGTCCATCGTGCTGACCACGCCGCTGCGATTGTAATCATGAGGATTTTCAATGTCCGCCGGATTTAACAGGGTCTTGTGCGGATCGAGTCTGGCACGCATCTCGTCCATTGTGTTAACCGCCGTATCCGTCGTCGAGTTGCCCGAATCGCCCATGGCGTTGCCGAAATAGAACACGTCGGGGCTTGCCAGCAGCGTGGCGAGATTGGCCTTGACGGTAACCTGAAGCCACTCTTTCTGAATGGCGACGTCTGCCCAGATGACGGTAACGCGGTCCGAGCCGTCCACGCCTGCGCCCCTGCGGACGGTAACGCTGCTCGGCGCTGCTGCGTCGGCCCATTGGTCCGGATTGTTGTCGTTGCCGGCCTTGAAGGTGAAGTCGGACGCGGTAATCTCCGGTATGGTCGGCAGATCGGGGATGTCCACCATAATACCGTTGATTCCCCGGCTGTAACTGGTGTAATTGGCGAACGCCGCCGTCAGGCCCGGAAGCAAGGCCGACTTGTCGGTTGCGATGGCGTCGTCATCGTCGGCGTTGGCGGCTGGATTATCCCCGTCGAAGGACGAATTGTTGTAGAATACGTACCGTCCGACAGGCCCGGCAACCGGCTGGATCGCGCCCCGGTAAATGTCCATCACTGTGTAAAGGTTCGGGGGCGTCTGGTCGGTACGGTCGTACAGATAGAACATGACATATTCCAAGGTTCCCGCCACCGGGCAGTGGAAGGTGAAACTCGACTGGCCCACGTCGGCCTGAGTGACAGTCGTTTCCTGTGTATAGTATTGGCCGTCGATGCAGCCGACCATTCGCCACTTGCCGGGGTACATCGGCCACCAGGGACCATTCGTCGAGAAGGGCGAACCTGTTACAGTACCCTGATAAGCGTAAGTGAAGTTGCCGTTGTAATCCTCGCCGGCCTGGACGGTCGCATTGATCCTCTGATAGTTCCAGTGCCCGATCCGCTGGATACCAATGGCGACCTTTTCTCCCTTCAGGTGTGCGAACGAAGCGGAAACGAGGATACTGCAATCTCCCTCACCGATGCTGCTCCAGCCGGAGTGCCAGGCGCCGTTGTAAGGACTAAGCTCGCACCGTTGGTTCTGGCCCGCGACCGGGGTCCATATCAAGACCCAAATCGTGTCGTCGTCCATGATGAAGTCCAGAAGCATCTTGCTGGCAGCCGGTGTCCATATAGTCATGTTGTGATCCTCGGGATGCTTAAGGGCGTCGTAGAGATAGTCCTGACCGCCTCCGCCCGCCTCCGGACAAATAACGATGCGGCTTTCCCCGTGCATGCCCAACATGGTTATATGCTCGACAGGCGTCATCTCCATCCACGGCTTCCCGCCGAGTACGCGCCACCTGGTTACCTGGTCGCCCTGTGGGTAGCGGTCGATGGAAGTGCGAAACTCTATGGTGGCCTCATCCGGGCCGCTCGCCAGGACCCGTACGTATTCTGTCTCGCCGGTAAAAAGCGCCAAACCGCCCGTCAGGAACACGCCGTAGAGTTTGTTACGCCGCGACGGCGTGCCGTCCGCCATTTTCTTGGCGTACAATTTGGGCGCGGAAGTGTTTCCCCAGGCGAAGTCGAGATAGAAGTTGTCGCCCTCGAGTACCGTGTCGTAGAGCAAGTCAACCCCCGTGGTGCCGTAGGGCACCTGGATCCAATCCTCGCGGTCCACCCACTCAACCAGAGTCATCCTCAGGCCGGGACCGTACTGCTTCCGTGAGTCCCAAATGCGGACCGTGTCGGGCGGCAGGGGCGTGTAGCCGCCCTCGGAGGTCAAATTGATGGGCGATCCTGCCGACGTGCCGACGACGGTTCCTTCGGCTCCCGGGCCTGGAACAATCCCAGCCTCCTCGTTATTACCGCTTACAAGAACCAGCAGAGACGCCGTAACCACAACAGCCAACGCCACTAACAGCGCACTTGTCGTTCGTCCCATCTGTGTTCACCTCTCCATTGACGGCAAGAAAAGCCAGCCGCTTATTCATCCCATAAACTCCCTGCCTGCCTCGCTAAGTACACACCTATCCCTTGGCCGCCAGTAAGAATGGCCGGCGCTCACGGCGCTGTAATCAGGTTCAGGTCGTTCAGCATGGTCGTGTTGTTCAGACGGGCGATCATCTCGTCCATCGTGCTGACCACGCCGCTGCGATTGTAATCGTGAGGATTTTCAATGTCCGCCGGATTAAGCAGGCTCTTGTGCGGGTCGAGTCTGGCGCGCATCTCGTCCATTGTGTTAACCGCCGTATCCGTCGTCGAGTTGCCCGAATCGCCCACCGCGTTGCCGAAATAGAACACGTCGGGGCTTGCCAGAAGTGTGGCGAGGTTGGCCTTGACGGTAACCTGAAGCCACTGCTTCTGGATATCGCCGTCGGCCCAGATGACGGTAACGCGGTCCGAGCCGCCCACGCCCGCGCCTCTGCGAACGGTAACGCTGGTTGGCGCTGCTGCGTCGGCCCAGTACGGCGGCGGGACGGTAGCTATCTTTACGTCGTCAATGATCATCTCCGTCGCTTCCAGGTAGTGGTCTTTCTTGTTATTGTAAGCGCCGATTCTCAGCGTGTGGCTGCCCGCAGAGAGCACCCCCAGGCTTACCTCGGCGTGCACCCATCCGGTGGTTATCGGGTCGCCGTATTCGCCGTCTCCGGTAATCCTGACCACGTAGTCGTTACCATCCGTACCGAACAACTGTCCGTCAACGCTCACCATCGCGTCGGAATATTCGTCCGGCTCATAGGCGTTCGTCTGTGTCAAATTGTACCACAGCGACAGGCTCACATTGCTCTCGGCTGCGAGTGTGAAACTCCGGCCCCACCCGCCGGACATACCATTGACGGA